>NZ_DASQYZ010000308.1:0-31875 GCF_035638955.1 Oligoflexus sp. | reverse complement strand
ATGGTGGGACTGCCCAGACTCGAACTGGGGACCTCTACGATGTCAACGTAGCGCTCTAACCAACTGAGCTACAATCCCGTGCAGGAGCACCTTTTCTAACGGGTGCCAGCCGCCTTGTCAATCTCTTAAAAACCGTGCCCGGTGATTTTTTGCAGAACAGAATCAGGCACCTGCTCATAGGCCGAAAAGCGCATGGTGTAGGTCGCCCGACCTTGTGACACAGACCGCAGGTCTGTCGTATAACCAAACATCTCCGACAAAGGAGCGATGGCGTCGACTTCCTGCAGGTGACCCCGCATGCCCACATTGTTCACGCGAGCCCGCCGGGAGTTCAGATCCTTGATGATATTGGACAGAAATTCATCCGGGACCAGAACCTCAAGGCTCATGACCGGTTCCATCAGCAGAGGCTTGGCGACCCGCATGGCATCGCGCATGGCCATGCCTGCGGCGATTTTAAATGCACTGGGTTCCGAACGCTCAGGATCGACGGTGGCATCCAGCAGAGTGGCTTTCACTCCAGTCATCGCATAACCGGCGATCACACCAACCTGCACCGCCTCTTCACAACCGGCTTTGACAGCCCGCAGCATCTCGTCGTTGAGCTTTTCCTTGCCGATCCTGCTTTCGAAGGTCAGAGCCGCGGTTTGGGGCCCTGGCTCGACCTGGATCACGACCCGTGCCCACTGATGCAGTTTTTCCGTTTCACGCTCAAAAACTTTTTCGGCCTTGGCGTTGGCGGAAACTGTTTCGCGATAATTCACCTGAGGCTTGCCGACGTTGGCGCCTACGCGGAATTCACGCTGCATACGATCAATGATGATTTCCAGATGGAGCTCACCCATGCCGCTCAGAAGAGTCTGACCGGTTTCCGCATTCATGCTGACTTTCAGGGTGGGGTCCTCGTTTTCAAAACGTTCGAGGGCCTTGGTCATCTTCGGAGCATCGGCGCTGCTCTTCGGTTCGATGGCAATGGAGATCACCGGTTCCGGCACATCCAGGGATTCGAGCACCATCGGATACTTGGGATCACAAAGGGTATCACCCGTCGCGACCACCTTCAAACCCGCGACAGCCGCGATATCACCGGCTTCGATGAAATCCACTTCCTGCCGTTGATTGGCTTCCATTTTTAGAATCTTGGAAATGCGTTCACGCTTGCCGGTACGCGCGTTAAAGACGGTTTCACTGGTGGAGAGTTTACCGCAATAAACCCGCACATAGGTGATCTGTCCGACAAAGGGATCGTTTTGAATTTTAAACGCCAGCATGGTGAGCGGCTCATCCGGCACGCGGCGACGGGTAATGGTTTTGGTTTCATCGCTGGGATCAAGTCCCGTAACTTCGGGCAGATCCAAAGGCGATGGCAGATAATAGGTCACAGCATCCAGCAGGGGTTGAATGCCTTTATTTTTAAAAGCACTGCCGCAGAAGACTGGAACTATTTTCATGGCAATACAGCCTTTACGGGCCGCGCGCCGGATTTCCTCGTCGGTCAGGTCCTTGCCTTCCAGGAATTTTTCCATCGTTTGATCATCAAATTCAGCAACAGCTTCAATGAGTTGCATGCGGCCGAGTTCAGCCTCGTCCTTCAGATCGTCGGGGATTTCTTCCAGCCGGAACGATTGTCCGAGCGCGTCACCATCCCAGTAATAGGCCTTGCGGGCGACGAGATCGACGACGCCGACGAAAGCATCTTCGGTGCCGATGGGCAATTGAAAGGGCACCGGGTTGGCCGCCAGGCGATCCCGCATCGACTGTACGGATTCATCGAAGCTGGCACCGACGCGATCGAGTTTATTGACGAAGGCCAGACGTGGCACTTTATATTTATCCGCCTGGCGCCAGACGGTTTCAGACTGGGGCTCGACGCCGTGCACGCCGTCGAAGACCGCAATCGCGCCGTCGAGGACTCGCAGCGAACGCTCCACTTCCACCGTGAAATCCACGTGACCAGGCGTATCGATGATATTAACGGTATGATCTTTCCAGTAGGCGGTAATGGCAGCAGCGGTGATGGTAATCCCGCGCTCCTGCTCCTGCTCCATCCAGTCCATGGTGGTGTTGCCATCATGAACCTCGCCGACCTTGTGAATCTTGCCCGTATAAAAAAGGATGCGTTCGGTCGTTGTGGTTTTGCCCGCATCGATATGGGCCATGATACCGATGTTACGCAAACGCGGAAGATCCTGGACTTTCATAAGTTTTCTCGGCTTGGATTCAGGAAATAAAAAAACTGTTCGCTGGCCCCCGCGATGGGGCCAAAACTTGCGAACAGTTTAATCAACTTTGACAGTTTCTTACCAGCGATAATGCGCGAACGCTTTGTTCGCTTCAGCCATCTTATGAACGTCTTCACGACGTTTGATGGTTGCGCCACGCTTGTTGGCGGCATCCAAAATTTCGCCGGCCAGCCGCTCGCGCATACTGCGACCGCTACGACCACGCGAGAATTCGATCAGCCAACGGATCGCCAGTGCCTGACGGCGCTCAGGACGAATCTCAACAGGAACCTGGTAGTTCGAACCGCCGACACGGCGGGATTTGACTTCCAGCATAGGCTTGGCGTTATCGAGAGCATTTTTAAAGGTCTCGAGGGGATCGGCGCCTTGACTTGTAATTTCTTCCATGGCGCCGTAGAAAGCCTTCTCAGCAGCAGCTTTCTTACCATGCTTCATCATGCTATTGATGAACTTGGTGACAACTTCATCTTTGAAAACGGGATCAGGAAGAACCTGCCGTTTTACTGCGGTGTGGCGACGTGCCATACTTCTTCACTCCAATGCTTGAGCAGCTGATGCGGTTAATTAGGCTTTTGGTCTTTTCGCGCCGTACTTCGAACGACCTTGACGACGAGCGTTCACGCCCGAGCAGTCGAGGCTGCCGCGTACGATGTGATAACGCACACCAGGCAAGTCTTTCACTTTACCACCGCGAACCAGAACCACACTGTGCTCCTGGAGGTTGTGGCCTTCACCGCCGATGTAAGAGGTGACTTCAACGCCGTTGGTCAAACGTACACGAGCAACTTTCCGAAGAGCGGAGTTAGGCTTCTTGGGAGTGGTCGTGTAAACACGAGTGCAAACACCACGCTTCTGAGGGCATCCCTTCAGCGCAGGAGCTTTCGTACGGTTCTTCTGAACCGTTCTTCCTTTGGCGATGATCTGATTGATCGTTGGCATGCTTTCTTATCCTTACTGCTTTCGCCTCATTGCGAACATAATTTGATTGATCGCTGCGGGGCTTTGCGTTGCTACTCTGACGCTGTGACCTCGCGAAATCTGCTCATCCGTCAGCACCGGATCTCACGCCGTCTTTTGAATGCAATAAAGCATTCGCTAAACATGACCACACGCGAGGCTAGTATCAGTACCAATCTGGAGGCCAGAAGGCAAGAGTTATTGCTGGTTTTAAGCAAAAACAAAAGGGGTGCCGGAGCACCCCTAGATTCATCTTCATCACATCACCCACCGTCTCCTTGGAGGCGGCAAAGTGACTGGATCTTAGTTCGAAGCTTCCATGATCTTGATGATCACTGGTAAAGCTTCATCGACACCCCGAACACGCGATTCGAGACGGCGATACTGCCATGAACCGGTACCGGCTGGCACCAGACGACCCATAATGACGTTCTCTTTCAGACCGCGCAGGTGATCGACCTTGCTGTTGATAGCGGCTTCGGTGAGGACCTTGGTAGTTTCCTGGAAAGAGGCCGCCGAGATGAAGCTGTCCGTCGACAAGGAGGCTTTCGTGATACCCAAAAGCACGGGCTCAAAAATAGCTTCCTGGCCGCCTTGCTCTCTCACCTTGGCATTGACGTCATCGAATTCACCCTTTTCCACCTGCTCAGCAGGGAGGAAGCGGGTATCACCTGGACTTAGAACTTTCACACGACGGCACATCTGACGCACGATGACTTCGATGTGCTTATCGTTAATTTTCACACCCTGCAGACGATAAACGTCCTGGATCTCATCGACGAGGTACTTGGCCAGCGCCAATGTGCCAAGGATGCGCAGAATATCGTGCGGCGACGGAGAACCATCCACCAGGGTCTGACCCTTCCGGATATAGTCACCTTCGGTTACGATAATATGACGGCCTTTAGGCACCGTGAAGTCTGAGCTCTGACCATCGTCACTGACGACCACGATCTTACGCTTGCCTTTCGAGTCCGCACCGAAGGTTACAGTACCATCCCGATCGGACATGATAGCGTAATCCTTGGGCTTTCTGGCTTCGAACAGTTCCGCAACGCGTGGCAGACCACCGGTGATATCCTTGGTTTTGGCCTGTTCACGTGGGATCTTGGCGATGATATCACCAGGAAGCACTTCACTGCCGTCATCCACAAAGATCGTAGCACCGACGGGCAACGCATAACGGGCATCGCGCTTGCCGTCGACCGAAACCACTTTGCCTGTGCTCACATCAACGATTTCCACAGCCGGCTTGAGGTCCGTACCGCGGGTTTCGATGATCACCTTACGAGCCAGGAAGGTCACTTCATCCGTACGTTCTTCGACGGATTGGCCTTCTTTCAAGTCACGATAGGTCACGCGACCGCCGACTTCCGCCATGATAGGATTCGCAAAGGGATCCCATTCAACCAGCGACGAACCGGCGTCGATTTCCTGACCTTCTTTGCAAAGCAGAACCGAACCGTACGAAATTGGGTAGGTATCGCGGATCGCTCCCGTTTCCTTATCCAAAATCTGGATCTCACCGTTCCGGCTGAGCACCATCTGCTTTTTATCGCGGTTGGTGACCGCATTGATACGCTGGAACTTCACGATACCGGAGAAACCGGTGTCCCGTGTGTTCTTCTCGATTCTGTGCGAAACGGTACCACCAAAGTGGAAGGTACGCATTGTCAGCTGCGTACCGGGTTCACCGATCGACTGCGCTGCGATCACACCGATCGCTTCACCGACGTTGATGATATGACCGGTTGCAAGGTCACGGCCGTAACACTTGGCACAGATACCCATGCGGGTGTTACAGGTCAGCACCGAGCGGATACGAGCCATCTCGATACCAGCTTTGTCAATCCGCTTGGCGACGGCTTCATCGATCAGGCTGCCTGACTTGGCGATGATTTCGTCGGAGCCCGGATCCTTGATTTCAGAAATCAGCACTCGACCCAGAGTCCGGTCACCCAGCGATTGCTTGATGTCGGAACCTTCGCGCAGTGGGATCATGTTGATACCGTTGGCGGTTCCGCAATCGGTTTCCGCAATGGTTGCATCCTGAGCCACATCCACGAGACGACGGGTCAAATAACCTGAACTCGCGGTTTTAAGGGCGGTATCCGCCAGACCCTTACGGGCACCGTGAGTCGAGGTAAAGTATTCAAGAACTGAAAGACCTTCGCGGAAGTTCGCAGTAATCGGCGTTTCAATGATCTCGCCCGAAGGCTTGGCCATCAGACCGCGCATACCGGCCAGCTGACGAATCTGCTGAGCGGAACCACGAGCACCGGAGTCGGCCATCATAAAGATCGAGTTCGAGCTATCGACTTCCCTGACGTTGCCTTTGTGGTCGGTTTTCTTCGCTTTCGCGATGTTTTTAAACATCTCTTCCGCGATATTTTCCGTCACTTTTGCCCAGATATCGATAACCTTGTTGTAACGCTCACCTTCGGTCAAGAGACCTTCAGAGTACTGCTCCTTGATCTTCTTCACTTCTTCGTAAGCGTCATCGAGCAGGCGTTTCTTGCCTTCGGGAACGACCATGTCACCGATCGAAATCGAGAGACCCGCTTTGGTTGAGTAGCGATACCCGATCGCGCGGAGGCCGTCAGCCAGGAGAACCGTTTTCTTCGGACCCGCGATACGGAAGGCGTCATCGACCAGCTTGGCCAATTCCTTCTTGCCCATACGCTTGTTGATCGCTTCAAACGGCAATTCGTCCGGCAGATTTTCCGAAAGGAGCACGCGGCCCACTGTCGTATCGTACTTGCGGCCGTTGAAACGCACGATGATAGGAGCCTGGAGGCTCACTTCATTGTGGTCATAGGCCACACGGACTTCCTCGATCGAACCAAACATTTTACCAGCGCCTTTGGCGGAGATATCTTCCTTGGTCAGATAGTAGATACCGAGAACGATATCCTGGGTCGGGACGATCACGGGCGAACCGGATGCCGGCGACAGGATGTTGTTGGTCGACATCATCAGAACGCGGGCTTCCATCTGTGCTTCCACCGACAGAGGCACGTGAACGGCCATCTGGTCACCGTCAAAGTCCGCGTTAAACGCGAAGCAGACGAGGGGATGCAGCTGGATCGCTTTACCTTCGATCAGCACAGGCTCGAAAGCCTGGATACCGAGACGGTGAAGCGTAGGCGCACGGTTCAGAAGAATGGGGTGTTCCTTGGTCACTTCTTCCAGGATATCCCAAACTTCAGGACGTTCTTTTTCCACCAGTTTCTTGGCGGATTTGATCGTCGACACGATGCCGTGTTCTTCGAGCTTGTTATAGATAAACGGTTTGAAGAGCTCGATCGCCATTTTCTTGGGCAATCCGCACTGATGGAGTTTCAGTGTCGGACCAACCACGATCACGGAACGACCGGAGTAGTCAACGCGTTTACCCAAAAGGTTTTGACGGAAACGACCCTGCTTACCTTTCAACATGTCCGACAGCGAGCGAAGGGCGCGCTTGTTGGGACCTGTGAACACTTTACCGCGACGGCCGTTATCAAAGAGGGCATCAACCGCTTCCTGAAGCATGCGCTTCTCGTTACGGATGATGATCTCGGGCGCGTTGAGTTCGATCAGACGGAGCAAACGGTTGTTCCGGTTGATCACGCGGCGGTAGAGATCGTTCAAGTCAGACGTTGCGAAGCGGCCACCGTCCAGAGGCACCAGGGGGCGCAGGTCCGGAGGGAGGACCGGAATTACGGACAGCATCATCCATTCCGGTTTCGCTTCGTTATTTTTGAAAGCCTCAACGACTTTCAGACGTTTTTGCAGTTTCTTACGGGAAGCTTCTGAAGAAGCTTCCAGCAAGGCTTTGCGCAGGTCATCCCCGAGGTCTTCGATACGAAGGCCCGACAGGAGTTCCTGAATGGCTTCCGCGCCGACACCGACGTTGAATGCGCCGTTACCGTGTTCCTGGAGCAGTTGCTCGTATTCGTCTTCGCTAATCACCTGGCCGACGTGCAGCTTGGTGAGTTCCTCGTTGCCTGGATCCAGGACCACGTAGGATTCGCTGTAAAGCACGCGCTCAACATCTTTTAGGGAGATGTCGAGGATCGCACCGATACGCGAAGGCAAGGACTTCAGGAACCAGATATGCGCAACCGGGGTTGCCAAGTTGATGTGACCGAGGCGTTCCCGACGAACTTTGGAGTGGATAACTTCCACGCCGCACTTGTCGCAGACGATGCCGCGGTGCTTCATGCGCTTATATTTGCCGCAGATACACTCAAAATCACGAACCGGCCCAAAAATCTTCGCGCAGAAGAGGCCGTCGCGTTCCGGTTTAAAGGTACGGTAGTTAATGGTCTCGGGCTTCTTGACCTCACCGAATGACCAGCTCCGAATCTTTTCCGGGGAAGCCAGCGAGATTTTGATCGCGCTAAAGCTTAAGGGATCCGTAGGCTTATCAAAAAAGTTTACCAAGTCGTTCAAGTGAGTTACCTCCATGAGGACGGATGAAACCCCAGGTCAATGACCTGGGGTGCTCATTATTCGGCGATTACTGGCTGAAGTTCTCGAGACCAATTTCCTGATCATCGCGGATCAGGTTGACATCCAACGCCAGGGACTGAAGTTCTTTCACGAGAACGTTAAAGCTCTCGGGCAGACCAGGCATCATCATGTTTTGGCCTTTGACGATGGACTCGTACATACGGGTCCGGCCCAGCACGTCATCGGATTTCACGGTCAGGAACTCCTGCAGAGTATTCGCTGCACCGTAAGCTTCCATAGCCCACACCTCCATCTCACCCAGACGCTGACCACCAAACTGCGCTTTACCGCCGAGAGGCTGCTGAGTCACCAGAGAGTACGGACCGATGGAACGTGCGTGGATCTTCTCATCAACCAAATGGTGGAGTTTCAACACATACATCACGCCAACCGTCACGCGGTTATCAAACTTGTTACCCGTACGACCATCATAAAGATCGCTCTGACCATCGGCATCAAGCCCTGCCAGTTCCAGGTAACGCTTGATGTCTTCCTCGCCCGCACCGTCAAAGACGGGGTTTGCGAGGTGCACACCTTCGCGGTATTTACGCGCGAAAGTCATCAGCTCTTCATCAGTGCAGGAGCCCACAAAGCTGCGGGTCTCTGCATCATCCCAGATCGAGAAGATGAACTTCTCAATTTCAGGACGGTTGATGCTTTGCTCCATAAAGGTCTGCAGCTTCTCGCCGAGGCCTTTGGCTGCCCAACCCAAGTGGGTCTCAAGGATCTGACCGACGTTCATACGGGAAGGAACACCAAGTGGATTCAACACGATATCAACGGGACGGCCATCCGTAAGGAAGGGCATGTCTTCTTCGGGAAGGATACGGGACACCACACCTTTGTTACCGTGGCGACCGGCCATCTTATCACCCACCTGCAGCTTACGCTTGATGGCGACATAGACCTTAACCATTTTGATAACGCCGGGAGGCAGCTCGTCGCCCTTGCGAACTTTCTTGATCTGCTCTTCCGTCATAAAGCGGATGAGGTTGATCTTCTCGCGCAGGCTTTCCACGACTTTGGTCAACAGGGAGTTCTTCTGAGCGTCTTTAACGGCCAGATGTTCCCAGTAAATATAGTCGAGACTGTTGAGGAATTCGGCAGTCATAACCGTACCCGAGCTCGCGATGGTTCCACCATCACGGCCGCGGATTTCACCAGCCAAAGTCTCACCGGCCACGATCTTGACGATCTTACGGGCGGCGGAGTCCTTGATGATGGAAATACGGTCGCTTTCGTCCTTCCGCAAACGGGCAATTTCTTCTTCCTCGATCTGCAGACTGCGTGCGTCTTTCACAGCGCCTTCACGGGCATAGACTTTCGCACCAATCACGGTACCCACCACACCGGGTGGTACACGCAGCGAGGTATCCCGTACGTCGCCGGCTTTTTCACCGAAGATCGCGCGCAGGAGTTTTTCTTCTGGAGTCAGCTGAGTCTCACCCTTGGGCGTGATTTTACCGACCAAAAGATCGTTCGGTTTCACGTCAGCGCCGATGCGGATGATACCGGCTTCGTCCAGATTACGGAGCGCTTCTTCACCGACGTTCGGGATATCCGAGGTGATCTCTTCCTGACCCAGCTTGGTGTCGCGGGAGATACATTCGAATTCCTGAATGTGGATCGAAGTATAAAGATCTTCTTTAACCACGCGTTCCGAGATGAGGATGGAGTCCTCAAAGTTGTAACCACTCCAGGGCATGAAGGCCACGACCACGTTTTGGCCCAGAGCCAGCTCACCCATTTCGGTGGCGAAACCGTCGGCGATGATATCACCCTTCTTCACGTTCTCGCCGCGAACGACGATAGGCTTTTGGTTGATACAAGTATCGACGTTGGAACGCTTGTTTTTCTCAAGCTTGTAAATATCAACTTCGGCACCGACTTCGGTAAGGTTACCGGTGTTGTCCTCGGTTTTGATAACGATACGTTCAGCATCGACAGCCACGACCACACCGTCACGCTTGGCAACCACGGTCGCACCGGAGTCACGAGCCACGATGCGCTCCATCCCGGTTCCGACTAGCGGCGCGCGGGTTTTCAGGAGGGGCACGGCCTGCCGCTGCATGTTCGAACCCATCAAAGCGCGGTTCGCATCATCGTTTTGCAGGAACGGGATCAGGTTCGCAGCGACGGACACGAGCTGACTGGTGGACACGTCCATCAGATCCGCTTCTTCCGCACGCACGATTTCCGATTCACCGGCGCGGCGAGCGTAAACGAATTCCTCTTCGGACTGGATGTTACTCGCCTGGGCGATCACATGGTCCTGGTGCTCTTCAGCAGCCGAGTAGTAACGCACTTTATTTTTGCCACCGCTTTCCTCAGTCAGACTGCGGAATGGGGTTTCGATAAAGCCGTAATCGTTTACTTTCGCATACGAAGCCAAGGACGAAATCAGACCGATGTTCGGACCTTCAGGCGTCTCGATCGGGCAGATACGGCCGTAGTGAGTCGGGTGAACGTCGCGGACTTCGAAACCCGCTCGTTCACGGCTCAAACCCCCCGGCCCCAGAGCGGAAAGACGACGCTTGTGCGTGACTTCCGAAAGAGGGTTGGTTTGATCCATGAACTGGCTGAGCTGCGAACTGCCGAAGAATTCCTTCACAACCGCCGAAGCCGGCTTGTTGTTCACGAAGTCATGGGGCAGCAGCGTATCGACGTCGCCTAGTTGGAGGCGTTCGCGAATCGCGCGTTCAATACGAAGGAGACCGATACGATATTGGTTTTCCAAAAGCTCACCGACAGCGCGAACGCGGCGGTTACTCAGGTTATCGATATCATCGATCTGGCCTTTTTCATTTTTCAGACCGATCAGATACTCGACTGTCCGCAGAATATCTTCTTTGGTCAGCGTTCTGGTTTCCAAAGGAACTTCCAGACCGAGTTTCTGATTCAACTTCATACGACCCACGGCGCTAAGGTCATAGCGGTCGGGGTTGAAGAAGAGGTTGTCAAACAGCGAGGTCGCTGGTTCGATCGTAGGGGGATCACCAGGACGCATGCGTTTATATATTTCGAGAATCGCGTCTTCCTTGGTCTCGATCTTGTCAGACACGAGCGTATTACGGAAGGAAGCATCAGCGTTCACACCATCGATAAACAGAACCGAGAATTCCTTCACACCGGCTTTGATCATCTTTTCCAGATGCTCAAGACCGAGTTCGGTATTCAGGGGCACAAGAACTTTATCAGCTTTGTCATGGATGTCTTCGGCGGTGATTTTGCCGACGAGTTCATCCTGTTCCATAGCCACGTACTCGATCCCGGCCTGTTCCATCTGGCGAATAGCGCCAACGGAAATACGCCGACCCTTCTTCACCAGGACTTTGCCAGTCGCTGGATCCACAAGGTCAGTCAAAGCTCTTTGACCACGAAGGATCTCGTAGTTCAGTTTTTTCTCGAGCTTGCCTTCACGAATACGAACCAGTTCTTTCTTATAGAAACGGTCCAAAAGCTGCTGGTCGGTATAACCCAGAGCCTTGAGCAGGATCGTACCGTGCATCTTCCGACGACGGTCGATACGCAGATACAGGATATCCTTGGAATCGAATTCGAAGTCGAGCCAGCTGCCGCGATAAGGAATCACGCGAGCCGTGTAGAGCAGCTTCCCAGATGCAGAATTGCGTCCCTTGTCATGGTCAAAAAAGACACCTGACGATCGGTGGAGCTGCGATACGACAACGCGTTCGGTTCCGTTGATAATAAACGTACCATCATCGGTCATGAGCGGGATTTCACCGAAGTAAACTTCCTGCTCCTTGACGTCGCGGATGGACTTGACGTTGGTTTCCTTGTCGAGGTCCCAGACCACGAGCCGGATCACGACTTTGAGAGGAGCGGCGAAGCTCATACCACGCTGACGGCACTCGTCCACGGTGTACTTGGGCTCTTCAAACGAATAGCTGACGAACTCAACCGATGCTGTCTCAGCAAAGTGAGTAATCGGGAACACCGAATTAAACACAGCTTCCAGACCAACAGCCTTCCTATTTTGCGGAAGCTCGGTCGCCTGCAAGAACATGTTATAACTGTTCTTCTGCAGCTCGATCAGGTAAGGTATGTCGATTGCCGGGGTTATTCTTTCAAATCGTTTGCGAGGACGTGTAAAACTGGAAGCGAGGGAGGTCATTTAGCACTCCTATGAAAGGAATCCCGTTTTCATCCACGCAATAACCGGCCGCACTTCCGGCTTCTCGCGTGGCACCGCAACCGCGCTATCCCATCGATGCCGCTAACAGAAACAGAGTCTCTGCTATACGCCGGATTCGGGAGAGAAACCCCGCTGCCGGGCGATTACGAATAATGTCACTGGCGAAGAAATGTTTGCTGTCCGCCGTCACCTATTCATCAGACGCAGACGGCCCTGCAACTCGCGTCGCAGAGCACAGACTGAAAAAGGCAAAAAGTACCGCCTATCCTCAACTTCCTCGCTGAGAATAAAGAGTGAAAGGCAGAAACCCTCCACGTGTGTTGCGGTAGCCTTTTGCATTTAATGTCCGATGAAACAGGTTGAAGAATCTTCGAACGAACTTAGGCCGCGTCGAGAAACTCGACTACCGGCGTTTCACTCGTAAATTCGTCAACTTCACATATCCTCAAGGAAATTAGGATATATGGAATCAAAGCAATAAAAAAGCGGAAAGATGTGCTGCGCCAATTTCCACCGGCCAGCTTCACCTTTCCGATCCATATATTACTTGAGCTCAACTTTGGCGCCAGCTGCTTCAAGGGTAGCCTTGATTTTGGCAGCTTCTTCCTTAGGAACGCTAGCTTTAACTTCCTTAGGAGCACCTTCCACAAGGTCTTTAGCTTCTTTCAAGCCGAGACCTGTGATCGCGCGGATTTCCTTGATCACGTTGATCTTCTTGTCGCCCGCGTCTTTCAGAATGACGGTAAATTCGTCTTTCTCTTCAACAGGGGCGGCGGCAGCAGCAGGAGCGGCAGCGAAGGCCATCGGAGCAGCTGCGCTTACACCGAATTTGTCTTCCAGCTCTTTCACCAGCTCAGCAGCTTCCAAAAGGGTCAGATTCTCAAGAAATTGAACGACTTGTTCTTTTGTCACGTTGGCCATAAAATTCTCCTCCCAAATCACATCCAGTTAGCTTTCGACTAAACCAAAGCCCTAGGATTAAGATGTTTTCTTATCTTTAATTGCGTTAATAACCTGAACCAAATTACGGTTGACGCCGTTCAAGACGCCAAGGAGCCCTCTGTGAGGCGCGACAAGCGTACCGATGATCTGTGCCAGCAATACATCTTTGCTTGGCAGGTCAGCGATCGATTGCAACTGAGCCTTGCTCAGAGCCGCTTCTTCCATAAAGCCGGCGGTGACTTTGAAGTTAGGATGATCCTTTTCAAAGGCCAAAGCAGCTTTAGTCGCCTGAGCCCCGTCACCGTAAGCGCAAATCACGCCTACTGGACCGACCAGAGCCTTCGAGAGACCTTCCATTTCCTGGACTTCCAGGCCAATGGATTTCTTGGCGATGCGGTTCTTGATCACACGGAATTCAGCACTGGCCTGGCGCAAAGCCACGCGCAGCTGAGTCAATTCTTCTACCGTGAGGCCACGGTATTCAGCGACGATCACAGCCTTCGATTTTTTAAACCGGACTGTGGCTGATTCGCGGAGCACTTGTTTCTGTTTACGATCCATCAGTGATTTCCCCCTTAAACTTTAAAGGGCGTCGTATCGACGCGTACACCAGGACCCATAGTCGCAGAAAGACAAACCTTCTTCAGGTAAGTGCCCTTCGCCGTCGAAGGCTTTGCACGGAGCAAAGTATCGATGATCGTGCGAGCGTTTTCCGCCAGTGCCTCTGGTGTGAAGTTGGAACGACCGATGGAGGTGTGCACGATACCGGCTTTATCCACGCGGTATTCGGCGCGACCTGCACGCAGTTCCGTAACAGCCTTCTCAACTTCAAAGGTCACTGTGCCCAATTTTGGGTTTGGCATCAGACCGCGGGGACCGAGAACTTTACCAAGTTTACCGACAACGCCCATCATGTCAGGGGTTGCGATCACTTGATCAAAATCCAGCCAACCTTCGGTGATACGCTTGGCAAGATCATCACCACCGACTGCATCGATGCCAAGACCATTGGCTTCGGTTGCTTTTTCGCCTTTGGCGAAAACGATGATGCGGACTTTTTTGCCAAGACCGTTGGGGAGGACAGTTGCACCCCGCAGGTTTTGATCAGCGTGACGAGGGTCAACACCCAGGTTCACGGCCAAATCCACGGAGGCATCCATTTTGGAGTAGGATGTTTCCTTGACGAGTTTGCAGGCCTCGAGCAGATCGTAATTTTTTTCACGATCAACTTTGGCGAGGGCTGCGCGATACTTCTTTCCTCGCTTAGCCATAATATTCTCCGTAGTCCAATCGAGTCTTGCGACTCTCCTACTATGTCAGTGTCTGCTGTATGCAGACGCTATGCAGGACTTATTTAACTTCCAGACCCATACTGCGAGCTGAACCCATGATAATCTTCATGGCGGCATCTTCATCGTATGCGTTCAAGTCGTCTTTCTTGGTTTTCGCAATCTCACGAACCTGGTCCATTGTCACGGAACCCGCAACAGCTTTACCAGGAGTTTGCGAAGCTTTCTCCAGTTTGGCAGCTTTCTTCAGCAAGTCAGAAGCCGGAGGGCTTTTGGTGATGAAGGTGAAGGACTTGTCGGCAAAGACGGTGATAACAGTTGGCAGAATCGAGCCAACCTGCTTTTGGGTCTTAGCGTTGAATTCCTTACAAAAGGCCATAATATTGACGCCCCTCTGGCCGAGAGCAGGGCCAATGGGAGGAGCCGGGTTCGCTTTACCTGCCGGAATCTGCAGCTTGATAAATCCGACAACCTTCTTTGCCACGTTCTTCGCTCCTTCTTTTTCGCTACTGAGTAGCGATCTGAATCAAGACTTGGAAGACGGGGTTTACGCTATTTTACACGCCCCGTCAAGCAACTTAATGGAAAACGCACCTGGTCGAAGAGGTGCGTGACAACCGTTTCAAATTTTTTCGACCTGCCCAAACTCAAGTTCCACCGGGGTTTCGCGACCGAAGATACTTACCAACACGCGGACCTTGCCTTTGTCGGGACGAACTTCGTCGATCACGCCGTCAAAGTTACTGAATGGACCGTCCATAACTTTAACCGCTTCGCCTTTGGAGAACCGGACTTCCTGGACAACTTCCTTGCGCGAATCTTTTACCAATTCTGGATTGGTCAGGCGCAGGACTTCATGATCTGGCAAGGCTTTGGGATGACGGGCATTGCCCACAAATCCAGTAATCTTCGGCGTGCTCTTGACCACGTGCATGCTTTCGTCGTCCAGGTGCATCTGAACGATAATATAGCCGGGGAACGAGGTGCGGGAGACAGCCTTCTTTTTGCCGGCTTTGTTCACCGACTCACTGACTGTGTGAGGGATGTAGATATCTCCAAATTTTTCGGCCTGACCTTCGCTCTTGGCGCGGTCCATCAGTCCGGATTTGGCCTTTTCTTCAAAGCCTGAATAAGTATGTATGACATACCATTTCAAATCGTAAGCCATGCTATCTGCCTCGTTGTTCAATGGTTTCCCCTGTCCTAATTATCCACAGCGGAACCTTGTGCCCCAATGGCACACACATGAAGGCAAGCGCTGCGGGGTCGCAAACGTTTGCCATATTGTAACACCCTGCCAGGGATTCTTGCTATCTTAGGTGCTTAGGCGATGAGAAGACCAAGAACCTTGGCCCATACGAAGTCGAAGACGGCCAGAATGATCGCGAATATGCCGACGACGACACAAACAATCATAGTCATGCGCCGCGTGTCGGGCATGCTAGGCCATGTCACTTTTCTCAGCTCGCCAATGGCAGCTAAAAAATATTCATGCCGGTCTTTATTTGAACTCAATAAAAAGGCAGCCCCGACGCCAAGAGCCAAACTGGCTGCGGTCGTGGCTGGCTGATACCAGTCAAATCGATCTGTCCATCCCAGCTGGACACCCAAGGTGCCGAAGGCTTTGAAGAACGCCAAAGCGACCAAAGCTGCAAAGGCAACGTAAGCCAGTTTGAGCCAATAGGAATCATCTTTATTCATGGGTGTTCTCCGGACTGGTCTGGAGGGGCAGAGCAGGCGAGGAGGGACTCGAACCCACAACAGTCGGATTTGGAATCCGATGCTCTACCATTGGAGCTACTCGCCTAGAAAGAAAAACCTTAAGTCGCTCGAAGCCGACCGTATCCAAGACACGGTCGGCCTACGAACAAAAACTATCGAATATTACTCGATGATGTCAGCAACAACGCCGGCGCCAACGGTACGTCCACCTTCGCGGATAGCGAAGCGGAGCTCTTTGTCCATTGCGATCGGCTGAATCAACTCGACTTCGATGTCGATGTTGTCACCTGGCATAACCATCTCAACATTGTCTGGCAACTTGATGCTACCAGTTACGTCCGTTGTGCGGAAGTAGAATTGAGGACGGTAACCTTTGAAGAACGGAGTGTGACGGCCGCCTTCTTCTTTTGTCAAAACATACACAGAAGCTTTGAACTTCTTGTGAGGCTTGATGGCGCCTGGCTTCGACAAAACCTGACCGCGCATAACTTCTTCACGCTTGGTACCGCGGAGAAGGATACCGACGTTGTCACCAGCGCGA
The DNA here is from genome assembly GCF_035638955.1 of Oligoflexus sp. GTDB lineage: Bacteria > Bdellovibrionota_B > Oligoflexia > Oligoflexales > Oligoflexaceae > Oligoflexus. The sequence goes on along the minus strand of NZ_DASQYZ010000308.1, from coordinate 15,528 downwards.
CCTTCGTCCAGCAACTTGCGGAACATCTCTACGCCAGTACAGGTGGTCTTGGTGGTTTCAGCCAAGCCGACGATTTCCATATCTTCGCCAACCTTGATGATACCGCGCTCGATACGACCTGTAACAACAGTACCGCGACCTGAGATCGAGAACACGTCTTCGATAGGCATCAGGAACGGACGGTCGATAGGACGCTCTGGAACTGGGATGTAATCATCGCAAGCTTGAATCAGCTCAACGATTTTCTTAGCCCAATCGTCTTGTGCGTTGGCGGCTTCCAAACCTTTCAGAGCCGAGCCCCGAATGATAGGAGTGTCGTCGCCTGGGAATTTGTAGAGGCTGAGGAGTTCGCGAACTTCCATTTCGACGAGGTCGAGGAGTTCTGCGTCATCAACCATGTCGCACTTGTTCATGAACACAACGATCCGAGGCACACCGACCTGACGGGCCAGCAGGATGTGTTCACGTGTCTGAGGCATAGGGCCATCAGCCGCGGAAACCACCAGGATCGCGCCGTCCATCTGGGCAGCACCAGTGATCATGTTCTTCACATAGTCAGCGTGACCAGGGCAGTCAACATGAGCATAGTGACGGGCTTTTGAGCTGTACTCAACGTGCGATGTATTAATAGTAATACCTCGCGCCTTTTCCTCGGGAGCGTTGTCGATCTCCGCAAAAGCTTTCGCTACCCCGCCGTACGCCAAAGACATAACTTTGGTGATGGCTGCTGTCAGGGTTGTTTTACCGTGGTCAACGTGACCAATGGTACCGATGTTAACGTGGGGCTTTGAACGCTCGAACTTTTCTTTTGCCATGATTTCCTCCCGCTAAAGGCAGAAAGCGAAGTTATTTCTTCGTTATATAGCTCATTGTCTATGATTTTCATCGCAGAGACTGTTTTAGGTCTCCCGCTTTGAGGTAAGCATGGAGCCCAGAAGGGGCTTTGAACCCCTGACCTCGTCCTTACCAAGGACGTGCTCTACCCCTGAGCTACCTGGGCTAATAAGCGATTTTAAAAAAAATCGCCGACACATCCTGATTTTCATCAGGACTTCCCACTGCGCCTCCAAGAGATACAATAGGCATAACATCCCGCCTGTCTGGCGGTAGGACATTGGCTGCAATCGACCGGTAGTTTGTACCCTTTTATCGAAGCCTTCGTCAACTGGCTCTTCATCGAGAGAAGACGGATGGAGCGGGAAACGGGATTCGAACCCGCGACCCTTAGCTTGGAAGGCTAATGCTCTAGCCAGCTGAGCTACTCCCGCTTATTCCGACTTACGAACGATCTCTAGCAGCAGTGTGCCTTTCGGCTGGTGGAGGATGGTGGATTCGAACCACCGAAGGCTACGCCGGCAGATTTACAGTCTGCTCCCTTTGGCCACTCGGGCAATCCTCCGTATGGCACTGCTTCTATCAATCTCACATGGAGCTGGTGATGGGACTTGAACCCGCAACCTGCTGATTACAAGTCAGCTGCTCTACCAATTGAGCTACACCAGCACACGGAAACTCGTAACAATAAACAAAAAAATCGTTTAGCGCCTCGAGCGTTAGAAGGAATTACACTCTCCTCTCGATTTCTGTCAAGTGAAAGCTACCCCTCCGGGAGAATTTTGCCTTGAGCGGATTGAGCGCGCAGAGCGTGTATAAGAATACCAGCAGCCACCGATACATTCAGCGATTCCAGGTTTCCACCGAATGAAGGGATCGACAGAGTGAAATCACTCTTGTTCAAAATCTGAGCCGAAACGCCTTTGTCCTCAGAGCCGAGGACAAGCACGAGCTTCTCGTAACGGGTCGGCAGTTTGTCAACCGGGTTTCCGACCATGTCAGCCGCTGCGATCCAATAACCACAGTCTTTAAGAGCCATCAGGGTGCGGCCGAGATTGGTGACTTCCGTCGGACTCACCGTTGCGAAAGCTCCCTGCGCGGTTCCCAGAGTCGCCGACGTGATAGGTGCCTGGCGATCCTTGGGCATGAGAATCGTTGAAAGCCCGAAAAAAGCAGCAGTTCGTGCGATCGCACCGAGGTTCCGGGTATCGGTCACATGATCGCAGGCTATGATGAGATCTTCCGACCGGGCGGCAGCTTCGCTCAGAAGGTCCTCTTCATTCTTATATTGAAGGGTAACGCTGGCGGCGAAGCCGGTTTCCATCTCCTGATCTTCTTCACAGGCCAGGGTTACACCGTGTTCAGCAAGAATTTGATGCAGGCGTTTGGCTTCACGGGGAGCATGGTAGATCTTGTTGAGGGCGCCGGGTTGGGCGCGAAGATATTCGGCAAGGGCAGACCAGTTGTTGATGAAGAGTCCCTCACGACCTGTCTGATGCGAACGGCGGGCTTTTTGAACCGCGCGTCCGGCTTCAGCGGAACGTTGAGGCCGCTGATCTTCACGCCCGGTTTCAGAGGAACGTGGAGCTTTTTGACCTTCATGACTCACTTCAGGGGCGCGTTGAGGTCGCGGTCCTTCACGACCGGTTTCACCTGAACGTTGAGGTCGCGGTCCTTCACGACCAGCTTCACCTGAGCGTTGAGGCCGCGGTCCGTTACGACCAGCTTCACCGGATTTTTGCGGTCGCTTGCTATCCCCCGACCGCTGGGGTCGGACGCTATCGCGCTCGGAAGCAGGACGAGGTTTGGGTTTCTCGCGCCCAGTCGGATCGGAGGGACGCGCTTTGTTTTGCGGCTGACGTTTCGCTTGTAATTTTTTCACGTGACCAAATTTTGAAAGGAGCGCTTCAGCTCCCAGCCTTTGCCGCTGGGAAGGAGATCACCGATCACCTGCAGAAGAAACAGGATAAGACCTTGCATCTGATTGGCCATGACTTCGGCCTGGCGCGCGCTCGTTCGTGCCTTGGTGTAGATGCTCACGATGGCCTCCGGGGCTATCGTGCCGTCCTGCAGGACAAAGACCGGGGAACGTCTGAAGCTATACTGCTGATCCAAAAAGAGTTCAATGTCGAGTACGGGGAAATCGAGCCCTTCCGCCGCAAAAGCCTTTTTGGCTCCATCTATAATGAGATGATAGGCATCGATGAGACCCTTAATCCCTTTGATCTGAGTTCCACTATCCAGACCACGTGTCGAAGTGTCATACCCTTCAATGCGAATGACATGATGATTGAGCATGTCAAAAAGTGCGCACAAGCTATTGGCTTCTGTCAGCTTGGAATGCTCCAGAAATGCGTCAATATGCGGGTTGCTGTTGACCAGCTCCAGCGTGTCCCCAATGAAGGTTCCCGGTTTGGCGCCGATGCGTTCCAGCACAAAGTCCACGCCTGTCATGGTGCAGCCCTTATCGAGACGCACGCGGAACTGCCGATAAAGCTCGGCATAACCCAGGCTATCATCGATCAAAGTGGTGGTCGGTTCATCAATCGCCACAGCCGTCGGCGATAGATGCTGCCCCGGTTCCAGCTGAACGTAAACGAAGTCATAAAGAAAGGTGGACTGAAAAATACTGATGACCTGAAGTTTTAACGCATCCCACAGTTGCGAACTGCTGAAGACACGACTTTCCAGAAGCACCCTTCCAAACTTGGTGGTTCGATTCACCTGCACAGCAGCTTCCGTCAGCTGATCGAGTGTGATCTGTCCCGCACGGTAAATCACTTCCCCCAGGCGATCATCGATCAGATTGGAAGCCGCAAAGACCAGCTCGCCGCCACGGAAGTACAGTCGCTTCACGCTATCGCCAAGGTCCACCGACATCAGCCCATCAAACTTTTGCGTCACCAAACCGTGCAGCATGGAGACGAAAACGCTGTGACTCAGGCGCCCCGCTCCGGCCTGATCCCCGCGCATGGACAGGGCCACCGCTTCACTTTCGACGAGAAGACGTTGCCGACCAATGGCGCGCACCTGCCAAGCCTGGCCTTCGGCGAAGGCGGCGCTTTGAATCTGAAGGAGGCCCGAGGCTGCTTCGACGGTCACTCTTTGGTCGGTCGGCATAGTCTTTACCCTTTGGCTTTAGGCTCAATCCCGTAAAGTTTCATCTTGCGATGCAGGTTGCTGCGTTCCAAGCCGATGGCGTCGGCAGTCTTGGTGATATTCCACTGATTTTCTTCAAGCTTACCTATAATGTAAGCTCTTTCAAAGTCTGTTTTTGCCTGCTTCAGGGTACTGGCGGCTAAAAACTCCTGACTCAGGGGATCCTCGATTTTTTCACTGGATCCCAGCAGATCACGCAGAAAATCCGCTTCAATCAATTCAGCGTCCGACATGATGCAGGCACGTTCCAGCAGGTTTTTCAGCTCGCGAATATTGCCCGGCCACGGGTATTCCCGCATGACTTTTTGGGCTTCAGGAGTCAAAATTTTCTGCTTTTCACTCAATTCCTGAGCCATCTTGAACAGAAAATGCTGAGTCAAATCAAAGATATCCTCGCCCCGATCACGCAGCGGCGGCAGGTGGAAAGGCACCACATTCAAGCGGTAATAAAGATCCTCGCGGAACTGGCCGGTTTTGATCTGTTCTTTCAGGTCCTTGTTGGTAGCCGCCACGACCCTAACATCCACGGTCAGGGTTTCGGTGCTGCCGACCCGTTCAAAGGCTTGTTCCTGTAAAATACGTAGTATTTTGGCCTGAGTACGGAGAGACATGTCGCCAATCTCGTCCAGAAAAAGGGTGCCCTGATGGGCCAGCTCGAACTTGCCTTTTTTCTGGGAAATCGCATTGGTAAAAGCGCCCTTGGTGTGACCAAACAGTTCCGATTCAATCAGTTCTTCAGGAATCGCCGCACAATTCACTGCCACAAAAGGCTTGGTGGCGCGTGAACTTTTTTCATGAATATGTCGGGCCACCACTTCCTTGCCCGTACCATTTTCACCGGTAATCAGAATCCAGGCGTTGCGCGGCGCGACCATATTGATTTGTCGTTTGATTTGGGAAATCAGAGGGGAATTGCCGATCATATCGGGAACGGTGGAGTGCCGGCTTTTTTCATCCTGCTGCAAACGAATCTGCCGCGCGTGATCCAGGAGAGGAATGAGTTTATCGAGCGACAGCGGCTTTTCCAAATAATCAAAGGCCCCAAGCTTGGTGGCCCGCACTGCAGTTTCAATGGTGCCGTGTCCACTCATGATGACGATGGGAATCTTGGGATTTAACTGCCGCATCATCTGCAGCGTTTCGATACCATCCATGCCCGGCATCCAGACATCAAGGAGCACCAGGTCCGGCTGTCTTCGACTATACAGCTGCAGCCCGACCTTGCCATTTTCAGCTGTCACCGACTGCCAGCCTTCATCATCAAAAACATCCGCCAATGTTTTACGTATGCTTTCTTCGTCGTCCACGATCAAAGCGAGGCAGGATTCTCCGCTTTTCAAAGTCTCAGGCATGATGCCCCCTTTTTTGCTTGGCCTCGTGACAGGGCAACTCAATAATAATGACGGTTCCGATGGGCTGATTGTCGGCAATACGCAGATAACCTCCATGATCGGAAACGATTTGATTAACGATCGCCAGCCCCAGTCCTGTGCCTTCCTTTTTAGTGGAAAAGTACGGTTCCAGGACGCGTTGTTTCAAGTGCTCCGGTATGCCGCAGCCATTGTCCGCGATCTCAACCCGAATGGTGTTATAGTTCTCCAGCAGTCGACTGCGAAGGGAAATCGCGCCCTTTTCCCTTTCTTCCGGGATGGAAGCGATGGAATTGGCAATGATATTGGTAAAGACACGCATCATCTGCTCCCGGTCCAAGGGCACAAGGGGCAGCTGGTCCGACAAACCTGATATATCAAAATCGACGGCTGAGTAGCTCATACTGTAGAGGCCGACGACATCCCTCAGGATGGCATTGATATCCTCGGGCTTGGTTTTAATGGAAGGGAGGCGGGAAAACTTTGAAAACTCATTCACCAAATCACGCAGAGCGTCGACTTCCGATACGATGGTTTCGCAGCAGGTGACAAAAACTTCCTGATCCCGCCCCTGAAACTGGTCACCAAAACGCCGCAAAAGACGCTGGGCGCTGATCTTGATGGGCGTAATGGGATTCTTGATCTCATGAGCAATGCGTCGCGCCACTTCCCGCCAGGCCGCCACGCGCTGCGCCTTGACCTGTTCGCTCGCGTCATCGATCACCACCACGATGCCGAGATCATCGCCGTTTTCATCGACAATATGCGTGCCGTCGGCCAACAGGAGCAGATCGCGACCAATTTCGGCCAGATCGATCTCGCCGCTGAAGGATCCATACTGCACGCGTTCCCGAATGGGTCGCCACAGGGCTTCACTCAATTCGGGACCGAGGACATCTTCAATCGGTTGTCCTACCGCATCGCCGGCCCGAACGTTAAGCAGCCTCTCTGCAGCGCGGTTGATGGAGGTCACGCGATCCTCCGCATCGACGGCAAAAACACCCGCACCAATATTGGTCAAAATCACTTCCATGTACTTGCGTCGACGATCCAGCTCTTCGTTGGTTTTTTCCAGCTGGCGCGTGAAGTCCACGACTTTATTTTCATGCTCCCTCAGGTCGGCGATCATGCTGTTAAAGGCACGGAAGAGCTGCCCTGTCTCATCATCCGACCGCACCTCCAAGGCCAGCGAATAGTTACCGACGGCCACCTCACGCGTGGCTTCAGCCAGCCGTTGAATCGGCGCAATAATGCCACGCGCTACATAAAATCCAAGCCACGTTGCGGAAAAGACGATGATCACCACCATCAGAACGAGCAGGATCACATAGCTCAAACGATTCAATTCGGCACTGGGTTTCAGGCTGGCAAATTCCTGTATAATGGTTTCCACGCTTTGCAGAATTTGGGTATCAAAACGTTCCTCGAGCACCACCATGCCGAGCAGATCCTTGCCATCCGGATCAAAGATGGGCGCCACCCCGCGCACCACATCGTGCCCTTCATCAGCATCGACGATGGCCCGGGCGGTGAGGCCGGCGTTATCACGAAATCGCTGCATGGCATGCAGAATAAAACGCTGCTCCCGAGCCGAAAGAGGAGCCTTATCATTTTCATTGTGCCAGGCCAGGCGTCCATCCCGATCATAAACCCGTACGTTACCGACTCGGAACTCGCGAGAAAAACCTTTCAGTTTGCTGGCATTGATTTCATAGAAAGGATAGGACTCCTCTCCCAGGTCCTGACGTACGGGTTCAACCCGTTGCAAGGCCAGGCGGGCAAGACTGGCCAGACGCCGCTGATCCCGATCATAGACCATCGCACCGGCTTCCCGCGTTCGGTGCATGGTGGCTTCCACCCGCGTGGAAAACCAGGTTTCAAAACTGTCGGTCAGAAAGCGGGTCGAGATATAAAAGAGCAGAGCCGTGGGGGCCACGGCGAAGAAGACCAGAGCAATGACGAGTTTGGAGCGCAGTTTGGAGCCAATGACACCACGTCGCCGATCCAAAACCAGTTTCACGATGTTACGAAACAGCATGAAACTCAGGATCAGAATCAGCACGACGTTGACATTGATCAGACTAAAGTAGACCAGCGAATTCAAGAATTCCGGATGGCGCGAAAGGTCCCGACTTAAATCAAACAGACGACCTTCAAGGCGGGAAAGAGCTACAAATAAGCCTGTGACCAGTATCATGGCAACCAGCTCAAAGAGCCTTTTGCGCTCCTCGCGGGATGCCACTCCCACAATTTTCAGCCAGCCTAAATCCACGCTCGTGTCACCCTTCCCTATTTCGCGACCGTATGCAAATACACCGAGGCAAAGGCATAGGACCGATACAGAAGACGCAACTCGACCTGACGATTCGCGTCGTTTTTAATGTCCTTGAATTCCACGCGAACCTTATCGTCCACGACAGAACTATTGGTCTTCACATCCACCACTTGAATGGGATCATCCGGCCCCATATCCAAGACTTCACCATCGCGAAGATGATGCTGGACCCCTTTGATATCGAGCGTCAGTGACTGGAGTTCCGGAGTCAAAAGCGAAACGGTGATATCCCCATGCACGCGATCGCCGCTGCGGGCCTCAATCTTGTACAGGTTACCCATCTTGTTGAGCGACCAGCCCTTTTTTAAACCGCCGGTTGGGATCACGATATCGCGATCATCATTCTGCCAGCGGCGGGGTCCTTCCCCACGATAGCCCACGAAATTAAGGATTTCTGCGCCCTTGGCCTGACCCTCCAGAACAGCATAAAGCAGTGTCAGGTCATCGCCGCGAATAAGTTCCAGCCGCTCTTTGCGGCGGATTTCTTGTTCCGAGCCATTTATACGCACTCTGACACGATCCAGCCGGGGAGTCACCACAGCCTCAACGGCGGCAGCGTGAAGCAGGGGGAGGAGCAGAAGATGCCAAAGTCTCATGGTTGTCAACAATCCCTCGCTCTGTTTAAATGAGGAAGATGCAGCGTTAGCCCGTAGATTAACATAGCCTGGATACGAAGTCCCCATGACCTCACATGAACCTGATCTCGTCGAACGATTCAGCGAGTCCCTGAAAGCCAAAAATCGGCAGCCAGCGACTGTGGAGTCCTATTGTCGCGACGCCCAGGATTTTTTGCGGTTTCTGGAGAAGAGTCATCTGACCTTGGATACCGTCGAACCACAAACCCTGCTCTGGTTCCGGGACCATCTGCGTGATGCCAGTGGCGAGCGGGAGAACTCCGTGCGGCGCAAAGTCATCGGCGTTCGTCAGTTTTTTCGCTTTCTGGCCGATGATCGCAAGATCCTGTCCTCACCCTTTGACATGATGCCCATTCCCGAACGTGATGATTCGCTGGATGCGGGTTTGAGTGAATCCCGTTTTAAGGCTCTGATTCAGCAGGTCTCCGAACCCGGCATTAAAAACCGGCGGGATCGGTCACTGCTCTATCTTTTGGCTTATGAGGGCCTCAAGGCCAGCGAAATTATCGATTTGAAGTGGCGGGATCTGATCCAAAGCAAGCGCACGCAAACGCTCTCGGTGCCCGGGCTCAAAAGTCGCACGATCCAGCTGCAGGATGCCACCAGCCAGGCTCTTACGGAATATTCTGAAACCTTTCAGGCCTGGCTCCGGCATCAAAGTCCCGAAGCCCGTGAACGTTATCCCTGGATGTTTGTTGCGTTCAAAGGCAAGGAACTGCCTCTGGTTCTCCCGCGCATGACCCGCCATGGCCTGAAATTCATGTTGCATGAGCTGGGCGAAAAATTGGGCTTCAAACATCTGCACACAGAGACCCTGCGTCATCACGCAATGTGCTATCAGCTGGCCATCGGCCGTGGCCCTGAGGATGTCATGGTGCACCTCGGTCTACGCCGCCTCGGCAACATCGGCAAGCATCTGGCGCAGTACCGGAACCCGACATGACCCCAACCGAACGCGATGAGAAATGGATGCGCTTCGCGCAGTCGTTGGCGGCTCATGCAGCATCCTTGGGCGAAGTTCCCGTTGGCGCTGTGATCGTCGCGGATGATCGCATAGTCGCCACCGGTTTTAATCTTCGGGAAATCACCAAACAGGCGACCGCGCATGCGGAACTACTGGCCATTCAAGAAGCCAGCCGCCTGCTCGACAGTTGGCGCCTCAGCAGCTGTGAACTGTATGTGACCCTCGAACCCTGCGTGATGTGTTCCGGTCTGATTCAGCAGGCTCGTTTGAAACGCGTGGTGTTCGGAGCTTATGATCCCAAAGGTGGTGCCCTCGGCAGCCTTTATCAAATGAATGCCGATTCGCGTTTAAATCATCGTTATGAAGCTTTGGGGGGCGTGCTCCAGCCCGAATGCAGCGCGCAGCTGTCAGCTTTTTTTGTAGCTCGGCGTCGGCAGAAACTTTTGCAGGCGCAGGATCAACGGCTTCCAGCGCAGCAGGATCAGAAGGACGACGATGGCGAGAGCCCATGACGCGCGATCAAATCCTGTCTTCCTCGCCAGCATGTAATGCAGTCCAATCAAAACGCCAACCGGAAACACCAACCGATGCAAAGTTTTCCACTTACGGCCCAAGGCCTTTTGCGATCCAAGGTTGGAGGTCAAGGCCAGCGGCAGGAGAAGGATCAAAGCGATCATTCCAAATCGAATGTGCACGCGCTTCGTAAAGTCATCGATCAGTTCAGCCCAGTCCCAGCCTTGATCCAAAGCCATATAAATCAATGAATGAATGGCCCCATAAAAAAATCCCAGCAGCCCCAATATCTTCTTCCAGGGTTGCAACGCCCGCAGTTTGCCGATTTGCACGAGCGGCCTCACGGCCAGGCTGCCTAAAAGAAAGCACAGGCCCCAGAGTCCGGTCAGATGCAGAACTTCGGTGACGGGATTGGGACCACTTCCCTCGACTGTGAAAACATAGCCAAGCCACAGAATCGGGAGCAGTCCCAAGGACCAACCGAAATATCGCATGAAGCTGCTCCTTCCCCTATACGGAACATCGCCCGACTGGTAGATTCCCGAAGTTCTATCGATCTTGGAACTGTCAGGAGAAAATAATGTCCTACGATTTTTACAAAGTCATGCACTTCCTGGGCCTTTTCATGTTCTTCACCGCCTTGGGCGGGCAGTTTGCACAAGCCATCAATGGTGGCGATGCCAAGCAACAGCCGGGTCGACGCTGGGTAGGAATGTTCCACGGCATCGGTCTACTGATCGTTCTCGTGGCAGGTTTCGGGCTCTCGGCCAAACTTGGCGTTGGATTCCCTGGGTGGGTCATTGGCAAAATGGTGATCTGGGTTATCCTGGGTGGAGTCGGTGCCCTGGCGGCTCGCAAGAGATCCATGGCGGGCATGCTTTGGGTTATCACCATCGCACTTGGCATGTGTGCAGCCTACCTGGCTCGAGCCAAACCCTTCTGAACCTAAGGGGCACCACGGCCCCATGAGGCTGGAGATCGGATCAAAGCGGGGTTTCCACGACTTCGGCCTTGGAGATCGTCACAGGGTCGATAGGACGATCCTGGGGCCCGGTCTTCACTTCGCCGATGCGCTTGACGGTTTCCAGACTTTCTTTGTCCGCTGTCCGTCCAAATACGGTGTATTGCCCGTCCAGATACGGCACCCGCTCCAAACAGATAAAGAATTGCGAACCGGCTGAATTGGGATCGTTGGTTCGAGCCATGGAAAGAACGCCAGGCTCATGCGGGCGATTATTGAATTCAGCGTTGATGGTATAGCCGGGACCGCCGATGCCGGATCCTTTGGGGCAACCGCCCTGAATCATAAAGCCCTTGATGATCCGGTGAAAGGTCAGGCCGTTATAAAAGCCGGCCTTGGTCAAGGAAACGAGATTCTTGACGTGACCAGGAGCCACATCGTGAAAGAGTTCCAGATTGATGGGACCCTGGTTAGTTGTCAGGTTGACTTGGTATCGGTTCTTATTAAAGTCTATCGTCTTCTCGATATCTTTGACTTGCTGCTTCACATCTGTCATAAGCCATTCCTTTATACTAGTGCCCTCTGCAAAGAGGTGTTCAGAAATACCTGAATCCAGGGCGGGAGTAAATAACTTGAACGCTTCCTATATCGCAATCTGCTCGCAGGATATCATCGACGCCACGGCCCAGGAACTCGAAAGCCATGGCGCCAGCAAGGTCGAAAAAGGCTATAAAGCCGTTTACTTCGAAGCTGATCAGGAGCTGGCTTATCGTCTGCATCTCATGCTGCAAACGCCCAGTCGTATCCTGGAAGTTGTGCGCCGTGGTGGGGCCGGAAGCCTGGCTGTTGTCACCAATCAGGCTCGCAAGGTCAAGTGGGAAGAATACTTTCGACCCGATAGCACCTACCTCGTTGAAGGCGTTGCGGGCGATCGCGGCCCCAACGCGCCGACCGGAACACTCATCAGCAAGGCCGTCCGTCTTGGCCTTGAAGATGCCTTTCGCAAAATGGAACGACCTCTGCCAACGGTTGATCTCAAGGAACCTAAAATAAAAGTCGTCGCCTTTTTGTTAGGCGGGGAATTAACCATCAGCGTGGATTCTTCAGGGAAATCCATGCATAAACGCGGCTATCGCGGTGAAGGTCACCCGGCTCCTATCAAGGAAAATCTTGCCGCCGGTCTTTTGCGACTCGCAGGTTTTGATGGAACACAAAACCTCTACGATCCCATGTGTGGCAGTGGCACGATTGCGATTGAAGGGGCCTTCATGGCTTTGGAAAAAGCCCCCTTGATTCACCGCAAAAAAGGTCAGTTTGGCTTTGAAAATTTCGCGAAGTTTGATGCCCAGCTGTGGCGCAAGGTTCAGGATGCGTGCCGCGCCGAGCGCCTGACCGAGCCTAAAGCGGGCTTGTTTGCCAGCGACATCAGCCGCAACTATATCGATGCCGCTCGTGAGAATGCATTACGGGCCCGCGTGGAAAAGTATATACAATTTCGCAGCGGATCATTCTTTGATCTGAAGGCTCCGGCTGAGACAGGATTGCTTATCAGCAACTTTCCGTATGGCGAGCGCATCGGTAAGCGGGATGAAGAAGAGCTGATCAATTTTTATAAGAAAGTCGGTGATACTCTCAAGCAAAAGTATGCTGGCTGGACCGCGGCTCTGCTTGTGGGTGAAGACACGCCTTATAAATTCATAGGCCTGCGTCCACGCCGCAAGATTCCCATCGACAATGGTGGCATTCCGTGCCGCCTGCTTCTCTTCAGTCTGTATGCAGGGAAAAAATACAGCGGACCGGAAGAATAAAACGGTTCGCAATTTCTTACGTTGAGGCAGTCTTATCATACACAGATTTGTCTGCCTCGCCCATCACCCCACCAGTGTTTTCCCTATCATTCCATGGCACTGACCTAATTACCCCTACACAGAATATCCGTAACGTTCCGCGATCGTAGCGAAAAACGGCGCCTTTTTTTTGTGTATCAAGATGGGCCGCCTCAAAACCGAAAAGATATTCAAGACACAGCATTAATCCGGGTAAAAAAGGGGGAGCGACGTGACCACGTTTTCGTCCATATCCATTTTGGTTTTTTGTAGCGTCCTGGCCGCATGCTCAGGCAGCGAATTCAAAACAGGTTCGACTCCTTCAGGGGACGGCCCAGCTGCGCCTGAAACAGAAACTGTCACGCCGGAAGAAATAGGTTCCACCGCGGACCAGGCGCCTTCGACAACCGATCCTTCTGATCCCGCTGCGCCAGCCCCCACGGTCACGCCGCTGGTCAAGGCCGAGGATAAGACCGCTTTGGATGAATGCACCAGGCAGTGGGGCAAAACGCCTTTCACACCGCAGGAGCTCGCGGCGCCGAAGTTGGTTGAGATCAATGAAGACGTTGCCAACAACGCTGTGATATTTACGGACGATAAGATTACCGCCAAGGATACCCTGTTTCTGGTTAACTTCAATATCAGCGTGGGCAACAACGGCCAGCTTGCCTTCATGAACCCCAAGGGTTGGTATTGTTTTAACGTGAAGGCCAAGGTCATCAACAACTTCGTCATCAATGCCGCGTGTGACGCGCATGTGGCGATCGTATCCAAGCAGGCCCAGAACGACAAAAACTTTATGATCGTAAGACAGCAGCCCTGTCCTGCCGTTCCGTAAGGACCCCGCTCCCTTATATACACAAGAAATACAGGCGCTCCGGCTCAACACCGGGAGCGCCTTTTCCTTTTTGTGCCGCGATTCAAGCCACTTGGAAAATCTCCAATCCTATCAAGGTCTACACAGAAAATAGTCCAATCTCATTTCTTACGACTTGGTAATTGCAGCCCGGAACTTCAGAGTCTGACAGCTCAAAAGTGGGGTGGCTTGGTGCGCGGACCCCGGCACCGAAGGGTATGATGTAGTTCTTGGAGGAGATAAAAACATGAAACTTGGATTTAAACATTTAGTCTGCTTGGGTTTCCCCTTTATCCTGACTGCCTGTGGCAGCGATACACCTTCCTTCGTGGAAATTCCCGAAGGCATCATCACTCTTACAGTTGACAAGAATGCTGTCGATGAAGATTCATTCGACATGGACGAATTGATGGGTGACGATGAGCTGAGCGCGGATGCCACTGGTATCGACATGGAAGCTGGTTATGCCGCTGGCTTTGATGACGAGGAAGTCGCGGGCGAAGACACCCTGGTCAGTGAAGATGATAATGCCAAAGGCAATGAAAAAGCCCGCGGTCAAAAATCGAAAGCCACGACCACCACTGCTTCTAACACAACTGGGTCTCAATCTGCGGACGCGACGGTTGTCACCAACACCCCAGATTCCGGCTCGACCTCGGGATCAACTTCGGGCTCAACAGGCTCCACCGGCTCGACCTCGGGTTCAACAGGTTCCATCGGTTCGACCGGCTCAACCCCGGACACAGCTTATGATGCCAAAGCCGTAGCCAAAGCCTGCTTGCCTCACTTCCGCGGTTTGAGCCAGCGAATCAAAGTCGTGGATGCGTCAGCTCAAGCGAATCTGAAAGTGGCCCCCGGCACAGTCATCGCTTTCAAGTTGACCGGTAACTATTCGAACCTGAACATTCACCTTCCAGCCGGTAATGACCTGCCAGGTGTCTGCTTCTTTGTAAGCGGTAATCACGCGGACGTGAAGTTCTCAACAGCTTCACAGATGGATGGATTTGCTTACATCGCGGCAGGTAATCAATCATCGGGTGCGATCGAATTCCTTGGAGGAAGCCCTGTTCGTTCGCATATCGAGTTGAAAGGTAACCAGCCTGAGCTGAGTGTGTTGGGCCTTAATGCCAACCTGTGCCAAGGCGCAAATCTTAACGGAAATGCTCCTCGGTTTCAGTGTAATCCCTGATCTCTAGAGTCCCTTCGATGCAGTAAAAAAAATCGGAATCCCCAGGGATTCCGATTCTTCATTTTCAGCTATTGCAATGAAATCAAGACCGGTTTGCTGTCAAGGTTTAACACAGGTCACGGCCGCCGCATCACAAGGGTAAGTCCCCTCGCCCTGCATGACGATACTCGGTTGATTTCCGTTGGCATCAACCTGCATGCTTTCGACGACTCCGCTCTTGCTCACGGTAGCTTCCACCAAAGCCTTGTTTCCACGAGCCTTGATGTAGATCTTGCCGACCGAGATGCCAATGTCCATCGTCACATGACTCTGATTGCCCGTGGCGAAGATACAAATGGCTGAGACCCGAGCTCCGGGCGCATCTGCTGACATCTTCAGGTGCACCTGGTTTTGGTTGCCAGTCACCTTAAGGGCAAACGCATCCGACGGTGAGAGCGTCACAGACTTTTGTGAACCGCTCACTTTCACGCGGTCTTTATTCACACCGGCGATCGAGGCGCAGGCACCGGCATCAGCATCATTGCCTTTGCCTGATCCTTTCCCCTTACCCGTTCCCTTATCCGAACCGTTGCCGGTTACGGTATCGGTTGGATCATCGGGATCATTGGTCCCACCACCGGTTGTGCCTTTACCGGCATCTCCGGTATCCACGCCGCCGGTTCCCGTACCATCGGCACCCGTGCCAGTGCCCGTACCTGCGCCGCCCGCATCTTTGGAATCGTTGGTGCCATCAGGGCCCTCTATCGTGGCGATAGCGTCCGATCCACTGGGATCCACGACTTTGATTTCGTAGGTCTCGGCTACGGTTTTGTCCTCTGAAAATTTTCCTTTTTGGCAGGCGATGGGCAAAAGCGTTGCCATCCCCAGAACCAGAATTGGCCATGGT
>NZ_DASQYZ010000307.1:0-7428 GCF_035638955.1 Oligoflexus sp. | reverse complement strand
GCGTGGTCCTAAACTTCTGATTCCACAGGAGCAGGTCGGGATCAACATCCCGGTCACACGGCAATCCATGTATGTGCTTGGATAGAAAAGTACACTAAACTCTTTTTATGACTGTCTCAAAATAGCTGATTTATTCCGGATGTCGATAGAAGTTACGGAGGCTGATAGACTGGCAAGCTTCTTTTGCAAACTCCCGTCAGCAACATTATGGACTAGGATCTGGCCATCTTTCCCTGCAGAAATTAATAAACTGGAGTCCCGGGAAAATTCAATATCATTGACCCCATCAGTATGATCAATCGTGAATTTCCTCAAAAATGTTCCGGTCGCAAGATCCCACAGCTTAACTGTCCGATCCCAGGAACCTGTCGCAAAATACTTGCCATCTGGAGATATTTTCAAAGCAAATATCACGTCCTGATGAAAATTTTGATCCGTCTCTTTGGAAATTGTCTTCTGCAGCGTTCCATCGATGGACCAAATCTTAACAATCCTGTCCCACGAAGAACTAACAATGTTTTTCTTGTCTGGGGAAAGAGCTACGCGCAAGAACTCACCTTCTGTGGAGCTAATGGTAGTCACAAGGTTGTTTTTTTCCAGATCCCAGATTTTAATGCTTCGGTCAAAACTTCCGGTAACCATCATCTTGTTATCAGGGCTCAAAGAATAGGACGCGGGTGATGCCCAATGGCCCTTAAGGGTTGAATGGAGTTTTTTAGTGCTGACATCAAAAACTTGAATATCGCCATTGAGAAGCCCGGTAAATATTTTCTCCCCATCAGGGGTCATAGTCATTGTGGTGGTTCTGTCGCCGACGCTAATAAACTGGGAATAATTATTCATTCCAATGTGGGCTGCATAAAACAGGGAAGCTATCGCGTCTTCAGTTTTCTTCCTTTCAAAGTCAGTAACGAGGCTCTTCCATGTTGAGTAATTACTAAATGCTTTGTGTAAGATATCAAAAATGCCATCAACTTTTGTGAGCTCAGTCTGCACCATATCAGGACGGCTTTCCAACTTGATCTGCTGCATGGTGGAACTATCAGCATAGAGCAGGGGCGTAATGTGTTGCCACTCTGATCGATTTCCTGCTGTATCCACAGCGCTGAAGTGGAGCTCCCAAATCCCTGCATTCACACTTGGGGATATGGGTTCGCCGACAGCAGCCATTCTTACTTTGTCCAAACTGCAAGCCTGGGTGGACGCAACCCCCGTTTCGTCAGCAGGCACAAAACAATATTCAACCCTGACTTCATCTTTTTCAGCTACTTTTGATTTGAACCTTAGCTGCTCTTGCCGCGGTATCACAAAGAAACTTTTGCCTGCTGTGGTGTCAAGTGTTAGGTGACTGCGATCTGCGTCGACTTCCGGGGGAGCATTATCCAATTTCACATTGCATTCATGGTTTCTGATTTGATCTTGTCTTAAATCCTGAATCTGAAATTTGAGATGGTAAGTGCCATCGGCTATTTTGCTGGATATTAGTGGCAGAGCTTCGTTTCCTAAAAGCCAGCTGTTCGCCTCTATCGAAATTTTAGAGTTAGCATCATGAAGCTCATACTTCACTGCCAAGCGAGTAGCGCCCTCCGATGCGATCTTGAAAATCTGATCAAATGTCAGGTTCTTTGAGTTGACGGCTTTCATGGGGCACGCGAGCTTGAGTATGTCGTTGCGGTTCGGCTCCAACCGGAGACGATGGTGGCCAAATTCCAGCGAACTAGTTTTATCAATCAGCCTTGATTCTTTATTAATGACTGAACGAACAATCCATTCCGATTCAATTGGCACTCGAAAGCAGCCCTTACTGCTAATTTCCTGCGTCTGCCACGATTCCTGTCCGAGCCTAATCACTTCGAATTCGTTTTTGGTGAGCAGAATACCAGATGAGGATTCAGCACGTAGCCAATGATTGTCGTTCGCTACGAAGTCTTCTCCACATTCTAGAGTAGTGGAATCAACACGGTTGGAAAGCTGCTCGCATCCCGATATAGCTAATATAAGAAGAATAATAATGTTAATGTGACGAGGCATCTGACTATCCTACTTGTGAGACTTGCTGCAGCAAGGTGCCCTATCACTGTTCGACTATCAATTACTCAGCCATCGCGATCCACCTAAGTTGTTGCAATTATTCCAGCAATATCGTTCTCAACATTTCTATGTCAAAATGCACATATTGAAATTCAATGTTGTACTAGCAATCAAAGAGATCTAGTATGGCCATCGCCATAACCACCTAGGGTTGTTTTCACTTAGTCGGGGGTGTACTGGTTTCGACGGGTGTGGCAGTAGGTTTTAAGGAGCATGTCCGGGGTGGGTACGCAACCCGGTTATAAAGGCGCACCAAACGTATAGTTGCCGAACAACAATACGCCTACGCAGCCTAATTAGTCTGCGCGTTGACCACTAGGCTCCAACACGGGTGGAAGACGTATTATCCGTTGGATTACCTTAATGACTCTCCACCTGTGGGTTGTTAAGGGAAATCAATCAGGTTGCGGCCTTAGGAGCATGTCCGTGCGCGCCTAGGGCAAGAGGATAAAATAACGGTTCTAAGCATGTAGCAGCCTTTATCGACACACATTCGGACGCGGGTTCGATTCCCGCCACCTCCACCAAGGCAAACCCTTGGAATTGTTAAAGAAAAAGACCCTTCGCTTAAACATTCCGAACATTTTCCGAACATCTCAGTTTTCACCTCAGACGTTAGGGCTGATTTTGCAATGAAATGCAGCCTTCGTTAATTGCAACACTTTGCATTCAACTCGCGTCAAAACGGCAATTCTTTAGCCCGTTTTTTCCAGTTTTTCGCTCAAACTTTTTTTCACAAGTACGTCTGTAACACCTCTCAAGTGGTCGGGAGCCAAGTGCATGTAGCGCATCGTCGTTTTGATATCAGTATGTCCAAGTAACTTCTGAATATCGAATACGCTGACACCTGACATGGCTAAATGAGAAGCAAAAGAGTGGCGAAGATCATGAAACGTAATCTGACTCACTCCAGCCTCCTGCTGTAGCGGCAACAAGTACCTGGAAACCAAATGCTGAAAGTCGAGATCGAAAACAGTTTCAGAAGGTCGAAGAAGCATGTACTTCTTCAACATATCATGAACGGTATCATTCATTGGAACACGACGAAATTTCTTGCCCTTGGTGTAATCGTTGAGCTTATTTGTCTTATGGCAGAAGTTACGCTTCACAATGATTTCACGACGTTCGAAATCAATACAGTCCCTCTGTAATCCCTCGACTTCCCCTCTTCTAAGCCCTGTATGTACTGCGAAAGTCACAACATCATATACTCGGGGGTTTCTGCTCCTCACAAACGTCAAGAACCTATCGCGTTCCGTGAACGTCCAGAACCGAAACTCAGATTCCGGACATTTAATTGGCTTAATGTAGGATAGAGGGTTTGCAGGTGCCATGCCCCATCCAACTGCATCCGAGAAAATCTTATGACACAGGCCGATGATATTATTTATTGTCTTGGGTTTAAGCTTTCCACCCCGGTGCAGGTTGGCTTGAATGTCGATAATCGACCGTTTGGAAACATCTGACAGTTTCATTGACCCTATAAATGGCAGGAGGTAATCTCTGATAATCTGTTTATCACGGATCACTGTGCTGGGGGCTTTATGAACTTCTGCATGGTCTCTTACCCATACTTCAGCCAGCTCCATAAACGTCAGCTCTGATTCTTTTTTCTCCTTTTCTTCAGCAAACAAAAATTGTCTTTTTCCAAGCTTCAAACTCGCCTGAAACTTCTCTGCATCGATCTTTCTTTTGAAATTGTGGGAACGTAATTTTCCATTTTCACGCCATTTAACTTCATAGGTTTTACACTTGGTCTTATGGATGCTCATTTAAACCTCTTTGGTTGCAAGCCATGCCAAGACCTTACCCCACCTATACCTGACTTGATGGCGAAGTTTCACCATCGAATCCAACGGCAATATGTTTTCATATCGCCATTTCCTTACTGTTTTCACAGCAATGTTGAGCCTTGCGGCCAACTGTTCCGCCGTGAGCAACTGCTCATTCTCCAAATTGTCAAAGAGCTTGCCTACCATAGCATCGGATTTGGTCGAATGTGGAGTGGATTTCGTTTGAGATTTTTCGGTTCGCGGCATCTGTCTTTGGCGGGTTTGAATCAGGTGATTGGAATTCAATCGAGGCAGTTCAGCAAGCGGCATCTACAAATTCCTCCCCATGGTTTTCACCGCCGAAATTCATCAAAGCGATGCCCTCGCTACTGAACATCGGAATCTGACTGATCACCGGACCATAAGATTTAGGCTTGCATCGATCCGCCAGTTCCTGGATTTCTTCGAGAAGGTTGACGAAGCGCTGGTTATACCTGTCACTTTCATGCAGTCCGAGAATAAAGGCCTTCAGATTCCCAAGTACGAGACTGATGCGCTTATGCTGAAGCCTTGAATGGTTTTCGATCTCGTTCATCTCCTTGATTGTTTTGGCACCGGAAATCCATGCCTGCTCGGAGTAGCCATCAGCAGTGGCTTTGACCTGCATGTAGCCATATTGATGGTTGTATTCCTTTTTGGGAGCTGCCAAAGACTTCTGATCAGGCCAGAACTTTTTGAGGCTTTGGATGATTTCAGCTCGTCGATTGAATTCATTGATGAACAGCTCCTGCATCTTCGCTGCCGCTTCGCCAGTAAACCCCATGACCACAGCCCAAAACCCATCCTGAGTCAGCTCATACATGCGGAACCTGCGACCCTGAGGATCCAGGTAATCGATCTCAGCAAAATTGCGGTTACCAAATGATTCCGAATAGTTACGGATTCGATTCCTGATGGCCCGGATGATATCGGAGTGGTTCCTGCCAAAATGTGTGGCAAGTTTCAAGGAGTTGGTGACGGGTGTTTCCGCTTTTACATAAACGAGTTCGTCGGTAACAGGGACGATACTGTTCATTTCTTTTTCCTTGGTGTGGTGATTGAGCATATGGATTCCTTTAAACAACTGTCATAAGGCAGGCGGTATTGGGGTCGCGACTGACAAGCAGAGGCGCACTCTGAATCATGATATAGGTGTGGCAAGGATCCTCGGTTTCCCAGGATTTGAGGAAATAGTCCATCGCCCTCAGGTTGGCTTTCTTGTCGCGAATCTTGCCATAGTATCGGGCTCCTCCCACTGACTTTGCAGTTAAGAGCGCTTCGCCCGGTTCGAAAAATCTTTTCTCCACGGTTCCGTCCAGGTAGGTCCCATAGTGGACAAAGATTTCAAAATCCCCGAAGCGACCTTTATAGTGGACGGAGTCGGCCTGCTGGGTGGGAGTCATGACAAGAGTGATATCAACTCCCCGACGCAAGTCACCGGCAGCGATCACCTCCTTGTTTCGCCGGAAGAGCTCCCAGGCCCTGGACCCCATGTGCAGGTCGGTTGCCTGACTCTTGTTCAGTGAAAGCTCAGAGACCTTTCGGCTGCACGATTCAAGAAAATCGGTCATGGGAAATTCCGGATCCGCCCAGTCCTTTTTGTAGCCGGCTTTGATCCCGGCCTGATCGATGGTGAGCGATTTGTCCCGACCGAAATCAACGTACTCCTGGAATCCCTCACCGATCACGGTTAGACCACCTTTTTTAATGATCTCGTGGGCCATGACCTCTTCGCGATTTGTCAGGCGATCCTTCAAACGGTTCACATCATGCATTACATGAAGACGCATGCGTTGCTCAGGCGTGAGCTCTCCGCCAATGGCTTCACCAGGCATGCGTTTGATCGGCAGCTCAGGGTCATGGATCACTTTTTCTTTCACGTAGGCAGGGCGAATGAACTTGGTCCGGTATCCGCGGTGCTTCATGATCTTGCCTTCATGGAGAGGATGAACAAAAGGCGTGATTCCCTCGCTCAGGTCCTCCACATCGTAGAGGATCACATCCTCGTCGCGAGTCCAGACCTCCGTGAAGTAACGGTTAAGAAAGTAGCGTGGCTGGTCAACGATTCGCTGACCGAGGCGCATCAGATATTCAGTCGAGTAGATCGATCGATTCAAATTTCAGTCCTCAATAAAAATTGACCGTGTTTCCAGGTCGTATTTAATGTCGCCAAAGTTATGGCTTTCGTGAAGGGTCAATCCCTGTTTTAGAAATGATCCCGTTCGGTATGCGACGGTCACCTGATCCTTGTCCGAGGCATCGACAGCCTCTCCGAGAATCCTCAGAGGGATTTCACTGCCGTCAGAAATTGCCGCCCCTTGGTCGTTGGTCTTTCGGGAAAGAACAAACTTACCGGATGCCTTGATCCGGCCAAGCACCGAGCCCCTCTTCAGGTTCTGCCCCTTGGCGAGGGTGATTGCTTCAGTCTTGAGAGGAAAATCCCCCGCGATGAGGTCATGTGGATTGAAGCCATCCAGATCACCAAACATTGGTCCACCGTACATATGCGTTACCTCGTCCTGATTCCGTGAGCAGCTGCCAGACGCAGATCTGCATCGAGTTCATCTTCGGGACTGAGGCTTGCGGTTCCTGAACTGAGTCCCTTGATTTTATCTTCGGCTGCCGCAAAGCCCGAAACCAGGGACGTTCTGGTTTTTCCGATATTCTGCAGGATGGACATGGCTGCGCTCTCTACCGTTGCTCCCTCCGCAATAAGTTGTTGAATGAGGGCGGGGTTAATCCCCACATTGCTCAGCCGGTAAATTCCGGCCACCCTCTCCCTCTCGGCCTGCCGTCCTGATTCCCGGCCAACCTCCTCAAAGTGAGCCCCGATTTCAGGGTGATGTTTTGTGATGAAATCCACTGTGACTGAATTTTCTCCCAGTGGGTTCTCCTCTGTTTGAATGTTCATAATAACTTCCTCAAAGTTTGAAATAACATCGATCAGGCCTCGCCTTTGGGCCTGCTGGCCGACAAAGACGGATCCCTGACCGTAATGCTCGAGTACCTGCGCGCGGCTGATCCCGCGATAGAGTGCCACCTTCCGAACAAAAATTTCCGCCAGGGAGTCGACGACGCCCTGAACCTCCCTGGCTCCTTCCTCTGTCGCTGGATCAAGGTTTTTGTTAGGAGACTGGCTGGAAATGAAGCGGAGCTGACCATCCTGGGTGCAGGACTGCATGATCGACTGCACACCTATGCTGCCAACGATGGCAGAATCGGCGGCAAAGATCTTGTCGCAGGCACTTGCAATCCAATAGGCCGCCGAGGCACCTGTTCCTCCCACATAAGCGAAAATTGGTTTCTGACCGCGAGCCGAGAAGATGGCATCCGCCAGTTCCGAGCAGCCATTCGCCTCGCCACCTGGACTGTCAATATCCAAAAGTATGGATTTAACCTTGGGATCCAAGAGCATCCGATGGAAGTCTTTTAGGATTGTTTCGTAGCTTGTGGCCCCGCAATGAGTGGTCATGAGATTGGCGCGTTTAAAAAGTGGGCCTCGGACGGGGATGATGGCCACCCCATT
>NZ_DASQYZ010000306.1:0-18650 GCF_035638955.1 Oligoflexus sp. | reverse complement strand
GTAGAGGAGCGGGGAGCGCATACTCCATCAGGGCGCTGAAGGTTTCACCCTTCAACAAAGACGCCGGATATACGGAAGCATCTTATTCTCGTTCTTCCATCGCAACTGTTTCTCTTGCTTCGATCGGCGGGACCATATACGGGACCATATACAGGATAATGGACTTTTGGAAATGCCGTCCTTTGAAGCTCAGCGCCATAACCACTCCCTGGATACGGTGAACTGACGACTATGGTGAGTCCCTGGTCAAAACACCAGAGGTTTTTTGCAACACAACCTGAAAATCACTATCGACAAAAGCGGAGCCAACACCTCGGGCATCGAAACTTACAATGACGACGAAGGCACTGATATCGAAATTCGTCAGAACAAATATTTGAACAACATTATCGAACAGGACCACAGGCCCATCAAACAGTTATGCAGAGCCACGTTGGGTTTCAAGAGGTTTCGAACGGCAACGATTACAATTGGTGGGTTTGAGTCGATGAGGATCATTCGAAAACGGCAGATCAGGGCAGAGGGTAAAACCTCTGCTGAAATCTTTTATTCCCTGGCTGAATGACTGCTCGCGACTCCAGACATTTTCCCGCCCAGAGTTTGCAAACGCAACAAAGCCTCATCTCTTGCCAACAGCCAAGGCGATGGCGACGACGCTCTATCCGCAGCTGGAAGATCTGCGTGATTCGAGCGATCGCGTGGAAGCTATGCTGCCGCGTAATCTGTAGCCCCTGCCTGCTTACAGTGATATGCTTTTCGGTATCGGTTGATAGAAAAGGCCCGGATCAAAAGTCCGGGTCATCCTCTCCACTCCCACCTCCTGCTGTAAAAAACCTTACTCATCGGATATTCGCCCGATAGTCACAGTGTAACTTTGTAAAAACTTTCAACAAAGCCTGTCGAATCTTTTATTCTGCTGGAATCTACATTTGACAAACCTAAGATATTTTAATCTATTGCCTCAGAGCAAGGGTGGTACAGGTTTTGCTAGAGTCGTTCAAATGATTGAACGAGGTCCATGAATGAAACGGGTTGTCTCTTCGAAAATTTTTCTGCTAGCGACGATTGCGGCTTATCTTGTGCTTGTAGCCATTGCATGCGGCTCTAATCCCCGTGATCGCACCGATTCACTCAGGAAGCAAAATTCAGAAGCCGTGCCTGACACGGGCGACCCATCGGGAAATTCCGACCAGAAACCTGCCGTGGATCTGCAAAACCAGATAATTTTTGATCGTCTGGTACCAAAGCTTTTTCAAGACAAAATCCGCGATGACATGGGTCGCATCGAGCGTTTGGATCTTGAGACCGGCACGGACAATGACGCCATCCTTCGCAGTTTGTTACAACTCCAGGATCTGAAAGCGGCGACCATGAGCACCTGGCTCAAAGCCCGTATACACTATATGATCGGCGAGAATTTGTCGGATTACAAATTAGCTGCGATCATTTCCCGCGACAAGACGTACCAGGTCTTTCATTTGCCACCAGAAACGCAGTCGAGTAATATTGCTGCTGCTATGTCTGGCACGAGTGTCTACACATTCGGGAAAAGCTTAAAAATCTCCAACGCTGTCGTCGACTATGTGATGATTGAAGTCAACGATTCCTGGGTTCACGCCAATGCTTTGAGAAATGGTGTGATGCAGATCGGTCCTGCACTCTTTGATAGTCGTTTTCAGCCCGATCCGACGAACGAGAAAGCCTATTCAAATACGATTCAACGCATGGCGGTTTATTTTCATGAGGCTCGCCATGCCGACGGCAATTCTGCAGCTCACAGCCTGGGTTTTCCCCATATTATTTGTCCTGCTGGGGCTGGAGTCCCGACCGAACTCATCGGGAAACCAGCCTGCGATGATAGCTCCAACGGGGCTTATTCCATCAGTTATAGGATGATGAAAGCCTATGTTGATAAATGCGGCAAACTCTGCTCCAGGAAAGACAAGACTGTCCTTGAAGCTATAGTTTTGGATAACCTTTCACGAGTCATCAAACAAGCCGGGGCGATGTTGCCCGCCCTTGATGTCGAACCGGAGCCAGGATTAAAACCCATCGATATTCAGGATTTTCAGCCTATTTTTCAGTGATCCGATCGACAATGGTTCAAATTTCCAATCAGGAGAAGACATGCGGCGCTTTCCACTTATCTTTCTTTGCGCGATGTTCGGCTTTGTCTTCTCCTGCAAATCCAGAAGTAAGAAGCCTTTGTACGCAGAAGGGCCTATATCAGTCGTCGTTGCCGATGAGTCGCAAAGCTTGCCGCCATCGACCCCGAATCCTCCGAATGCCCAAGAGCCGGATAAAACCAAGACGGAAGCAGCCGTTCAGGTCCCCGGTAAGGGAATTGTCACCGAGGCGCCGGTGCCCGCAGGGCCTGTGAAACGCGAGGGTGTATTTGGAACCCTGAGTCGCAAACGAGCGACTTGCCGGAAGACGCCCTGTGGCCGCTTTGCTTTGCGCCTACTCAATCGGCAAGGCGAGGTCATTCGTTTTGATTCGCTTTCACTTCCCGATAACCTGAAGTTGGAACAGATTTTATCGCAGAAAAGCATCATTTTATTCGGCACCATAAATGAGTCATCGGGCAAAGACCACCCCCGCACTTTCGAAATGAAGGAAGCCTTTGCTTTTGCCTACGGTAACCCAAAGCCTTTTAGGAGCAGCCTGGTCTTCACCATCATTTCGGAACAGGTTCCGCCTCGGCAATGCTACGTGGCCCCCTGCCCCAATAAAACAGCCGAAGTGCTGAACACCGATGAATCCCAGCTGTTTGATAGAATCGACATCGAAGCCCTGGCAAAGAAGAACGGATCGATTGAAGACAATCCCCTTCAGTTCGGATCCAACTTTATAGTCGCGGGTGTGGCAGCCGATGGCGAGAGCCGTTATCCAGGTGGTTTTGAGCGAATTTTTAACATGGGCGCGATTTTCCAGAAGATCCAACGTCAATAGCAAGACCCTTTCTCTCAGGGCCCCGGAAAGAATTCTGGTTCTGTTGCGTTTGTTTTCCAATAAAATGTAACCTGAAGAAACCATTGAGTATGCAAATTTGGCGCTATTAGTGATTTTAGCTGGTTGCTTGATCGGAAAACACAAACGCAACAGAACCCTATATCTTCCTGCCCCAGTTCTCAACAAAGGACAAGGCTACTGACGTATCGGGCCGCGGTGTTGGAATGGATGCTGTGAAGAACTTCCTCGAAAACTTCGGAGGAACGATTGATCTGAGGTTTGGCGAAAAACGTGACGGCTTTGTGCGAACCGATTTTGTGATCAGGCTTCCGCCGAAGCTCTACGAAGTGAAACACAGCAAAATCTAAAATCCGCTTCTACGTATATCAGAAAACAGCCATGCTTTTCTCCCCAATGCGAAGGGGCGCATGGCGTTCTCGATTAAACTAAAGGAACAAGCATTTCACAAAGTCTTCAAATATTCCAACAGCGCATCCAGCTGACGACGATCCTTGCGGAAATCGAATCCACCATTGAATACTTTGATGTCGGCATGACCCGCGTTACCCAATCCCGGGATCCGCGTATCATAGCGCACCACGTGACGATTGGCGTTGGCCTTGCTTTGGCCTGGATTATCCTGAGCAGGATCATCCTCGTTGCCACGGATCTGCCACTGAAAGCCGACCCACTTCTCATCATAAGTCAAATCATTAAGCTGAAATTCTGTCGGACGTTCATCAGCCACCAGCAAGTGATAGAGCGTGGGAACCGAACCATTGTGCAGGTAAGGGGCGCGGGCCCAGATGCCAGTCAATGGCAGTGAAAGATAGCCGGGGTTATCCACACGCGGCACCACCACTTCCTCATCCGCCACGTTGCAGTCCGCAAGGGATTTGTCCTGGCACGCGGCTTTTAGAGCACCGATCAAAAGCACCCGAGTATCCTTGGTCAAACCTGTGGCGCGTCCGGGTTCGGTTCCGATCGCAGCCACCGGCATGAATTTTTCTGTTTCATGGCAGGAAGCACAGGCTTTTTCATAAACAGCACGGCCTTCCGACGCTTTCCGCAGATCCACTTTAAAGGGGTACGAGGGAGCGGGAAGCTTATCAACAAAAGCTGTGGTGGCCACAGCATTGGGGAAATTCACCGCACGTGCGTCACCGGCAATACCGACTTCAGCACCCAGGTTACGGATCAGCTTGTTTTTCAGATTGCCATCCCACTGGGCAAACGTACGCTTATCCTGCTGCCAAACGCTCATGATATCGCCCACGCCCGGTCCGGTTGGAAAGTATTTCTTTAACCCGGCAGCCGGATCAGCGAGAACTTCAGCGGGTGGTACAGCAGCCAAGGCCACGGCTATCGGAAAATCGATATGACCAGGCGAATGCTGCAGCAAACGCAGATCATTCTTCAAGCTAAAGGCTCCAGCGGTTTGCGCCGCATAAGCGCCTTTTTTCAAGAGCCCATCTTTAAACTGCTGCAGAATCACCGCACCCAAGGCTGGTGTTTGCGTGGTTCCAAGGAATATGGCTTTATCAAGGCGTTCATCAGCAATACGATCCGGCCCATAAAGCTCACCGTCTTTTTTCGCCAGCAGCGCTGCTGTAAATTTTTCCAGAGTGTAGGCTGGATTCTGAACGGCCTGAGTAAGGATCGTCCGAAATCCGCTCACGTCACCAACAGTCGTGGGCGCGCCGACCAGAAACTTGATCTGGCCCGATGCATCCACCACACGACCCGTGTGACAGCCGCCGCAGGTGAGGTTGACCAACAAAGGACTGGGCGTTCCTCCGGGGGCGACGGGAGGCTTGGTGTAGGCAAAACCATAAGGCATCAGATCCTTGGGATCGAGCTTATAATAGCCTGTGGCCTGTTCAAAAACTGCATCCGAAAAAACCTCGGGCATCACTTCGGGCAGCAGCCTGAAGATAACGGCAGGAGTGCCGTTGATGGCCACCGGATTTTTGACGAAGGCTTCGTAGCCCGCTTTATTATCATTAATGTAATCGTTCAATGCTGACTCACGCATCTGGCTCAGATACATCCAGAGCTGGCCATTCCGCAAGGCTGCCTCGGTCTTGTATTCATCCGGGATATCATAGCCTTGGCCATAGTACTGCACCACATCATCAGAGCCCGGGACGGCGCCGAGGATACTATCGGTGGCCTCCGCGGAATTTTCTGTGCTGGGAGAAGCGTCGGGTTCTTCCGTGCTCTTCTTTTTATTCGTACAGCCATTCACAAGAACAAGTGCCACTAATGCAAAGCAGGACGTCCGTTGCCAAAGTCTCGTTACCATGTGTCTTCAAGGCTCCATTGCATGCGTTCAGGACCCCTGATCTTGCAAGGAGCATGCGCAGTGCAAGCGGCTGTAATTGGGTGCTGCGATGCCGGGCGGAGTGCCTGCAAAAACAAATGCGAGTTGGGAGAATTAAATTTGGACAAGGAAAGCAGGTGCTAAGGACTGTCGGATTTCGAGGAGCTACGAAAGTCGAAAACCTAACAGGGGCCAAGTCCGTTTTTTAGGATTAAAAACCGAAAGCTAGGCCCCAAGCAGGTTTCGAAGAGAAGGATCAGTATTGAGTAAAGGCCAGGTATTGAGGATCTTCCACGCCGGTCAGCCAGGAGAAAGCGCGACCTTCATAATTAACCAGAATAATGCGTCCGGCTCCTTGTTCCGCGATGAAGATATTCCCGACCAGGTCCACCGCGATGCCCAAAGGTCCCGCCAATCCCTCTGCGACCACAAAAGCGCCCTCGGCACTGCGCTGATGATAACGGATCACCTGACCGTCCGTGATGCCACCAGCAGCCCCATAGACACGCCCTGTTCCATCGATGGAAACGTTCACAGGATGGGTCATGTCGGCTTTCTGAGCGCCCTCACCATTCCAGCCCCAGGACAGGCTGTTATCGTCGTAAACGCCAACCAAAGGGATATCATCGACCCCAAAACCGAGAGCACTGGGAGCCGCGGCGTAGCTGCCAAAATCCTGGTTATCACTCAAGCGGCGCACGGCATTGGTTTCGCTTTGGGAAACATAGACTTCACCGAACCCATCGACGGCAACCACGCTGGGTTCCACCAGGTTTTCGCTCACCACTTCATAGTTACTGTCACCACCGGGAAATTTCAAGACGCGACCCGAGCCGAACTCAGCGACATAAAGATTTTGAAAGCGATCGGAAGCGACGCCTCGCGGATCATTCAGACCTTCCGCTAACAAGGTCATATTCCGTTCACGATCGATTTTCCAAACACGTCCGGCGGCACCTTCGGTCAGGTACAAGGGGAAATCGAAGATCGGCAGTTGTCCCTGACGCAAGAGTCGGGAGGGTTCACGTCCACAGGCCGCAGACATCAGCACGATCAAGGATAAAAATAAGGTTTTCATTTCAGTTGTCCTCAAAATCCGTAGCCAATACCAAAGAGCGGGTAACCATCGGCTTGCACGATCGGTTCATCCAGGGTTTTGCCGTCCTGGGTCTTGATGGTTTGGGTTCGCATCGTATAAGTGAACTGCAGAAAAAGTCCGGCGATACCGCCTTGTCCTGGGGTGACCTTGGCCGCCCCCAGACCGAAACGGGTCCCAAGGGTTAGCATGCTGGCGGTCCCTTCCTGCTCAGCAATGGCGCGATCCGTAAAGGAGCGATTCAACCGCATGGCATAACCATATTCAAAAAAGAAGGGATTCCAGGTCAGCTCCAGGCGCGGACCATAAGCCGTATCCACTTCACTTTTGCCTTGCGTATCCCGCTGAGCAAAAAGGCCCAGACCCCACCACGACCCGTGCCACGTAAGATTCGTTTGCGAAAGGACGGTACTGCCTTCGGTACCTTGCCCACCCTGCTTGGTGGAGTTGCTCAGGGCCATGACGCCCAGCGTTGCGGAGACACCCGCTTCAGCTGCGGCTGGGAGCATCAACATGGAAACATAAAGAACTGGGAGAAACCGTCTCATGGGTACACCTCGATTAACGCTGGGTCACGAAGACTTGAATTTCAGATCGACTTTCATTGCCGAAGCGATCCGCCGAAACCACCTGAAACTTGTAATACTTATAAGCCGTCAGGCCCTTCAGTTCGACCTGATGGAAGGTGCTGATTGTGGTATCAGGAGTCGAACTTTGATCGGGCGAACTGATGCCGTACATCACCTTGCTGGTGGCAGGTTCATCAGTCAGCCATACCAGGGTTGCCGAATTCGAGGTAATCTGCGCCGTCTGCACCGAGTTAATGACCGGCGCCTCACCATCATTCAAAACAACCTGCTCTTCCTCGATCGTAGACTCCGAACTTTCAGCTGTCAGACCATTTTCACCCAGAGGCGACGTGGGATCATCAGGAACGGTACAAACTTCAGTGTGATACTTGCCGTCTACAAACAATTCGGGACCGGTGATGGGTGCACCGAAACCGCGACCTGTGGTAGCGCCTGCGGACACGACACCGATGTTCCCAGCGATGGCAATATTCAACTTCCCTTGGGCCAGCAGACTCCGTGTGACGGTGGCACCGAAAATAGCCTTGAGATCCACCGTAACAGCAGTCGCCACACCCGTGGCAGGGACGTTCGTCGTAAGGAAGGCTTGCCAGGCTGCGCTGGCCGTTTCATCCCAGGTCTCCACCGCAGACGTTGCGGTTGTGCGAACAAATAAGCCTTCCGCTGCGCCTCGACCGTTGACGACGAGCGCGGACAATCCCGATGCCGAGCGTTTCACAGTCAAGCGAATCGAAGCGTTATCCAGAGTCACCTGCTCGGTTTCAACCCGGGGCAGCGACGCATCATAATAAAACTCGACAGCCTGCACCGCACCGGGAGTAGCGGCGACGGTTGGTGTGCCCATGGTTCCCTGGAAAGGTGCTACGCCTGTGCTATTTCCATCGTTGTGCAAAAACGTGTTGGTAAAAGTATAGTCGGCGCTTGTTACGCAATCAAGGTCAGTTGATGCAATCGTGCGGCCTTTGATGACGAGATACGCTTGAAACACAGGCGAGTCATCCCCGGTTGCGACGGGCAAAGCACCGTCTTTGAGTAAACTCAAATCCGTGTGGCTCGTGCCCTTGACGAGGTCCGACAGCAGCAGGTCGAAGCTATTGCGGGTCGCCTGTTTGTAGTGAGCCACGGACCAGTCAATGAAATAGGTGTTGGGTGTGGTTGCGCTGCTGCCATAGTAAACCGCGTCCGTGATTTTAGGCGAGGTTGTATTCACCATATTCAGGGGGGGACGGCCGGAAAGAATACCATCCACGAAGATGGCTTCGGTATCCGAATTGTCACGTGACGTATCAATCACAAGGTGAGCTTCCAGGAACTGATAGTTGTTCTCTGGATAATCGAAGCTGAAGTTGAAAGGAGTTTGCCCGTCCGTCACAGCCTGATTGATGGTCACGGGATTGCCGGTGAAGGGCAAATCACTGCGGGCCCAACCTGGGATCGAACTTGTTGCCTCTATGATTTGCGTCACCGGAACGATTTGAAAACTGCGACCGGCCTTGGTGGTTTTCTGGGTGGTTGAAGTGGCCTCGCCTTCGGTTTGCGTAGCACCTGAACCACCGAGCGTCGCCGGATCCAATTCGTCACCATATTCAAAATCCTGCTTTTGACCGCATGCGGCCGCAAGAATCAGCGCACAGGAAAGACATGTGAGTTGCGTCTTCATATTTGCCTCTTCACTATTCAGTCATTCAGCCGGGCGATCATGATCTGCGGACCATGCCGCCAAAGTATATAAATCTAAATTCGACCCCCTGAGGGGGCACATAAATGCGGCTTTATTTGTGAATGACTCTCGAGGATTGAGTGAGGGGATTGAGTGATGATCACCAAGGGCGTCCCAGAGGTTTTGAGCTGGACCGCCCTAAGCATCTGTTTTAACAAAAATATTTAAAGCGAAACCGTACGCACGGTAAGGGGTCGACTACCTCATTCAGCTTTGGTGCATCTGGACCAGATTACCACAGGTATCTTCAAACACCGCGTAGGTACCCCACTCCGCTTGCGTAGGCGGTACGCGAAACACCACCCCTTTGCTGACCAGTTCTTCACATTCTTTCTGCACGTTCAAAGTGAAAAACGTCAGGATGGGTATCTCGTCTTCGAATATGGCCTTTTGAAAGGCGCGAGCCGCGGGATGATGATTGGCCTCAAGAGCCAGTTCCACATCGTGCGGCGCCTGGGAGGACACGACGGTAACCCATTTATGAACACCCAAGGGAATCTCAGTCTTTTTTACAAAGCCAAGCACCTCGGTGTAAAACTTCAGAGCCTTCTCCTGATCATCGACGATCACGCTGACGAGCTTGATTTGCATAAGTCACCTCTTGGGTCTGCGTTCAGGCTCTGAGCCTATCTTCCGTATAGCATCGCCGTGGAATCCGGTGCAAGGTTCTGAGCCCATAGAATTTCGCAGAGGATGGAAAAGGCGATCTGCAGCGGCGTGTCGGTCGGCATATTAAGCCCTGCTGGCGCACAGAAATTATGCAAGAGCTGGGACGGCAGATGCCGTTCGACCAGGTCAGCCACAATCAGGCGCGACCGCTTTTCGCTGGCCACCAGAGCCACGTAATCGGCTCCCGAGCGCAGGGCATGTTCCGCGATCGCAGCATCCTGCTTATGATGACTTGCAATCACCACCCAGGAGCCCGCGGGTATCTCAATCGCCTCGACATCCATCGGCAACTCACAGACCTGCAGATGGGGTTGCGTCGTATCCAGAGGGGTATTGCGGAATACCTGGGCTTTCCAATCCAGAAATTGCAAAATGCGGCTGAATTCTTCCGTAATCCGGGTCTGGCCGAACACCAGGAGTGCGGCAGGTGCAGGCGTTAGATCAGGCAGAGGCGCAGCACCCCAACCCTTGGAATTGCGCAAAGGTTCCAGCGGATAACCTTTCCAGATCGCCAACGCTTGGGCCAGCTGCAGAAAAATCGTCCGCCACGAATCCAACGGCGTGACAGGATCGGCCGAGAATTCACTTTGAAAACCCAGTTCACGCAAAAACTGCGACGCGCCCGCGTTCCAACTCCCAAAATTCGGCAGTGGGATAACGGGACTGGAAAAATGAGGTTCCAAATAAACATCCATCACACCCCCACAGGGCATGAGTCCAAACACCTCATCATCCAAATCAATTTCCACAATGCGAGGTCGTTTTTCCTGCAAGGCTTCGCAGGCTTCCTGGGAAACATGCGACTCGGCGCAACCGCCACCAATATAACCGTAAAGGTTCACACCCTGGTCATTGAAGAGTGCCTTGGATCCCGTTTTTGCGGATGCCGAGCCACGTACCCGGACCACGGTTGCAATCACAAAGGAAGCTCCGGAGTCTTTGAGAACCTGAGCCTTCCGAAAAAGTTCAGGAGGTGATGTGAGCATGATAGTTCTCGATCGTATCGATATCAATGCGTGCTCGTGCAATTTCGTGATAACGCACGCGGTCCGGATACCGTTGAAAAAGAAAAGAGCAGCCTTTATCACCCGGCGGCTGCTCCAGGATCTCTTGAAAATAAGCCCGCGGGATGATCACGGGATGCCCGGGCTTGCCTTCACTTTGCGACCGCAGACATAGCGTCGGGTCACCCATCTGCCAGGCCTCGCAGGCACTTTGAAAATCGGCAGCCCTCAAAAAGGGCAGGTCCACCAGAGTGATCAAAACCGCGTCCGCAGCCGGATGACAGTACCGCAAACCGGTTTGAATCGAACCCAAAATTCCACTCGCGTAATCCTTGTTATAGGCCTCGCGAAGGGGAACGCCAGTGAGGGCGGCTGACGCCCATACGGCATCCCGTTGTGATCCCGTCACGACGATAAGGTCGTCGATCCCTGCACTCCGCAGTTGCTGCACAGCATGCTGAACAAAAGTTCGATCACCCAGGGTCAGTAATGCTTTCGCCTGGTATTGCATGCGACTCCCTTGTCCAGCTGCCAGCAATATTGCAGAGATCATGCCAGTCCCTTGCTAAACGGCTGCGATCGGACCCTCTTGCCATTCAATTTAAAAATAGCATTGGCAATGGCTGGCGCCAAAGGTGGAAGACCTGGTTCACCAAGACCCGTCGGTGTGTCGGTCGAGGGCACAAAGTGAACCTCAATCACCGGCATATCCGGCATACGGAGGACCGGATAATCATGGAAATTACCCTGCTTCACCTGACCCTTGTCCAAGGTGAGTTCCCCATAAAGACAGGCCGATAGACCATAAACGATCGCACTTTCCACCTGAGCCTGAGCGCCCTTGGGATTGACCAC
Organism: Oligoflexus sp.; assembly: GCF_035638955.1. Taxonomy (GTDB): domain Bacteria; phylum Bdellovibrionota_B; class Oligoflexia; order Oligoflexales; family Oligoflexaceae; genus Oligoflexus. The sequence continues at coordinate 7,441 of NZ_DASQYZ010000306.1, read as the reverse complement.
GGTCCCGCAGTGAACTGCGCTCACAATTTTATGCACCTTGACGTCAGTACCCTTTACCGACACTTCCACCACATGGCCCACGACGCTGTTGAATGATTCGTGCACGGCCAAACCCAATGCGCGCCCCTCGGCCATTTTTTTACCCCAGTCGGATTTTTGCGCCAGCAGATCCAGCACTGCCTGATGCCTTGGGCTTTTCGGAATCATCGCCTTGCGGTACTGCAGGGGATCCTTTTTCGCAGCCGTGGCGAGCTCATCGATAAATGTTTCCATGACATAAGCTGTATGCGTATGCCCCACCGAACGCCACCAAAGCGTGGTGACGGGTGACTTCATGAGCTGCAGCTGCAGTTGGAAATCATTCAGCGCATAATGCGTATTCTCCACACCTTCAATCGAAGTCGGATCAATACCGGTTTTATCCACCTGCGCGCCAAACACCGAGCCCGCCATCACACCTTGGCCTACGATGCGATGATCCCAGCCGCTCATACGACCCTTGCTATCGAGACCCGCCGTGATCTTATGCATGGTCATCGGTCGATAGTAACCGCCGCGCGTATCATCCTCGCGTGTCCAGACGACTTTAATCGGCTTTTTCAGCTGTTTGGCGAGCGAACTGGCTTCCACCACGAAATCGCTGTCCTTGTTCGCGCGACGACCGAAACTGCCACCCGCGTAAGTGGTCGTGACTTCGATACTCTCGGGCGGCAAACCTAAAATTTTGGCCGCTACCATCCGATCAGTGGTCGGCATCTGATGACCGGCCCAGATATGAGCGCTTTTGCCATCATAGGCGACTGTGCAATTCATCGGTTCCATACAAGCATGCGCAAGATAAGGAAATTCGTAAGTGGCTTCCAAGGTGCGGCTGGCTTTCTTCAAAGCGTTGCCTGGATTGCCAACCGTCTTGACCAGAGTTCCCGGCTTATCGAGTGACTCCAAAAAAGTTTTCTGCAAACTGCTTTGTGTGAGCAGAGGATCATCCGACAGTGTCCATTTCACGTTGGCAGCATCGCGACCTTTCATGGCCGCCCAGGTGTTGGTGCCGACGAAGGCGACCTTGTTCCCGTCGAGTTTGATGATTTCTTTCATACCAGGAACCTTACGAGCTGCAGCTTCATCAAACCCTTGCACACTGCCACCAAAAGGGGGCCGGGCGATCACCGCGTAGAGCATATCGGGTGCTTTGACATCCAAACCAAAGATGGCCTTGCCATTGGTTTTATCCGCGGCGTCGACCCGCTTCATGGATTGACCGATGACTTTAAAATGCTTGGGGTCTTTGAGTTTGACCGGGGCGGGAGGCTTCTGCTTCGCGGCAGCCTCGGCGAGTTCTCCATAGGTCAAGGATCCTTTTTTTCCATGATGCACCGCTCCATTTTCGGCCCGGATCTCTTTCGCGGGCACGCCCCATTTTTCGGCAGCGGCCGCGATCAGCATTTCACGGGCCATGGCCCCAGCGACGCGGAGCTGTTCCCAGGACGAAGACACGGACGAGCTGCCACCTGCCATCTGCAGGGGCATAAACGTCGCGTTATAAACGGGAGCGACGGGCGCCGATTCGCAGGTGATGCGCTGCCAATCGCATTCCAGTTCCTCGGCCATGAGTTGAGCCAGGGAGGTATTCACCCCCTGCCCCATTTCCAGCTTATTGATGATCAATCGAATGGAATTGTCCGAACTGATTTTGATAAAAGCATTCGGCAGCGCTGCGGATGTGAAATCCTTGTTCGGCGTGACAGCGTCCTGAGCCCAGGCGAATTTGCCGAGGCCCATGGGCAGGCTAAAGGCGACCACCAAACCCGAGGTCAAAGCGGCACCGGTTTTCAAAAAATCACGACGGCTGGGCTGATCCGGGAAACGATCCAACATGGAATTATTCTCCTCATGACTCGTGATGGACGAACAGAATCAGGTGCTCTTCACCGAATCAGCGGCTTTATGAATGGCCCGTCGAATGTCGGCATAGGTTCCGCAGCGACAGATATTGCCGACCATGGCAGTATCAATGTCCTGGTCCGTAGGTTTGGGCTTTTGGGTCAAGAGCGCTGTGGCAGCCAGAATCTGTCCGGATTGACAGTAACCACACTGAGGAACGCTCAGGTCCTGCCAGGCCGCCTTGATCGCGTCGCCGACCTTGCCTTCCAGACCTTCGATCGTCGTCAGCTTACGCCCCTGCATGGTGCTGACGGTGGTCACACAACTGCGAATGGGTTCACCATCAGCAAGGATGGTGCAGGCTCCACATTGGGCCATGCCGCAGCCGTATTTGGTTCCAGTCAGTCCCACCAGATCACGAACTGCCCAAAGCAGTGGCATCTCGGCTTCGGCTTCCACACGCACGGTCCGGCCATTGATATTCAACTCATAGGCTGCCATCTTGATCCTCATCTTGCATGATTGAATAACGGGATAATTTTATTCACGCGTAAACGATGAAAGACTTTCGCATGGATGCTGGCGGTTTGAATAGCGGATTTGAAAAGGCGGGACGAAAGTCCCGCCGGCATGAGAACGATCAAGGGGCCGATGCACGTTTACCCGTAGCAACGGCAGGACTCAGTTTGTCCCACAGGTACACAAAACTCAAAGCCTGGCGTTCGGCCAACTGCTGAAGGTTGGCGCTGGCGCTGTGTCCGCCTTCAATATTTTCATAATAAAGGAAAGGCTTCTTGAAATCGGCCATGCGCGCGGCCATTTTCCGGGCGTGGCCGGGATGGACGCGGTCATCCTTGGTCGAGGTCATAAAGAAAACTTCTGGATATTTTTGATCCGCTTTCAAATTCTGAAACGGCGAATACTTTGCGATGTAAGCCGCCTGTTTCGGATCATCAGGATTACCATATTCCGCCATCCAGCTGGCACCCGCCAGCAGTTTGTGGAAACGTTGCATGTCAAGCAAAGGCACCTGGCACACCACAGCATTGAACAGCTCGGGATGCTGAGTAAAGGTTACGCCCATGAGCAGGCCACCGTTACTGCCGCCTTGAATTCCAAGGTGCTGAGGCGTCGTCACCTTGCGGGCAATCAGGTCCTTGGCCACCGAAGTAAAATCATCAAAGGCCTTCTGACGTTTTTCTTTCAGGGCTGCCTGGTGCCAGGTGGGACCAAATTCCCCGCCGCCACGGATGTTGGCCAGAACATAAACACCGCCGCGCTCCAGCCAGAGTTTCCCAGCAACGGTCAGATACGAAGGCTGCATGGAAACTTCAAACCCGCCGTAAGCGTAGAGCAAGGTAGGATTCAGTCCGTTCATCGGCAGACCCTTGCGATGCACCAGGAAATAAGGGATTTTGGTGCCGTCGGTGCTGGACGCGAATTCCTGGCGAATTTCCAAACCATCCGCTTTAAAACGGGCCGGCAACTGCATGACGAGCTGCTTTTGCAAAGCCGCGCCGTCCATCGCGTACAGGCTGGTCGGGGTCAGGAAATCTTCGTAGCTGACGAGCAGACGATTGCTCTCTTCATCCACCGAGCGGAAATGAATCGTGCCTTTATCTTCCAAAGGCAGCACCTGGGAGCCCCACTTCCCGTCTTTCAATTCAAAACGCAGCACCTTGTTCCGCACATTGTCGAGCAGGGCCACATAAACATAATCCTTGCCCATGGCCACACCATCCAGGGCCTGCGTCGCCGTCGGTCCGTAGACCAGACTGATCGGCGTTTTACCCTGCAGCAGGTCGGCGAGCGGCGCAGTCAGGAGCGATCCCGGACCAAAGCCAGCCAGGGGGGACCGATTGGCGAACAGCAACTGGCCGCGGAAAATGCCTTTAACATCGACATCCGTAGGCAATGGCAGGCGGATAATTTTGCCGTCCTTATAAACAGATACTTCCGCCGTGAAGAATGTATCGGCACGTACCATCAACACGTGATCATCCTTGCCATCGTGCAGCACGAGCGAGCTGACCGACACATCGGCTTTTTGGCCTTCAAAGACTTTGGTTGCAGCCGAGACTGGTGTTCCGCGCTTCCAAATCTTAACCTGCATGGGGTAACCGGAATCGGTTCGAGGCGTGCCTTCCTGAGCATCGGCCAGCAGCACGGTGTCGATATCCAACCACTCCAGCCGGGATTTGCTGGCAGGGATTTGGAATCCATCTTTCACAAAGGCTTTTTTGCTCAGATCGAATTCACGAACCTGAGCGGCGTCACTGCCGCCTTCCGATAGAACCAAAAGACAGCGCTCATACTGAGGCCGCAGGCAGTCCGTACCACCGAAGACATAACTTTTGCCTTCCTGTTTAGCCAGCGCGTCCACGTCCAGCAGGACTTCCCACTGCGGTTTGTTATTCTTATAGGCGTCCCAGGTCGTCCGCCGCAGGATCCCGCGGACATGTTCGGCGTCCTGCCAGAAGTTATAAACGAAGTCGCCCTGAATACGGCCTTCGGGAATCTTATCTTTTGCTTCCAAAATCTCCAAAGCCTGAACCTTGAAGGTTTTGAAATCCTTGTGAGCATGCAGTTTGTCGAGCGTGCGAGCATTCTGCTTGCGAACCCAATCCAAAGCCTCTTTGCCTTCCACATCTTCCAGCCACTGGTAATCCGAATCATTCTTCGCTACGGTCATCGCCGGTTTTCCTTCAACATGTGGCGTGATTAGGAGAGCACTCAAGGCCACCCCTTTCCAGAATCTTTTTCGCACGATGGTATCCTTCCTTCCAACAATTATCCAAGGCTCAGGGATGTATCGACGACACCTTAAAAGCCGTTGGATTTCTTGTAAAGCAGATTCGATCCAGGATTCGGCGCCAGAGCCGCTCTTACCCTTGATAAGGCGACTCTCGCGCCTGGCGTCCAGGTATACGGTCCAAATGGTATACGAAAACCGATGGGTTCGGGTATGCCGGCATTGTCATACGCCATAAGCCGCCCTCTGCCAGTCCAAGGCTGGACTTTCAGCAAAGTAACGTTTCCCGCCGCCCTTTTTTTCGCCTAAGCCGCGCATATTTCACGATCGTCGCACCAGGTCCTGAATTTCTGGATCTTGCGGTTTATTTCACCATAATAATTACCCACGGACCCGCCGACAACAGAAGAGCCTCTGTCGCGACAAGAAACAGGCACTTCATTGGCTTCATGGGGATATCGGCATGATTTTGGTCAAACGCTGGCTCGGGTTTATCAATTCCTGGTCCTTAAAGCAGAAGCAGCTGACCGTCCTGATCAGTATATTCGCCATAGTGCTGACCCTGAGTCTGGGCTTGATCCTGTCCTTGCATACCATGCAGGTCGTCTTCGATCGCACCATTCAGGGCGATATGGTCCTTAAAATGAGCTTTGAAGGTCTGCGTCGAGGCCTGCTGGAACTGAACCGGGATGAAAAAGACTTTTTTACGTCCGGTGACGACTTCTTTCTGGAGTCCCTGGGCCAGACTTACGACAGTTTAAAATCCCAGGTCGATCAGATCCAAGCCAAAGATGGGCCTATTAGCAAGGAAACTTTGAACCTGATCGCCGAGGGTTTTCCAGCGTACAAGACTGTGTTCGATCAAGCTGCGGCCCTGCATTTGAAAATTGCCCATCCCCGTAAGGGTCTGCGCAACAAAATCCGCACATTCATGGAAACTCTGGAAAAGGACTTGCTGCCTGCCGATCGCCTCAAGGGCGGTCAGCTGATGCCCCTGCTTGCCGAGATCTCGCGCTTGAATACGGATTACAATCAGTCACAAAAAAGCAGCCATCTGCAAAGCATGCTGAAAAAATCCAAAACCTGAAAGCCAGCCTCGCTTCGCCGTCGTCCCCTGTGATCGCGAAAGCGCAAGCGAGTGTGCAGACCTATGAGGATATGCTGACGGAATATAACGGCAATCATAAACAATTAATTGAAATGAAAAAAGACTACACCCGCACCCTGGTCAGCGTCGAAGAACGCATTCAGGACGGCGTGAAACAGGTGGACCAGGCTGTTGAACAAAGAAACCAGGAACTCGCCCGCTTTTCCAAAGTCGTCAAAGCCACGGCCGCGCTGGCGATCGTGCTGACCCTTTTGATTATGGGTCTGGCCGGGCATATCATGCTGGAAACAACCAAAAGTTTGGCGAGCATTTCCGAAAAGATAAGGTCCACCACCGACCATGCGCACTCGACCAGCGAGCACCTCCAGAAAACCGCGACCACGGTCTCGCAATCGGCCACCAATCAAGCGTCCGCTGTCGCCGAAAGCGTGGCGACGCTCAGCGAAATTGAAGCCATGGTATCGCAGTCCGTCCAGCACGCAAAAAATTCCGCCGACCAGGCGAAAATCAGCCATAGTCTGGCCACAGAAGGCCAGCAGGTGATGGTCCAGCTGCGGCAGTCCATGAAAAGCATTGAAAGCAGCATTGGCACGATTTCCGATGAAGCGAAGACGAACACGGAACGCATGTCCAGCATCGTGCGCATCTTTGATCTCATCAACCAGAAAACGGCCGTGATCAATGACATCGTCTTCCACACCAAACTCCTCTCATTCAGCACGTGCCGGGGAACATGGTCGGGGCTTTGCCGTGGTTGCCGAAGAGGTCGGGAATCTCGCCAAAATGAGCGGAACCGCGGCCAAGGAAATTCATTCCCTGATTGACGACAGCCAAAAGAAAGTCGTCGAAATCACTCAGGGTCTGCGCGAACGTTTGGATCGAACCGTGGAAGCCAGCTTTGGGCGAATCCATGATGGGATGTCCATCTCAGATCGCTGCGATACCATCCTCCAGGAAGTCGTAAGCTATACCTCCAATGTCGAGGGTCTCATGGTCAACATCGCCCAGGCCGCCCGCGAGCAGTCTGAAGGCGTGCGGAATATCACGATTGCCATGAGCGAACTGGATACCGTGATTCATTCCAATTCCGAAATGGCCCAGGAAACCCTGCGTTGCTCCCAGGATATGACCCAGGTCGCCTTCCAGCTGCAGGACTGCACAACAAATCTGGAGCAGGGCGTGTTCGGCAAGGTTCAACCCCGATCGGATACCGCTGGTCCTGATGACAAAACCACGAACAGCCCCGAAGAATCATCGCAGGATCATCCAACAGACGACGATGAGCCATCCGACTCGGGTAATCTGCCCCGCACCGCTTAACCCTTTTACATAGAAAAACCCAGCTAGAAATGTTCTGTACATTTCCTTGGGGAAAGGCGCGTTCGAAAATGGCACAAGCAAGGATAGGTTCGTATGGTGCGTCCGTTCTGGTGAACAAAGGCAACATCAGCATTCAAGGTGGATTTTTTTTAAATGCAGGACCAAAATAACCCACTTCTTCAGATGTGGGGATGAATGGGCCTCAGCTATCGCCCAGGTCGGAGATAATTCCATTGCATCTTCAGACTTTGGGAGCATCGGCAGATACCGGAAGGTTTTCAGATCAAAACAGGCTCGTTTTCCGAGGATTCACGGGGTCGGTGGTACATTAATCTTACCTGTGAAATTTCTGATGAGAACTGGTTTCAGAAGCCGGCTCC
>NZ_DASQYZ010000305.1:0-14400 GCF_035638955.1 Oligoflexus sp. | reverse complement strand
CCGGAGCGGGTTGTGGTCGCCTCGGTCCAGTCCCTCGCGCAGAGGCTTTCCAGCTTTGACCCTTCGGAATTTTCCGTGGTCATTGCTGATGAATGCCATCACGTCTATGCAAAGACATGGGCCGATACGATCGCGCATTTTCAAAAAAAGAGTGACACGCTGCTCCTTGGTATGACGGCCACTCCCAGAAGAACCGATGGAAGATCTGCAGATCAGGCATTTGGCGAGGTGGCCTATGAAATCTCGCTTGATGCCCTTCAGGATCTTTCCTACCTCGTGCCGATGGATTACTACACGGTCGATGCAAACCTTGGCCTCGGTGAGGTTGAAATATCCCAGGCCGGTGACTTTCAAAGAGGAACTGGCGAAGGACTTTTCAAGAGCCGGGATCGGCGCAAGGCATATCACAGGGTACACGAAAAACCGGGATGAAATTCTTGAAGCGTTCCGCTCGGGCGACCTTCAGGTGATTACAAATTTTGGGGTTTTGACGGAAGGCTTTGATGATCCATCCATTGAATGTGTGCTCCTGGCAAGGCCCACGACATCCCCGCTGGTCTATAGCCAATGTCTGGGCCGTGGGCTCAGGAGCCATCCAGGAAAAAGCCTATGCACAGTGATTGACATAATCGATAGGACCACGCACCAGCTCCAGTATAGCGTCTATGAGGCGGCAGGCTTCAAGGCTGGCTGGACGCCGAGCGGAAAGGACCCTCTCAGGGAAGCCAAGGCCATAGCAAAGATCCGGGTGACGGATCCTGCCGTGTTCCTTCGGATCAAAAATGCGCTCTCGCTCGCGGAAACGCAGCAGATTCTCATGAACCTTCCGGAAGACAAGGTCCTGACCGGGCTGGATGGTGGCCCCAATCTCCGTTATGAAACGGAAGCGGAAAACGGCCAGGTAAAAAGTGAGGAGGCACTGAGCCGTATTTTTGCCATTTCAAACCAGCTCACAATTGATCTCTGCGGGATGGAGTGTGAGAAAGGCAGGCTGACAATTTATCTGCCGGCATCCGAGCGGGATAGGATTCCATCGTTTTTTGATTGGCACATAAAAAATGCCACCGGCATCAGGCCGGAGCTTATTTATTCGTCTGATGAAAAAGTTCTGATAGACGAACTCCACGGGGAAAGCTGAAAGACGAAAATCCCAAAGGCCGGGTCCTTGAGCTAGAAATGGCCCGGAAGTTGATCGAGGTCCAAATCAAGGTCTGGGAGGCTTCCATGGGCTTTGAAGCCCAGGGAACCGTCCGGTTGAAGGATGGCTATCACAGGACGCCTGTTTACTGGTCGAAAACCAGGAAAAAGCATGCCGAACAGGGAGCGGCTCATGGCCTTTTTAAATACCTGTCCCGGACGTTTGACCTGAATGTTGAAGCAAGCGAGCAAAAGGCCCCGGTTCCTGTGAGTGCCGATGCACGAGCGAGACTCAATGAGATGGTTCAGCGGAAGATCCTTACGGGCTTTGGCTATGAAGAGCTGGGCAAAAGCGGGGCGGATCATGAAATCCTCTTTCAAATGAAAGCCTGGGCGGACGTTCCTGGTCAGCCAAGGCTGGTGGGACCTTCTGTCACAGCCAGGAGCAAAAAGGAATCGCAGGCCCGGGCCGCCTCGCTTCTCTATGAAAGCATTTCACACCTCGATAAGGCTCCCGAGCCGGTAACGATCATTAGGCCCCTGTCGACCGAGGCCATTCAAAAGAAGATGCAAAGGCTCCGCGAGAGCATGGAGCAGGTTCAAGTGTAAGGGTTGGCCAACGCCTCCCGATCTCCGGCGATTACATGTAGGATGCTACCCAACGCTGAAGGGGACAGAGGAGCACGGATATCATGACCAACCCTGATCTCACGCCCAGACATGAACCAAGAAAAATGATCACCGTGGCGTTTGGAGTTGTCACTGCGGTGCACTATTGCATTGCCAAGGTCCATTTCCAGTAAGTGCTCGACGGTCCTCTGATAAAGTCCGTAAAAATCGTTTCCACGAAACAGAACCGCCGTCGTCAGTTAAAGACAGAATCGGATTTTTTCGCTGGCACAGGAATTATAGCCGCAAGAATGTGCAAGTTGTATGCGATTGCATCAACTATGTTGCAGCTGGTAATGGTGTGCTTTCGTTCTGGTTCTATCGGAAATGTGTCAACTCCTGCGGAATTGTTAAGGGGCTTATTATGCTAAAGTCGATGGTATCGCTGTCTGCTGTCATGTTCCTGATCTCTTGCGGAGCCGGATCCAAGCCTGATAAACCGCCAGAAGCAAAAGTCACATCAAACATGGATACAGAGCGAAGCACGGTCACGAATCAGGAGTTGACCTGTACCGAGTCGCCCGAAGACGGTCGCCAGGCTTATGCGCAGTTCTGTGCCGGATGCCACGGAGTTGATGCGAAGGGCGGAAGTTCGAACGGCAAAACCTATCCTCAGCTCGTGAATATCAGCAAAACGTCTGACCAGTTCAAAGAAATTGTCCGTTCCGGGCTGAAGGGCGGAATGCCCGCTTTCAGCACAGATCGTTTGTCGGATGCAAAAATTTCGTCGATTTATGCTGTGCTCAAGAACGAATTGTCGATCGGAGGTGGGAAAGGCGAATGCATTCCGACCGATGATATCAGTCCTGAAAAAATGAACGAGTATTTGTCAGTTGGTCTGGCGACGTTCCGTAAGACCGGGCATGATGGTCTGGCCTGTGTGAACTGTCACTCACCTGACGGTATAGATCTTGCTCGAATCGGATACTCAGATTCCACCATCCTGCGGCGCGCTCTGGCCCACGTCGATGCTGAGGACGGACAAACGATCGTTCGATACATTCATGCTTTACGGAAAAAGAACAATTTCACGACTCTGGTCGATCCCAAAAAGTTTCGCCCCTTTCAACCGGCCGGTGAATCCCTGCCAGGGGCTACCCTTTTGGAAAGAGACACGGCCTTCGGAACCAGTCTCAGACAGGTGCACAAACTAAAATTCACTATGGATGCTCCCATTCTTTCCCTTCAGGATGCCAAGGCTGCGGCTGATGAAGTTCTGAAGGTTGACCTGCATAACCTTAAAGTCGGCATTGACTTCGATCGCTGGACTTCGGACGACTTCAATGGTGAAGAATTCCGATCCTTTTCAGAATGGATTCCCACGACAGGCTTCGTCGAGCGCGAAGCTTCGGGTGATCAAAAAGGAACCATAGGGGAAAGTGATGCGTCCGTGACAAAGAGCTGGTTCCAAATCCAGGACGAATATCTGGCCGATCCAACCGATGCGAACTTTTGGAAAATGTTTGACTGGTCCTTTGTCAAATTGAAGCATAAGGATCCTGCCTTCTCAGGGTCTGCGCTGAACTACATCAGCCTTCGCCGCTATCATACGATGCTGCTCGGTCAGCATATGCTGCGTAAGGGCACGAACGTGATGCCGGATGCCTTAATCGACGTCGCGTATCGAAACAAGGAACACCACCTCAATGCCCGCCATGCTTTCTGGGCCGTGGGAGACCTCGCCCGTGCCGGTTTCTCGCGTTTTGGAGAGGAGCAGGGTCCTTGCTTCCTGACAGCGGCGTGCATGGGCGTTCCGGTCGCTGACGCGATGCGTTCCAAATTTCCATCGTTAGCGTATTCCAAAGACCGCGTCCGCCGTTACTATGAGGGCGACGGTTTTGCTGATGATATCTATCCTTTGCGCTCCACGGAACTCGATCTTCGAAACACCTGGTTCTGGCTGGGTTGGATCAATGAACCAGCTCAACTTTTGTCAGGGGACAATGGCTCAAATTTGAGCTGTGAGTATTTCTGTGGCCTGATGCCTCTTTTCCATGGCACTTTCTCGACACTTCGAATGAATCTTGAGCGGGGTTATCGCGCGGACCTGAATCCGGTGCTTCTCAAGAGTCTGGAAGCTCCATCCGGAACCAGTCTTAGATTTTTCTCCAGATGGGGAAACCCCGGCTACTTCTTCTGCACGGCGGGATTCTGTAACATCATTAGTCCGTATGCGCAGGGTTCGAACGAAGACAAGCTTTTCCGAAGAACATATTCCAATGCGATGCTGACCGTTCTTTACCTGCGTCTTGACGAGCTGAAGCGTTTGGGCGGCATTAGCGGAAATCGGGACAGCAAGGGTGAGGCGAAAGCCAAACTCGTTGCCGAGCTGCCACTCATCAAGACAAGGCTCAAGAAACTTCAACCAGATCTGGCTGGAAATGCTGCGGTTGAACTTCTGTTCAGTGAAACGAAGTCAGCGCTCGAAGGCGCGCAGGAATACTATTGAGGATGATGGGCTCTGCTTTAGGCACTGTTGCAGCTGGATGAGCCCATGATATTCTTGCAGAAACCTGGAGAGGCCGACTGTGGAAGAACGGCCCTCATTTCCAAGTCACTCCCAGAGTTTGACGATGACGAGCATCCCGTCCTGCTGCCCACCATTGTTCGTCTGCACGGTTGTCCCGGTGACGGCGAGGTCGGTGGCGCAAGTCGTTCCTCCGAGTACCAGCAGGTTTCCTTTTTGCGCAAGGGCAGCAAAGGATTGCTGTTTGCCATCGCCTGAGCACGTCCCACCTATGCGGGTGTTGACTTCGGCTTTGGTGAAGTCATGCGAAAGGACGAAAAGACCGGTTTCCGCAGTGTTCGAATGGCCAAAGATGTTCTCGGGATCGCGAGTCGGAAAAGAGCGACCTATGCCTTTAGGCAAGTAAATGCGTCCCCAGGCGTCCACGGCGTGATTCGTCACGTGAGAGCGCAGGAATGTAGCCAGGACAGGTTTCTTCTGCGCCGGGTCGTAGACCATGTACATCGTCGAAAGGCTGTTTGGAGCACCCTGGAATGTACCCTTGCTGATCGAATCTTCGAGCCTGATGTCGAGCTGGGGGCAAGTCGCGGCGTTTTTGCAGTTTGGATCATCCCGCACAGGCCAGCGAGCCAGCGTGGAATTGCCGCCGTCGGTCCATCCTTTCAGGCCGATTAAGCCATTGGGAAGAGGAAAGACATCATAGCCACGTGAGTCGGCCCCAAGACTTTTGTCAAAAGCCACACTTGCCCACCAATCCCACATGCGGGCCTCCTGGTTTTCAGGAAGGTCACAGTTTTTGCCCGTCTTGCAAACCAAAAACGTTGGCTGCATGAGGTTGGCGTGAACGTGCCTCGTACCGAAATAATAGGATAAGCCCGAACGTGGGTCATCGAATTTTTTAGCGTGCTTGGCTGACTTCCAGTTATAATTCCATTCTTTGTAGAGCGGAGGCTTGTCAGAGTAAGCATCGGTATCCGGTGTACTCACGTCTCCCTCGACTCTGACACTGGCCAGACCCTGAGGGTAGACGATCCGAAATCCCTTTCCCTCGGCCGTTACCGAACCGTCATCGCCGATACTGACATTTCGAATGTACTGATTGCCCGGACCTCCCACGTACGTGACCACGGCCAGCGATGGCACGATGGTGGGTGCAGGAGTCCCTGCTTCCGCCTGCGGCAACCACGGTGTTGTCCCCCTCAGAGAACTTTCCTGGTTCGCATCAGCACGCGCTGATGCGGAGACGCTACTCCCTGTCGGCGTGAGATCCTGCTGGGTGTCCGGGCTGTCTCTATCGTGAGACGAATTTCCGCGACCACATCCAGCCAGTCCACTGCAAACTGCTGTAAGGAGGAGCGCCGCCATGGGAATGCGTATCTGCGAATGAAGCGAACGGCCGTAGATATTTTTGTCCAGTTTTACTGCCAGCTCGGAATAAATCATAAAGTACCTCTTGGGTTGCCAACCTCGTGGCTCATTTCACATTAGGGAAATCGCTGTAAAGGGACTTCGCGTTTTAACTCCAAAACATCCCACACATGCGGTAAACCCTGCTCCAATGAATTCTTAATTCAATCGATAGCAATTGATCATGGCTGCAGTGAGATGTCAAGGCACCGAACGAATCCGAAGCTTCACTTGGTTGGCATATTATTGAGCTCCAGCTTGTGTTGGCTCCGCTTTTGTCGATATTGATCTTTATCGGTTCATCGTTTGACTTGGTTGCCTTGCACAGGAAGCGCTTTGCAACTGAGGATTATGGACTTTTCAAAATACCTTCCTTTGACGCTCAGTGCCAAGATAGAACAATTACGATCCACCGAGTAACAGTATTTTTGCACGCTGGCTAAAGCTTCGCAAAAAATCCTGAATAAAGCGCACCGGCATTGGGTTGCAGTTAAACACTTCAATGCTGGATATGAAATATTGCGCTTGGATGAAGGCTGGAAGTTACTAACATAGGGAGGTGCTAAAATTTAAGGCGAAATAACTGCATTGTGTCTGATAGAGCCGACATAAATTAGAGATTGGATAAGTATGAAAAAAATCTCTCTTAACAAAAATTCTTTGACCTGAACTTGCTTGACTTAACTTCTGTTTGTATTTTATCTGTGGCTACCCTAATTGTTGCTGAAGAAGAATGAAGAAGAGGATGTGAATAACTATGAAGATAGCTAAAAAAGCGCGCTTTCCATCAGTTCGTCCGACGATATTTGTTGCAGCATTCCTGGGCTCCATTGTCATCGGATGCGGTCAGGGTCAAGAGTCAGATGACCAAATAGTTTCAGAGAAAGAGTCTTCTGCTGGGTTGAGTCAATCACCCGATATGGGCTTGGACGAAGCTGGTGTGGCGGCTCAGAGAGCTAATAATTTCAAAGTTTACCATGTGAGTGCTAATGGTAGTGACAAGAACGATGGTCTTTCTTCAACTCGACCATTCAAAACCATTCAAAAAGCTGCAAATCTCACCAACCCAGGCGATACTGTCCTGATCATGAACGGCACCTATACAAACCCGTGCTATGCTTGCGACATACTGGAGATCGAGAGATCTGGAACGGCTTCGGCCTGGATTACCTATAAAGCCTATCCGGGCCACAAGCCGAAGTTGCAGTTGAAAGATGGATGGAATGCCATTGATGTTCTGGGAGCATCCTATTTTACCATCGAAGGTCTTGAAATTGAAGGTAACGCTGCTTCTGTGAGCCTTGAGTATGCTCGCTCTCAGGCTAATAACACCAACAATCCCAGGACCTCGGGCAATTGCATTTCTGTGTCAAAGAAGAAGTCTGGGTCGAGCGAAGTATATCCTCACCATCTTATTATCCGTAAGAACAAGGTGCATCACTGCGGAGGTGGTGGCATTGGAGTGGGGCTAGCGGACTACGTAACTATTGAAGACAATGAAGTTTATTCAAACGCCTGGTGGTCGGTTCATGCTAACAGCGGTATTTCCCTGTTGTATTCCTTGGATATCGACAACAATCGTGGATACAAGAATTTCATTCGCCGCAATAAGACCTATGACAACCGGATGTTTATCAAATGGAAATCGAAAAATGCAATAACGGACGGGAACGGTATTATCATCGATTATAACTCGAACAAGCCGATTAAAAAGCCAGCTTACAAAGGTCGCACGCTGGTCGAAAACAATCTCACCTATTTGAACGGTGGGTCAGGCATTCATGCTTTTAACAGTAGCCATGTCGATATCATCAACAATACATCTTATATGAATGGTGTCAGTGAAGAACTGCAAGGCGAAATATATTCGAACGGCAGTGATGATGTCAAAATCCTGAATAACATCATGTATGCGAGGACTGGCGAAGAGGTGAATCACAAATGGGGTAGCACGAACCTTGTGAATGATTATAACATCTATTACAACACGACCAAGATTCCTGTGAAAGGCCCGAACGATATTGTAGCCGACCCTCTGTTCGTCGATGCGAAAAAACGTGACTTCCGTCTTCGCGCGGGTTCGCCGGCGATTGACAGCGGTACGAGCGCAATTTTTGCGGCAGTTGACCTGAATGGTGCCGGACGTGCTGGCCCGTCCGTTGATAGGGGAGCGTATGAACAACAGGAGAATCCGGTTGTGCTTACAACGCTGGAAGCCGAAACGTTGGTTCCGAGCTCGGGCGCATTGCATTGGGATGGCCATGCGTGGATTTTTTATACCAATGGAACCCTGGAAACTGCTGTGAATTTTCCAAGTTCCGGAACGTATGTCTTTGATGTCGTGGCTGCTGGTCGATCGGCTGCTGACGTTGCGCCTATCCTTGAAGTTAAGGTTGATGGTGTTAGGGTAGGGAGCGTCAACGTCACCGATCGAAACTTCAGCACCTACAGTCTGAATGTTCCGATTACCGCTGGCTCGAGAAACGTAAGCATCAGTTTCGTGAACGACCATTACGATTCAGCCAAAGCGCAGGATAGAAACGTATTCATTGATAAGGTCACGATTAGGCGTTGATGCCGGGTAAATCTCCACTATTGGCGTTGTGTAAACAGCGCCTCAAGTTTGGACAAAAAATACCAGGGCCCCGTAAAGCTGGGAATTGTGGGTATTAGTAAGACTGTTTTATGGTTATCCGCCGAACTCAACGTTTCGTCCAGTATGTCATTTTATAAGGATTGGAGCGCCCGGAATTATCTTGAGAGAAAGTCACTTCTCTCAGGATAATCCCAGGCTATACTCCAATTTGAAAAAACACCTTTTCGACTGGGCGAGGACAGCATGGATGCTTCCGAACTGATTGCAGTGAACCAGACCAGGCCAATGTGCATGGATGATGAAACGCGGAATTCCTGGCCGGCTTTTTTGCCGATCTACGTTCACCGCTGACCCTGCGCGAATACCGCCTTGCCGTCACCGAGCTTTTTGCCTTCCTCGGCAGCCGCGTCTCCCACCCTTCCGAGCTTTGCAAGCACCACATCGCCTTTTATAAAAAGCATCTTGAAACAAAGGGGCTTTCGAACAAAACCATTCAGAAAAAAATGTCCGCCGTCTCCGCCTTCTGCCGGCATCTGGGAGGGGAAGGCATGCTTGATCGCGATGTCATCCATGGAATCAAACGCCCGAAAACCCAGAACCTTCGGGAAACCTCTGATATCTCTGACACTGATGTCAGGCGGATATTTGCGGCCATCGACTCCAAAAAGTTCAACTCGGAAGCCTATAAGGCAATCCTCGCCGTTGGATTTTTTACCGGCCTTCGCTCGGCTGAGATCAGAAATCTCAGGATAAAAAATGTGGGCCATGTCGATGGAATCAAGCTTCTCCATATGACCATCAAAGGTGACAAGCCCCACGAAATTCCCCTCCACCCCTTTGTCATTAAAGCACTGAGCCAGCACATGGAGCGCCTCAAGGAAATGGGCTTTGCCATCGATGACCCGGAGCATGTGCTTTTTCCGAGTCTTAAAACCAAGGTCAACAGGCCCATAAGCCAGGAGGCTCTTTCCTATATTTTTCGCACCAGCCTTGAAAAGGCAGGCATCGAAAAAAGTGACTTCCGCCGCTATTCACCCCATTCGATGCGGGCGACCTTCGCCGGGCATCTCCTTAATACGATTGAGGCTCCACTCGAAGATGTGCAGGCAGCCCTTGGCCACGCGAACCCATCGACGACTCAGAAATATAACAAAATACGCAAAGCTCACGAAAAAAGCCCCGTCTATCGCATCGACTACTGAAGTCCACTTATTGTCTCAAAGCAAGCGGTTCTGTTGCGCCAGGTGGCAAAAGCGTTTTTCAACTGATCCAACGATTCGAATTCCATTCCTGCTCCTCCTGGCGAGATTGCTATCGAGCGCAAGGTTATCCCGGATTATGGAATCTGTCGGTCAAGCTTGCCGGAACGGTAGCCGTACAAATAAGCCATTTTCCGCCGGATCGAACGGCATGAAGCTTTTGGCCTGCTTGGGCTTGAGGCTGGGAAATAGTTTTTCCGGAAAAATGATCAGGCTGGTTTGCTCATTGTCCTTCATGAGCACCTTTCGCACGCCTTCATAAATTATCTTAAATATTTCTACTTCTCCGGATAGACAGGACTTAAGTGGTCTAGCGACATCTCCATTCCAAGAGTCTAATAGCGAGCGTCTTGATAGCTTTGTCTGCAGACAGCGATAAATAAAGACAGTCTCGTTCAATCTTCCTTGAAAAAACACACCAAGCAATTTCCCTGTAGTGTATAAAGATCCTGGTAAATGCGGGTTCTGCCCGTTCCTGCACTAATTGGAGAGTCATAACGTGGAAAATCCCTATCAAAAACAAATAGCTGCTGTGTTATTCATCGCCGCCTCTGCGTTTGCGCAATATGGTTGCGGGCCAAATAGCGCAACGAGCAGCCTTCAGGCGAAGGTTGGTTTCGAGCCCGTAACGGTCCCTGCTCTTATCCAAGCTGAAAATTTCAACGCGGCTGTCGAGCTTTCCCAAGGTAATAGCGGTACTGCATGCGACGCAACCAACGATGGCAATGTTGATATTCGAGAGACTTCGGATATAGGCGGCGGCTGCGCTGTCGGCTGGACCCGGGACGGCGAATCGCTGGACTATTACATTCTGAACCGTTCCTCGGAAGCTACACTTTTTGATCTTGAAGTCCGTATCGCCAGCGGTAGCGCCGATAGCTCGACTACGATCGAAAGCCCTCCTGGCAATGTGATCGGCACCGTGAAAGCCGCAGGCGATGACTACTCTCTCGGCTGGGAAAACTGGATCACGCGCACTCTTGCAGACATAAAAATTGGACCAGGTCTGCAGATCGTCCGGGTTAAATTCACGGGCGGGCAGGATTTAAATCACTTGAATTTCAAAGCCAAGGAACGCACGGATCCCGGTCAGATCCTTGCCGAAGAGGCCATCAAACGTTCTTGCGGTGGCTGCCATTCATATTTGCTTAGCGAGAACACAGTCAACTGGGCGGAAGTAATCAAGCGCGCGGCGCCTTTCAAACAACGCATCCTCGATGCTGTTTCGCCCATGCCTCCCAGTTCAGTGACTGGCTCCCTGCAAATCAGCTCCGATGAAAGAGACGCGATTCTGAATTATGTCGCGGACGTCGCTAACCATCCTGTAGAGCAAACCAGCCCTATCAGTACAAAGGTTTTTACGTCCAAAGGCATGAAGCTGCAGCGTGACCTCATGGCGGAAGGTGCTGGTCACATCTGGGGCATGATTTTCCTTCCAGACGGTAACCTCCTTACGTCACTGAAGTCGGGCGAAATCAGGCTTTTTGATGTAAAGAAACGCACCAGCACCGACATTAAGGGTGGACCTCGAGCAGCTCAACATGGCCAGGGAGGTCTTTTCGATATCGCTATCTCCTCTGATTTTGGCGATGATCGCAAGATTTTCATGAGCTATGCGAAAGACCTGGGCGGTGGTCAATACACGACAGCTCTTTCATCGGCAGAGTTTGACGGCAAGGAATTTAAGAATCTTAAGGAGATTTTTGTCGCCAAAGGCTCGACGAGCAAGGGTGAGCATTTCGGTGGTCGCATCGTCGTGGACAGTGACGGCAGCATTTGGCTCTCGATTGGCGAGCGTAACGAACGCTGGAATTCACAGCAGCTGGATAATCATCTTGGCAAGATCCTGCATCTAACGGAAACCGGTGCGGCGCATCCGAATAATCCCTTTATCAATGGCGGCGGATTGCCTGAAATTTACAGCTACGGTCACCGTAACCCACAGGGTCTTGCAAGGAACCTCCTCACTGGTGAAATCTGGGCAGCCGAGCATGGGGCCAAGGGCGGCGATGAAATCAATGTCATCCGGGCTGGTCTAAACTTCGGCTGGCCCAAGGCGACTCACGGCACGAATTACGACGGCAGCTATATTGGGCCTGCAGTCCTCGAAGGCACCGAGCAACCCCTGACATACTGGGTTCCATCGATCGCTCCCAGCGGCTTGCAGATCTACAGCTCGGACGCGATGCCTGCATGGAAGGGCCTTGCCATCCAGGGCACTCTCGTCGGCAAACACCTCAACTTGGTTGAGATCAAGAATGGTACAAGGGTATCTGAGGAACGCCTTTTCCTGGAAGACGGCCTTCGCATCCGAGAAGTGGAAATGGCCCCGAATGGCGACCTTTGGTACGCGGCGGATTCAGGTCAACTCTTCCGTATTCGTCGGGCGAATTGAGTTCATTAAGTCCTAAAAATTAAGAGGGCCGGGTACTGGGGGTTCCTGGTTCGATAGATGGGGAGATAAAGGCCGGGGTGACCACACCACCTTTTACCGCTGGGTCATGAAATTTACGCCAAGGCTGGAAAAGGCTGTGCACCGGCTTAAGCGGCCTTCAGGCAAAAGCTGGCGCCTGGATGAAACGTATATCAAGGTCAAAGGCCAGTGGAAATACTTCTACCGGGCAGTCGATAAGGAAGGCAATACCGTGGACTATATCGTGAAGGAAGTCTCGGAATGTGGCCTTGGGACCCATGAAAGAAGTGTCCTCTCTCTCATTTCGCCTTCAGAAATTCCTTTTGTCTTTCGAAGGACTTTATTTTTTCATCAACGAATTCCAGAACGGCGGTTTTAATAAATGCCTGACGGTTGATGCCAAGTCGTTGCGAAACAGCGTCAACGGCATCGAGCATCTCGGGAGTGAAATCGACATTCACGCGCGCGAAATATCGTGCACTGTCTGATTTTCCCGCGACTCGACGAGGGGAACCTTCCCGGGGTGGCATCATTCGGCCGTTGCCCTTCAGAACGTCTGCTGTTTCGAGATCCTGGCCTTTCTCTTCCATAGCCAGCAGCTCTTCGTTGCTCAAATCAACCTTCATATTTTTTTCTCTCCTCTGCCGATGATTTCCAGAATGTGGCCATCCAGGTTATCTCGTTCCCATCGCTGTCCGTTCTATCTTCGCAAGCCACGGTGACGAGAACATGGTTGCTGGCGTATCCGATATTGGTCTGGATAAGTCTCACTTTGCTCCATGTAATAAGGCGAAGCGAACAAGGCCATGACTTCCTCAAAACCAAAGCCATATTGCCGCGTCTTCTCTCCATCTTTATTATCGTCCCAATCATACAATTCTTAAGTCTCCCAGCCATATTTCCTACAATTAGTATATCGGATATACCTTTTTGATCAACAGGATTGAACTAGCATGCCGTCATAGCCATAACCCAATGATTTTTTTACAATTGTATATTGGATGCAATTATGCAGCCTTTTTGCATGACAGCAAAGCCTTGCTGAACGGGGGATTTTGACTCTTCAGCTGCTGTGGATAAGCTCGCTGCATAAAATGCGAAGATTCCTGGCTGAAATGACATGATAATGCAGTCTTTATGGCGCTACCTGTTGTGCTTTTTCAGCGAACCCATGGATATTTTGATCATTTTTGAAAATCATAAAGATTACAATGACTTAAATCAGCGAACATTCCAGAGATTTTGTCATCTAAAATGCCGCTGAAAAAAATCACGAAATAAGTCCGTTTGACTTAATAAACTATGTTATTTTGAGACGCTATAGAGATAGTTCAAATAGCTTTGAGCCGTATCGTGGGTCATTCGGCACAAGGCAATCCAAACAAAGCTTACGATATGCCTTGCTTCATAGGTTCATGATTGAAAAGGATGGGTCATCTGCGTGCCGAATGACCCACTAGTTCGGACCAGCTGTTTAATCGCAGATGTCATAAGCATCGCTCACGTAGTCTTTCACCGATATGTAAACTTTTTCAGGCTCGGCACTGGGTTGTTTACTCACGAGCACAACCCAGTCTACGTCGGTGCTCAGGATTGGTTGAGACTTGTCGACTTCCACAGATGAGAGAAAATCCATTTGGCCTTTGAACGTCTCGCAATCCTTGACCGAAGGATTCTGACAAAAGTCAAACTCCCGTATCGAGCAAAGGCTATGGTCCGACACTATATCGATGTTTCGGGTCGGCTCAAGGCCCGAAATCCAGTGAAAAACTTCAGGTTTGCCGAGGATTTTGGTCAGAAACCGATCGCCGACCTGCTTCACGTAGACGGTGGATGTCGTCAATCCATACGCGAAAAAACCGCTGGGCACTTCACCGACGAGCTTCGCTTGGGGATCTGCGGATGCCCAGATTTTGATGGGCAGGTAGCCGCCTGCTTTATCTTCGATTTGACGCATCAGAACTCCGATGGCCCGATCTTCGCTTTCAACTGCATATTGATCGAGGTCCTTTGGCAAAGGTGGGGCTTTGTAGCGTATATTCACCGTCATCTCGATGAATTTCTTGCTGTCGTCGGCAAGCTTGACGTCGCCGCAGAGGGTGTAAGTGCCGATTTCAAAAGTCTCGGCACATTGGATCGACTTGCCTTCTGTTTTACACTTGGAAACATAGCTCGAACCAAGCTCTTTCATGATGGTGAAATCGAAGGCTTGCCCGCTTTGCAAATCAAAAGGCACAGCAAACGCGAAACGATCGCCCCATTCGACGTCCGCCTTGAATTGAAGATCCGTAGGGACGGGTTCATTGCGATCGTCCTGGCGCCCGATTGTGTTTTGAAAGGTACAATTGAGGGCGGGTGCAGACGGGGCAGGCGCTGGTGGCGTGACATCAGCGACGCTTGCTGGTGCAGGGCTCGGCTGCGGGGCAAGCGCCTTCGGTGATTTTTTCCAAAA
>NZ_DASQYZ010000304.1:0-5094 GCF_035638955.1 Oligoflexus sp. | reverse complement strand
GCCATTGCCCGTAGTGTCTTTCTCCATATGGATGGAGGCTTGCGTGCCCGTTGGCCGGAGACTCATCAGGTTCTTCTGAACCGGGAAGAGCGGCTTGAAGGCGAAGTGACGCCCGAAATGCATCTTGCCTGGCAGAATGGTGCGGTGCAATGGACCAAAAAATTTGTGGGACCCGTCATGGGCGGCGCCTCGAGTGCAGGTCTTACGCAAAGTCTTCGCTATGAAGTGGAGGCAACCAGTCACCCTGCGCAGCCGATCGAGTTGGGACTTTTGCGCCTGCAGGGAAGCGAGCAGAGTGTGTCGCTGCAAAAAAAGAATCTTGTGGCCCGCACCGATATTCAAATTACGCTGCGGCGTCGGGCGCCCTTGACTCAGAATGCCCTGCAGACCATGCTGGCCGACACCCAGGCCAATGCATCGGCCGCGGCTCCGCGGATTCTGACGGCGGAAGAGAAAGAGCAAATTATCAGCCGCTGGGATCATTTTCGCGACGGTGAAGGTCAAAAGCCGGCCCTCGGATCCAGTGAAGCCAATCAAGACACTTATCTTGAACTCAAACATGCGCTGCGTCAGGACCCAACGTTGGCGTCCGAGCTGGCCGATGAATTACGCGAGATCGATCCCGATAGCAGTGCCTTTGCCACGCTGGCCGGAGCCATGATTTATTCCGGTGAGAGCGAGGCTTTGGATGCTTTTGTGGAACAGGCTTTGGCCCATAAAGATGATGGCCACTGGCAGGAGCGAGCGCTGCCCATGGTCGGCCTCGCGCCGGCACCCACAGGAGCAAGCTGGAAATATTTGGATACGATGCGCCAGCAACCGAAACACCCTGATGTGGCGACCGCAGCTGAACTCGGTATGGCCACGCATCTGAAGCATGGCTTTCAGGACCCGGTCTTTGTCGATGAACTGCAGCTGCGTTTGGAGAAAGCGCAGACCGAAACCGAACGTCTGCATCTTCTGGATGTTGTAGGAAACGCCGGCCTGGAACAATTTTTCCCGATCATAAGCGCATGGCTGAAAGGCGCTTCCTTGCCGCTCCGCATGCGTATCGTGCAGGCTCTTCGTTTCATGAAGCGGCCTGAGGCCGAGACCATACTTTTGGCAATGGCGGCAGCCCCTGAAGCGGACCTCGCGCTCACGGCCTTGCAATGCCTGCGTGATCGGACGATGGCCAAGGAATCCATTCCGGTTCTTCTTAAACTTCTGGGCCAGACTCAGGATGATCGCATTCGACTCAAGGTTCTGGAAAATCTTTATGAAGCACGAAGCCTGGATGCGGGTCTTCTGCCAAACATTCAAAACCTGCGTCGGAGTATGGCGATGGGCCAGGCTTTAGCTGAGGCCTGGGAGCAAATGGAAAAGGATTGGGTGGATCCAGTGGAATCCTGAATCATATTTTTCAAAGGGAGGTTCGTATGCAAAAGTTTTGGATGGCAGCAGGGGCTTTGTTACTGATCGCCAGTGAAACATCCGCGGCTGAAAAATGTCGGGATTGGGCCTGGCAGAAGGGCAGTCGGAAGACCGCGCAGTTTGGCTTGAACGCGGATCTTTGCCTCGGAGCTCACAATCCTCAGGCCGTGGTGAACGAAGTGAAGGCGCGCGGGGAAGCCGAGGGTTATCTGCTCGACAAACGCATTCCACTTTTGCGCACGGAAGCCGGCACCCGCAGCCAACAGGGGCATAACCTCGAACTCAATGCCGGGGTTTTTATCGTCGGGCAAAAGGTTTGGAGTCCGTCCCTGAATGTAGCGACACCATACTATGAAAAAAGTTTTAATCTCCCGGCCCTTGATATGGAATTCCCTTATCGTGTTCAGCTCGGTCCCATCGGGGTCAAGGTCGCTGCAGGAGTGCGAGGCACCGCTGGTGTGGATCTGAATGCCTCAGCGGAACTGGCTCAACTGCAGGCCCGCATGATTCCGCATCTGGATACGAACGGCTATGCCTATGCTGATATTGATCTGTGGCTGGCCCATGTGGGTGCGGAAAGTTCTTTGCTCTTCGCTCGCGGTGATATTAACCTGGGCGCTTCCACTCAGGTCGTCATCAAAGATAATACTGCGATGCTGACAGGATCCGTTCTAGGTCTCTACGCCCTGCGAACCCTGGATGGTCGATTGAATGTTTATGCCGATACCAAATCCGCCCGCCGTCGTGGAGTGCACAGCTGGGAACGTCAGCTGCTTGGTTTTGATGGCTTTGCGATGCAAGGCACGATGTTTGAAGCTGCCATACCTGAAGTCGCCATCTATTGAGCATGCCTCGTCAGAAAACCCGGAGGTGAGCGGCTTCGGGTTTCCAGCCTCACGCAGAGCGTGAAATATTCTTTCCGTAATTTGGTGGTGCTTCACTCTTTTGTGAAGACTTCACAGACAACGGTCAAAGCCGAAATCGAGAAAGATAAAGCGCCGCCTGCGCTTCAATCGCGTTTTTTCATAATCGTGAAGAGAAGCAAAGACGTTATTCCGCAGACACCGACAATCACAGTCATCGGTGCAGCCGAGTCGGCATTCAGACGGGACAGGAGCAGCGAGGCCAGCGAAGCGGAGAGCATCTGCAACGTTCCCAGCATGGCCGAGGCACTGCCCGCGTTACGTCCCTGATGGGCCAAAGCTCCAGCCGCTGCATTAGGGAAGGTCGCGCCCAGTGTTGCGACATAAAAGAAAAGAGGGATCATGACGGCCCAAAGCCCGGCTCCGCTCAATCCAGCCAGCATAAGAAGAACCCCGGCCACCGCCAGGATGCGAATGGCGACTGTAAGGATCCTTTCAAAGCTATAGGTTCGCAACAAGCGGACATTGAGCTGGGACACGGCAATCAGTCCCAGGGCGTTGGCCCCAAAAACCCAACCGAACTTATCCGCGGGGATTTCAAAGAGTTTGATGAAGACAAAAGGTGAACCAGTAATATATGCAAACATTCCAGCCTGAGCGATGCTTCCGGACAGCGTATAGCGCAGGAATTCACGATCGCGGAGGAGACGGCCGAAAACCGCAAATGACCCTTTGATTTTATAGTCAGGGTTGACGCCATGTGTTTCAGGAAGAAACGTGGCAGCCGCTGCAATCGAAAGGCCGCTGAAGGCGACCAGAAACCAAAAGATGGACCGCCATCCCATATTCAGGCTGAAATAGCCGCCAAGGAGGGGTGCCAGGATCGGAGCGACCCCCATGATCAGCATGAGCAGCGAAAAGATGCGGGCTGATTCCTGCTGTTCAAATCGATCCCTTACGATGGCCCGCGGAATGACCATGCCGCCACAGGCGCCCAGGGCTTGGAGAAAGCGGAAGGCGATGACCCCTTCAATGCTCTGAGCCATGGCACAGGCCACCGAGGATATCGCATAGATGATGAGGCCAATGAGCAAAGGACCCTTGCGACCGTAGCGATCCGCCAAGGGACCATAAAAAAGCTGGCCAAGGGAAAGACCAGCGAAATACGAGGCGAGGGATGCTTCCACAGAAGGGAGCGTCGTCCCGAGTGAGCTGGCCATTTCAGGAAAGGCCGGTAGATACATGTCAACGGAGAGAGGACCCAGAGCGGTTAAACCACCGAGGATCAGAACCAAACGGCCCGGGTGAATTCCTCCGGCCTTTTGAGAAACGGTTGAAGAATGAACGGTCACGTTTTGGAGCTCCCGATTTGTGCTACGAGTTTAAATACGATCCTGCGCAGGGCGTCCTGCTCACTCTGAGTGAGACTCGATAAAAAATGGGCTTCGACCGCCTGCTCTTTTTTGCGAAGGCTCGCGTACTTCAAGCGGCCTTTGGATGTGAGACTTAGAAGTTTGGCCCTGCGGTCGCTGGCGTCCTGGGTTCGCTCCACAAGGCCGGCGGCTTCCAATCCGTCAATGAATTTGACCATGGAGGCCCGATCAATGCCAAGTTCCTCACCGAGCTGCATTTGATTGAACGGTCCGCCGTCTTTCAGCACGGTGAGTATGGCCAGCTGGGGAGGAACCAGCCTCTCCTGTTCCAGGGTTTCCGCCAGCATTTCGCGAAAGGACAAGCCGCTGCGATAAAGAGCATAGCCGAATAATTCGCGGAGGGCTGGGTGATAGGCAGGCATGATTTACAGGTCCAAATTGATTCGTTTAACAAACTATCTGTCTTGCACATTATCTGAGGGTGAGTGCGTTGTCAACTCACGCGGGATGGCGTATGCAATAATTAATCTGCAGCGACGTCAACTGTCTGGAACCTGCGCCTTCAATACCATAATGACGAGAAAACCATGCTTCCAACTCCTCGCGCTCCCTTGGCCGTGAGTTTTCAAGCGTGCTGACCCAAGGATATCTCCTCAGCTCAGAGGATGGAAAACTCGAGTTCTTTGTCATGATGGCGAAATCGCGACGTACTTTAATTGGTTCAGGGAGCATTGGCTGAATTCCAGGGTTATGAGTTTGATGCTTTGGTGAAGTAGGTTACAAAGCTCGCGCCTAGGACAATGTAATACCAACGGAGGAGGACCTATAATCGAGCAGAAGAACAAGAGCGCTGGCTGAGGCTATTTTGCAAAGCCTGGCGTTGCATCGCATGAAGGCGCTTTGCGGCATGATAATGTCCTCTCTCATCTGATAAATTGGGAGTGCCGCCTTGCTGGGGACCGGAGTTAAGCTCCCGTTGTCCATGACTTGGGCACAAAGTGAAAGGAAGTCTGGCGTGATCTCAGAACAAATGATCCGAATAGACGACAGCTATTTCAGCGTTTTGCGTTTTACGAGGAAAGCTGTCCGAGAAAAATACTTGGATTCCGGCTACACCTGCTTGGTAGGTGACAAGCTGATCCGTATGAACTGCTCCACCCAATCCTCACAAGCCCTGCGGGCTTGGCAGCCGCTCATCGATTCGCGGCTTTTGGTATGGAATGGAGTTTCGTGTTTCACAGGAAAAGAGTTCTTCTCCTCCACACCTAGGCCGGTTCCCGACCCGTGACAAAGCCTGTCAAAGCGTAATTTAAGATTACCAGAGCCGCATTCAGATCCCGATCAAGTATAAGTTTGCATTCCTTGCAATCGTGGACCCGCTCTGAGAGCAGCTTTTTTTGGACAAAACCGCATCCGGAACATGATTGCGAAGGCTTGATCTTTCT
>NZ_DASQYZ010000303.1:0-6601 GCF_035638955.1 Oligoflexus sp. | reverse complement strand
GGGTAAAATTATTGAAATTGCTGGCAGACGTGGCGTCGTCTGCCATGTGACAAACAAACGTTGCTGGGTGTTACATGATGGGGATCAAGTTGCAACGGGCTATTCGTGGCGGCGGATTTACCTCTCCCTTTCCTCGCGCTTGCATACTGTCGATAGCAGCGGCACCGGGTAAGACAGAAATTTGTTTATTGTGGCTTGAATATGTGCGCACCCAAAGCAGGACAGCGCATGGAACAAAGGGAGCCTTGCATGGAACATTCAACATCGAAACAAAAATTCTCACCTGACAGTTGCACCATTCTTCCGCAGATGCTTAAGGTGCTTCCCCCTTTTGTTATCAGGGAGCTTCAGCAGCAGAACAAAGCCCGTCAGCAGCTGGGCCTCAGCAGTATACACATAAAAATTTGCAACTGCCTCCAATGTGGACGCCCATTTCAATCAGTCGGTCGCCGAAATTGTGGCTGTGTGACAGCTCCAGCTCCAATCCTTTCCGGCCTTGAAGTCATTGATTGACAGCCACAATAACCTATGTTGGCAGATATTCGGACCGGGGCGCGTACGATTGCTTTGAAAAAGTTCAAGGCCTCTGCCTACGTGTTGCAGGTGCAAGGTGGGTACAGAAGCCCTTGCTAACACAAAGGCCATTTGATCAGCAAATGGATACGATAGTTACCCGGCAGACAGCTTCAATGGCCCAACAAGCAACAAAATGAAACTCAATAAGTCCCTGGGCCTATTTCTCCTGGGTTCTGGTGCAGCCACAGAAAAATATAGAGCAGAATCCCCAAAACCATACCCCGTCCCTTTCAGCGGGCTGGTTATAGTATGAAATCTTGGAGCCGGATGCGACGTTTGAGCTTCTGACGTCAGCACTCGCCTCGTATTGATCGGCCAGGGAAAAGGAAAAACGTATGTCAGACTGCATTGAAAAAACCTCCTGAGGAGGAGGATTGCATCCCCCAGGAGGCGGCTTTTAGTCAATCATATTGATGATTTGATGAATCCCTAAGCATTCTGTCCGGGGCCCTGGATTGCAGACCTGTCAGGACCGTATTTTCAACCTCGACATCGCAGCCGATTTCCGACTTGAGAAAGCGCGTAATCATGGAAAGAGTATGTTCAATAGGTCTGAAGGATGGCTTTTATCCTATAGTCGACGTTTGCCATGCAAGCGTCTCCTCCGCCCCCATCGAAGCACACGTCCCATGCCGCAAGTGAACCCTCATAATTTTGACCTGAGCGGCTTAAATCGATGTCCCCTTCAGGGGTTACGGAATAATACTGGCCTGTCCAGACATTCATATAAAGCCCGCGAGACCCTGGAACCTGCATAAATGAGCTTTGCACGGCTGCATTATTAATCCATTGACCAAGTGAAGCCCATGGTCGGACTCCTCTAGTAATGGGCCCCTGGTAGATATTGAACGGCAAACTCTGTGCTAGTGCGTATGATTGAATCAGGATGGTGGCGCTGGCAAATGTTAAGATTGCAAGGATTTTTAGCTTCATGAGGGACATCCTTTCAAGTTAAGACATCGCGTTTGACTTAAAAAGATCTACATGATCTTCCATCCCACAAGTTAAACATTGTATGAATTTATCCTTAAAATCAAATGCATCAATCATTTCAGCAAGTCGAGCAAGGCGATGGGAATTAGCCATTATCAAAAAACAGTAGAGGTTCTTAAAGTTTAACCATGGAAACTCGTCTCCGACGTAATTCAGTGTGCACAAGGTACAATTCCTTCTCACGATACCTTTGAATATCACGGAATGTGTCACTCGAGCGGCACCGATGAGGTTGAGAATGCCTCCAGCTATGAGCTTCACTCCAGCCCGATTCAGGCGCTATGAGCCCTATTCGTAGTCAGTAATAGAAAACGACGCATTTCATCGATGCTCAGGACGAGCTGGGCCGCATTGAGGCGAATGGCTTCGGCAGGAATGCCCGGAACTACACATTCCGCGAGGTCTTGTACGAGGGTTGTGGCACCTTGATTTTTTAGAAGCAGGAGGGCTTCGGCCCCATCTTTGCCCATTCCGGTCAGAAGGATGGCCAGAAACGACACTCCTTCGATGCGGGCTGCAGAACGAAACAGGACGTCAATGCTGGGCTTTTGTCCAAATTGCGCCGCGAGACAGTCATCTGATGATATCCTTAGTCCATTGGATCCTTTACTAAGCGTTAGATGCACATCGTCTGGCGCCATATAAAGGTGACCAGACTGGAGCGGCGTAGGTCCGGAAATCTCGGCAATTTTTAGTTCCGCGGCTTTGCCGATGCGCATGGCAATAGCTTTGGCAAAATTTTTAAGGATATGCTGGACAACCACAATCGGCGGATGACCAGGACCGAGCCGTGCCAGCAAACGGCAAATTGCCTCGATGCCGCCGGTACTGGCTCCGATCAGGATCACATCAAATTTGTTTTTCTGTCGATGAAAATTCGCCTGACGTAACTGCATCTTTGCAGTTTCGACCGGCGGAGCCGCAATGCGCACCACCGCCTGGACTCGATCAAGCAGTTCATCAAGTTCCAAACGCAGCCCTGATTTTGGAAAATAATCCGTCAGTCCTTCCGTGAAAGATTCAACCACCGCGGATTTTTCACTGTCGGAAAAATCACTGACAATGAACACGGGCTTTCGCATACCGGCCTTGCGTTTACGACGCAACCAGGCAATACCGTTTTCGCTAGGCATTTGCAGGTCCAGAGTGATCACTTGAGGGTCAAGTCCTTCTGCAAAAATATTTTCAGCAGCCTGCGTGTCTTCTGCCTCAAAGCATTGAAAACCCCGTGCGTTAAATCCTTTCACAAGCAGCTGCCGAGCTGTGAAGGAATTATCGATCACCAACACGCTTGGCTTTGTTTTTTCATGGCGAGTCACAGAAGGCCTTCCATGATCTACAAAGATCGATTCACTCACAGGCCGAAGTTTGGCATCAAGGCCGAGGGCCGCTTCGGAATGCCCAAGACAAAGACGACCTGACGGAAAAAGCTTTCCTGCCAACCGCTGAACGGTCTTTACCGATTGCTGAGGCTGAAGGTAGATCAATACATTGCGGCAGGCAATCCAGTGGTAAGGACCCCGTTTTGGCCAGTTTTCCGGCTTGCTGAGGTCGGTTACGGAAAACCTCGCGCGGCGAAGAATGTCCTGGCAGACGATTCTTTCATGGGATGTGGTCGCCAGGCTCATTGATGCCAGCAAGGATTGCCAGGGTTCAGTCATGCCGTGTGGACTTTCAAAACGGCCGGTCTGCGCTTTCTCGATGCTGACTGGGTCGATATCCCATCCTTCCAAACTATATTGAAAAGCAGGGTGCCGTCGTCTGAAGTATTCCAGAAGCATGCCGAAGGAAAAAAGCTCCTCGCCCGTCGAGCATGCGGCAGACAGGAAAGCGAAGGTCTCGTTACTGCTCTGTCTATAACGGCCATTCAAATAATGTGCAAAGGCCTCAAAATGCGGCTCCTCTCGAAACCATGACGTGGTATGAATGGTCAAAGCGGAAATAAGCTCCCCATATTCACGATCATTGATTTCTGCAATTTTCAGGTAGCTTCCGAGATCAGATGCACCCAACTGCCGCATGCGACGCAGTACATTCTGCACCAGTACTTCATATCGTGCTTCGCTGTTGGCGCCGGTCAAGCGCCTGGCCGGCCTAAAGAGAAAGTCCTTTTCTTCTGTGCTCAGAATCATGCCGCGGACTCATCTTTCCGATCGGGGCTCTTGCTCCTTTCAGATCGCTCAGCCAGACGTTCAAGAAGACGATCGTCCAGCTGGGTTTGCGATGGCGTATGCAAAGGATCCAGGCCAGCTCCCCTTTCAGTGTCATTGGTTCTTTGAAGAGCAGGGATGGTCGAAACCACGGCGGGGCTGTCATCTGTTTCATCAGTCAGGAAGCAGCGGAGCTTGCGGGAAAGTCCAAAAAACGATGAAGCTTCCCGCGACATCTCGCCTGCGAGCCTTGCGCTTTCGCTGGATATGGCATTGGTACTTGATGTGGCAATATTCATCTGATCAAGGGCAATGGAGGATTGCTTGATACCAAGCGATTGTTCCTTGGTGGCTTCGCTGATTTGCCCGAAGGCGATCACTATCTGGCTGGTGGCTTCCTTGATTTCAGTGATTGAAGGGTTTCCATGCTTAGATCCATCTTGATTCCGATTTTAAATTGGCATCATGATTCAGTTCAGGTATGCGATTGGTTCGCCGGCTTTCAAACAAAACACAGAGCCTGTCGGCGGTAAAATCGCCTCGACCAGATCTCTCCCGGCATCGCAGAAGCTATCGGCCTTTTTATTAATTTCCGGATTCAATGAGCTGATCCCTTTGAGTCTCTGCTGCACTAATTTTGCAATGCCATAGGCTGTAGTCACGGATTTTTGTATAGCGTGTGAATTCCGCTGCCTGTCGTCCATCTCTTCAAGCTGCAGCTTTCTAACGGTAACGCTGTACTGATGGCATTCAAAAATATTTACGCCGGCAAACTCAAACTCAGCAACGCAGTGCCGATATTTTTTCTTTCCCTTGCCTTTTGTTTCGATGAAGTCAACAGATGCCTTAAACCTGGCTTTAGATTCCGTGAGCTGCCGATCCTTTGTCTTCAAAGTTTCGAGCAGTTTTAGGTTGATACTTGCCAGTTCTTCAGCATGCTGTGCGACGGAATCTCTTTCGCTTTCATAACGGTCCCGTTCAGCCGACACTCGATTGAATTCCGCGAGTGTGGCGTCATGCTTTGCCTGCAACTCTGCAAGAATCGGCTTCAGTGCAGCCAGCTCGCGCGCGTCATTCCAAAGTTGCCGATATACTTCCCACGCTTCTTCGGTATTGATAACTTTGACAAGAACTTCAATGCCTTCACGGGATAGGAAGAGACCCCCGTGAGATTTGATAGGAATTATATTCGAGTTTTTAAGTGTATGCTTTATGTGCGCAGACAGTGTGCGCGCACATACGGCTTGCTTTTTGATGTGATGGCGAATGGTACTTTCAGCCACATTAAGCAATTCCGCCAGCCGAGTTGTGGTCAGACCTTCTTCGCTGTCAAATCTGATCAGTCGGGCGAGCCGGGCTTCACCATTGATCACTATCTTTCTATCTACGATTACTGGAATCGAATTCAGTGCAAATACCGTCATATTATTTCCTCTAAAAATGGTTCCCTTGCTGTCACATCAAGTTTGCCTACTTCAATGTCAATCCACCCGGGGACACCCATGGGCGCGTACTTCTTTAAGCACCGCCCATCCACAATCCGGCTGTCGTTTACCCAGAGAATTCCTTCCAGTGCGTCCCCGATTAATTTTTCAATATTGTCGCAATCGGGTTTGGTCGCAGCATAAACCTCGTGCTTTTTTCCTTTGGGTCTGGTCCTGTAGGCGTTGATTCTCAGAAAGATGGGACCATCGATGGGTTCACCCGGATATTGAGCCCGGACAATGCCTGCAATCTCCTCCATCCGGCGCCGGGTATCGGGATGTTTGAAGACATGCCCATTCTGATTTCTGCGAGCTTCCTTTTTCCCCTCCGGTTCCAGAGGTATGGTAAACTTTAAGAACAACAGAAAGTTTTCAGTATCTCTTTGGCGCCCGCCCGCGAATGCAGCGGGGCGGGTTTTTAATTCCAGCGTGCAAATTTTTCCCACTTTCAGCCCGCGCGTCCGTGATAAGCTTTTAAAGTCTCGCAAATCTCTGGAGCTTCTACGCAGAAGCCTTGCCGCCCGGACACATAACGGGGGCTTTTTCCTATTTTGAAAATCATATTGCCGGCCTTTCAGGAAATGGTTAGGATTGAGCCCGATAGCGAACCCAAGACTTCATAGAACTACACTTCATGCTCGCCCTTTTGGGGGCGAGCTGTTTCAATACGGGATATCCCCGAGATCATCAGTACCGAAGACACCTTCGACGTTTGGATCTGTGCCTGAACGCTTCCTTGGTGTGACAGGCGGACTTTCCTCGCGTTCACGTCGCCTGTCCAGAAACTTCACCACCTCGGCGACAACATCCGCCTGATACCTTTTCTGCCCGTTTTGATCATCCCAGGATCTGGTTTCCAGACGACCCTGGACATAAAGTTGTGAGCCCTTGCTGCAAAATTTAGCCACATTCTCAGCCTGCTTTTTCCAAAAGGCAATGTTGTGCCACTCGGTTTTCTCCTGCCGCTCACCGTCTTGATTGGTCCAACTTTCAGTAGTGGCGAGACCCACCCGGCACCAGGGAACTCCGCTTTGCGTGTGCTTCAGCTCCGGCGATTTTCCGAGTCTGCCAACGAGAATGACGAGGTTTACGCTGCTCATGCGTTACGAGCCGCCTTTCCGCTGAAATAGCCAATCACAAAACCACTTGCAAAGACGGCAAACGGAATCAGGAATAGAAAAATGATGGTGGCAATCAGGCTCTGTCGCAAACATTTCCAAGGTCGAAGTGAGTTTCTGAAGGGATCATTCCCCGGACGCAATTATCCTGCCAGGGCGTAAAACTGTTCGAATGGTTTGGAGCCCCGGATGTCCAGCTGGCCTTTCTTGATCATGGCCATCATCTCGATTCCGGCAATGATTTTAGCGGCCGACATGAATGTTTTAAAGCCCAGCATCG
>NZ_DASQYZ010000302.1:0-2241 GCF_035638955.1 Oligoflexus sp. | reverse complement strand
ATTCTTTGCGACGCGTGACCCCGGCGCCATCAATTTATATATGATGGTGGGAGTTTTCGGCGGTTTTGTCGTAGCTCTCGTTACTGTCTTCAAAAAGACGTGGGCCCCCGTAACGGCCCCGCTTTATGCGGCGCTCGAGGGACTGGCGCTGGGTGGTATCTCGTCGTTTTTCGAAGCGCGCTTTCCCGGGATCGTTATCCAGGCAGTCGGCTTGACGTTTACGACACTCCTCGCGTTACTGATGGCTTACAAGTCAGGGCTTATCAAAGTCACGGAGAACTTCAAGCTCGGCGTCGCCGCAGCTACGGGTGGCATCTTCCTTTTCTACATGCTGCAGATGGTCCTCGGGTTTTTCGACGTCCGTATCCCCTATATCCATGAAGGTGGCATCATCGGCGTCGGCTTTAGCCTCTTCGTCATCGTCATCGCCTCGCTTAATTTGGTCATGGATTTCGACTTTATCGAGGAAGGCGCCAGGCGCAGGGCGCCCAAGTACATGGAATGGTATGCCGCCTTCGGACTTATGGTGACCCTGATTTGGCTCTATTTGGAATTCTTGCGGTTGCTGTCCAAGTTGCAAGGGAACCGGCGTTAGAAAAGTTTTGGCGAGATCAGGAGACAGGGAATCCACAGCTGGCGCTGCCGGACGTTGATACGATCACAGCGCTCCCTCGCCTAGCCGGAAGCAAACATATCGGTCTCGATCTGTCATTGGTTATCGATGTCACAGGGTAATTTGTTGCACGCTTCCATGGTTTTGCCCAAAATCCGACTTTCTACCCTTAATGACCTCCGCTGATTAGCTGATTCCCTGCAGTTGGAGGCTTTTGATCCGGTCGCTGATTAGCGTGCTGATGCGCGCTGGGATTTTGGCTTCGGGATGTTCGCGTTGAACACGCTTGGCGACGGACGTCTGCTCTTTTTCGATCTTCGCTGCCAGTATGAGGATGTGACGCCCAAAAGTCCCTGCCTTGAGCCCCAAATCATTTTCCAGGACTTCCGTATTCCTTTTGGAAATTTTCGTGAAGACTCTTTGCCCCCCAATCGAGAATGAGAATTCCCTTTGCAACCGGGGATAGATCGCCGAGCAAAGCAGATCATAGAAGGGTGCAAGCGTCAGTCCTTCGGGCTGCAGGAGTAAAGAAATATTCTTGGAATGGCTATCATTATTTCCTATGAGGAGATTGAAGGCCACCCAGTCGAGAAGGTTCGTGATGCTCCTTAAGCGTTTTTTAGCAGGAAAATGCTTCAGTATGAGTTCATAGTCCTGCTTGAGCGTGGGTCCGCCCTTATCCTCATACTTCTGCTCGCTCGTGAATCCCTGGGCTTGGCAGAAGTCTTGCTGGTGAATGCGGTGAGTCAGACCATCCTTACCCTGGGATCGATCGTAGCGTTCGATAACGAAGAGTGGGTGGCTCCCCGGAAGAACAAAACAGGCTGGCACGAGCAGACCTACGGCCCGTGCTAACTCCATGCAGTAGTATTCATTGTATACGGATTCTTTGATTCCTGAATGCTGGATCGGGGGCTTGATGATGTGCGTTGTCGCCCCCCCTTGCGTCGGAAGAAAGAAACGCCCCTCCTTATAAATCGCTGCAAACTTGTCCTGAGCGCCCGCGAGAGACAAATAGCCTGGATTCATCGAGGAAATTGCGTCGGCTACCGATTCTTTTGCTTCGACGGCTTCGTAGACCTGAGTCATATCGAGTTCGACCATCTGATTTGGGTCGAGGTTTGGAATGCCTCCAGGCTGGCTGCTGAGCACGATGGCGCCTGCACAGTCGCGCCCGTACTTGTCTAAAAACTCCATAACGCCGCTTATGTTCTGATGCCGCTCTATAGCATCTTTTATAGCTCCTTCGGGCAGCAAATTTTCAAAAAACGACAGTGACAGGCGGTTTCCAAAGCTTGTTTCTTGAAGCGGCAGAGCGAGGCTCAGTGCAAAAGCTTTAGGATTCTTTCGCCAAGCGTCGTCATATTCGAAATGGAAGACAAGGTCTTCGTCCTGGGAGAAACGCCCCACCAGCTGCTGCTCGTAAAATGCGTAGAGTATTCTCATCAGTCGGCCATATCCAGGACTATGGTGAAACCCAGGAGCTTCGACATTTTCAACAAAGTCGAAAGTTTCACATCTGAGTCACCTAGCTCGATGCGGCTGATGCCATTGTGGGAGAGATCGCAGAAATCGGCGAGCTGTTTTTGCGTGATGCCCAGCTCTTTCCGTCGGCTCTTAAGTGCGTC
>NZ_DASQYZ010000301.1:0-19032 GCF_035638955.1 Oligoflexus sp. | reverse complement strand
GGTAATGATTCTGAAGTTGCTGAACCCACAAGCTTTTTGTCTTTGGATGTCTGGGACATGGATGAAGCCTCATTTCCGCCACTTTCATTATACTAATTTATCGGCAGAAACTGTCTCATACTTGGCTGAGATATAGGGCTCCGATCTTGCCCGGTTCATGGACTCGCAGCAAAAGTATGACCATCATTTGGTGCGAAATATTTTGATTCAATCCTTTGATGGCAGGACCTCATCCAGATCATGTGCCACATAAGCGTCGGAACGAGGAGCCTTCCCTTGGCTTTTTTCGACGGGAAAAGCCGATCACCTTCTTCCCACTGAGCGACTGACTGAATCCAATCCTGGAGTGCCTTGTGGCTAACTTTGTTCAGCATCACGCGCCGGTACTTTCCGGTCTTTTTTTCCCGGATGTCAAAGCTATCGCCTGGCTTTAGATACTGAACCTGCTCGATCTTTAAACGAAGTATATCGACGCCTCTAAGAGCCGAATTGATGCCAAGGGTAAAAATCGCGAGATTTCTCGGATCACCTGCCAAAAAGCGCTTGATCGCCCGGATATCTTCAAACCGTCTTATAGGCTGAGTCTTAGTTGCTGAGCCTTTTTTGGGATGGTTAGGATTGCTGCGACTTATTGCCATGAACATTTCCAGTCATCTTAATATTTATCGTCTATGAGCCGACGAATATTAGGATTAAGCATTTCGTTTAGGCCACTGATTTATCTGAAAGGTGCATCGAGACCGGTGATCCTAACTTTTCGTTAAAAGTTAGGATATCACATGGAAGTCAAATTAGCGTGTAAGTCATTTTACTCCCCAGCTGGGCTTCGCCAGGACTTCATTACCTTAAATAGTGGAAACAGGATGGAATGATTGAATGGTCTTTCCGTATACTGAAAAGCGAATGTCCTTGGCTCAGATAGTTCGAAACAGCAGAGAAAGCCGAAAGTGCAATTCAGCTTTTATCGATGCTGTTTGCGAATTAGTGAACCTACAGATACTCAATGACCAACTATATTTCTTGGATGCATGTGTCTCCTGCATTGTCTCAACTGAAAACCCCACAGTATTAAAATCCATCCAGCTCCAAAAACTGCGCCTGTCAGCGTTGTGTTTACGATTTCTGGTTTTACCCGAAAGAGGATTGTTAAGAAGACCTTACTGAACACAAAAGTTAAGGCCACCATGCCCCAAAGAAGCTGCTTGTTCATACTTATCCTCGTCAATAGGTTAATACCTATTTGAGCGCTCGTTCCAGAACCTTCCAATCCTTAACCTCTGGTACATAGGGAAAACGTATGCCCAGTTACATTTCTACTACGACTCCTATTTCGATGGTCTGATTCGATGGAATCTTGAAAAAGTCTGCTGCCCTCGATGCATTCCTGGACATAAAAGCGAACAATTCTTCTCGCCACACAGCCATTCCCGGAGTATCGGTAGCAATAATAGTCTCACGACCGAGAAAAAAAGTAGTTCTCGACAGCTCGACGGGCAAGCCGAGTTTGAAGCAACGGGTCAAAATATCTGGAACATTTGGCGACTCCATAAAGCCATAGAAAACGATTACGCGATGGAAACCGTTACCCAAGTCTTCCAGACGAATATGATTTTCGGGCGCGACATAGGGTGAGTCGATGTTTTGGATTGTCAAAAGCAGGACCAGTTCATGAATGACTTGATTATGCCGAACATTATGGAGAAGTGCTGAAGGCGTACCTTGGCTGATGGCCGTCATGAATACGGCAGCTCCAGGGAGTCTGGCCCTTGTATTCGGAACTGTCTCGTTCATAAATACGGTCAAAGGAGTGGAATTAGCGAGGAGGCGTGATGCCAGTATTGATCGTCCTTTTTTCCAGGTTAGCATTAAGGTCAGAATAATCAGACCAGCCGCAATAGGAAACCATCCTCCATCCAATATCTTCACTGCATTTGCTGTAAAGAAAGCGAGATCAATTACTATGAAAAATAGACACAAAGGTAGGGCGACTGGTATTGACCATTTCCACTGATGGCGCATTACAATATATGTAAGCATTGTTGTGATGACCATCGTTGCTGTAACAGCAATACCGTAGGCCGCTGCAAGTTTTCCTGATGTTTGA
The DNA here is from genome assembly GCF_035638955.1 of Oligoflexus sp. Taxonomy (GTDB): domain Bacteria; phylum Bdellovibrionota_B; class Oligoflexia; order Oligoflexales; family Oligoflexaceae; genus Oligoflexus. The sequence goes on along the minus strand of NZ_DASQYZ010000301.1, from coordinate 16,928 downwards.
AATTCAAACACTAAGAACAACGTGCCTATCAACAAGGCCCAATTGATGAATGGAACATAGATCTGCCCCATTTCTTTAGCTGAAGTATATTTAACTGCCATTCTCGGCAAAAATCCAAGCTGCATGGCTTGCTGACTCATTGAGAATGCTCCTGTAATGAGAGCCTGCGACGCGATAACCGCAGCCGAAGTGGAAAGAAGTACAAGAGGGTATAAAGCCCAAGTGGGGGCGAGGAGGTAGAACGGGTTTTCGGCAGCAGCTGGATTTTGAAGAAGGAGTGCCCCTTGGCCGAAATACTGAAGGACCAGGCCTGGAAGGGCGACGCAAAACCAACCCAACTGAATCGGCCTTCGACCGAAATGTCCGAGATCCGCGTAAAGTGCCTCTCCTCCAGTAACTACTAGAAAAACACTGCCGAGAACAACCAGCCCATGCCATGAATTCGTGAGAAGAAAGTTGATTCCGAACGCAGGGTTTAGCGCTTCAAGGATGTGAAAGTTGCTTAACATCCCTTTAATACCAAGTGCTCCCAGCACAACGAACCAAATCAAAATAATGGGCCCGAAGGCTTTCCCCATGTCAGCGGTACCGCGTTTTTGAAAGAAGAAAAGGACGGATAGAATGGTGACCGTAATTGGGATGATGTAGGGATCAAAAAGAGGAGTTGCGATCTTTAGTCCTTCAATAGCGCCTAAAACAGAAATAGCTGGTGTAATTATCCCATCACCATAGAGCAACGCGGCTCCAAACAATCCAAGGACGGTGATAGTGCCCGCAAGCTTTTTCGATTGATTTTTCTGATCAGAAAGCGCGAGAGCCATGAGGGCAAGTATGCCGCCTTCGCCCTTGTTATCGGCTCTCAGCACAAAAGTCAGATACTTGACAGAAACGACAAGAATTAATGACCAGACAATAAGTGAAAGGACTCCAAAAATATTCGCTTCTGTGACGTCGATACCATGAGGGCCGTGAAAGCATTCGCGCAAAGCGTAAAGGGGGACTCGTCCCAATGTCGCCGTAGACTACCCCTAGTGCCCCTAAGGTAAGTGCCGCAAGTGAAGATTTGTGATCAGAAACTGTGGATTGGTTGGCCGTAGACATAGGCGTCCTCAAATAGGTTAATGAGGAGCCACCCTGGATTATCCAAGGTCTCCTCTTCGTTGCCTACGGGGTTAGCTGACGGGCTCGGGCCGAAGAGTGCCCTACATACATCGTATGATTCGCCCCAAAAATTTGGGTCCCCCGCTCCTATGCTTTTATGCATAGGATTAAGCGATCTCGATAATTTACGTGAATGCTAATTGGGTGTCGAGTCCCTAAGTCGGTTTCCCCAGGGCAGAGGTAAATCGTAATGACATACTTTGTTTAAGTGCAACTTACTGGGTTTCCAAAGTCGCCTTCACAGAATTGCCAAAGCCCACTTCATCAAGATGCTGCGTCATCGATAGGGTTATTGTGCAGCAAAATTTCCTGGCCATAAACAGTAGTTTTCGGTCATCTTGCTCGTTCATGATTGTACGTGTTCAAGCCAGCGAGGGTGTTGAATGACAAACGCTAATGAGACGGCTTATCCAAGGCTGAAGGCACACCCAACAGAAAAAGATCTCGCTACCATATACAGTCCAACCCCTGAAGAGCTGGACCTGGCTCGTCAGCATGCGAAAGTACCGGTTCCAAGAATTGGATTTCTCGTCATGCTTAAAACCTTCCAACGTTTGGGCTATTTCGTTCTCGTAGGCACCGTTCCGAAAGAAATTGTACTCCATATATCCCGCGCATACGGCTTCAAATCTGTTCCCAAGCCGCTTAACAGCTATGATTCGACCAGTGCCAGATATAGGCATATGGATATCATTCGCCAACACCTGGGAGTAACAGCTTGCTCAGATGATACGTATGAGGCGCTTGCCCGGACATGCGCAGAAGCATCGACAACCAAGGAGGACATTGCCGATATCATAAACGTCGCGATAGAAGAGCTGGTGCGTCAAAGGTATGAACTTCCTGGTTTTTCCACCTTCCTGAAAGCCGCGAAGAAGGCTCGCATAACGATCAATGCCAGCTACTATCGAGCCATCGATCAAGCCCTTGGCAAGAAAGGGCGTGCGAGGATTGATGCTTTGCTTGCCAAAGGCTCTCGTAACGTTAAAAGCCCATGGGACAGGGTGAAGCAGGAACCGCAACGCCCTACCGTTGGACACATGCAAAAATTCACAGTTCATCTAAGATGGCTTCAGGAGTTTTCAATTGAAGAGGAAGCCTTCGCGTTGATACCCGATGTCAAAATTCGGCAGTTTGCTGCCGAAGCCAAGGCTCTTGATGCCGCTTCGATGCGCAATCTGGCCGAGAAAAAGCGCTATGCGATTGCAGCTATTCTCATCCGCCTTCAGACGGCACGCGCGCTTGACGACTTGGCCGAAATGTTTGTAAAGCGGTTGCAAAAGCTTCATCGGCTAGGAAAGGAAGCCCTTGAACAGTATCACCTTCGCAATGTTGAGCAGACACAAAACCTTGTTGCCATGCTGCGCAAGGTCGTCATCGCGGCTTGCAAATCTGACGATCCAAGCGAAAAGCGCCTCGACACGGGTTCAATGCTGGATCGGCGTTTAATATTCAGTGGTGGGTTCTTTGCCTTGCCAGCAATATACGCCTGCGATCCCCATAGGCAGGCCTCCATACCTAAGCAAATTCTTTGGAAACGTCTCGCCTAAATAGCCGCTGGCAAGCATTGATACAGGGGTTAAAAATCCAGAAAGGAAACCCAGGAGGCTGAAGATCCGGCCAACGAACTCCTGATCCACCCTGGCTAGAATTACAGAGTTGAATAAGATTTTTGAAAATGAGAGACAAATTCCCATCCCGAATCCGGACAGGAGGATCATCCAATGGGATGTACCTAGAGCGATACCAAGATACCCAATATTGAAAGAAAGCGTAGAGCAGCAAACCAGAGTATAGTGCCATCTCCTGTCCAATTTTGCACAAACAAAACCGCCTGCAATCATTCCGACAGCAAATGCCGACATGAAAAATCCATAGAGAGTCATGCCCAGTGCTGGATCTTGTTTAAACAACGGAATCAGGAGAACATGTCCGGGAATGGCAGTGAAGTTCAGGACCCCCATGCCAACCATGATAAAGGCTATTTCAGGTGCCTGATGCAAAGAGAGCGAAGAATATTGTGAAGCCGATATGAACGACAATGTTCATTTTTCTGAGTGATAGGATCTTGATGGACTGTGCCAGGTGACCCGTCGCGTCACCGCCAAATCGCTAAATTGTATATTGCAGTCAGCTCGAAGCTAAACTTGTCAAAGGTACCCGCAGAAAGGCTGCCAGAGCTTCTGCATCCACACGTAAAGTCTTTTGCTCATTGCGAGTCAAAAGATGATGCCGCGTGCCGTCTTTCAAACAGAGGTTGATCTCTGCCGCGTTGTTTTCACCGGCATAACCAGCCAGGAATTGAACGGCAGCTATGCTGTGCAGAGGAAGCGAAGATTCTTGATTTATGTGCAAAAGACGCTTTGCAAAGGCTTTGCCGGAAATTTGATCGAACACAAAACGCTGGGTCTTATTCAAGCCGACAAGTCCAGCAGCGAAAAGTGGAAGAGTAAACAAAACCATAGTCCAGTCTTCACCCGCTGTCGATAGAAGCGGCACGAGAGGGGTCAGAATAAAGATTGTCCAGAAAACATAGTTCCCCTTGGTCGGCTTGAATTCAACACGGTGCGGACTGACGGCCACCAGATTATGGGTCCGAAAACTGGCCGAACTTTTCCCGATAAAACTCACTTCAAATTTATTCATAAGGACTCCAATCTGTTTCGCCTGAAAGACGAGCGAGTTGGGGTTCTGCTGCAAACCGCGGTTCGGGAATAATTGTTCGAAAGCCAGGGTGCAAGTAACCATCAGATTCCCATCGTCTCAAGGTCGAGATGGAAACACCAGGAAGTGCGGCGGCCTTACCAATAGAGAGATGCACCCTTCAATCCTTCGAAAGGAATACAAAACTATGGTGTAAGTTCTCCGTATTGGATAGATTTGCCAATAGATTTTTGCTGCTGCTTTCAGCCCCACGATATCAATTGACACGACGCTTTTACATAAAAATAGGTTGGCGGCCGTGAAAGATCAAGAAATCCTATATCCGGCAATCTGACATCGAAACAAAAGGCGAAGTCATCCGTCTAAGCACTGGACACCTTGTTTTTGGAGCGAAACCATGTATAAAATTCTGGCTACATTCCTGATTTTTTCCGCGAGCGCCTTCCTCAACGGCTGCGTCACCTCCAAAAGGCTGGACGACCAGACGGCGAAGCAGATTTCATTTATTCGTCTCGAACCCACGGATTCCAGTCAAATTCATATTCAATATCAAGGCCCGTTGGCGGCCGTTTCCCAGGGTGTTGCGACCGCCGTCCCCGGTGTGGCAACCGGCCTCGCTGCCGGCGTAGGAGCTGTTGCCAATGACAGCTATACGAGCGAAATCGATCGCGTGGCGCATCAAAATCAAATTTTTCTCGACAAGTTCCTCCTTGAAGATATCAAGAAGACCTTTCAAACGGCGGGATTCACGGTCAAAGATGCCACTGAAGGTGGCGTCGTTCTTCGCATCACCGCCGTTAACCAGCTGTTCCAAAGATTCATCGGCAATCCTGCTCTCATGACAGCTGCGAGTTTTGAGCTTTATCGTCCAGCAGTGGAAGGTCGGGAAGAGGAAGTGCTTTGGCATTATCGTTCTGTTGTCAGAAACCATAAGGACTTCCCAGATTACTCTTATGATGAGCTCCTCGAACCCGAGAAACTCCGGAAGCTGCTTATGACCGCGTCGCAGCTGATGGCTAGGGATACGCTGCAGTTTCTTCAGGAAAAACCCCAGTAACGCTCATTCGTTTGATATGTTGGCAAATGCGCCTAACTATTGTCTACGACGGTCCTCGGCTAGAAGTTCTGCGACGGTTGAAGACTTCTGCTGTGAATACTCCAACAACCGGGATGATCCACCGCCTAGAGCCAATACTTTAGCTCGCCCGTAGCGCTTCGGCGCGGTAGCGTCCATTCGAAGGAAGTCGCGGAACGCGATATTGTCCTTGGGAATAGATAATTCGAATCGGCAAATTTCAATTTCCCACTTTTGCCGCAGTAGTCATTATAAGGCTCTGTCGCAAACATTTCGGAGGGTGAAGTAAGGTTTTGAAGGGATCATTCCCCGGACGCAGTTATCCTGCGAGGGCGTAAAACTTCTCGAATGGAGTGGAGCCCTGAATATCGATCTGGCCTTTTTTGATCATGGCCATCATCTCGATTCCGGCGATGGTCTTCGCCGCCGACATAAAGGTTTTATATCCGAGCATCGGCCTTGTCCTTTGCCTCACTCGCCTGTGATCCTGCTCGATAAGGTTATTGAGATACTTCACCTGCCGGAGCTCGACATCAGTTGAATATTCATCATTGAAAGCCTCGAGCCCGGCGGCGTTCGCCCCAGACTTGTCCGTATTGATCTTCACGGGAACACCATGTTGTCGGACGGCTTTCTTCAAAAACCTTAGGGCCGCTTTATGATCCCGCCTTGCTGTAAGCAGAAAATCAATTGTATCTCCATCACTGTCCACGGCCCGGTAAAGCCACTTGAGCTTTCCCTTGACCTTGATGGCCATCTCGTCCCACCTCCAGCTTTCGCCCACTGGTTTCTTTCTTCTTCTAAACTCAGCTTCCAGCTCCGGAGTGTGCCGGACGACCCACCTATGGATGGTCGAGTGATCGACATGAACGCCGCGTCCAGCCATCATTTCCTCAAGGTCTCTTAGGGAGAGTTTATAGCTGAGGGAGTTATAGCTAGAAGTTGTGGATGAGAGAAGGAAGGTAGCGTACCTTTGTCGGACTTCAACCCCCGACAACCCCGTAATTTTTACACTATGGGAGATACGCTATGCACGAGAGTACCAACACCGTTCTCAATTTTCCAGTTCAAACCGAAGACCCGCTGATGGCCGTTTTACGCGATGGAGCGAGGAAAATGCTGGCGCAGGCTGTAGAGATGGAAGTCGAAGAATACCTCGGAAGGCATGCTGACCTTCGCGGAGAGGATGGCAAGCGGCTTGTAGTAAGAAACGGTCACATGCCCGAGAGGACTATCCAGACGGGGATTGGTGACATTGCTGTCAAGGCTCCACGAGTGAATGACAAGCGGCGTGATGCTGACGGCAACCGCATTCGCTTTCATAGCGCTCTTCTTCCGGCCTATCTGAGGCGTACCAAAGCCATAGAGGAGTTGATTCCGTGGCTTTATTTGAAGGGTGTTTCGACAGGTGATTTTTCAGAGGCGCTGGCATCGCTCCTTGGCAAGGATGCCCCAGGTCTTTCGGCCTCAACCGTGACCCGCCTGAAGTCTGTGTGGCAGGATGAGTACGAGCAGTGGCGCAAATCCTCGCTGGGCGATCGCCGCTTCGTCTATATCTGGGCCGACGGCATTTACTTCAATATCAGGCTGGGCAAGGGCCAGCGGATGTGTATGCTGGTCATCATCGGCGCCGACGCTGATGGCAACAAGGAAGTCCTGGCGGTCGAAGCCGGTTATCGTGAAAGCGCGACAAGCTGGAAGGAAGTGCTCTTGCGGCTTCGTGATCGAGGTCTTCACATCGCACCTGAGCTGGCGATCGCAGACGGCGCCCTTGGCTTTTGGGCTGCCCTCGATGAAATCTGGCCAAATACTCGAGGCCAGCGGTGCTGGGTGCATAAGACGGCAAACGTACTGGATAAGATGCCAAAATCCAGGCAGCCTGAGGCCAAGGGATGCTCCATGAGATATACGAGGCCGAAACAAAGAAGCAAGCAGAGAAGGCGTTTGACCGCTTTATCGAAGTATTCGAGGCCAAGCATCCGAAGGCCGCCGAGTGTCTGGCCAAGGACCGCGCTCTGATGCTTGCCTTCTATGATTTCCCTGCTGAGCATTGGCGCCATATACGTTCGACCAATCCAATCGAATCGACGTTTGCAACTGTTCGCTTGCGTACCAAGCGCACCAAGGGATGCGGTTCGGCTGACGCCACGGTTTCGATGACGTTCAAGCTGCTGATGGATGCGAAGAAGGGCTGGCGGAAGCTAAACGGACATAAGCTGATGGCCGACGTTATCGACATCACGGTCAAGTTTGTTGACGGGATCCGGAAGGCTGCCTAACTTTTTTGATCCACAACATTTGACAATAACTCTAGCTGAGGTACCAGCGTATGCAGGTCAGGATAATCGACTTTTCGAAATGCCGTCCTTTGAAGCTCACTGCCATAACCACTCCCTGGGTACGGTGAACTGGCGACTATGACGACTCCCAGGTCAAAATACCAGAGATTGTTTGCAACACAACCTTAATCCAGCCATTGCCAGGCCGAGCATCGTTTGTTCAGGTAACGGTTGCGAGAGGCAGCTTTGGATCTCTGACGTTGCGGTTTTTGAGGCCGGACCCGTGCCACGGCGTAGGTGCCCTCCACCATTCTTAAACGCATTTCTCTGGCGCCCTCTGGGTCCTTTCGTCGTTCCCGTTCCACGATAGTTTTAATCCTGGCGAGAATTGCAGGGATCGTCATCGCTGTGTATTCCCGTTCCTGCCGCCAGAATTTCAAGAGCCTGCTGCGGAGGAGTGAGATCCAGCCTGCCCATCTCGCGCGACTGAATGTGGAGCGCTGTCCGGCAGAAACCTCTACATTCCACCTCATATTCCCTGGCGATGCGACGAATCCAAAAGCTTAAAGGCTCCAGATCCCTTGGTGTGGGCCGAAGGGGCCATAGTGTTAAGTATTTCAATGCGTCCGGAAAAAATATTCCAAATCAGATTTTCAGGAAAAGACGAAGCAGTATCAGCACAAAAAAACTGGTTTTCAGCCCGCATCAGATTGCGCCAGGGTTATGCAGCTGAAGAAGCATTCCTCATTGCCGTCAAACATGAGCATATTTCCACATGTGCACGCAAACGAGGGGGCTACGTTTTGAGTGAGTTCTGTTCGGTGGTCGTCAACCACTATGAGCATCGCGGCGCTTATCCCGCATTCGCACTCATACGGGGCAAGGAACGATCGTATGGTGCAGCTTCCCAGAACCCTTGGGAGCATGTTTGCATGATCCATGAAGGAAATGCTGCATTCATCAAGGACGGGTTGAGCGGACTCGCATAATTTTTTGATAAATGTGATCCATTGGTTTATCCCGGATGAGGTAAAGTTTGAAATGGCTTTCAGGTTGAGATGAATATGTTTGCGGTTTATACACGGAATATCCTTGGCTGAAAACCCTTCATCGATTTTTCCCTGGATTGAATATTCCACCCTATCGACCGAATCGCTGATGACGAGCTGGCAGCTATTAAAATTGATCGTCTGACTCATCGATACCTCGCAGCCGGGGTTGCCATGTATGGGCAGTTTCTATAATACTGCAATTGCAGGAGACTGAGCAACGTCTGAGATCACAATCGGTCGCTGTTTGCAAAGTACATTTAACCCGTTGCCCGTTTTTTTCCAGAGAACGTTACTTTCCGGCGCTGTGGATTTCCCGGTGTCGTCCCGGAAGAGTCTTCATTCAAAGAAACTCCACGCTGCCATCGTCCTGCTCGTTTCCAGCCGAGGACTGCAGTTCAAGCGTTTTTTCCTCAAGCCGCAAAGAAGCAACAGCTGGCCAGCTCCAGACAATGATCTCAACCATACAGCTGATTCCGTTTCCCGATGGCAGCTGAAGACGCCATGCATCCCGTACCTGGGTTGCAGCCTGGAGAGATGGCAAAGCACAAATCTCATCCTCCATGATGGGACCATGCGTAGGGAGTTTGACGCGGATATCCTTGTCAGAGAGAAGGCTTCCCGCATGGCGTTCAACCCAGATTTTAAACGCTCCTGCCGTTAAATTGCAGAATTCGCGCATAAAGTCATGGCAAAGATAACTCTCAATACCATCCTGCGGTCTGCTCTTTGCCCAGCAGAGGAAACCATGAGCAGCTTCAAGCTGATAGTAACTGGAAAATCGGATGCTCATGGCGGCAGCTTGAATTCCAATGGTCACCTTCCAGCAGTTGTCGCTGGCAGGTGAGCTATTTTCCGGTATTTCAAGGATTACCGGCATCGCCTGGTTGGGAGCTACAATGCGCGAACGGGACGATTGCCTGACCCCCTCCCGGAGTTGCTTGATGATGCAGCCTTCTTTTGTCCCAGGAGCCATCAGGTCGGCAGTTTCGGCAGGAATCGTTACTGCGCCATTCTTAAGAAGAAGACTTAATAAATCGAGCTGATTTTGGTCGGACGCCACATGTTCAAGACCTACAGCAAAGGTCTTATCTTCCGAGCCCTCAATTTCACGCACGCTGATATAACGCACATCACAAATAAAGGCCAGCGCCAGGGCACCGCTTTTCGGAAAAAACACCAGCCTGTCGTTGGTTTTAAACGAGACTTCATTGGCCTGGATCAGCAGGCGAACGCCGCAGCGGCTGACATCGCAAATTCCCGCAGCAAGAGCCTGTCCCTGAAAGAAAACCTGCGCACTCCCGCTCACCGGTATTCGTGGATACCGCCGGCGGTTTATCTTTTTTTCAAGAGGATACCCCACAGTGAAACTCTTTAACTTCAAAAGTTACCGAGCACAAGATTCAGCCCCTCCAGTAAACTCCGATTGTCCATAATAACATCGGCCAATCAATTGGAAAGTAAAGGAGTATAAGCTAACGGGTGAAAGCAGCCCTCAGACTTTGGCTTTTTTCCTACAGAAGGAAATGATACGCGAGGTACGATTCTGATACTCGTACGGAATCAGATTCTTTACTGAGCGGCTTGTGACCTTGCATTCGGCCCATCCGGGTTCTTCCATTGCGTCGCTACATGACTGATCGCGGATGCATATATTTCCTCGCTCAGAGTACGCAAACGCCACCGAACCAATACCGAAGGACCAGAACCGACCCAACCTGTGAAAATCTCCAGACTGCGAAGGATTTCAGGGAAGCCGTAAAAAGCCCAGGCGCGAGGCAGTCAGCCGCCTTATAGCGGGCCCCGGTTGATGCTGGTTTCCCTGGCCGTTACCACGATTTCAGATTTAAAGGTAGCAGTTGACAGAGGGGCCCATATGTATTTTTCGGTATGACAACTCATTAAGATGGTATTCTGGTCGAATACCCATCATATGGTTTTCGAAAACGGAGGCTTTGCTATATGTCTGGCATTGGATTGGTGCTGAGGGTCCTGCTTTTTTTATCCCCTGGCATTGGGATGGCAGAGAGCCAGACAGAAGTTCAAAAGTATAGGCAGCTTTACCTGAGACCAAACGCAATTCCCTATCCGGAGGATAATGGTTACTCTTCTGCCCGGGAAAAACTTGGGCATCTATTGTTCTTTGATCCTCGGCTGTCAGCCTCCGATTGGATTTCCTGCGCAAGCTGTCATAACCCGGGCTTTTCGTGGGGCGATGGCCTGCCCAAGGCCAAGGGTCATGAAATGAAGACGTTGCCGCGACGAACCCCTACCCTGCTCGATTCCGCGTGGATGGCAAGTTTCTTTTGGGATGGGCGGGCTGCAACACTGGAGGAGCAGGCCCTGCTGCCTATTCAGGCGATGGGCGAGATGGCTCTTTCGCTATCTGAGATGGTGGGTAAACTTACCAGGATCAAAGGTTACAATGTTCTTTTCGAGAAAGCATATCCTGGCGAAGGTATCACAGAAAAAACGGTGGCCAAAGCAATCGCCACCTATGAGCGAGTGGCTTCGGCCTCCACGGAAGCTCCTTTCGATCACTGGATAAAGGGCGACACGCAGGCAATTTCCAGTGCCGCTCGTCGCGGCTTTATTCTCTTTAACAGCAAGGCTGCCTGCAGCCAATGCCATTCTGGATGGCGCTTCACCGACGACAGCTTTCATGACATCGGAGTCCGTGGCGATGATAAAGGCCGAGGCGCCCTATTCCCGGACATCGAAGTGAATCAATTTGCTTTCAAAACCCCCACGTTGCGAAACGTGGCTTGGCGTTCTCCTTATATGCATGACGGTTCGGAGGCGACCCTGGCTGACGTCATCGACCTCTACAACATCGGCGGAAGGGAAAAGAGAGCAAGCCTCTCAACCCTGGTTCGACCGCTGAATCTCACCGAGCAGGAAAGGAAGGACCTTCGGGAGTTTCTTGGAACTCTCAGCAGTCCCGTCCGCAAGACGGAAATTCCCATGTTGCCCAGATAGGAGTCGCGGAATGTTAAAACGCATTTGTTTTGCCTTCGTTCTGGCCTGTCAGGCGACTCTGGCCCTTGCTGAGGTCCATAAGGTTTCTCAAAAGGGAAAGGCTTTCTCGACCCAGACCCTGACAATCAAGCCCGATGACAGCATCATGTTCCTAAACGATGACACAACTCCTCATAATGTTTTTTCTTCATCTGAGGGGATGCGTTTTAATCTCAAGGTCCAGCTTCCCGGGACCAGGAACGAGCAAAAGTTCGAGAAGCCGGGTGCGGGTGAGATCCGTTGTGCGATTCATCCAGGCATGAAGATTAAAATAATCATTAAAGAGTAGGCGGGATGGTAAAATTTAAGATTCAATGTAAGAACCTTGCCTTTTTCCTTTGCTGTCTGCTGGGGTCGACCATCCTGAGAGCAGAGGACTCAAGGCATATTGAAATACGTCTGAGCACGCAGGGCAACGATATTGCCTTCGACAAAAAATACATCGAGGAAGCCTATGCTCCTGAAATCAAGATAAAATTCGTTAACAAGGCTCTTCGAGGGTCTCAAATCCTCCACAATATTGCCATATTAAAGCCAGGTGAAGTGGAGGCTGTGATTCACGACATGCAAAAACTTGGCTATGACCTGGAAAAGCTCAAGCAGCATAAGAGCATCCTGGTCATGACTCAGGCTTTGGACCCCGAGGTTGCTGAGATCGTAACCCTGCGTGCCCCCGGCAAGGGCTACTATCCCTATATCTGCCTGATGGCAGGGCATGGGGATATCCTGGAAATGCGGGGTATCCTGCATTTAAAGTAGGCGAAGGATTGGTTCGATAGGAAAAAAAAGTAATAAGCCATGAAGCCTTGATGCACAGCGTTACGGATGTGCAGTTTATGCAAAATCCGGAGTGTAAATGTCCTTTTCAAAGAGTTTAAATATGATGAGCATCCAAACTAAATTAATGGAGTTTCGCATGGAGCTGATTTCGAGATCCAACTTTAAAATGCTGGAGGTGCCAATCACCCGCTTATTTTTTATTTTATCCCTGCTGATGCACACCGCTTCTGTATCAGCCAAAACAGATAACTTAAGGGATATGGAATCATTATCAATGTCAGACGGTTGGGCTATAGATAAAGACGAAAGCAATGCTGTTAAAAAAGCAGCAGACATGTTGGAAACAGCAACCCCAAATCATGCATATAGCATCAAGAATCCCAAATTCCTTGTTGCTTATTTTACGCAGGAGTTCAGTGGCGAAAAGCTCGCCTCCGCAATAGAAAAGCGCTATCCCGGAGTACCGGTTTTTGGATTTTCGGTGCTCAAAGCTGTTTTTACCACGGACGGCATGCACATGGGTGAAGAGGGGGTCGAGGGCGCGCTTGCACTCATGGGTTTTGATTCGGCAGGTTTAAAAGTCGGAGTGGCTATCCAGGACGTTAAAACTGGTCTAAAAGATACTACGGAGGACAATCTTACAAAAGACAAGCTCATGAGCGAATTAATCAACAAAGCCATGGCCAACGCTCCCGTGGAAGCGAAAATAAAAAAACATCCCTCCTTGATTTTGATGGCCACAGAATATTCCACAGTTCAAACACTTCTCAACAAGTTGAGAGACACATTTCCTATTGAAACTCCCTTATCGGGCGGAACTCCCATCGATTCAAAATTTGGATATGGTTTTGTAATAGGCAATGGGCGTTCCATCAAACCAGCAGGTGCATTGGCTCTTCTGTACACCACCAAAAAGATAGGGACAAGTTTTCATGGAGGCTACGTAGGAAAGAAGAAATCCGGTAAAATCACGAGAGTTAAAGAAGGTAAAAGGGGCGTTGATCTGGCCACGATCGACAACCGTCCTGCAATGGAAGTATACAATGAATGGTCCGATGGATATTATTCAGACGTCATTCAGAAAATCAAAGAGACGGGTAAACCTCAGGATGTAATGAAAAGTACCATTAAGCCTATGGCCAAGCTTTTAAAATCGGCCGAAGGAGATCGTTACATCACCATCCATCCGCACCGCTTTCATCCAGATGGTTCACTGACGCTCGCTCTTACAGTTTATGAAGGTGACGATATTTTTTACGTGGAAGGTTCCAAGGAAGTCCTGGTCAAGCGGGCCGGCTCGGTTGTAACTCAATCCATGGTAAACGGCAAAATCAAAAAATCGCACATTGCTGGCGGTCTTCACCTTTTCTGCGGTGGTGCTGGACTGGGGATGGGCCTTTCTGATAACGGACCGCGAATGGTAGCTGAACTACAACAGACAATGCCACAAAATTCGCCTTTTATTGGTGGATTTACCGGAGGGGAGCAAGGAAATCTCCCTGGTCTGGGTTTTTTTGAAGGCAATTTAATGAGTACGATGGTCGTATTTGAAAAATAAATCATAAACGTCTGCAAAGCACCTGACGTTAAACATCCACTGTTTAAGCCGTATTGAGATGATGCCTTAATTGCTTGTTTGACGCAGGAATTAATGCATCGCATCCTTTTTTTGAGGCGTGATATGAGTATAAAGCTGCGATTATTTCTTCTGGTTTGCACCACGTTGTTGATGGCGCTTTTACTCATTACTTCCTTCAATGTATATAATATGGATGATCTTTTAACGAAAGAATTGCAAGTACGTGGTCAAATAATTTCTGATGCATTTGCAGCAGAAGCCAGCGACTCAATCATTATTGAAGATGAGATTAGCCTTAATAGGATTACTGATAAATTATTCAAAAATCAAAACGTTGTTTATAGTGTTATCTATGACCATGATTCCAGTATTATAATTGAAAAATTCAATGAAAACTTGAATAAGGAAAAGCTATCGGAACTTGGTATTCCAGATGAGAGCAAAGTTTTAATTGGCACGCGGCCAATTCTGGATAACAATAACGTTGCGATCTACGATTTTCTATCCAAAGTTCAGTCTGATAAAGGGTCATATGGCTTTGTGAGGGTAGGCATATCGTCACAAAATGTTGTTGATCAAAAGAAAAAAGCATTGATCCAGTCACTATTTATGGCATTTTTGAGTTTAACAGTTGGATCAATTCTGAGTTATTTTGTAGCTCTTTCCGTTTCCTCGCCTCTCAATTATTTAAAAGAAAAGTTCGATTTGATTTCCAATGGCCATCTGGATGAGAAAATTGTCATCGACAGGCATGATGAAATCGGCAGTTTAGGAAATAGCTTCATTCTTCTTCAAAACACCATCATCGAAAAAATTAAAACCATAGAGGAATCCAACCGGAGTCTTGAAAAGCGAGTGGAGGATCGCACCCGGGAAATACTTGTCCAAAAAAGAAAATCAGACAAGCTAATTGAAAGCATTCCTCTTGGGATTTTGACCATTGAACCTGATGGTTCTATCGGCGAGAAATATTCACCGGAAACGGAGATTATATTTTCGCGGAATAATCTTCGTTCAACTTCATTCGAGGATCTGATACTTAAAAATAGTCACTTAAACCCTGACAGAAGATCCATGTGTGTTTCAGCAATATTCAGCACACTCAATGAGCATTCTCTTAATTTTGAAGTCAATCGGTCATGTTTTGTAGACAGAGTCGAACTCCCCGTAAATGGGGATATAAAGACACTTGAGCTGTCCTGGTCGTATATTGAGGATGAAAATAGACTGGTCGAGAGCATTATGCTTTGCATAAAAGATATCTCGATGCTCCAAATCCTCAAAGAACAGGATCGCATAAAGGATAGGGAAATTTCAAAGATAAATGCCATTATAAGTATCAACGAATCACTGTTCTTTGAGCATTTCAATGGCATTCGCAAACTGGTTATGGATACCATCGATAAGTCCGTCTTGATCGATGATGTAAACAACAGCTCTTTGATACCCATGCAACGTTGTCTTCACACCTTAAAAGGCAACTGTCGTGCCTTAAATTTCGATGAGCTGGCAGAACTGGCACATAACTTTGAAAGCAAAATCGAGGCCGCCAAGAAATCTGGATTTATTTCCAGAGTTTACATAGAAGGTGACCTGCAAATGCTTCGAGACCTATATCAGGTATACGAGGATTTGGCAAAGAGGATTGGCCGACTTCCCGTAAGCTCAGATGGTCAACTGTTTCGCATTTCCCGGGACGATCTTGCGATGCTTGAGAACGCAGCCTTCAGTCTAAGCGAAACTGATTTGCTGCGGAACAGGATGATGGGAATCGTAGCGCGATCCACTGGCGTGCATGTGAGCCAAATATTGACCACAATCGTAAAGGAATCATCCACAATCTGTGAAAAGCTTCATAAGGTTCCTGTAAAATTTACATTGGACGACGGAAGTATTTTTTTTAAACGAAAATATGCGAGTACCCTTGATAGTATTTTTGGTCACCTTGTTAAAAATTCAATCGCACACAGTCTGGAACGCGATGGCGAGAGGATCCAAAATTCAAAGCATGAGTATGCGACGATCAGCGTCGTCTGTCGTCATAACCACAACAACTGCACAGTCGAAATTCTGTATACCGATGACGGCATGGGGCTTGACATCAAGAAAATATCAGAGAAAGCGTCACAAAGAGGACTCATTGCAGCCAATGAAGATAATTTCACAAGAATTGCAAATTCGATTTTTTATCCAGGATTTTCAACTTCAAATGAAGTGAACATGTATGCCGGTCGAGGCATTGGAATGGATGCTATCAAAGACGATATTCAAAGAATACTTGGTGGAAAAATAGTACTGGTGGTTCCAGAAGGAAACCATCTGGCAGATTTCATTCCATTCAAAGTCAAGTTAACTCTTCCGAATGAGATCTATTATCACGTTTAAAATAGGAGATGACATGAAGGTTTTGGTTGTTGAAGATGACAATGCAGTCAGGAAAGAAATTGTTGACTACTTTACCCACAAGAACTTCGAGGTGGTGGAAGCCGATTCCGGTGAATCAGGATTGAAGACAATAGAGGATCATACTGATCTCTCCCTCGTGCTGACGGATTTCAACATGGGAGCTATGAGTGGACTCGATATGATTGAGGCAGCCTTGAAATCGAACTGTGCTAAAGATATTGAATTTGTCGTACTCACAACGAATAAAACCCCGGAAGATAGAGCTCGGAGTAAAAGTTTGGGCGTCAGATTTTGGAAGATTAAGCCATTTGTCGCCCAGGATTTTGATCATTTTCTTCAGTGGTTTACAACTAAATCGGCGTAGCTGGCTCCGGAGCAAATGAACATGACGCCTGCTGGATTTTGCCAGCCTCTTTAGAAAAATTACCTGCATCCAGGTCCGGGTCCGTGACTTCGGAGCAGGTCTCAACATGGAAAAGCTCAAAAGCATGGCGGAAGAGAAGGGTTTCCGGCAGGGCCCCGGAAAGAATGCTTAGAAATTAATCCAGGCCCTGAGTGGGTCTGCTTCACCGGACCGCAATACCTTTGAAATTCAGGGCTGGAAAGAAGTGCCGGGGTTTAATGCTTTCCGCTTTTTAGCAAAAAGTTCATTTCATTGCCGCAGCAGTACCCTGAGAGACGGCGCTCCCTTGTGTGAATCTTTTATTTTCTTGGCCTAAATTTTTGAGAAGAGGTATTCCAGATCGGTGTCTTTGCCATAAAGGCAGGAGCGGATGGGGGAGCGTCGGGAAATTGGTGTCCGGGGTTGAAAATTAGTTAAGCAGCCCGATTTCTTCAATCGCATTCTCTATCGTGTTTTTCTCTTCCTTCTCTAAATGCCTTGTATAAAGCTTAGAATCGATGCGGTGCAGTCCCCA
>NZ_DASQYZ010000300.1:0-1941 GCF_035638955.1 Oligoflexus sp. | reverse complement strand
GCGTGGTCCTAAACTTCTGATTCCACAGGAGCAGGTCGGGATCAACATCCCGGTCACACGGCAATCCATGTATGTGCTTGGATAGAAAAGTACACTAAACTCTTTTTATGACTGTCTCAAAATAGCTGATTTATTCCGGTGCGTAGGCGATAGGTGACTTTTAGTAGCTATGAACATTAAAGTGAATGACTTTGGCCGTTAATAGCCTTCTGAATAACGCCGTTATCGAAAACGCCTTCTAACTCAATCCCATCTGCTATTGCTGCCAAAGAGGGCTCACTGTTGAATATATACGTCGAACTGGCGTCAAAATTCGCGCACGTACCTCTTGGAAGCCCAGGAAAGTGAAGCAAAATCAATATTCTATAATTCTGACGACAGCCTTTATTGTCAGGTATTTATAATGCGACTTTGCAGTTTGATACGAATTGTAAATCATCGAAATCGATGATAATTAAGGCCCGCAAGGAAAGTTAGAGGAGCTGTCTTGAAAAAGTTAATGGTTTTTGCCGTCGCTCTGTGTGGACTTCTCTATCTGGGTTTGGAGATATTTGAACCATTCGCCACTGATCATCACGAGGAGGAAATACTGCTCAACGCAGTGCCCCTTCTTAATCGTCATGCTGATGGGCTTTTTATCCTCATCAAGGTCAAGGGAAAATGGACTGAAGAGGAGCTGGCAAGGATGCTCGATCCGTGGGGACAACAGATCCGGGCGGAATACCAGGACAAAGTCCTGACCCTAACCAGTTCTGGTCCTGATATGAAATTTGAAACCAAAGACGATATTAATGTTGAAAGGACTATTGAATGACGTTCCGCTCAAAGATTACTTTTGTCTCAATGCTATCCATAACTGCCTGTGGCACTGAGTCAGCTTCAAAGCTCGATATTATAGGTGGACAGATAGAGCCATCCGACAAGCTGGCCAAAGGCTCCTATTCTTCAACGATAGGTTTGAGCGGAAATGGTTTGGGTACCAATAGCTGCACTGCCTCGCGTCTTACTCAAAGCACGTTTATCACAGCAGCACACTGCGTTAATAAATCAAAAGAAGGTGAGCAGGTTGCTGTCTTCGCGAGCAACTCGCGCAGGTTCACAGCTTTTCTTAAAAAGATTCAAATCCATCCATCATGGGTGGCGCCTGCTGGTGACGGTATTGGTACTGGCAGCGATGTTGCCATTTTTGAACTTGCGTATTCAGTAAGAGAAGAAAAGGTTGTTTGGGATGGCTTGGTAAGCACAGTTCCTCTCGCTTACGGCACTTTTCCAAAAAAGGACCTCCCTGTAGTTATAGCCGGATTTGGCTGCGAGCAGAAAACAGGTTTTGGTGGCACTGCCGTCTGCGAAAAATTTCCTGACTTTCAGTACATGAAATCAGCGCAGAACAAGGTTTATAAGGAGCCCCTGTCCTTATTGAATAACCTGCAGCGGGAATTTGAGCTTGATGCATCGACAAAAAAGGCCGGCATCAACGGCTTTACATCAAGCGGCGATTCCGGTGGACCTGCTCTAACTATTGACGGAAGGCTGCTTGGAGTCACAAGGTCTTCGGATCCTCTGTGGTACACCAAGGATGACGCTTGGTTTGGAACCACATCGTATACTTGGCTGGAGTACCCCGACGTCAAACAGTGGCTGACAAAAGCCCTGAACAGCGAAAGCAAAACAGACATCTATCAGGTTGCTGAGCAGGTTGAGATCCAACTATTAAATGGTGACAGATATATAGGCGCTATTCGCGACGGCTTCCGCACAGGCAAGGGTGCCATGTTCTATAAGGATGGCAAAACATATTCAGGTGGGTGGTTGATGAATGCCCGGTCAGGTTATGGTGAACAAACGTGGCCAGAGGGAACAAAATACATAAGTTACCACGGCGAATGGGCTAATGACCTTCCAAATGGCAAAGGAACGATGACCTTTACTTCGGGACAGGTA
>NZ_DASQYZ010000299.1:0-3952 GCF_035638955.1 Oligoflexus sp. | reverse complement strand
TGAGAAGTGCCCAGGCCACCCGGGCATTTTTGTTGGCTAAGGCCACACAAGCCCGGTTCCACCCTTTTTTATCCTTAAGTCTTCTGATCCACTGGGCCGCGGCATCATCACGACGATCCACGTATTGGATTGCCGCTCGTGAGGCAGGGAAAGGAATTCAAGCCGACTTTGCCGCTCATGACAGGGACGTTTATTCTGGGCCGACTATGGATGGCGTCATCATCAGCGATCTCAAGTCTGAAGCGAACGGGGAGTGGCTCATCCTCCCTGATCAGCAACGGGTACGCTTGGATTTCATCCACGAGATCAGAATCCATAGGTCGTTATGAATTCGAAATAAGCTCCCGACGAGGCTTCCCTGAACGTTGCTGTCACCAGCGACAAAATCAGTTTGTGGACTTTATCCTGTCTTCATTTTGGGATTTATATCTTCGCAAGTAGCGGTGCAGGGTTCGCTTATTGACCTCAAACCTTTTGAAGATTGCACCCACAGAAACGTTGTTTGACTGATACAGTTCAAAGCCATTTGCACGTCCTCAGCTTCCAGTGCCTTCGGACGACCTCCAAGTCGTCCGCGTGATTTTGCTGCCTCGGACGGAGTCTTAACGTGACGATTTCTTTGGACCAGGGCGCTAAGTGGGCCATACTGCTGCTTGCCGCGCAGCAGGCGAATGAATCAGCCTATCGAGTGCTGCTGAAGGAACTCAGCAGCTAACTCCAGAAATTTCTTCGCACGAGATTGGAAGTTCACTCCGATATTGATGATCTCATTCAAGAAATATTGATTGGCGTGCATCATGCCCGGCATACCTTCGATGGCGCACGCCCGTTTCTTCCCTGGTTTCACGCGATCGTCCGATATAAAACCATTGACGCATTGCGCTCGAAAAAGAGGCTGCATGGTATTGAAAGTCTTAATGAAGAAGCTCTCGAAAACTATTTTGAAACTTTTGAACAGGCTGGTGCAAATCAGAGTCTCGATGAAGATGTTCTTCAGGCTTTGGCCGCCCTTCCTCCCAAGCAAAGAAGAGCTGTTGAGGCAGACCGTTTCGAGTCAAATAGACATCAAAACTCAGCTGCCCGTCTGCAGTGACACCAGATCCAGGCTCCAGATACTTTTTGCAGTCTTCGGCACGCTTGCCCCATGCCGTTACTTCGAACCATACGTCTGGTTTGTCCTTGCCGCCGTATACAGCAACGGAAAAATCAAGGGCCGAGGTGTCATTAACTTTGCGGACATCTTTGATTTTTCCCACACGGCCGTATATGATCGTTCTTTGCATTTGCTCTCCTCTCCAACTATTTTAATTTCACTGTTGAAATCGCCAGACTGTAGTTTTGCTCGCCACTATCGTGTCTGCCATTGGACAAGATTCCTTCAAAACCAAACTTTATAAGTTTGCCGCTCTTATCAAGGATTTCAATGTCAGTGCCCTTGACGATGCATTGATCGCCCGTGAACGCGATGCCAGCAACAAGGCATTCCGACTGGCTCGACCCCGCTTTTTTACGACATACGCCGTTCGCATCGGAGCTATCCTCAAATGAAAATTTATAGGTAAAAGGTTTCTTGCAGGAAATTTCGATGGGTCGTGGTCCAGAGGACCCCGAATAATAATCTGAAAGAGCTCTTCCCATGCCCACGTCCAGCATCGACTTAACCTCCTTGACCTCTAGGGGTTGGCTTCCGTCCAACATCCCTGGCGTGTAATCCTCCAACTTTTTGGGAAGGTCTTCGTTGGTCAAAAGTTCGACTTTAAAGCGCCATAAGATGTGAACGCCCTTCTGTATGGTCTCCAGGTCTCCCGGCACCTGAAAAGTAGTGTCCGATTGCCACGTGCCTAGGCCGGTGGACAGCACCCGGTCCAGTGAAAGGCACCTGGGATCATTCGAGAAATTTTCAGTGGTTGTGCTTTTGCCGTTTGCACTCGACGTGCTGATCGAAATGGACCTCCCTGACCAAACCCCGCCCTGCAGGCTTCCGGTACCGGGGCTTCCCAAAAAGTTAAAATATTTTTCCCAAACATGCTCCCCACAGTCGCTCGGTTGCAAGCCAAGAGAAGTATTGTCTGGACCAGGCACAGACGTGCCTCCACCACTGTCTTTTCCACAGGCTGAAAGAATGAATAGCACCGAAGGTACGACCAATAGATATATCTGCATGAACGTTTCCTATTCTATGATAAATTTCTGGACGCATCGTTGCGTTTTTGAATGGTCCAGAGCGATGGAGGCCAGTACCACCATGCTTTTGTTGCAACGCGTGTCACGTCATGTCGAGGGAAGTACGTGAAATCACCCGCTCCAGGATGATCTGCATGCGAAGCAATGTTTCTAAAGGCTCCTATTTGCAGCTGACTTTGGTGAAGCTGTTGGGAATGAACTGAGCAAGGGTTATGTTTCCGGCTGCTTCAACGAACACGTTGATATTTCCGACCTGCGCACCCGTTGCCTTGCCTGCAAGGCACGAGTCCTTGCCGAGCTCAACCGGGACCAGTTCATTTACGTTCAGGACCTCTGCATCTCTTGCGACCCAGGTCTTGTTGGTCAAGGTGCCTGAAGCGTCTTTCAAGCCAAACCCAACCATGGTAAGTCGGGTCATTTTGCCCGTGGCCGCCACTCTGATTGAGCCTTTCAAGTAAAACCCGCTCTCAGGGATGAGACTTGAGTTGACGATACAGATGGAGGATTTTTTAACGGCAGGATCACCAAACCTGGCACCAGCTATTGATTTGCAATCAAGGGAATTGACTGCATCGACTGCAAGAAATTTCCCTGCCACAGGTCCTGCGGCTGCCGCGGGCTCATCCTTCAGCACCGGCTGAATGCTGACGTCAGCTTCTCCTATGGTACCTGCCGGATCGCCCTGAGCTCCAGCCAGGCTCAGCGGGCAGATATCAAGCTTCAAGGGGACTTTGGGCTCGTTAACTGGGAAAACAGGATCCTGCTTTTGTTCATTCTGACATGAGCGATAGAGAAGTGTTTTGCCGTCTGCATCGAGGTATTCCAGTACGAACTTATATGATCCATATTTCAGTTTGAGATCCACGCTGTTCGAACCACTTGCGAAGTCAGCGGCGGCGGCCTTCTTCGAGAGGGCTATTGTGCCTCCCACCCCATTGGAGACAGTGATTTTCATGCTGCTCCATGCCTTCGTTCCTTGTTTTTGTAGAAACTTGCTGACCGTGACCGTCGAAAGGCCGCTGTTTTCTCCTTCGACCGTTGATCCAGCCTTGCAGCCATTGAATGCCATTGCCAGGATGATGCACAGTTTGAATTTCATGATCCACTCCAGGTTGCTGTTGGTACTACCAGTCTCAGCCTCAGCCGGCACAGTTTGGGTGATGTAGCCTTGTTGCAATTTGCTGCAAGCTTCATTCAAAGCTTTGTTTGGACTGTATGTTGGGCATAAGGCCCGGATCAACTACAGCCGCCGCCAGGACAGCTTGTGTCAGTTGCATTTAACGAGCTTGAAAGCGATTTCAGGGAGTTCCGTAATATAAAACGAATGAACGAACCCGTCTAGAGGCAAGGCTGCCTGTCCGTTGCTGTATGGCGTGATTCCTGTCGAGAACCCTGTGAATGCGAAAAAGAAATCATGTTTCACGGTTGGACAATTACCGTCGGAACCGTTCGGCATAATTCCGAGATCTGCGTAGGCAAGGTTCTGCAGGTTCGGAGAAGAGAAGTCAGCAGTGTATGAATGATTCTTTGTCAAGTTCAAATTGACATTATAGAAGAGTGTGCGGCTCGCATCCTGGCCTTCACCCGACGTATATCCACTTATAGAAACTCGTGCCACATCACCCATTGAAGCGACCGTTGTGGAACCAGCTGGCCTTGGTTTGTAGGCACGCATGCTTGCCTTATATTTTAACGAGGATGCAGGATTCCAATCAGCCAGCATCATATAGCCTGGGGGGACGTCCTTGATCCTTCCCCAAAGTTTGCA
>NZ_DASQYZ010000298.1:0-30676 GCF_035638955.1 Oligoflexus sp. | reverse complement strand
GCGGCCTGGTGGTCACCAAACTGGACGGCACAGCCAAGGGCGGTGTGATCATCGGCATCAAGCAGAAGTTCAAACTCCCGATTCGTTATATTGGAGTGGGTGAGAAGGCGAAGGATTTGAAAGAGTTCTCGGCGCGGGATTTTGCTGAATCCTTGTTTGCCTGAGGGCCCTCTTCGTCTTTCTAGAAAACAAAAAAGCGAAGCCAAACAGCTTCGCTTTTTTGTTTCTCATGTGAGATCTTAATGGCGGGACTTGCTATCGGACCTTCGAACTGCGGTTGTTGAAGAGCGTCCCACTTAACTGCAAAAAAATAATCACTTAAAAGGAACGAAAAAGGCCAATTTAAACCAGAGAAAGCCGTTCCTTTTTTGGAAATTCTGCTCCTTACGTCTTAATGGCGATATGGTAAAATATGCTCCAAGGTTGAGATGGGTAATATGAGTGGAGCTCAAATGACTAAGAGCAAGAGTCCAAAAGCCAGGCCGAAGGTTGACCCTTTAGTAAGTGATCTTATTGACCTAGGATTATCCCTCCAATTAATTAGTCGCTTTTTCTCAAAACCTTCGCGAAATTTATACGAGGCAATGCTTAGTGCGACCAAATTACTAGAGACCGAAATTCCGCCCAATCAGGGGGTCAAGTATTTCCGGGCAAGATGCACCATCCTCGACATCAAAAACCCAAGAAGACTTATACAGGAGGAAAATTAACTCGATTGAAAATCAAAACCTGCGACCTCTACTGCTTTATCTCGATCGACTTTTCGCTGCCCACGTAGATTCCTATGACAGCTACGAAATGCTCGTCACACAATGGTTTGTCGAACTTCTAAAGATGAATGGCATTGATTGTGTAATTTATAGCAGTGTGGCAGTGGGATTGAAAGAACCTGAGCTTAACTTTAAAATTGCCGGTAAACTCATCGAATACTATAACCTGTGCGCTTTAAAACCGGAAAAATGGAAAATGACAAAGAATAGTCCAAAGGTAGTTAAGGTCCGGTCTATGTCAGTTGTAGCCATGGATGACAATACATGGATTGACTATCAAGCCCTAACTGAATTGGCCAAAGATCCGGAACTTGGGACTTGATTCTTTCATCCTTTCACTGCGGAACTTTTGACCTTTCGGTGTTCAAAAGTGAGCTTAGGTTCTTGCCCAAGCAAGTATGCCACAGCAGCAACGGTGTCCAAAGTGATATTGGATTCTCCTCGAAGGAGCTTAGCAGTAGTCGCTGAACTCATTTGTAGTCTTCTCTCAAGTTCGTTGAAGCCAATGTCTTCTTGGGTCATATAACCCGCAAGAGCTTTGCTCACTTGGTCGGAAAGATGTCGTCGAATCCGAGAACGCTCAGCAGCTGCGGCTTTAATATCTCGAATTTCATCAGGAGTGAAAAGCTCCTGCTCCACATCATCTAATTTTGCATGCTTGGCGAGTTTCTTTGGATCAAAACTCATAAATCTACTCCACAGACTTCAGTCGTTGTTTGGCCAGCTCGATGTCGCGATTCTGCGAACTTTTGTCCCCCGAGTTAACAACAAGACAGATCGATTTGCCATCAAACCCAAAGTAAATTCGATATCCCGCTCCAGTTCTGAGATCCCGAATCTCCCACAGCTTCCCATCAAGATGCTTAAATACCTTAGGCCTCGATCTTGGACCATCATAAGCCAAGTCATTCAACAGGTCAGTCAAATATCGCTTGTCTGCGGGCTCAAGGCTTTTAAGCCACCTCGCGACAGGCTTTTCACCATTTTCGTTCACCCAAAACCAGACTTCGAATTTTCGTTCTGACGCATCCATGCATCACTCTCTAATCGGTATTTTACAGCAAAACTTTACTATACTAAAGTACTTTAGCAAAGTAAAGTATTGTTGCTATTACAGTGTCTTACGGATGCTTAACGTTCAATTTTAGTTGATGTCAGAAGAAAACTATTCATTGCAGTTGGTTAAGGAATGAACCTTCCAAAAAGCAAGATAGCCAGCTCTGCTCGAACTGGCTATCTTGCTAATTTTACTATGTAAAATACTGAAAAACCTGCAGGGAAGCAAAATGGTGGGACTGCCTATCCGATCTTCGAACTGCAATTGTTCAGTCTGGCATCATCTAAACTGCTAGGAATCCTTCACAAAGGGGAACAGAATTGCTCAAAATGACACGCTAAATTCTGTTCCTTTTCTAAGCATTCTGTTCCTATTTCTCCAGCTAACAATCGTTTACCTATAATAGATATGATCGCATGCCAGGACAGGAGCGGGCGCCAACGACCAAACTTTGCGTTTGATTTTTTTCACGCCAAGAATATCGTGGGGTGAAGTTGGCTTTTTTGGTGTGAGACCGGAGTCCCACCTCCGATCTCCGAAACAACCGGAGCCTGGCACTAGATCAGAGCAAGCACCGTCTGCTTCCACCGCGGAGTTATTCACTCCACGTCGGAACATAATACGATTGCGCCTGCTTTTCAACCCTGCCGGACTCCCTCAATGGATTGAGGGAACAAATGTCAAACCTAGCATGCGAACTTTACCCCCTAAATCATCCTGTTTTTTCTGGCGGCAGATACCTTCGGGCGTTTGATCATCTTCCAGATATCGACAGTCGTGAGCACCACCTTCTAATCTATCTGGGGTCGTTCATGCCCTTTGATGTTGGGTTTGTGGACGAAGCTGCGTACCCGTCAGTTTCGACAATCGCTAGAGCCTTGCGAATGAGCGAATCGACAGTGCGCAAAAAAGCGAAGAGCCTCGAAAGAAAAGGCTATCTCCGAATCAATAGCGCCATTTTTACTAACACACGAGGAAAATTTGAGCAGCGGGCTAACCGATACTTTTTTACCCTGGATGCATTCAAATTTTTTGAAGGTGTGATCGAGGATGAAGCCCGCATCAAAGTCACCCTAAGAAAAGGCCATGGCGAAGCGCGTAACGGTCAAATTTTCCCCATCGCAGATTACACCCCTCCTCCATCGGCGCTTGGCTCCGTCCCGGTGCAGCAGATACTCCCTCCCATCGCGCAGCCAGCGCCTAATTCCTTAAATGAAATCCTAACTCATCCTCAGCCTCTCCATTCCTCTTGCATGCGCGACTTGGGCGCTATTCGATCTGAGGTCGACAATATCGCTGAAGGCTGGAAAGAAGTGGTGGGTGTGCCAGTTGGTCCTGATGAGAAAGAGCGGTTCCTGGCTAAGTACGTCAGTACACGCGGGAACGAACTGTACTTTCTTGAGAGGACCAAAGAGATTTGTGAATGTGTGTACCTCCTGAGTCGCGCGAAGAGCATCAACTTCCTGTTCAGTGGCCTCGACATGGCAAAGAAAAATCGACAGGAGATTCGCCATATCGCAATGCGGGCGCTTAATACGGTCGATACTGAGGTTCAGCTCAACGAGGTAATCACCCAGCTACCCCAGCTGATCGCCGCAAAGTCGAAACATTTTGCAGAACCGTCCCCAGCCCTGGTCAATGCAATGCTGCAGGACCTGATCAATTCCGCCCGACAGAGACTTTGCATCCCGTGCAAACCAAAGCTGCCAACGAATGACGCGGAGCTGCGGAAGGAAATCGATCGAATGTTGAAGTCGGACGTGCCTCAGGAAACGAAGGAGCGCCTCATGACTGTGAGGCAAACCATAGGGAAAATGAATTTTTCAAGAAGCCTTGAGCTTTTCGCGAGACATGCTGTGAACATGGAGGCCGTCTAATGCCTGCATCTGAAGCCAAGAAGCTGCGAGAACGGTTGCGCTACCACAACAATCCTGAGCCGAAGAAGGCGGCATCTCGCAATTACCGAAAGACCAAAAAGTTCGCGGGTTCGCACGCCTCCGAGCCAACAGAAGCCAAAGCGTGTTCCAAAACTACCCGCAAGTCATCCCTGCATCACCTTGTAGCAGTGGCAGAACCCAAGGCGGTAGAACCTGTATCGTCAAGTCCCGTGGTGGCAGAACTCGAGGCGACAGAACCCGTGATGGCGGAACCCGAGGCGGCAGAACCCGTGATGGCGGAACCCGAGGCGGCAGAACCCGAGGCGGCAGAACCCGAGGCGGCAGAACCCGAGGCGGCAGAACCCGAAGCGGCAGAACCTGAAGTGGCGGAACCCGACGCGGAACCCGACGCGGAACTCTCTTCTAATGGAACGTCTTCATCACAGGGCGACAACGCCAGCGAAATGCCATTTCAACTTTCGCTGAGCTTTCAAATGCTTGAGGAACCTTCGATGAATCAGGTTCGGTTCGATAGCAACGTGCACCATTTTCCGTCACACTTCCAAACTTCCGATACCCCGCAAGGAATCCCAAAAGCTGAAGCTTTCCCTCCGCTAGTGATATTTCAGTTGGCCGTGACTTTGGGTCTGTCTGGCTTGGCCACATTTCTGCAATACGAATTTTATCATGAGCATGATGTGCTGCCAGGCTATGCTTGGCCACTCGCCATTGCTGGCGCCGTCGGCATGCTGTCGCTTGCATCGATGAAGTTTGCGGGAGTTTGGACAGATCGCGCAAGAAAGTTCCTATACGGGGCTTGTTATGTATTTATGGTCCTTTCCTCATCTTTTCATGTCGCGGATAAAGCATGGGATGATGCCGCCAAGGTTCCAATGACTGACCATGCCAACGGCAAAGCAGACTCATCACCCGCTGCAGATCGTGCTCTCAATGCAATGACTGATGCTCTAAAGCAAGCCACAAAAAATCGAGCCTGGAACGTCATGGAAACAATGGGTGTCCATGTGTCGAAACAGATTGTTCCGAAAACTTCTGTTCAACAGCCAAAACCTTTCGGCATCACCCGTGATTGGGTAATTGGGATTGGTGCCGTGATCATCATCGTCCTACGTGCTTTGCTGGAAGGTATACAAGCGCTGACGGCGATTGCGGTGAGAAACTATCTTGCCACGCGATACTCACGCTAACTGAACCGGGCGATGTCTCGGCAAGGGGTTTCCCGGCAAGGGGTTTCCCGGCAAGGGGTTTCCCAAACCATACACAAGGAGAAGCGAACATGAACCTGAACGACGTCGTTGCCGCTAAAAACCTGGAGTTGGTCTATCGCGCTGCGGATAAATATCTTGAGCAAAATGGCGAAATTCCCAAGCAGGTTGATATCCTGGCCAAGTGTCCTGGCATGTCCAAGCAAACTGTAAAAAAGTACCGCAAAGAGTGGCTGGCCGAGCGAGGATTGGGCTCCTCCGAGGACAGCGATGATGACATTTCGATTGGATTACGCAAGGCCATCAATATTGAAATTCGCGATCGAAAAGCGAAGGCTCATAAGGAAATTCATGATCAATTGCAAGACCTCGAAAACGCGAACGACTCTTTGGGTATCGAAAATGAATTCCTCAGAGGAAAGCTGAGCGACAGCACAGCAGAGCTTTTGGCGGTCAAAGAGCAAAACGCCCATTTCGCCGGCCAGCTCCATACCTTCACCGAGCAAATCCAGAAACTTGAAGCAGCCCTCCAGGAATCAGCCGCCCAGGTGATATCGCTTCATGATCAATGCGAAAAGAAGATTGCAGCATATCAACAAGCTGAACGTGAAGCGCTGGAGCGAGAGCACGTTGCCCGTGAAGAGCTTGTTGCCTTGGCAAGCTCAAAAGAACTGGCAAAATCCGAGATCCTTTGGGCAGAGGTCCTGGAAAAAGCGTTGAAGCGCGAAGAGTGGTTCGCAGAGAAATTTGTGAAGCATTCGGCCAAGAGCTTGCCAAATCCGGTCTAGCGGAAAAGGTCCTGGATCTCGATCCCCAGGGCCTTTGCCGTTTTCAAAAGCGTATGAAGACTTGGGCTGTTGGTGCCGCTTTCGAGCATTTGAATGTACCTCGGGCTCGCACCATACCTGTGGGCAAGCTCTTCCTGCGAGATACCCAGGACATCGCGCTGTGCTTTGATATTTTGCGCAATTTGTTTTAATAGATTTTCGTAAGCTTTCTCAATATCCATAGCTGCGATTATGGAAAATGAGCACATTTCTGGACACGAAGTGGTTACTTCGTGAGTCAATATGACCTACAAATCTATATGTTTAGTTTAAGGTATGCAGTCTCATGCGCCAAAAGGATGAGCTATTTTATTCGCGACTGAATGAGGGCCTCAAAGAAGGATTCGTGTTGGGCCTTTTTGCAAGCTTGGCTGACCATGAGAGACTGGACGAGGTTCATAAGTTCTTTGCGGAAATGACAGTGCCATATTATCCAGAATCTCGAATTCTTCCTGAAGCGTACCTTCATGATGATTTGGTCTCAGTTCCAGGTTTAAGCTTATCAGTCGGGCATCCGATCCCCGTCGCAGAGAAACGGTTTGTCAAACTTACGCAGGAGTTGATCGGCTGCTGGTTCAGGTGCTTAGACCATTTCTCATTGGTCGGAACTCTGACTGTGGCATATGGCGAAATTGCATACTGCAAGCCACCGGTCCAGTTGTTCTCTGGTATTGCCCACGATCATGCGATCTCGATGATGGCTTTTGTCATCAACACTAATGAGAGATGGCGAGGGCGGAACACTAGCCATAGGGTCGCTGCCAACAGAGCCGCAATGGACCTATTATTCGCTAAGCCATTTGAGGAGATCCTTGCTAATCCAGACGACGAATCCATGATCATGTATGCGACCGGTTATGAAGAGAGCCTACTGATCCTTTAAAATGTAGCTTTGCATGCTCTCCTTATTGATTGCGCAGTCATTCTTCTGGTTATAGTCAAAAAGTCGACCATGCGAACCCACATGCTTCGGCTGCGTTACCGACTCAACCATGCCCCATAACAGCCCTCCTTTACCTCCAAAAATGATATGAATTTCAATGCCAAAAACCGGAGTTGACTTGGCTAGTGCATTGCGCTATCGCTGCCACGGAGCCGCATCCACGACGATTCAGAAGCATTCTCTGAGCACGAGAATCGGCATCGACAATACTGGTTCTTAATGGGCATCGTATCTCAATTACAAGGAATGTCGGATGAGAGAAATACCAAGATTTGCTGCGTATTTTTGCTTGGCTTTGTTGGCGCCTCTCGGCTGTGCCAAGAATAAGGACGAAGACGCCCCAGAGGCACCACAGCCGAGAGTATTGAGCTTAGCAGCTTTTTATGCCCCCACGTATGCTGACCTTCCCTGGGAAGAAAAGTGTTCGGGCACCATGCAATTCTTCAAAGATTTTCAAAAGGAATACCTTCCAGATTCCGAAGTCTCTTTTTCAGACCGGACCTGCAAACGCGAACTTGAAGTCGAAGATACATACATAAATGTTATCGAAGTTGCCTACTCCCGGAATGGTCAAAAACTCAATCTGGAGACTCATCTTCAAGCTGTTTTTGACTCTCGCAAACTCAATTTGATCCCGGATCAAGTCACCTTTAACCGGAGAATATCTGGCAACGATTTGCCTGTGTTTAGGTACGACCCGGTCGATGCGAATATTGGTTCCAACCTTTTAAATATAGCCGAGACTTTTGATGCTTGGCTGAATAAAGAGCCTGACGGTCCGATCAAAATCTATGGCTATCCTTATCCCGAGTTTCTCGCGCTCATTCAGGAGAGATTCGGTCCCGAATCAACAGGCTTGGAACTAACATCACCCAAGGTCACGTTTAAACTTATACCTAGCTCTGAGAATGCAGGGTCAGGCACAGTCGAGTTTACTTCAGCTGATTTATCGACATACCCCGCAGGAACGCTGCTCGGATGTTCAGATCTTCCCTGTCTGCAGGCTAGTGGGATTACGTTCAAGGTCGCAGGACCTTCTTTGGCTCTTGTAGGTCCTGCGACTGAAGAAGGAAGTGACAATGGAATACCGGTCAAAGTTCGGCCAGGCTTTAGGGTTTATCTCGACTTTCTGAAGAAGCGATAAAAATAGCTCATTGAAATGCATTCCGCTTTTGAAGCAATGCAATCATTAGCACAGATATTCTTCAGCGACTTATGAAGTCGATGACCTGCCATCGAGTTAGCGATGGGCTACACGCATACTGCATGAGTGGTTGAGTTATTCGATGACGAGTTTTTCACTGTTGCTCCAATAAAAAAAAGACGGCCCGCGCGAGCCGTCTTTAGATTTTGATTTGTTTCAGAGTTACTTGACTGAATTTCGTGCTACTTCGCGGCGATCTTTCAAAATCAACTCGCCAAGTCTGTCGCCGTCATCAACGCGATAAGACTTCGCCTTCTCCTCAGGAAGACCAACCGATACAGCTTCGATAGTACGGTTCTGCGAGTCCGACAAAGCGGCAAAGTCTGCTTCAGACATTGTTAGAGCTTGGCTCATCATCGTAGATCGAGTCAGCACCATCTCGGAACTAAGAGACCGATTAATACCAAGATTGATTTCTCCAGTTTCGGTGCGGAACAATCCGGCTGCTGCCATGTCAGCTGACATAAGCATCTCTTCAAGCTTTTCTTTTGCAGGCGGGCCACTTCCGCCTCCGGTGCCACCAGCAATTAATTTACTGCTTAGCAGCGTCACTGCCAGCATCACCATGACCACAGCTTTAATTTTCATCGCTGGACCTCATCGGCTTTTTTGTGGAGTGAGCGCCACACAAGAGGCTGAACAGCATCACGAGCGAGCCTTTATATTCCTGATTTGCAGCAATTTCTTGCAGCTTTGCACTGGCTTCCGCCAAGGTACTGTAGGCCGCGGCGGCCCCTTCCAAGTTCAGACCCATTGCTCGATTCCTAATAAGACACCCCGGGCTTAGCGGGTCAATTGAGTCTGCATTGAGCTTAGCAACATCTTTCAGGAGCGAAATCGGAGCATTAAGAAATTCATTTGAGAACGCTTGCAAATAGCCATCTGGACCATTGCTAATTGCTCCCTGCTCAATCAAGTCATCCAGTATCAAATCCCCTCGACGCCCGAACTCGTTCGTAACATCGACTGGTGCCTTCGGCAACCCTTCCGAAACAAAAATGAAGAGGTCGTATATCTCTTTCGACTCTACGACATACTGCATTAAAGCAACGTCTTTGTTAATCCGTTCGGAACTGACACCAGCTGCCGAGAGTTCTGACATTTCGCGAGGAAAATAACGAGCCAGGGCAACCTGCGAATTTTCGGGATCAATGTGAGATAGAATTCGCCTTGCATCGAAGAAAACAACCCCTCGTTTTTTCCCCGAATGAATACGGTGGATTGTTGTGTAGTCCACACCTGTCTCCATAGACAGTTTGCGTAAGCTAGTATCTTTTTCCATCACAAACGCCTTGATTCGCGCTCTAAGATATTCTGACGCAGTATCAGTCATGATGATCTCGCCATTGATAGACAACCCCTTGTGAGATGTTTCTATGGCCAAAACCATGATGGGTCAACGGTATATTAACAGCAATGGTTAAGAATACTGAACTTGTGCTGGCTTGACCTCGTTTCGCAGACTGCTAAACACAATACGCAATATTGTCGTGGCTAGTTTGGATAGAGAATAAACACGAGCGTTATTAGGCGTTTCCGAGATTCCTCAAATGGCTAAAGATTCATTAAATTTAGCAATTGAAGAACTTTCCTACCATCCTCAGTTCTCTCTTGCTGCTCATGACGAGCAATTGCTATTTCCGCTTCACCGCAATGGTTAATCCCGCACGGCGAACGGTAGCCGGTGTAATTTTCAGCGATAATTGCGGGTTCTTTATCGCCAGGATAGGGGGTGTCAGTGAAACGGATTATTTGTGCAGTACTTGCTGTATCGTACTTTCATTCATCGCTGGTGTATGCCGATGCTGCCGATGATTTTGCCCGCCAGATGGATGAAGCAGCAGCGAAGTATCGAAAAGATATAGAGGCTATGGTTCACCTCGAGCGGACACAAATAGCACCTTCACACGTTAAGGAAGGCCTGGTCAATGCGTTCGCTCTAACACAAAATGGGATGGCCCATCACTTCGATTCAATAAATGATGACTTTGCTAAGCTCAGTGCCGGAAGCGCGGCTCTTGCAGAAGATGTGGACGCAATTATAGCTGCATCTAAAGACGTAAATTTGGAAAGTTATCAGACGATTGTGCGCTCTGCATCTGCCGCATCGCTTCATATCCAAAACGCTGAGCAAATTCTGGCGGATATAAGCGAACGAGCTGATGTTGTAGAAAGGCTAGCCAGCAGCAGAAATGGAATTTGCGAAAAAATCAGAAACACAATTGAAGCAGAAATGATGGATCTTGAAAGTGCAAGCAGCATCCTAAATCGCACGAATAGGCCTCCCTTTCAAGGCATCAACCCCTCGGACTTCTACACGCAAAGTCCTTTAGCGCGAGGCTACGCCCTGGCTGCAGGATCACTGACGTTCGTTATTGCTGTCTATGCCTACGCTGCTATCGAAGGGGTCACAATCTATCAAGCAGTCACAACACTTTTCAGTTTAACGGCAGAATCAAGTGGAATTGTACTAAATGGCGCCGGCCCTGGTGCAATCATTCTTTTTGCGGTTGTTGCAGTCGCTTTTATCGTAGGCTCACAAAAAGTCATGCATGAAAACGAGGAAATGAGAAAAAAGCGCGACAGGGCCATTGCCAGACTAAAGGCGAGTATTGAGGAGTCGCAGACATACTATCGAAATAATCGTGTAACGTCTGCTGAACTGAAAGCTATGGCATACGGAAATTGCCAGGAAGAACACAAGGAGCTAAAAGCTGATGGCAAGCCTGGACTGGTCCCAGCAAAAAACAAAAGTTGGAACGAATCTATAGGAAATATAAGGTCTACGGTTAAGAGTCTAGATTTTTATGTCGAATACCTGACAACTACAAAAGCTCAGATAGCGAATCTGCAGGAGCAAGCAAGAACGTTGCTTGCTCAGAAAATAAGTGCCGACATTCTCAAGGACCACCTTACGAATACTATCGATCAGGAGAGAGTCATATATGGGTGGACTGTGTACAACGAAACCGTAAAGCCAATCTGGACACGATTTGTCTCATACTCCTCATCCGTAGGGGAAAACTGCTTTGAGCTATGGCTGGAAAAGGATGCGAGACTGCAGGAGCTTAACGAGGCGAAAAATATTGTCCAGGGCACTGTTGCCGGAGTGAAAACAGACAGCAGCAGTCTGTTGTCGCAACTAGACTTGGCTGTGCAAATGACAAAATCAAACATTACGTCGCGCGTCATCAGGTGTCTTAATTTCTAAAAGTGAGGGTCGGATGAAAACATATACCATTGCATGGCTTTTGCTGTGTGAACTTCTTGGATCTTCTTTCGCTGTTGCCGCAGATCGAACTACTCCAATAGTGTTTGGTAGCAGCGCAAGTGAGAAATTTAAGTTCGATACCAATTATTCCCTGCCCTACAAGAGCAGCGATACATTCCTAATTGATGTTGCGCTTCAACGATCGCTCGGGACTTTCAGAAAAACTTCAGTTTCTCAGACTGATGAATTTGCACCTGCGATTACAAAGCGACTTAACGAATATTCCGAAATATCAAAGGAGCTACAGGCGGATTTGGAAAAGCCCTTGCCTGAAGTTGTCCCTCCAGCGCTAAAAATGGTCAGCCTTGGGACGACCGCGTCGGGTGGCGTCCAGCAACCTAAAACCCCTTGGGAATACTCGAAAGAATCAATCGAATTGAAACTGGCGCAAATTGAAACGGACCTTAAAGGTTCAAATCGGAGCACCGGTCTTGTCGGCTTCTTTTCTCTGAGAGCGTTCCTGGAAAACAATCCCCGAGCTGCGTACCTAGAAACCGCGCGAAAAAAAGTGGACCTGCTTGATCAGGCCTATTTTGCGAACGGTGTTTTGAAAGCCCACCCCTTAAGCGATCTATCATCGGTGATTGACCAAAGCTCAAAGGGTAAGTTTATGAGAAATATCATAAACCAATGTATTGTTGAGCCAGCCTGCAATTCGATAGCTATGCGGGTCTTGGTAGCACATGTTGACCTTTTCGGGACGACGAGTGAATTACCAGGGATTGGCAGGCATTTGCAACAAATCCGATACAGTTTGGATGACTTTGATCAAAGCCTGGAAATTGTTTCCCACTTCTATGCGATGGAAAAACTCCAGGCTTGTGGGCAGGTGGACTGCCACGAAGCAAAAGCTTATTACGTTAAAAACCTCACTGGGACTTATAAGATTCCTGAGGATACAGCAACAATTTGCTCCGATAGACTTTTCAAGCCAAAGGAAAATCAATGAAAAGAAGAATGTGGCTGTGTATTTTTGTTGCGTCATCCTCATTTGCGAGTTCATGCGGGAAGAAAGACAATGACAAGAAAAGCACTCCTGTGGCCGACCCAAACCTTCCAATCGTCGACCCACAACCAAGCGATCCCAAGAAAGAACCTGTCCTGGTAACTAGGGGTGAGTTGTCCTGCTATGATCACGGAGGGTATCTAACAGGCTGCACAATGGCGGATAAGGTCCTTTCGGAAAAGCTGACTGCTATCTCAAAATTTAACCTTGAATACTCGTTCGCCTGCAGTGGACATCAAATGGCTATTGCTGTTCAATTTGGGGATTTGACCGTGGCCCTCAAACAAGAAGCTGATCAGAAAATTGAATTGATCGGAAATGGGCCTTTCGTGTTGAAGGACTCAAATCCTGATTGGAGCAAATCTGCTGATCTCGAACCGGGCTGTTCGCTGAATATATTAAACTTCACTGTTTCAGCGATCTAAGAAATTGAACGCGTTTAGGTTCAAATAAGTTCTAAGAAAATCTACGAACCTTTTTGTCATTAATTTTTAATGAATAGGGCTACTCTATGCAAAAATCCACCATGATAAATCGACTCGCGATCTCGGTAATGCTTTCTCTGCCGCTCTTCTCTTGCGGTGTATCGAATGAGCAGTCAAGCAAAGTCTTCGCCGAAAATAGGGTGCCATGTGGGGAAGACAATGGAATTCCGAAAAAGTGCGGAACAGATCGCTCGGTCGAGTTCGAAGTAAGATTTGACGATCTCATGCGATATACTCAATGCGGGATAAGTTCCGCTGAAGTCTATCCTTTTTTCGACAAAAACAACCCATTTGTTGCATCTACTTGTGCTGGCACATCCGGTAAGTTTGTGTCACATGGACCTTTGGTAACCGCTGTCGAGACTGGGTGGGTCAATGCTAAAGTCCACATCTGGCCCTGCCCGGTTTCCAACATGAGCCGGCCTGAAGATACCTTCGCTCTGGAT
Source organism: Oligoflexus sp. (assembly GCF_035638955.1). Classification (GTDB taxonomy): domain Bacteria; phylum Bdellovibrionota_B; class Oligoflexia; order Oligoflexales; family Oligoflexaceae; genus Oligoflexus. Next base: position 17,564 of record NZ_DASQYZ010000298.1, on the reverse strand, counting down.
ATCTATTCAGCTTCAACAGGTGGCATTCTTAAAAGGGATGTTTACGATTATAGGCATTACAACACAAATCCCAGGCCCGATTCAGTAGGACTGAGCACTGTAAGGGACTTTGATGGCAGGCCCTCTTCGCTGGCGGCCAGTAAGGGAATGAAAGGTGGACCGTGGGTTGAAGTGCCTATTAGTGCTCCAATCTCGATCAGCGCTCCGATAAGCGATTTGGAAGTGCGAGTACAAATTTTGAGTCCTACGACATGTGTTATGGTCCTTGGCCAGGATATCATCGTCAGCCGCCATCCAGAATAAGAGAGAAATTGCAATGAATATGAGTAAATACAAAATTTTATTCGGTTTGTCTTTCGCCACCTTTTTATCAGCTCCCTCTCTCTTACATGCCAACTCTTTGATGAGTTGTGAAAACAAGGGAGGATATGAGACGAAATGCTTCCTTTCCGAGTATTCACTGGCGCCTAAGAGTGATATCCAAAGGAGTTTTTCAATTGAGTACAGGATGCCTTGCATCGGACATGAAATTGATGTGGGCATTTTAGACAAAGGAAAAACTACTTACTGGACACTAAAGCAATCGAATGTGACAGAGACTCTAAAAATCGATAGCTACGGCCCGCTAACAACATTCGACCCCGATCGCGCATGGACAGCTGGTGCAGATTTCCAGGTAGGCTGCAAGTTGGAAATCACTGTGACTGGAACCGATCTCTCTGACCCTGAGAAGAAGCGACTTAATTTGGTTATTGATACAATTCGTTCACACGGCGACATAGTTGATCAAGTGCTGCAATTGGCTTCAAATGCAACGCTTTTGAAAAGCATCATTGCACAATTGGATGTAAAATCTATAGCAGCGATTCTCGCTGATAAATACCAAGCGACTAAAGCCCTCGCCGATTCCTATGAAAAGCAGAACAAGACCGAAGCAGCTGGGGCTCTTCGGTCTGTCCAGGACGATCTCCGTGCTGCTATTTGCTTTAATGTAGCTCTCGCCGAGCAACACAGAAGCATTTGCACGGACCCAAGCAGCGAGAGCAGCGGGCCTCCAGAAGAAGTCAAAAAAACCCTAACCGAAAAAGCGAACGAAGCCCTGACAAGCCTGGAAACGAATTCATCAACAGTTGTCAAAACAGCTGTCGACAAAGCCACGGAAGTCGTTGGCCTTTTTGCTGATCTGGTGGCGTACTGTTCCAGCAACACCGCATCAGACGCGACAACAAAGGCTTGTCCAGCGTTGAAAAAACTCAACATTAAAACTACGGCGTGCAAATGATTGTTTGCAAGTAAGCAAAGGGGACAAATCATGAACACAGTTATGAAGTTAGTTCTAGCCGTGATGCTGTTAATTTTCGGCAAGAATTTGATGGCTGGATGTGAATCAACTCTAATAATGTACGATACTACTGGACAATCTGATTCTGAATATCTGACTTTCGACAAAAGTCAGGATGAATGCACCCCGGCAAACACTGTGTCGTGGACCCTGGGCTACGAGCATGAGCTAAAGTACGTCTCCGATCAGATAGCAGCTGGACGGTATGTTCTCAAAATCTATCGTTCGGGTGCTCTTGCTAAAGCTGGCAAGGAAGTTGCGCAGGGACTGAAAGCTCTCTTTGTGCATCCTAAGGCAAGGACTGATTATGAGGCTATGCGCGAGCAGGCCAGATTCATGAGTCTCGTCTCTAAAGCGCTGACTGAGTACCAGGCTAAGGTGGTCTCCTCTATAGAGAAAAAAGAAGTCAATGCCGACAAGATTATTGTCCAGATCGATTTGCAGCTACAAGAGTGGGAAGCGAACGTCGAGGACAGCCGATCGCGGGCTACGGATGCGTTGGTAAATGGAAAAATCGCCAAGGATGACCTGCAGCAAGCGATAGATATCATGTCCAAGTCGTATCCGATTACGAAGGCTGCGCTTGAGCTAGATCAGCATGTGTATGATGAGCTTAAGAAAGGAATGCTTTCGGCAACCGATACCGATGGAATTAAAAGTCGTTTGCAAGGAGACCTAAAGAACTTTCCGAATGGCATGAGCCTTGAGTCACTGAACGGGATAGTTGCGATTGCAAGCCAAGAAAAAAACGAACTGAGAAGGAGGCAATACCTAAACATCCTGAGTGACTTCGTGGATGAAAACGGCTTGGTGAAAGAATGGCGACTAGCGATAGGCGACGTCAAGCTTAATACCGATCGGCTTAGCGCTAAAGGTATTCAAATCAGACAAGTTCTTAACGAAAGTGCTGGCCTAAAATACTATGGAAAAAACACTCTTCAAATAGATACTGCTGGATACGCCATCGACACTGCTCTTGAGGCAGACAGACTTTTGGCCGCGAGCGATCCGATGAGTCAGCTGCAAGGAAAGAGACTTGCTGATCGATCGAGAGTCTTGCTTGATTACCAGACGAATAGCAGCCGTTTGCCCTTCTATTCGGGAACTCGAACGAGCACCGCAGCAATATCGGCTTTTGGTGTCACGGCTGCCGGAACTACCTATGAAGGGTTCCAGATTGCCAATGTTGCCAATAAGCTCGCTGAGCTGCCTGAAGTATTGAACAGTCCGGAACTATATTTCTACGCCACCTCATCTTTAAAGCAAGCAAATCTCTACGCCACAGCCCCAGGCGAGGGTATTAGATTCCACTATGCGATTGATACGGCCTATGCTGTCTACGACTTCGTAAAAGGCTTTGGTTTAGGATTATACCAAGTTATTCCCAACACATATGACGGTATAAAGCAGATCGTTTCTCATCCAATCGATTCAGTACATGGTCTGTATCTTGGACTTCTCAATGCCAAAGAGGTAAATGAAGCCGTCTTTAGAGCAATTGATAACTTTGTTGCAGAATTTCCCAATTATACGCCACAGCAATATGGTGAATTGTCAGGGCGCGTAACCGGGGAAATCGGAGCAGCCCTGCTCGGTGCTGGTTTGGTAAAGAAAGCTAGCGATCTGGTAAAGTTTAATCTCGCGATCGCAAAAATATCACAAGAAGCGCGTATTGTCCTAAGGTTACCCGCTGCAACAAAATGGGAAGGGAGAATTTTTAGAGGTGTTCCAGAAAAATATAAATCCACCATGTGGGATGTAACTGATTACGATGCGATTCCCGATCACAGATATTCTGGCCCTGGATTAAAAGGAATCTATGGGAGCCTCGATGAGCAGACTTTGACGACAGAACTGAAGAGTTATGGTTTTAACCCAGGTGATCGATACGTTGGCAATATCGATGCAAAGCTAAACGTCCTGGACATGACAGACCAAAGGAATCTGAGTCGATTTGGCGTCACCACTGCACAGCTGACGCAAGAAGGCAACTATGTTACAACGCATTTAATTGGTGAGTACGCGAGTAAGGCAGGATTTGATGCCTTGATATTTCCTGCAGCAACATCTGAAGGTAAGAACATAGTAATGTTCAAAAGTCTACCGAAAGGTCCATAGCATGGCTTACAAACCGATCGTGAAGCATCCTCAGTATTTAGTTTGGGAAGATGATAGCAAGGGCGAGCTACTTTATACGGGCGTGCTTGGTGATATCGCTTGGGCTCCTAAGACCTTTGAGATGAACAGTGAAGAAATACTGAAATTTAGGAATCTCGGTGAAAAATATTTAGCCGATCTGCGAATGCAACTGGAACGCGAATTTCGCTCAGAATACTGGACTTCAAGATTCATCAAAGACTTCGACAAACAACCGGGGATTAAAGATATAATCGAGGATAGGTCCTACCTGATTCCAGTTAAAGCAGATAAAAAGCCGGGCCTCTTTGCTAAATTGTTCGGATCTGATTGAATCTGGATCTCAGGCGGCGCGGGCACAGCTCGCGCCTGTTATTTTGTGCAATCCTCAACGCTAACCTAACGCTACGATGGGCAATGATGAGTAGAGCAGTCAAACCCTTTCCCAAGGAAAAGCTTGTTCCAGGATTAGGCTATATCAAATCTGACTTCGTAGATTCCGACTTCATCGGCATGTCGGATGCGATATCGCACAAGATATATGCACCCATCTTGTTCAAAGGCATTGAATTTCAGGATGGTCCTGAGGACGTAAAAGGCTCGATCTGCATCGAATACTTCTCATTCGTGCAGGGATTATTTCCTGGATTCAAGGCACTTGAAGGGCGCGAATTTCATTTTCCGATCGACAGCGAGGAGGAAGGATGGGCAGAGAGTACCATCTACTTTTTCTGTCATAGCACGATTGATGTTCCAAGGATCAGGATCAGAAAGGTTGAGGGAGATATTCTTTCGGTCTCGGTAAACTTCAGCTGGGAGTTCCGCAGAGAGAACATTGGATACGATGATGCAGTTGAGCAAACTCTGGATCTGGATTTGAAAATTGAAGGTGTCGAAATCAAAAAGGACCTGATCGCGGAACGAAATCTGACGACCAGGAGCATTCCCGAATACCTTCAGCAGTTCTTCACCAAGCGCAGTTGCGAAAATCCAAAGATCGGCTATCAAGGCACCCTTAACTATCAGGATGTCGTCCTTTGATTTGTCTAAAGCGGCAAGCGCTTCAACCTGCCGCATTCCACGTACAGACCATCTTCGTACAGCCGCTCCGAAAGCTCCTCTCGATGTAGCCATACGGATTCCGGCACGCGCTCATAAACCTCGACAAAAAATGCCAGGAAAGGCTCATAAGAATTTGGGTCTGCCCAGTCCACAGACGCATAGTACGCTTCAATCAGCTCGCCGATCGACTTCGTGTGGACCACTTCGCGGGGCCTGACACCCGTGCGTTCCAGGAGCTCATCGATTGGTCCCCGAGCCCTAGAGAGAGTGACACACGCATCGCGGAAGGCGTCCCTGGTACGAGCTGAAATGACCTGCATGGATTGGTACTCCTGGGAAAGGCTGCTCTGGCTACGATCAAGCGCTGAAACAATAAAAATGTATGGTAATCTGGAAACTGCTTCAAGAGCGAATTTCTGGCTTGCTCACATGAGCCAGCTTGGTCAGGTTCAGTGGAACTATTCCATACTGAATCCAAGATCACTTTCGAGGTTACAGATCATGACTCTTGGCATCCTGTCAGACCCATGCCCGCATGCAGCCACCGATAAAGCTTTAAGGGATGCGTGGCTCTAAAATTCTTTTCCTTGATGTCCTTGACAAAGGCAAAGCCTATGGATAGCTTTTGCGCAGGCCCGAAGAGAGCCCGCAGTCTGCAGACCGTATGTCAGCTACGTGTCGTGTGAATCTCCAGCCCAACGATATATGCCTATCCATCTTTCAAAAAAGCGTGGGTTCACGGCAAGGCAGACACCTGAATAAATCCCAACGCAAAATTTTGAAGGAGTGGCTATGCAAAAGCCTGCCAGTAACGCTGCTATTGTCGAAAATGCGAAATCCATTCTCGATGGCTTGGGCTACGAAGTAAAAACCGGACACATTTATGAACTTCTTTCCCGGTTGTGCGGCCACAAATCTTGGAATCACGCGTCGGCTGCAAAAATCGACTTCTCAGAAAAGGTTCCCTTCTCAGCGGCAGATAATCCACAAGGTGACGTTTCAGAAGAGGCCTTCTTTCAATCTGCCAGCGACCCCCGAGATCTATGGCATCGCTTGCTGAATGCATTGGGAATCTCCCCGATCATGCTGCGAGATGAGAAAGAGGTAGCAATTCGAGCCCGGACTTTCATTACCACAGGAACGTGGAATGAAGTTGGCGATGGCATCACCTCAACCTTTGTCTTCTTGTGGGGTATGGATTTGAATGAGTTTTATGATGGCCTAAAGGTCCTCGTTCCTGCGAACCCTTCCTTCCGTGAGGATTTTGAAGACGTATTAGAGAGGTTTGACTATACCGACTTACTCTTCATTTGGTTCGCTTTTCCAACTCGCTCCCATGCGCTTTTCGGATTGCGCTCGCATATCAATGCGAAAAGGCTGGAGAATTGGTTGACAAGGGCACGACCGGGCTCACCCCGCGACATTACGGGCCTCGAGCGTTATATGGAAGCAATTCCGGACGCCGCCTATGACTATATACGCTCTCACTTACCTCCAAGACTCATAAACGGCCAGCTGTCGCGGTAAAACACCTTTCGCCGCGATATATTGCAATTTTTCATTTTTTTTTTGTTCTTAACAGACGCCGTGAAGAGTGTATATGCTCGGGGACATGGCGCTGAGAGAGTATGCAGTGCTAGTGGTCGCAGTGGATATGGAATCGCTCGATGGATCGAGCCAACAGGGGAAGTGAGGCTATGTCAACGAAAGTAATTAATCGTAGTGGTTAAAAAAAGCGCTTGGAAGCTAGGGTCCATCAGGGCTGCGGAAACAGCTCCTGATGGTGGTCCCGTAAGGGACGGGCAATAAAATCTGCAACAAGATTTTTATGGCCCTCCTGCGCGTCCAACGCAATCAAAAAACCCATCAGAAAAAATTTAATCTACACGGTGAACAGCTGATCTTGATCAGAGTGTTCCTTGTGAATCTGCGCGCTCAAATTTCCACATAAGGGTTTTGGATGGCTACGCACGAAGTTCGTTCTGAATTTCGGTCTTCGGAGAAAGAGGTGGTTGAACATGACCAGCCTCGCTGAAAACATGACATTTCCTAATCGTCCTCATTTTGATTTTACGGTTGACAATTCGGTCAGCCGAATTCGCGAGCATGCGTTGGCGCTCGATCGTTGCAAGCGATACACGGAGGTCCCCAGACTTGCATTACAGTGTGGGCTTAAGCCGATCGAGTGGGCTGTTTTTGCCTACTATTATTCCTTGGCGCCCAAGGACCATCCCAATGAATGGATTGCGGCAGAACGCTTGAAAGTTGGCAGAACAACTTTAGCGAAGACGCTCTCATCTCTGGTCGAACGGGGCATGATCTTCTATGACACGTTCACTCGCTCCAAACTGAAGATCGTAAACATTGCTCATCCTGCCTTCTGGAATCGGCCCTGCCAGTCGACACCTGTCGTCGGAAATTGGATCGATCCAGGCCGTCACGTGCCTCGCCAGTTTGAGATTTTGCCCGATCGCGCGAACGAGGCGAAAGAGTTCTCTCACGTTCCAGGGCATCACGTGCGTCTGCCATACCTCCTGTTTCAAACGCCTCTCCATCCGACCGCCAAATATATTTATGCTCTCCTATGCTACCTCGACGTCAATGTTCACCCAACTTTGAAGGAATTGGCGTCATCCATGAATTGCTCAACACGCACGATCTCGACCCATATTGCCGAGCTTGAAGATTGTCGGATGATCTACACAGAGTCCCGCGATCCTGAAGCTTTTGGCGATCACTCCAAGGACTACTATCACCTGACAGATGTTGCCCTATGGCGGACCGCCAAAGCCGGTCTTTGGTACCCGGGCGGCGAAAACTCGTTGATTGTCCGACTCGATACACGCGGGTTTGCGGATCACGTGAAGCAGAAGGCAGATCACGATCTGGAAGAGTTCAAACCGCTACCCAACCAAACCCCGATTCTCGTTTGGAACGCGCTACGGCAGGAGTCGTCTCAGGTGCGGCAGGAGTCGTCTCAAGTGCGGCAGGAGTCGTCTCAGGTCATTGAAAAATCGGCATCAAACTCAAGCCAGGAGCCGGTTGTAGAGGATTCATTTTTTACTAAGAATACCTATATTAATAAAACCAATAATAAGAATACCGTTCGTAAGGGTTCCGATTGTAATCCCGCCCGCGCGGAGCGGTGGGCGCCTGTTGATTCGACTTTTCATCCGAGGCTCATCAACATCGCGAAAGTGGCCGAGATCGTTTGGAGGGAGCGGGACTACCGATTCGATCGTGCTCTTTGGAACGGAGCGGTGGAACAGATCGCAATCGAGATGGGCCAGACTGCGGCTATGGAATTCGCCGGCTTCGTGAAAAAAGCCTACTACACCTATGGCAGACCGTTCCCTTACAACCCTTACCTGATTCGGGACTTCGTCAATGCCTTCCGGGAAGGGCGAAGCTGGTCCACCGTACTCGGGGAGGGCTACTACGATCCCGAGGAAGCGAAACCTGCTCTTGAGGGAGAAAGCCAAAAATCTTTGCCAGAGGCCCAGACTCCGCTCCTGATCGAAGCTGGACTCATTGAACAGGATGAGTGCACTAAAAAGAGTGAAGCAGCTCAGGAACCGTTTCTCGATTGCCTGGAGCCGAGTTCTGAACCTAGTGCGCTAGACGAGACGGGCAAGACGGATACCTCACTTCATACGTTAAGCCATATTGAACATCTTGAGCGCTGTCGTGAGGAAGTCGACGTGACCAGCCAGCCCTTGAACCCGGAGCCGCAGCAGACCAACACGACCGACAAGATCTCAGACCAGGAGCGGCAAACCCCACCTCGTCGCTCTCAGGTCCAGATCACGCACGCGAACTTGCTCGATCTGCCGTTGGCAATGATTCGCCCGGCTGGTACGACGAACAGCCCTGCTTTAGACACCGTGAGCGATCAAGCTGCGGCAGCGCGAGCGCAAAGCACTGATGTCGAGACAGTGAGCGGAAAAAATTCAGCGCCGCGATCACAGAGACGAACCGATCTCGACGAAGCTGCTCTGATCCTGACCCGAGGAATGAAAAGCCAGGCGAGCTTTCAACGCGGGTGGGCGAAACTCAGTGATGATCAGCTTTACGCCAACCTTCTGCATATGTTCGGAGTCGAACGTGTGCACAAGCTGATTGGAGGTTGAGGTCAATGACGAACTTCCACGCGTTACCTTATGAAAAAATCATGAATCCGCCAAAACCCGCCTGTGTAAAGGGCCGGCAAGGAGTGCGTGATAATCATCCGCAGCAAAATGAAACACATGTTTCAGGCGATGTTAAGCACTTGAAAGACATGTTTCGGGCCGACGAAAGCAGGAACCCGAAGCGATCACTTCGTGCGGCAAAAAAAGGTGTTTCGTCGCAATTATTCTGCTCTCAAAAATCCGAGAATCTTGATCAATGCGGGTCAGTATTTTTGCTCGCGCACTTTTTAAAGGAGGAATGGCTGCAATACCGAAACCTAGCCACAGTCGATTTCCAGGTAACTTCGTCGGCAATTAGAGACCCTTTGGACATTCATTCGGAGATATGTATGGTTGACCGAATTCTGCGCGAATTTTCTTATGCCATGAACCGGACCGATGCAGATAGCCCACGCCAGGAACCCCCAGCCGACGAGGTTCCTGAATCAGGCTACAAGCGTTTGCGAATGCGCCCCATTCCAAGGCGGGTGCAGGGCGAGGCGATGAGCACTTTCAACCGGTCTCGCGGGCGCAAGGCAAAGAACTCGGATCTGGCACAAACGACCAACCCCTTCACCGTGGGCCAAAAGACGTTGGCTCGCGAGACGCCAAAGGCATCGCCAGCAGCGACCCCGCGTTTCATCAGCATCGGAGACCAGCTTAATTTGGGGGGAAGGCAAGCCATCCTAATGGAGATCGGTGCCACAAAATTTAAAGTCCTTCAGGTCGGAGGCGACCATGTTGAGAGCTTGAAGCTTTCAGACTTCCCCCATTTCCTGGTTCGTCAGCATAAAATCTGGGTTGCCAAGGAGGAGCATGCGCATGCACGCGTCTGAACCCAAAGCATTTGCCATCGGACCATGGCCTGGTTATGTGCGCGAAGCCACAGCTCTGGGCTATGCCCCATTTGTCCAGCTGTCGCCCCTTGAGTACCTGGCGATTGTGGAATTGCATGGGCGATGGGCATTTCGGGAAGTCCTTCAACGCCTTGAGGATCCGACTCAAATCCACCGTGGATGGGCGGTAAGGTTCCTCGGCGCAGCTTCGATGCTCCCCCGCGACGAGCTGGAAGCAGCCTCGGACATCCATGGCCTGGTCACATCATCGCCTGGGTTTCGGCTGCGTGACAAGCATCGGCGGGCATTCTGGAAAGCCTTCTTCAAGGTCTATAAACGGATGAAGCGGGCGCATCGGGAGCTACCTGAACTTCCCCGGTTGATATATCGGGCCGATCTTGACCACTGGTCCCAACGGCTCAAGGACCGACAGCTTCGATCAAACTCGAAGTCAATGGAGAGAGTCAGCAAAAAGAAGCTTGCGCCAACGCCAGCACCGGCAAGCCTTGTGCCGATCATCATACGTAAAGTGAGAGATGCGTGATTTCCGAGGACGCTTTGCGGAATTTTCACAAACACAGCAAAATTTATTTTGGCAAAAAATGTCGATTTCTTTTGATGCTCATCCATTAGCGGTAGTATATTCGCTTCATGGTCTGCGGAAGGATGAGACGCCAAACCTTTGAAGATCATCCGATACGGGGCCTCCAAGAGGAGGCTCCACCCCTAATGTTGCAGAGGAGAAGTTATGAAAAAGTTTTTAGTAAGACCGACTCGATGTTCCGTCAGCGGACTATCTGCAACATACGCGCGTCCCCTGGATGCCGGGGGGCGCGTTTTCTACTCTGAGGTTCAATGACACCCGTAGCCCAAGCTGCTTATGATGTCTGCGCCTCCAGGGGGAGGCCGGGCAATGACAATCTACCGAGTAACCCTTTCAGATCTGGATCTGGTCGACGTGAAAATCGAGGCCAGGAGTCCACGCCAGGCAGCGATCCTGCTGCTGACAACATCCTGCAAAGACGGCTTCGATCTTGACCTTCAAGACGAGGCTGAGGTGGTCGTGACAGACCATCACCGAAAAAAGCACTACTTCGAGGTTGCCTCGACGAGTCCTTTTCGCGTCAAAACGCAGGAATAGACATCGTGCAAATTGGGATTTATCCGACCCTCAGCATTGAGGCTTATCACCGCTCGCTCGGAATTTCAAAGACCGGGCTCACAAAGCTGGATGAGGCCGCCGCCGTGTATCGATACGCACTCGATCATCGCGACGACGAGAGCGAAAGCAAGCCGCTGAGAATTGGAAAAGCCTTTCACTGCAATATGGAGGGGACTTTTGAACATCTCTATATCAAAGGTCCCGACGTAGCACGCAACGCAAAAGCGTGGAAGGAATTCGAGGACAGCCACCCGAACAAGATTTGCCTTCAGCCGGACGAGGTTGAGGCAGTCAAGAGCATGAAAAAGGCGGTCGATGCTTATGGTCCTGCACAAAAAATTCTCTCGCAACCGGGGCGCAATGAGGTCTCCTTTTACTGGATCGACCCGCGCACTGGATGCCTCTGCAAGTGCAGACCCGATTGGGTGTCCGCGGATTTGAAAACCATCGTTGACTTCAAATCTGCACGAGATGTTTCACACGAAGGGTTCCGAAGGGATGGGTATGATCATCGCTATTTCGTGTCAGCGGCAATGACGATTGATGGCATTTACCGGACCACCGGTATCAAACCGGAACGATATATTTTTCTCGCCGTCAGATCCACGCCAGTCCACCTCGTGGCGACTTACGATGCGACGGCAGATGAAATCGCGTTGGGACGCGGCTTCATTCGCCGGAACCTTGCCCTCCTGAAGCGCTGCGAGGCCAGTGGATCGTGGCCGGGGCTCCCAGAGGAAATCCGTCCTCTGGGACTCCCCCGGTATGCACCAAAGCCTGCGGACGAGGACTATGAGATCGATGAACCTGCAGCGGATGACGAACTGATCGCCGAGCTTGAAAAGGAGTTTGGGAATGTTGCCAGCGATTTTTAATCGGGAAGAGATCACCCAGGAGCGCATCGCGTACTGGACTGAGCACTATCTGCCCAAGGATGTAACCCTGCAGGAGCGCGACCACTACGTTGGAGTCTGCCGAGCCAGGGGACTGAATCCCGAAGCCCGCCATATCTATCTTATCAAGGTCGGCGGTCGGGCCTCCATAGTTCTCTCTATCGATGCCTATCGCCTGATCGCGCAGCGCACGGGTGCCTATGCCGGGATCCTGCCAGTGGCGTTCGAGTTCGACGCAAAGCAACCCGGAAAGCCGCTCAATGCCACTATCACGGTGCAGAAGTTCGTGCAGGGCCAGGTTCGGGAATTCAGCGCCACAGCGTATTTTTCAGAATTCTATAAGCCTTCGCGCGACGGAAAGAAATCCCTCTGGGATACGATGCCGCTGACGATGCTGGAGAAATGCGCGGAAGCCAAGGCGCTGCGCAAGGCATTCCCCGAGGAGCTTTGCTCCTACTATATCCGCGAGGAAATGGTCGAGGCGGAGGTCGAGCAGCCTGCGGCGCTGCCTTCTCCCACTCAGCCAGCACCCCGACCTGCCACTGATATCGTCGTGACCAGCGATCCAAAAGTCAGGGACTGGATCCACAAGAAGCTCCAGCAGGCATCGGTACCAGAGGATGAGTGGGCTGAGATCATCGATGCCCTCAACGGATACCCAAAGAATGAGCTGCTCGTGCAGCTGAAGAATATCATCGCCGACCGGCTGCCACCAGTCGCCGAAGCATGAACGAACCCATACCGCCGGCACACCGGGGCCGGCTGACTTTATCTGAACAAGGAGTTCCTTATGCACGGACCACAAATGAAATCTGAAAAGCCATGGGTGCCCGAATTGCAGTTCTTCGCTGACCTCGTTCGCGCATGTTCGCCATTCGACAAGGAATACAATCACTCGTTCCTTTGGGCTGTCGAGCAGATGGGGCTAGGTCGACAGGTACGAAAGAAGGACTGGCCGCAGAGACAGTACGCATTCATGCTCGATCAGTCCGGAGATCTGAAGGGAAATTCTCTCCATGTCGATGACGTCGTTTTGAAGAAGCTGCTCAGCCGCCCGTTCAGACCGACAATCCTGCTTGCGGATGATGACGACAGTATCTGCGTGCCACTGGATGAGATCAAGAATCTCACGACCGACAATTGGGCAATTTATGAATAACCCAATCAAATGGTTCCGGGCCTACCTGAAGCGCCCGCGATGCCCGATCTGTGAGAAGCGTCTGAAACCGGATGCTGTGAAGTTCAATTACAGCACTTGCTCGCCGGCATGCCTGGTCGAGGCTCAACACCTTACATTCGTCGCGGCCCTGATGGGCATCAATCCATGGAAGGTGGCAGCGGCTGAGCAGCGTTAACAAGGCGATTTTGGTTGGCAACCTTGGGAAAGATCCGGCGCTGACTTACACGCAGTCCGGATCCGCGGTTTGCAAGTTTTCCCTGGCGACGACTGATCAGTGGACCGACGAAAGCGGTCAGCGTCACCAGAAAACTGAATGGCACAATATCGTGGTCTGGAAGAAGCAGGCAGAGAACGCATCGAAGTACCTGGCGAAGGGTTCGCCGGTCTATCTGGAAGGCAAGATCAGACACCAGTCATGGGATGGGCAGGATGGAACCAAGCGCTACTCAACCGAGATCCACGCCGACGAGATCAAATTCCTGGGCGGAACGCGCCGCGAAGAGTCCCCGCCGCCTGATCGGATTTCAGGTGGCAGTCGAGGGAGTGGACGCAATCTCAGGATTGAGGGTGAGTTCGGAAATCAGGATTTCCCATCGGACATCCCTTTTTGAAAAGGAGCCCGGCGCGGAATGCCGACCGGGCACAAATCAACGTCGAACGACAGAGTGTTGATACCACGAAGTTTACCATACCGATCGAGCCGGAAGGCAAGAAAGAAGCGAGGAGGACCCGAGGTGGTCATGTATTCAAACACCCCGACACCCGAAAGCGCATGGACGAGATCGCCGAGTCCATCTGCAGCCAATACCAGGGCGAGCTGCTTCGTGGCCCGCTCCAGGTCCTCATCGTCGCTTACCGGTCGCGGCCAAAGTCCAAGCCAAAGGCCGTCTATGTCGACGTCAAGCCTGACTGGGACAATATCTCCAAGCTGGTCTGCGATGCCGCAACCCAATCGGGTGTCCTATGGGATGACGACTGCCAGATCGTCGATGGCCGAAGCATCAAGCTCTATGCGCCGCCGGGTGAACCTGGTTGGATCGAGCTGTTCGTCAGACGGCACCCTGCCGCTACCCTTTCAAAACAGGCAGCTGCCGTGTCCACCGAAGCTCTGTGGGATACGATGTATGTAGCATGAAGCCGGATCGTGCGCACACTCGGAAACGAAACTTTCATTGATGGAGTTGAAAATGAATCTGATTGGACCCGGTACCGACCCAAGGATGCAGTCAAGAGACATCAAAAGTATCCCCGCCAGGCCGCTTGACTCGAAAGCCCAAGCAATCATCGATCTAATTTTGAGCGACAAAGGCAGTCGCATGACTGTCGACCAAGTTGCAAACCTCTTCCGCGTAGACCGCAGCGTCGTGTGGTCCAGCATCAGGAAGCATGCAATTCCCACGATTCGATCGAAGCACGCCTCTATCGATAATGTAATCGCGGAGGCTACATGAATTCTACAGCCGCTGCACCAGAGATAAACTTTAGATCTGTTGAGATCCATCGGGCAGGTCAGAAAATCAAAGCTGAAATTCTCATGCTGGACAACACCGAAGGTTTGACGGTTCAGCAAGCTGCGGATCTTTTTGATACGTCGACCCAAAACATTCATAAGCATATTTCAAAGTATGCCATATGTTCTCAACCGCTGGTTGAGAACATATGCCGCACCCTAAAATCAAAGGGAATTATTCCCTTCAAGACACCTAAGCATGTGCTCTTCATTCCAAAGACGGGCCTCAAAGATCTAACTTGGCATATTGGAACAGATGCAGCGAAGGCGGCTTATTACCAACTTTGGGACGACGCTGAAGAGCTTGCAGCTCTCAAGCCCCGGATCGCTGAACTGGAGAATCAACGGGCCGAACTGCTTCAAAAGCTGGATGCAGTCCTGGCTCAATCCGAGCTTGTCATGACGCAAAATCTGGTGGTTGTTGAGCAAAATCAGCAGTACGCCCGAATCTTCAAAGCAGGCAAACGTCGGATCATGCGTGCAAGGGCGAAGCAGCGCGCCGTTGAAGAGCTGATTGTGAAGTCGAAAAAGCCAAAAGGCGAGAGTCGTAAGAAGGTCGTCATGTACGAGAGCCTTGGTCGAAACATCTTCGAGGGTGAGCAGTTTAAGGCGATAGAAAAATATCGCAAGATTGTTGAGATGAACCCTCTGGAATATAAGACGTACAAGGTCCAACATTCCTGCCGTACCGTTGATGGAGCTATCAGGAAGGGTATTTGCCAACCGCTGGCCGAATCCCATCCCGGAAATAAAGATATTCTGGATAGCGTGAACAAGCTGGCAAATGCAAGCAGTGTCGTCCTGGGGAAAGTCATGCCCAAGGCAGGTACCGTAGTCAACGCTGTGCCAGCGGAACTCCAGTATCTTAACTGACGAGAAAGGACAAGCATGAAAAAGAAGATAAAACTGAATAGGTCTGCTGCCAGGAATGCGCTGGTTCCGCGTGCAGATTTAGTTCGTGTCCGCAAATTAAATAAAATTCTTCAAGATTGCTGCCGACAAAATCTGGAAAGCATATTGGAACTTTACAAGCAGTTCCTGCAGTTTTCTGTTGATGTAGCTTGCGATCGCTATCGACCAGAAGCTCTTGTGGAATTCAGCCTGCACCTTAAGAAGGACGTGATGAAGATGCAAAAAGTTGTCGACGACACTTCAATTCCGAATACGCTAAAGGACGCGAATGGATCTGAATATGGAAACTTTGCAATCGCTCGCCGTGGGAGCCTCAGGGGGAATCCCCCTTACGGTCATCCTGATCAGCAGCATGAAAAGCCTGCGGGAGAGCTTCGACAAGTTCAAGGATCAATTGGAAACTTTATCCACCCGGCTCATGAAGCTCGAAACATTTTTTGACCTGACCTATAAGGGCGAGGTCCAGGACTTGAAAGCCCGGATCGCAAAACTCAAATCATATATCTACGGAACAAGGGGACCACGAAATGATGACATTTGACCAAATTGAAGACGCTGCCGCTGACTACAAGAGCCTGAGCATCGATGACCTCGATGGCCTCGAAACCGAAGCTCTTCACCAGCTGCTCTCTCAGCGCGTGGCCACAGAATGCGAAGTCACAGTAACAAAGAAATCCCTGATGGGATCGGCCAATGATCTTCTGAAAAAGATCAGAGCTGAAGTCCAAGCCATCAATGTTGAAATTCAACGCCGTAATGAAAGGAGCCTGCCAAACCCAGACCTTGCGCTTAAAGGCGCGTCCTGAGAATTTTTCGATAGGTTTAATCATATTTTGGAGAATTTTTGACAGAACAAGTAGGTATTAAGGACACCATGGAATTTCTTGAACTCGGATTCGTCATCGCAAAAGTCCTGAAGCGTGAATTGCGCGACGGATTTCAGATTTCGGATCTTGCAACAATTGCTCTGACCCCAGAAGTCCAAGCGAAAGTTGCTGAGGCTTTTTCTGGAATCAGCAATGTGGCATCGGAGTGGCAAGACGTCTCGACATCCGAGGGGCTTACCCTGATCCGCTTCATCACGGACAGAGTGGAAGACTATCTCGAGGATCAGCCGGCAGCTTAAAAACACGCTAAGGGAGCCCTCCGGGGCTCCTTCCAAACAGGGAGACACTCGCATGAAGACTTTTGATGAAATGATCGACTTTATCCTGGACGAGATCGAACGCGGATATGCCAATATCATTCCTGACAACGGCGGCGAAACCAACTGGGGTATCAGCTCGGTCAACCATCCCGAACTCAAGGGCCGGATCAAGTCGCTGACCCGCGAAGAGGCCAAGCAGATCTACTGGGATGAATACTGGCTCAAAGCTGAAATCTCGTCCTATCCCGAGCGGCTGCGTCTGGCAGTATTCGACGGCGCAATCAATCACGGTGTCGTCGGCAACAACAAGCTGGTGCAGCGCGCATTGAACAGCATGCGCTGTAAGATCGACGTCGACGGTATTCTTGGACCGATGTCGAAGGGCGCCGTTCGCCAAGTCAGTCCTCTCAGATTCCTGGCAGCCTACAACCGGCAGCGCCTGGAACTTTACCGTCAACATGAAGACTACCGATGGGCAAAGAACGGCTGGGAAACCCGCCTGTTTATGACCTGCGCGGCATCCTGATAAGATGGGGTGGGGGAGCACTCACCCCTTTGCGATGGAAGATATGAACCAAGACCAAGTGAGGAAAAGCATGCGAACCGATATTAGAAACCGCCTCCTGGCCAGTGTCCTGATCGATCCAGAGCCCGAGCGCATTCTGATAGCCCGACGCCGCCGGGTTACGGCTGGCAGTCTGGTTTCCATGGCCATCGCCATAGCCGCCGCCATGGGACTGGTGATGCTGCTGCTCTCAAAACTCGATGCGGTGCTTCGCTGAGCGGGGCACGGGTGGGGTCGGCTTTGAAACACATTCGCGAGCAGAAGGGCTATTCGATCAGGGCAGTTGCCAGGGTTGCCGGCTATTCCCCCGGACACCTGTGCCTGATAGAGCAGGGCAAGCGCCTGCCAAATCGATTTTCGCTGACGTGCCTTCTCAAGGCCCTCGCCGCCACCGATCAGGCACCACACCTCGGAGCACTGCTGATCGAGGAACAAATGGAGCGCTTATGCTGAGCATCGTTGTCGACATCGATGAGAAATGGGCAGCAGGTCAGATGGGGGAGGAAAGGGCAATGTCATTCGGTTAAGAAAGAATCGACGCTTTCTCCTTTTGCAGTCTATTTCGAAAGCCCAAGTTAGGTGTTTTGCGAATTCTGGGAAATTTTCTTGCTGATCTGACTTTTGATTTGACCGACTCAATCAAGTCTAGA
>NZ_DASQYZ010000297.1:0-4272 GCF_035638955.1 Oligoflexus sp. | reverse complement strand
GGCTCGACGCGTGCGACGGAAGTTATCGATTATGCAGCGGACGGCTTCAACTTTGAGATCTGACATGATGGATCTCCTTTCGTGAGCCCATCAAACCACAACGGGAATATCATGTTGAGCTAGGTTGCCGAATGGATACGGGAAAACCGAGTACCAGCCCGATCTGAAAGCCGACAGAAATGAGGCACCCCAGGCAAAGGACAGCTGCCGCAATTTTCATTGATTCCACTCCTCTGATCATTACTGCAAGCTCCTCTGAAAGCCATCCTGGGCCGATAGCTCGAGCTTAAGATTCCTTCCCCAATAAGTTAACCGAACGCAACGACGACATTCCCTAATTTCTGTTCCGCCTGCAGGTATCGATAGGCTTCGACGATCTGCTCCAGTGGGAATCGGAATCCATGGACTGGCTTGATGATAAAAGGATATTCAGGCGTTCTGAATCCACGGTCGTTGCATTTCACGGTGGACGCATGGACTCTTACAAGCACCTCATTTTTTCTGCGTGATGGCGTCATGACTTCCTGGATCGTAACCACTTCAGGAGGACCGTATTGCGTATAGACTGCGGCTCTCATTTCATAACCCTTACAGTCCTGTGGCAGATCCACGAAAGTCCGCCGAAGTTCATCAACGCAGATCGTATCATGATGCTTTCTGAAGACAGAACATCAAACTCTGACGGGCTGCTACACCTTCGCTTTGAGGCAACAAGACTAACAGGCAACCGTCTGTCAGTTGGTTTTTTTATTGCACTGCTCGATCGTCCGGTGCTGCCGACAAGCATTTATAATCAGCTTTAACACCTGGCTCATGAAAGGGGCCTGGTCCCCAGATACTAACCTGGAGTTTTATCTAAAACACATTGTTTTCCTTTGAAAAATCGAAGCCTGCAGGATATAATTGGTTTGGAGTAGTTCAGCAGGCGGCCGACTCATAAAAGAGAAATGATTGAAGAGATTTTTGATTGGCTATCTCAAAAAGCAGCCTGATTGGTTCCGAATGTCCATACCCGATCTGGTCTGGCTTCTGAATATATCCGAAGGACAAATTCGCCAGATTATCGAAGATGAACGCATCCCAACTTCTCCACAGACTGAGTATTTGCCGGGCCTTGTTGTTGAAAATCTGGATACTTCTCCATACTATCTTTACAAATATCAGATTATCCACCTGGTCCGGTGTCTTGGAATCCGCTCGGTAGATCACCCACGGGATTCCCGAGAACGCATGGATGCAATCCAGGCAAATCGCCCAAAATACGATGTCAGCTGGAAAATTAACGCTCTTTGTCGGCACTGAATATACTTTCACATTCTTATGGGATTCGAATGAACGACTTTGGCAAGCAACTACGGTACTACAGAGAAAAGCAAGGCCTTACTTTGCGTGAGATGGCCAGACGGTGCGGGTACTCCTATTCCTATCTTGCCAACATCGAGGCAGGTCGCAAGATTCCGAGGCTTTTTACGATGGACTGTTTGATGAAGACTCTGTCCGTCAATGCCGGTTATGTTGTTCAGGAAGTTCGCGAAGATTCGGCATCCTGACGATCCCAAAATCCAAATCGCATCCACGCTGGTTTCGCAGACATCGAAGCAGCCATCAAAGATTCCTGGAAGGTAAGGGTGTTCTCTTTCGAGCAACGCGCGTCGAAGTGCTGGAAAAATCTTTCCTGGCGATCAGTGTAAACCAATGCCACTTTAAAATTTTCTGGAGCTGATTCAGCCATTGATGACGCCATCGGTGCGTGTACGGTTTGCACGCACCGATGACTGGCTGAGGTCAAGTGCTCCAACCTGTTCGCCAAGCACTTTGCCTGCGTCACAAGATTCAATGACATATCGATCCATTGGTACAAATGTCATCAAAGTGTCAAGCCTTTTGTGCGCGCATGATGTCTGCGCACATCCCGCTGATGTGTGCGATACGTCATATGCTCTCAACCACGGGTTGAACGCATCCCCTCCCTCCCGGAGAAACAAAAGATGGAGGAGCATGTTACTGGCCCGTGATACTCTGCTCACCAAATTGAAAGGAGGAGCAAGAGAGATGATGACTTTTGATATGGCGGCGCTAACTCTTGGAAAGCCAGTATCAGCAGTTCTGCAGGAATATATGGAGCCGCTTATCACCGAGTGGCACCATGCCGGCGGGAAAAGCGTCGATGAACTCAATAAACTGCTCGAGACTCCCTGGACGATCTGGAATGCCGTCGTTTATCACGACTGCTATCCGGATGCCGATCGTCACAATTTGCTCGCAGATATGCGTTCGCGAATCCCTGCGGAATCTGTTGAGATACTGGCCCTCCTGGAATTCTTCATCGCCCGCAAGCGGCAGCAGTTTGGCGAGTACCGTTACCTGTTCCGTGAATGCACGTTCCGTAGGGCAAGAAACGGTGATTTGGTGTGCCGTGCTGAGGTTTGTCTGCCGAGCAAGAAGTTTGATGCGTAGCGTATAGGCTCTTAGCATAATCCATGTCGAAGCACCCTGCTCCGTCATCAACTGCGGCAGCAGAAATTCCGCACTATGCGGGCTTTGTCCATCTCGCATATGCGTTCCTCGTCATGCGAAGGCTCTAAGCTGTGAAGATTATGCTCGTTGTCATTTCTCTCCTACTCACATTAGCGTTCGCTGGTGTAATTATTACGATGACCGATGATGCCGATAAATGCCTCGACTCCGGTGGGTGTTGGGACTATATCGACAAGATCTGTCGAAAAGACGAACCAAATGCTCAGGCGCTGTGCGATCGAAAGTAGCGCTTCGGGTCCGCGTCGGATGCTTTCCGATAGTTCTAGCGTTGCTCCCGCACCACGATAGGCAGCCCGCTTTCTTTTTCAGGCCATTGCCTCACCAAAGCCGAGTAGCGCATGGCGACCCTCCGTAATTCCAAAGCCGCATTCGCCAAATAGGCAACCAGTGAACACTTTACCAACTGGAGGGAGGTAAACGGCGATGGGGCAGTGTTGAACGCGTCATAACATACGGACAATTTGTCCGTAACATCCCCTAACGCTCTGAAAGGATTGACCATGGTCCGTGGTCGCGTGAGGCCCCGGATCGGCGCGTACAGAATATAATAGCAGTTTCGAGCTTTATGCCAGCAGCTGCAGGGTTACGCATTCCACAGGTTCCCAGCACTGGCGCCGCAGATCGCGTATGGCAGGGTCTGAGCCGATTCGGTAAAGCGAGAGATTGTCAGAAAATGCAAGTGCTTCGATCAGGGTGGTCCTTGCTTTGTAGATTCGCAGCTGGTTGATACATCGCTGGCCAGGCATTGCGAATATCACAGCAGACTAGCGTCCCTCATAATCCCAAAGGTCAACGTGAACGGAAATTTGAGGATGCAAGTATGATGGCTCACAGCGCCGACGACAGATTCAGGCTGTTTCAGCTCCAATGGAGCCTAACGAAGGTCTTCTTTCGACCGTTGCGAAAATCACGGGATCAGTAACTGATGAGCTTCGAATCGAGGCTCTGAAAGCCATAGGCTTCTCCATTTGAACAAGTGGCAATGCATGCAGTGAAGACCACGGGAGGCCTCACTGTGTTTGCCGCCGGAAAACACGCAGAATGATGCAATTGCCTTATGCGTATGTTAGGAATAATGAGGTGAATGAGCGACTGAGGGCTTGGGTCCTTCCAGCCCTGCCACTGCAATGGGTGACGATCAACCGCCCCCGTTCTGAAAAAAGGATTTTCATGGCCTAAACTCAACTCTGCCAATCTCCCGCCTTTGTCTACATAAGTGAAAGTCACGTTTAACCCCGCAAAGATCGTGATTCGAACGAATGAATTCAAAGGAAACAGATGAGAAAAGTCTGCAATCTAACCGAACTCGCCGAAATTGTCGGCGTGACCAAGGGCGCAATCTCCCAGGCTGTGAAGTCCGGAAGGTTGTCGCAAAGCATCGTCAGTAAGGAAATCCGCAACAACAAATTTGAAATCTACCGTGCATGCCTGGAATGGGAAAACTCCCGCGACAATAACCAGGTTCGTGATCCAGCGCTCCGGTCACCTTCCAGCCAAAGCAATCCCAATTTCCCCCCAATCGCCGAAAGTCGTCAGGCTTACGAATACTATCAGGCGGCCAACGAGCAGATTTCCGCTTTGAAAGAGGCAGGTCGTTTGATTGACCTCGACGTCACCCAAAGGGAACTATTCCAGGCCGCGAGACTGGTGCACGATCGGCTACTGGAAATTCCCGAGAAACTTCGCTTCAATTTCCTCTCGCAGGGGTTGTCGGATACCGACACTGATCGACTC
>NZ_DASQYZ010000296.1:0-28859 GCF_035638955.1 Oligoflexus sp. | reverse complement strand
TCAAGACTTGCGAAGGGACCGGTGGAGCCTGTCGGTAGATCTCCCGACCATAGTAGCCAAGTACGGCAAAGGACGTGATAACCACTCCTGCCAGGACAACCCAGAGTCTTCGCGCGCCACTCATTTCTTTTCTCCACGATTGAGGTACCGTTGGAGGTGCGATAGCAATTTGTGATCCAAATTGAACTCAAGGGGCCTCGACATGGCGACCTATCAAGCCACTTCACATTCCCTTCACATAGACTTCAGGCTGTCCCCATAGTAGCCCGGTACGTTGGCTGTCAGATTCACCTCATGGTGGTGGGAGATAGCTTCCATGTCCCTGAAAATGTTTCATAAGGTTTTTTGGGTTGAATTGTGTGGTCTGACGCTATCGCCTTCGTCATTTGAGACCGATAAGGATCATGAACACCATCAGGAGGAACGATGAAAAAGAGTAACACCCCATACCGCTTCGCTGTTGGCATCGCACTTGCGTCAGCCATGATACTCGTCTGGCTGAGCCTTGGCGTCGGCATCATTGGGAGAGATGGTGATCCGGCTAACATCATGTACTTTGGAGTGCTCGCCGTCGGCATCATCGGCGCTCTTATGGTGCGGTTCCGCCCCCTTGGAATGGCCCGCACCCTGTTGGCTATGGCGCTAGCTCAGACATTGGTGGCCGTGATCGCGCTGACCGCCGGGTTGGGGCGGCCCTGGAGCGGGCCGCTCGAGCTTTCGATCCTGAACGGAGCTTTCGTCGGACTCTTCGTAGGGTCGGCTTTGTTGTTTCGCTGCGCGGCAAACGAAAGGCCCGAACTGGACAAAAGTTCCCCTCATGTTTTGTGATGACGCTATTTGATCTGTCGCTCATTGCGTAC
Organism: Oligoflexus sp.; assembly: GCF_035638955.1. GTDB lineage: Bacteria > Bdellovibrionota_B > Oligoflexia > Oligoflexales > Oligoflexaceae > Oligoflexus. The sequence goes on along the minus strand of NZ_DASQYZ010000296.1, from coordinate 27,999 downwards.
CGAAACTGTTTTCAACGGCGGGATATTCGGAATTGTGAGTACGACCCGACCGTTCACATCCTTAAAACGAATCGTCATAGGCTGGCTTTTCGATGGATTGAAGGCCACGAAATTATAATGGTCGCCTTTTTTGAAGACACCGTAGGACGGCTGATCAGCCAGGTAATCCGGGCTGGGATGGCCCAGATCATTCAAATTATGCAGAAAATAGTAGGTCGCGGCCCAGGTCTCGTGAGCCTGAATCGCCGTATGTTCATAATCATAAGGAAAGTACGTTTTCCCAAATCGGAATTCCGAGAGAGCCATCGTCGGATCCACCAGAGCCATCAGTCGCAGCGTAACGCCATCCCATGCTGAAGCCACTGTTTGTTCACTAGGGTCTAAATTATGGCCACCGTTGGTGCCCCGATTGATGCTCAGCATTTCATCAAGGTAACGCCTGGCATAGGTCTGATTGAGTCCGAAATAAAGTGTGGCTGCCGTCGTGGGAAGCGTTTGGATGCCATAAATTTCCTCAATCTGGAACGACCCCCAGTGCGTATCAAACTCGTAGGCCGTGTCGCGCAGGATCACAGCGTGGGTGTAGGGATAATCAGGATTCAGGTTTTCGTTGTCGACATCGAGCCAGTATTCATCGATCGCACTTTTTTCGGTCCAGTACATGTAAAGGCCCAGATCACGATAGGTTTTATTCCCGGTCACAAGACCCCAAAGGTAAACGCCTGCCCAGGCATTCATGGCTTCCGACGTGGATTCCTGATCGTTGCCTTGATTGTTATCATCCCAATACCAGCCGCTGGCAAAGCTACGCCCCGCATAGCTGTTAAAATATCGGAGATAAGGGAACTGCGGATCGTTGCGATCGGGCGAGGCAATGTTACGGATGACCTGATCCATGGCCCAGGAGAAATCCAGGGTGAAGGTCGGATGATAAAGAGCCAGGATGGAGGCGGCATGAATCATATAACCGTAATGAAAGTGCTGATCGTTGAGAGCCTGAGAACCATAGGCGGCACGCCAGCCGGTGAGCTGACCAAAACTGGTGGACGAGGGCGGATCATAGGTCATGAAGCCATAAGGCCTGCTATCACCCCAAAAAATCTTTTCCTGGCCGGGAGCGTAGGTAAACCAGTCTTCGAACAGGTTATACAGGGTATCCGTGATCGCCTGTTTGGCGAAGAAAGCCGGTTGATTGGGGTCATAGGCTGTGATTTTAGGATTGCCGAGCTTGTCGGCCATGATCAGGTATTCAGCGGCGCGCAGAAAGGCTTTGCTGCCACCATAGGTGTCCGGTCCATAAACTCCTGGATCGACCACATACTGTTCATCCTGCAGATACTGAAGGAGTTTGGTTCGATCATAGCCAGGCGACGCGTTGGGTTCGTTGAACATGGGTAGGATACCGTGATTGATAAGTCTGGTCCGGAAGGTGTTGCCTTCGAAGTAACGCAGGCTGCCTCGCATGGTGCTGACAGCGGCATCGGGTACGAGGCCCTGGGCTGACTCCAGATGTTTATATTGATGGGGAAAGAGGGTGGTCAGGACCGTGCTTTGAAAACCCTCGCCCTGGCGCTGAAGAGTGGTCTTGAAGGTAAAATCGGTGGTGATGGTGGCCGTGGCTTCATCATATTTATATTCCGAACGTGTTTCGATGATCTTCGCATAGGCGTGAGCGTAGACGAGGGAAGCATCCTTGGCCCGGATGGATTGTGTCGATTGATTCGGGAGCAGGGCCACGTTTAAAAAAGTCGCGGCCGTACCCTGGATGGTCAGCTGGTTGGCTTCCTCTCGTTTCCAGACGGCCCCCTGTGCTGAGAACAGTCCATACCAGCGTGGTTGTCTCGAGCGCCGATCGGTGAATTTCACAATCAGGTGATCCCCGGTATACGTTTGCCCGACAGCCAAGGGAATTTCCGCGCCGTCTTTGCTGTAGAAGCGAATGCCATTGCCATCAGCATCCGAAATGTGAACGCGTGGCTGTCCATGGACAAAGCTATAGTACGAAAACGGACTGCCAGCAGCCATTGTGCTGTGCATTTCATGACCGTTTCTGTCCGCAGTAACCAGATTGATGTGCCAGTCGCCGTAGCTTGCCAATTTCGTTTGCACGCTCGCTTCGGCCAGGCTGTTCGAGACGACGAGGTCGTATTCCACGGACGACTCGATCTTCCAGTTTTGTTTGCTATAGCCCAGGACCGCGCCACCGGCCGTACGCGCCACGAAACCCCTATCTTTATAGGCTATGGCAATGCCATTTCCGTCTCTCCTGGCGAGCCCATAGATCAAGGGATACGCTGCCATCGTCACGGTATCGCTGCGAACCAGAATACCGGTCCACCAATCGTTCGAGGGGACCGGCTGGTTGTTGGGTATGTTTGAAGTGCGGTTGACCGGGGCCCGATACATGAAACCAGGGGCTCCATTGTCCTGCGAACCCTGGGTGCCTGCGGGGGCAAAAGATCCCTTTGCGGCCTCCAGCGCTGGGCTCATGATGTTTGTGGCCAGGAATAGCCATAGAAGCTTGAATATCCATTGGACGTTTGTCATAGACCCCCCGACGTCGTGAAATTTATAAAGCCACGATGTTGTGTTTAATTAGTTCGAATAAAGAACTAAATGGGAGGGGTGGGCAAGGGTTATTTATACCCAAAAGTTGTGAAGATTTATAAAGCAGGAGCGTTCGCCCTGTGACATATGACATGGGTTAGGCGCTGGAGCGCTTGAAAATAGGTGAAAATTTAGTCCATATACAAAACAAAAGGGAGGATGCGAGGACGCTCGGGACGAGCGTCTCTTATCTCTTCAGTCGAGCCAATGAAGTTGTTTCACGATAATGGCAGGCCGTGGTGCAGCTTCCACACCGGGGAGCACAATGTAATCCCCTACGACTTCAAAGGGCACGCCGTTCAATTGGGAAAGTTTCTCAAAATCCTTGGTCTGCAAAACCAGCTCATAGCGCACCGAAGGCGAATCAAAGGTCTGTAACGCGATGCCCGTGGTCTCGCCACCGACAGCCACAAGGCCGGCAACGATGCTTCCGCTGACAGTTATAGGTTTATAAGCACCACGAATGCAGTAGCCAACCCTCTGGTCGTAGCGCGTCCGACCCTGACATGAACAATTGCTGGAATAACCCCATTTGTTGATGTCTGCGGTGCAAGCCAGGTTTTCTTGCAGAACCACTTCTGCAGCATGAAGGGATCCGGCAAACCCTGCCAAGCTTAAGATGAGTGTGATCAAGAGTTTCATAGTCATTCTCCTTATAGTTGGTTTCAGTCCTACAAGGTTTTCGCAGAAAAGTTGAGAGTTGGCTGGCCAATTGAAACCTGATTTTTTAGGTTATATTACGGGTTATGCATAGAATTTCTGCGTAATATTGACTTTGATGGGGCGCATCAACGGCCCATGTTTCCTTGCTTGATAATTTTGAGAATGCTGTTGAAGGGCGTATCTGAGCGTATACCGAACAGCTGATGTCTTGGTCCAAGCTTGGCTCGGATGAGCTTGGGTGAACTGATGCCGCAGAAGAACCTTGTGAGTGAAACTGGGTCGAGGTTCAACTCAGGATGGGCTCTCTGGAGCTCATGGGCGCTCTCGACAATTTTTTCGAGGATGTGGTGGGGTGGCTCTCGGCGCGTTGGCATCATGTGTTTGTCCCCCAGGCATGCTGAGCAGTGCCCGCAGTTCCCTTCCATTTTCTCCCCAAAGTATTCACCCAGGGCCCGTGTCTGACAGCTGTGGAGGACCGCCCAATCCAGAACCTTGTTCAGCCGCTGGAGATCAGCCATCTCCCGGTCGAGCATCTGGCTATGAAGGGATGAGGCGAGCTCGCTAAAATTCTGGGGACGGTTCATGATCCGATACGGTGTTCGGAAATTCGCCGTTTTGAGCTCGATCACTTGCTGTTCGGCAAGATCGGTGAGCTCGGCAACGATTCGACTCCGGCTGGTCTTCATTCCCGTGATAGCTCCCTCGATGTCGAGGTCAGACCATAGGCGCGCTTTCTTCATGTGGGTGGTCATGGCCCTTAGAAAAGATCGCCGATCCTCGGGGAGGGATTTTACGATTTCCTCCCAGGGCAGGAGTGTCTTGATCTGGTATTTAGCATGAAAAGGGGTGCCTGCCTCTACATACCCAGCGAGTTCGAGTCGGGTCATGATTGTCTTTAGGACGAGCGTACGAATATCAAAGGTGTCACTGGCTTCGTCGAGGCTTATATCGAATCCCGATTGGGTATGGGAAAAGACAAAAGTTATCAGATTCTGCATGGCTTCCATGGTCGGCGTGTCGCCATAGACAAAGTTTTCCAGGACATTCATGTCATCAGGACACGCGAAAAGCTTGCAAAGGGATGGCACACCGTCACGACCTGCCCGGCCTATTTCCTGCGAATAGTTCTCCAAACTCTTGGGGAGGTTGTAGTGATACACATACCGAATGTCCGCCTTATCGATTCCCATTCCAAATGCGATGGTGGCCACCACGATTCCGGCTTTTGACTGAATGAACCATTCCTGGGTGGCTGTGCGGTCTTCGGTTTTCATTCCTGCATGATAGGCCTTGGCCTGAAGCCCATTTTCAAAGAGCATCTGGGCCACTTCCTCGGCCTTATTTTGCTGGGTGACATAGATGATAGTCGGGCCGGCCGGCTGGCGGCGAAGATCGTCCAGGAGCTGGTCATCGCGCCTTGAATTCTCGATGGGCATGGTCAGGAGAGTGAGGTTGGGTCGGTAGAATCCGGTGCAGACCGCATGGATCGTCTCAATATCGAAGGACCGGCAGATATCCTTGAGGACCTCAGGGGTGGCTGTCGCCGTCAGGGCCAGAATGCACTCGGCACCGAATGATCTGGCGAAGAGGGAAAGTTTCAGATAATCGGGCCGAAAGTTGTGGCCCCATTCGGACACGCAGTGAGCCTCGTCGACCGCAAAGAGGGATATCCGGATCCCTTGCATGGCCGAGCGAAAGCGTTCATTCATGAAGCGCTCCGGCGCCACATAAAGAATTTTAATCCCCCCACCTCGGACGCCGCGCATCACCTCCTGATACTCGTTATTGGTGAGGGTGGAGTCGAGGCGCGCGGCCTGGATACCTTTCGCCAGGAGGGCATCGATCTGGTCTTTCATAAGTGCGATCAGCGGAGAGATAACGAGGGTCAGGCCCGGCAGCAGGAGACCCGGCAGCTGATAGCAAAGGGATTTGCCTGAGCCGGTGGGGAAGACCGCGGCTGAAGATTGGCCAGCCAAAAGCTGTTCAATGATCTGGCGCTGGCCCGGACGAAAGGTGGAAAAACCGAAGTAGGTCTCGAGCGCGGCCGTGATCTGATCACCCGTGAGGGGTGACGGATTCCTTGGCGCCGGTTGAGGTGCCGTTCGCATCGTCTGGGTCTCAGGGGGTTGATAGGCTGTGTCAGGATCCGTCTCAGGGATGGTATCGGGGGCAGGGCATAGAGTGCCAAAGCGCTTATAGTGAGCCACCTGAAAGGCGTGTTTGATAATTTCCAAGGGGCATTGGAAGAATTCTTTGGAGTCATTCACGCGGAAGGGTTCGAGTTCCTTATGAAGGGCTTTTTCAAATTCCACATGCTGCGGGGTAAACACTTTATAGGCGCAGTTGAAGGGCATAGGAGTCGCTGTGGAGCTGGAGAGCTGGGCTCGCCTTTTGGTGATGTTGGTGGTCTGCCCAATTTTGAAAATCCCGGGCATCGATGGGGTGCTCATAACGTAAACGAATCCGCCGTCCATGCTGTTTCCTTTACTCCGCCGTTCGCTGGCTCATCGTATGGCTTCGTCTTGACGATATATTTTTTGTTGAATGAAAGGGCAGGCAGACGCGTGCAGTTTGTTCGGACTGGTGCCGTATGGGAAGGAAATGGTGGGGTCAAAAGGATTCGAACCTTCGACCTATCGCGTGTGAGGCGATCGCTCTAACCAACTGAGCTATGACCCCGTAGTCACTCTGCTAAATTTTGAACGACGCTCAAAATCAGCACTCGTCCCATCTTGGGAGGAGGCGAAATTATTAAGTTTTTGGAATCTTGTCAAGCGCCAACGTGAAGAAATTGGTGGTTGACGCGCGATATGGCGGTTTTGCATGGGTTGGATTCGTTCCCAGCATGGCCTTGCGTTTGCATAGGGGTCAACGTTCTTTCTGCAGGCATGCATGAAATGGATGAAGAGTCGGTGCGTTAGAGTCCATCCCCGATGCTGGGATAAAGGCCCATGTCACCGGCCACCATGTGACGATCGCAAAGGAGTTGTGGAATGGAAAGACCAGGGACCGGGGAACTGCAAAAGCCAGCCTTGAAACGCATTCAACGATCCGAAACAGCGCAGCCGATCCATTTGACCGTGAATGGTGTCAAGACGCGGCTTCATGTCGAGGCCTGGACCTCGCTCCTGGACGCTCTGCGTGAGGAGCTCGGTTTAACCGGGACCAAAAAAGGCTGTGACCATGGACAATGCGGGGCCTGTACGGTTTTGCTCGACGGCAAACGAATCAATTCCTGTTTGACTCTGGCGGTGATGAAGGACGGCGCGGACGTCGTGACCATCGAGGGTCTGGCTCAGGGAGATGAACTGTCCGCGATGCAGGACGCCTTCATCCAAGCGGACGCCTTTCAGTGCGGTTACTGTACACCGGGGCAAATTTGTTCGGCGGTGGGATTGATGGCCGAGGGCAAAGCCAAAACACCCGCCGAAATTCGGGAGCTGATGAGTGGCAACCTTTGTCGATGCGGCGCCTATCCGAATATTCTGGCCGCGATTGAAAGCGTGATGTCCCAGCAAGGGAAGGGGAGTCTGTCATGATGCAATTTTCCTATCAAAAATCTCCTGATTTAGGGACGGCTCTCGCGCGGATCCGGGAAATACCCGCCTCGCGTTTTATCGGCGGCGGCACCAATTTATTGGACTTGATCAAAGCCGATGTCATGCGCCCCCAACATCTTTTGGATATCAATCCACTGCCACTCCGTGACGTCACCGAGGCCAGCGATGGCCGACTGCATGTGGGTGCCCTGGTGACGAACAGTGATCTGGCCTGGCATCCGCTGATTGAAGCCCGCTATCCTCTTTTATCCAAGGCTATCCTGGCCGGTGCTTCGCCTCAGCTTCGCAACATGGCGACCACCGGTGGCAACCTGATGCAGCGCACCCGCTGCTATTATTTTTATGATATCGCTACGCCTTGCAACAAGCGCTCGCCTGGCAGCGGCTGTTCCGCTCTCTCCGGGGTCAATCGCATTCATGCTATCCTGGGCGACAGTCCCTCGTGCATTGCCGTGCATCCTTCGGATATGTGCGTGGCCCTGGCCGCGTTGGAAGCTGATGTTCATGTGCAATCGCGTGACAGTGAGCGGGTCATACCCTTTGCTGATTTTCATCGACTCCCGGGTGACACGCCGGAAATCGATAACAATTTGAAAGCGGATGAACTCATCACCGGCATCACGCTTCCCGCCCTGGGTTTTGCGCAGCATTTCAGTTATATCAAAGTGCGCGATCGCAGCTCCTATGCTTTTGCGCTGATTTCTGTGGCCACAGGTCTGCACATCGAATCAGGTGTTATTAAAAAAGCCCGAATTGCCCTGGGTGGTTTAGCCCACAAACCCTGGCGTCGCCATGAAGCCGAGGCCCTGATCGAAAATAAAAAGCTCAATGAAGCGGATTTTAATGTGGTGGCCGAGGCTCTGCTCCAAGGCGCCAAAGGTCATGGTTACAACAATTTCAAAATCGAGCTGGCGCATCGGGCCGTTGTTCGCGGTTTATACGAGGCCGCTGGTCAGGAGGTTGCACAATGAGTGGATCAGTGATGGGTCAGTCTCTGCCGCGGGTGGACGGTCCTTTGAAAGTGACCGGTCAGGCGCCTTATGCTGCTGATATCATCGTACCCGAATTAACTCACGGCTGTGTGGTTTCCAGTGGAATTGCCAAGGGGTGGATCCGCTCGATCGATACGCGGCGGGCGCTCGAAATCAAAGGTGTTCTTGCAATCTTTACTCATGAAAATCGCCCCCGGACGGCATGGTTTGATCGCAGCTATCGCGACGATGACAGTCCCGACGGTTCACCATTCCGTCCTCTGGCCTCGGATCGTATTCTGTTTAGCGGCCAGCCGGTGGCTTTGGTCATTGCGGAATCGCTTGACGTGGCCCGCTATGCCGCCTCCTTGATCGCGATCGAATACGGCGTTGAGCCATCCGTGACGTCACTCGAATCCCAAAAAGATAAGGCGCTTGAACCCGGGAAAAGCAAGTCAGGCTACGAGCCGCCTCCGAAACCACGCGGCAAGCCTGAAGTCGCCTTGACCGAGTCCTCCGTGACCATCGAAGGTCACTACTCGACACCGATGCAGCATCATAATCCCATGGAAACGCATGCCTCGACTGTCATCTGGGAGGATAGTGAAAAGCTGACGATTTTCGATAAAACCCAAGGCGTTCTCAATACCCAGACCTATGTCTGCAATGTGTTCAATCTGAAAAAAGACATGGTACGCATCCTGTCTCCCTTTGTCGGGGGCGCCTTTGGATCGGGCCTGAGGCCACAATATCAGCTGTTTCTAGCTGTGATGTCCGCGTTGGAACTGAAGCGATCGGTGCGGGTGAATTTGTCCCGTCCCCAGATGTTCACCTTTGGTCATCGTCCGCGTTCGCTGCATACCATTCAAATGGGTACGGATGACAACGGGCAGCTGCAGTCCATCATGCATGAAGCCATTTCGGAAACCTCGCAGTTTGAAGATTATACGGAACAACTCGTGGCCTGGTCCGGGTCCGCCTATCGCTGCGACAATATCAAACTGGGGCATAAGATCGCGCGGCTGGATACCTACACACCTCTGGATATGCGGGCGCCTGGAGCCGCGAGTGGCGTCTATGCATTGGAAACCGCGATCGATGAAATGGCCTTTGCCGCGGGTCTGGATCCTCTGGATTTCCGTCGCCGCAATTATGCCTCGCGTGATCACGTGCATGATAAACCGTTTTCCAGCAAGGAACTGATGGCTTGTTATGACCAGGGCTCCTCGCGGTTCGGCTGGTCGAAACGCCCTTTGCAACCACGTTCGATGCGCGAAGGTCATCAGCTGATCGGCTGGGGCATGGCGACAGGCATGTGGGAAGCCTATCAAAGACCTGCCGCCGCTCGGGCCATCCTTACGGCCGACGGACGTTTGATCGTCAGCAGCGCGACCTCTGATTTTGGAACAGGCACCTATACGATCATGAGCCAGATCGCAGCCGAAACCATGGGCGTGCCTATGGCTGATGTCGTTTTCAAATTGGGCGATTCGTCGCTGGCCTTTGCGCCCCTTTCCGGTGGCTCGTTCACAGCGTCTTCGGTGGGAACCGCTGTGCAGGCCGTTTGTCAAAAGCTGCGCAAGAAAGTTTTTGATCTGGCCAGGGGACTGGATGGATCACCCTTTGCCAAACAGGGCTATGATGATGCTGTGTTTGCCGATGGTTTTGTTCATCTGAAGTCCAATCCCAAGCAGTTGCTCTCGATCACCAATATTCTGCGCTATGCAGGCGTTGGCGCGTTGGACGAAGAGGTCAAATCCATTCCCAATGTCGCCAAACAGGAAAGTTTCACCCGCGTCACGCACTCGGCGGCGTTCGTGGAAGTCCGAGTGGATGAGGATTTTGGAACGGTCGCCGTCACGCGTGTGGTGTCAGCGGTCGCGGCCGGAAAAATCCTGAATCCGCTCACAGCCCGCAGTCAGATTTTGGGCGGTGTCGTGTGGGGTTTGAGCATGGCCTTGCAAGAGGAATCGATGATGGACCATAAAATAGGCCGGTTCATGAATCATGATCTGGCGGAATACCATATTCCGGTTCAGGTTGATATTCACGATATCGACGTGATCTTTGTCGAGGAAGAGGACAAGGTTGTGAATCCTCTTGGTATCAAAGGCCTTGGTGAAATCGGGATTGTGGGCGTGCCGGCAGCCGTTGGGAATGCGATTTTCCATGCGACGGGAAAGCGTCTGCGGGACCTGCCCTTTACGCTGGATAAAGTGGGCTTTTCATCGTAACGCGGCTGGCCATTCCGCGCGCAGGACTGTGCCGCGCCCGTTGGGATTGTGATGCAGACTGACCCGCCCTCGGTGTTCGAGGACGCGGGTCTTGACCGCGGCGAGTCCGATCCCTCGTCCGCTCGTTATCGTTACGCTGTCCGCTGAACTCACGCCTTCGGTAAAGAGGACATCGACCAAAGTTTCACCGGGACCGGGCATGAATTTGCGTTCTTTGGCCAGGTTTTCCAGAACGGAATTCTGCAGGCCAATGCCATTGTCTGATATTTCCAAAATAATGGAATCCACCTGCCTTTGCGCCCGTATACTCAGGATGGGTGGCGGTAATGTTTCGCCCTTCTGCTGGGGAAAAATAAACCCATGATCCAAACTGTTATTGATGGCATGCAAACAGATATCGCGACACAGCATAAGATCCTCGGCATCCCACTTCAGGATCCCATCCATGACTTGAAATTCATGGATGGGCAGACGGGCCTGGTTCATGTGCTCGCGCCAGGTTTGAAGATGCGCGTCCAATGCGGTGGCCAGCCAGCTGGCTTCTTGTGTTTGGCTGCGGCGTTCCTGGTGAAGGATGTTGGCAAAGGTTCGATACTCAAGGATGAGTTCATGGACCTCGACCTTTAATTCCTGCCAGCTGGGGTGAGCCTGGGGATTTTGCAACGCCGATTCCATATCGTGCAGATCCTGGCTCAACTCCCGCAGGCCCAGCGTTCGAGCCAGGCCCTTTTGCGTATGAAGTTCGCGCAACACGGTGGGCAAATCATAAACCTGATCGAGCCGAGCCAGCGTCGTTTCCGTTTGATGCATAACGCCTTCAAAGTGATCGGGCTTTACGGCCAAAAGCTCGCGAAGGGTCTCCGGAAGGGTCCGCAGCTTTTTATCACGAGCTCCCAGGGCTTTTTCCAGAGCCCGGGTCTGTGTGATATCGGTGAGGCTGACCAGAATGCGATCCAGGGTATCCGCGCGGTTCCAGATGGGTATCCATCGCAGCAGGAAGGTGGACTCACCCTCGGGCCCCATATGAATTTCCTTGGGCAGATTATCGGCGTTGAGATCCCAGGCCAGGCGCGTCTCGTGGAGAGTGGCATTTAAAACTTCACGTGTGATGGCTCGGGTTTCACTGGGTACGCCGGCGGAACTGAAGACGGTATTGACGAAATCCTGGCCCGCGATCTGGCGGTTGATGCCGACCATCTGACTCAAATGATGGGAATAATCCTGCCCAATAGTCTGCTTCGCATCGACGGTCAGGAGGCCCTCGTCGATATTATCCAGGATCCTTTGTATTTCAGCTCGGCTGAGCCGAACTTTTTTGATCTGCCGCAAGGCCACGAAAAGAAAGCTGAGCGTACTGATCGAAAGGACGGCCAGGATGAGGACGAGCAGGCGAAAACGCTCGGCTTCCTGCAGCCGGGCGGATTGCCAACGATTTTCCTGTTCCAAGGTTTTGGTCTTTTCCTGGGCCAGCTGCAGACCGAGTGAGGCTGCGGCACGGTTGTATTCATTCTTTTCCCGTTGTTTGGCCAGATCCTCGGCAATCAAGGTGTACGTTTCAAGAGCCGCCAACGCCCGCGCTTTATCGTGCAACCCCAGCCAGCATTTATAACGGAACCAGCTGAGCTCTTTTTTGAACTCCTGATTCTGATCGATCATATTGCGCTGGGCATTATCCAGCTCCATCATGGCTTTTTGAAATTCGCCTTGAGCGATCAGAACCTCCGCCAGGCGCTTCTCGGCATAGGCTTGCGACAGCTGCTCACCCTCGGCGATAAAGATTTCGACAGCTTCGCGGGACTGCCTTACGGCATTGTCATGCTCACCGTAGTGGCTGCTGATCAGACTCAGGAGCGAAGATGAGGAACCTCGCATCGAACGATATTTGATATCGTCCGCCATTTTCGAGGCTGCGACCATAGCCGTCCGCGCTTCCGCATAGTTGGGTTCACTTTGGAAGAGCAGACTAAAACCCAGACTGTAGCGAATACGCAGGGTCAGCATACGGATTCCAAGCTCCGCATAGCGTTCCGCCAGGATGCGATCCATCGCGATCGCTTCATCATGAAGTTCGCGGTAACGCAGGCTGTTACCCAGGGCATTCTTGGTCAGGCTGTACGCGATCAGGGAAGGTGAAGGGGTGGATTCCATGAGCGAAGAGGCTTCGCTGATCAGCGGCAGGGACCGGTCCAGAATTTTGAAGCGCATCAGGTCGATCGCATACATGGATAGAATAAAGGCCAAAGCATTGGGGTCCTGAAAGGTCCTGACCTTGGCCACGAGTGCGGACAGGTGCTTTTCATATTCCTGCAGATCGTGATCGGGCAGTCGAAAATTGAGAAGGTTATAGGCCAGGTCCGCCCATTCCAGATAGAGCTGGTTATGCTCAGCTTTTTCCACGCAGTGAGCCAGAGTCTCCAGCATGTACGGCTGGTCTTCCACATGGTCAATATTGGTGAGGGCCCAACAGGCTCGAACCCAGGCCACAGGCTTGGCTTCCGGATTCAATTCTTGCATTTTCTGCCGGAGCCAGGCCACGTGCAGGTTCGGATAATCCTGGATCGCGAATTCCACCGCGGCTCGGGATTCCAGATTGATTGCGGGATCCTGGGCGGTCGCGCGAAGTGAGTCATCGATACCAAAGGTTGGCCATACGGGAGCCTTGGACTCAGAGCGGGCCTGAGTGCAGAAGATTATGTATAGAACCCATGGCAAAATTCTCAAATATTTTTCCTTCACCAATATCCCACCAGGCGTATCGGTCTGCGAAAGCGGAAGCCTATGGGTAGAAAATGCCTGGCTGCTCCCGGCGCTCTTGAAAATGTTCATGGTGAATGGAAGGCATTCAAGGTGTCAACCCCGCGAGCCGGGGCGTCGACGTTTTAATGGAGGGCTGCCTGATCCCAGGGGGAACCGTTGAGGGCACGAGCTTTCAGTAAGAGCGTCGCACTCGACTGAATCAGTTCGGTGGGCCTGACAGGCTTGCCGAGATGGATATCGAAGGACGCGGCAAAGGCCTGGTGGCGGTCCTCATCGCGGACGTAGGCGGTCAGCGCAATGGTGGGAATCGTAAGATTCGGATCGATACGCTGGCGAATGCGTTTGAGAATGCTGTAGCCGTCTTCATCAGGCAACCCAATATCACAGATAATCAGATCGGGTTTGGTGCTCGCCAGCCGCGTCAGGGCCTCGTCACCATTCGAGGCTTCCATAACCTGGGCCCCCGAACGGTCCAGAACCCGTCGAATCAATTCACGCGCGTCGCGCTGATCATCGATGACCAGAATCTGGCAGCCGCGCAAAACCTCGGAAAAGTAGGGATGCTGCGGGTTGGTTTTTTTACCGCTATTCGCTTCTGCCGAGGATGCGCATAGCGCGTCTTCAGCCGGCTTCATCGGCAGCAGATAGATACAGAATCGGGCCCCTTGATTCTTGCCGGCGCTTTCCACTTGCACGGTCCCGCCATGAGCTTCGACGATATGGCGAACGATCGCGAGCCCCAGGCCAAGGCCTCCGAAGTGACGAGTTTTGGACCCGTCCTCCTGCCGAAAGCGTTCAAAGACATAAGGTAAAAAATCCGGCTCTATGCCCTTGCCATTGTCTTCGACTTCCACCATCAGCCGCCCCTCCTGGTCCGTTAGGCGAACCATGATGTGGCCATTGTTGGGCGTGAATTTAACCGCGTTGTTGAGCAAATTCCAAAACACCTGCTGCAGCCGGCATTTGTCGCCCAGAACAGGAGGGTAATCGGCACCAAATTCGGTCTGAATGCTGATGTTTTTCGAGCGCGCGGCGAGCTGGACGGACACCAAGGCTTCTTCGAAGACGGCAGGCACTTGCACGGGCTGCATATCCAGGGTCAATTTTCCGGTAATAATGCGTGAGACATCCAAAAGATCGGTGATCAGTTGATTTTGAATCTGCGCATTCCGGTTGATGGCGTCCAGGGAGTAGGCGAAGTCTTCGCTGTCAGGCGTATCCATCGACAGCAATTCGGAAAAGCCAATGATGGCGTTGAGCGGCGTCCGCAGTTCATGCGAGAGCGTGGCCAGGAATTCATCTTTGATGCGATTGGCTTCCTGAGCCTTGATATAAAGCCTTTCCTTTTCCTCTTCGTTGGCCTTGCGCTCGGTTTCATCACGCATGATTTTAGCGTAACCAAGCAAATGACCCTCTGCATCCCGCAGAGCATTGGTCACACCTGAAACCCAGAAAGGCACACCGTTTTTACGAATGTGCCAGCGTTCATCTTCCGCTCGACCCACCGTCTGGGCACGGGTCAATTCCTGAGTTGGAACATCGACAGCCCGATCCTCGCGGGTAAAGATCGAGGCATAGGGCAGGCCGATAAACTCGTCTTCGCTATAACCCAGAATGCGCTGCACACCATTATTCCAACTTTGCATGAATCCATCTGGACTCAGCATGAAAATCGCATAGTCCTTGATGCCGTCCACCAGCACCCGCATGCGCTCTTCGCTTTCCCGTACAGCCCGATTGGCTTTGAGTTTTTCCTCGCGAATCTTCCATTCCAGAATTTGAATCTCGACCGCTGCACCCAGGCGGGACAGGTTATCCTTCATGATGAAATCATGAGCACCAGCCTTGATCACCGAAGCGGCTTTTTCCTCACCAATAATGCCGGAGACAATAATGATGGGGATATCCCGACCCGATGCACCTAATATCTGAAGCGCTTTCAGACCACTGAAAGCGGGTAAATTGTAATCCGAAAGTATGATGTCCCAATTTTCCTGCAGGCAGTGCTGCAGTTCCTTTTCCGTTTCGATGCGGTTGGTGGAGACCTCATAGCCACTATCCTCAAGGGCCTCTGTCAACAGGGCACTATCGAGTTCGGAATCCTCGATCATCAGGACTTTTAGTGATTTTTTCATGGCCGGCTCCTTGAATTAAAAAATACGAGGCGCCTCGTTCAGCATGAGCCAGTATACCGAAAGTTGCCGAACAGCTTCCAAAAAATTGCTGAAATCAACCGGCTTACGGATATAACTATTTGCCCCCAATTCGTAACAGTCCAGGATATCCCGTTCCTCCACCGAGGTTGTCAGGATGATCACAGGCACCAGCTTCAGGCGACCATGAGCCCGCATCCGCTGCAGGACTTCCAAACCGTCAAGCTTGGGGAGCTTGAGGTCAAGCAGAACCATGGTCGGCAAATCCAGGGGGTCCCGTTGTGCATAACAACCCTGTGCCAAAAGGAAGTCCAAAGCTTCGGCCCCATCACGGGCCACAAAAATTTCATGAAGCAGTTGGTGTTCCCGCAGAGCCATGACCGTAAGTTCTTCGTCATCCCGATTGTCCTCGACCAGCAGGATGGTTTTTCTTAGAAACGGGTTCAAACTGTAGTCCTTTCACTACACGCCAGGGTGAAGTAAAAAGTTGCTCCCTGGTTCACATGGCCTTGGGCCCAGACCTTGCCGCCATGTCGATGGATGACTCTCTGCACACTGGCCAGACCAATTCCGGAGCCCGGAAACTCCTGCGTCGAATGAAGGCGCTGAAAGGGTCGAAACAGTTTCTCCGCGTATTCCATATCAAAACCCGCGCCATTATCCTTGACGTAATAGGTAGGGTGACCCTCGACCTCCTGGCTGCCCACTTCGATCACGGCGCCGTTCTCCCGATGACTGGTGAATTTCCAGGCATTGCCCAAAAGATTCTCCAGGACAGCCCGCATCAGAATGGGATCGGCCTGAACCTGGAGGTTCGGCTGGATACGGAATTCCACCTGGCGCTGACTTTCCGAATCGACGAGAAACTTGGCAACGGAGCGAGCCAAAGCACTCAGATCCAAGGGGATGCGTTGCATGTCCTGGCGGGTCAGCCGGGTCAGGTTCAGCATGTCATCAATCAGATGCGACATGCGTCCAGCAGCGTCCTTCACACGCTTCAGGTAGTGACGCCCCTGCTCGTCCAAAACCGAGGCATAGCGTTTGTCGAGAATCGAGCTAAAACCATCAATTCCACGCAAAGGTGCCCGCAGGTCATGAGAAACCGAGTAGGCGAAAGCTTCGAGTTCCTGGTTGGCGGCCTGCAGCTGGGCTGTGCGGTCTCTAACCCTTGCTTCCAGTTCCTCGTTTAAAGTACGCAGGTTATCCTCAGCTTCCCGACGTTTCGCGAGTTCGCTCTCGGCTGTTTGAAAGAGCGCAGCATTATCAATCGCAATCGCGGCATGCAAGGCTATGCCCGCAACCAGAGTTTCGGCCGAATCCGTAAACATATCAGGCTTATGATGGCTGAACACCAGCCCGCCGAGCACATCACCGTGCCTCGACTGCACAGGCACGGCCAGGTAACTCCGCATAGGCTGATGACCCTCGGGCCCATTCAGGAAGGGCTCATTTTTTTCGAAACGTCCATCGCGAGTGAGATCACCGAGTCGTACAATACCCTCCCCAGCAAAAGTCGGGCCCAGAATCGCGTTGTCCTGGAGTGCTGGAAAACCTGACAAGGATTCGACTGAGGCCCCCGACAGCGTATTGGGTGTCAAGGCAGCGTCACCCTGATCTTTGACGTTATAGAAGAAGGCGCCAAACTCAGCACTAATGGCTTCTGTGGCTGAATCCGTGATGGTCTGCAGGAGGCGCTTGAGGTCGAGCTCGGCGGCCAGACTTTTGCCGATTTTGTAAAGAGTCTCGGTCGTATGCATCTGTTCATGCAGAAGGACTTCCTTGGATTTCTGCTCGGTGATATCAATGGTGACACCATCAAAGCGTACCGGTTGGCCGTTGGCATCGTAAAAGC
This sequence comes from Oligoflexus sp., assembly GCF_035638955.1. GTDB lineage: Bacteria > Bdellovibrionota_B > Oligoflexia > Oligoflexales > Oligoflexaceae > Oligoflexus. The sequence continues at coordinate 11,202 of NZ_DASQYZ010000296.1, read as the reverse complement.
TGCGGCCAATGGCGCGAATCCATTTCCTGTCTCCGGAATCAGGGTGTAAGGTCCGATATTCAATGTCGTAGGGCTGTTTATGAAGAATCGAATCATCGATAGCGTTGCGGGTTTTGTCGCGATCCTCGGGATGCATACGTTCATAAAAGGTGTCAATGGTCACCTCAGCATCGTGAGGCAGCCAGAAATGTTCCTTGACCCACACATTCCAGATCAATCGATCAAAAGGCAAATCGCAGTACCAAAGACCAAGGTTGACCGATCGCGTCACGAGTTCAAATCGTTCCTGATTGACCTTGAGTTCCTCTTCCATTTTCTTAATCAAACTCAAATCCGTCACCAGAGTGAAAAAACCTTCCGTGGTGCGGCCGTCCGGTTTGAAGCGGGGAACGTAGGTGATGTTCGCCACTCTTTCGCTGCCATCGCTATGGCGAAGGATGGTTTCGAAACTCACCCGTCGGCCCTGCAAGACGGCCTTGCGGTAGTGTTGCTCCTGGTCGACGTTGGTTAGAAATTGGGGCCACAGTTCATCGATTTTGAGCCCCTGCATCTCGCTCAAGGGGCGAGCCAGCCAACGCTCAAACTCCAGGTTCAGAAAGCGCAGAGTCTGCTGCGCATCAGTATAGGCAATCAAAGCCGGCAGGGCATCTGTGACAATACGCAGCTCCTCTTCACGGGCGCGTCGGGCTTCCTCAAGTTCCTTGAGTTTGTGGATGTCGATCGCCACCGTGACCCACTGCAGAACTTTTTCATCGGCGTCGAGCACCGGCGATCGACGGGCCAGATGCCAGCGAAACGTCCCGTCCGCAGCCCGCCTGAAAGGAATTTCGATCACCTCCATGCTTTTCGTGTCAGAATTTTTTAACCATTCCTGCAGCCTTGTGTGATGCTGGGGATGCACGATGGCCTCCCAGTCTTCACGCAGCGTTTCGCTCATGGCGAGGCCCGTGTACTGCTGCCACCAACGGTTGATGTAGCTCATGGTGCCGGCAGGCGTCGCGGTCCACACGCCGTGCGTTGTGGTTTCGGTCAGCACGCGATAGCTTTCCTCACTATTACGCAGCTCCGCTTCCGTGCGACGCCTTTCCGCCAGTTCACGATGGGCTTCTGTCAGCAGCACATGTTCATTGCGGACCTTGATGGAATAGCCTAAAAACAGGCAAAAAATGAGAAGACTCAAGGTCAGTCCGGTGCCTAGGACATAGGACGGAACGCGATTGGCAATGCGTTGTTCAAACGGTGGCAGCGAATACAAGTAAAGCGCCCAGGTCTGACCCGCGACGGTGAGGGTCATCGTTTGGGAAAAACGATGAGGCCTAGCGCCCTTGGAATGCAGAATACCGTCCCGGTCGTACAGCAAGGTCTCCGGCTTCACGTCGTTGCCATCAAAGACCTCGAAATCGATCGGCAGGGACTGATCGGGCTGCGAAAAAATGCCAACAAAAAAATCATGAGCCCGAAACGCACTGTAAACAAAACCCTGCAACGCGGCCCGACGCTCTTCCACGGTGGACACGGGGAGGCCTGTTTTATAAAGCGGCAGGTAGATGAGAAAGCCAGGCTGATGCTCGGGGTCTGTTTCCTGGATCAGGGTCACGACATCAGTCGCCGCGGGCATGGCGGAGTCTCGCGCGGCATCCATGGCCCGCTGGCGAACGGGATCGGTGTGCATGTCGAAACCAAAGGCCCGCTGGTTGCGCCAGTCCATGGGATCAAGCAGGACGATCGGATAGTATTCGGGCCGGTCCCCAGCAGGGTGGATCCTAAAGGTGGGGGAGCCATGGGCGCGCATGAAGGTGATGTGCGCGTCCACTTCAGTCCTGGAGATGCGTTGGCTGAAACCCAAACCCTGAATGCCGGGATAATAGTCCGCGACGTTTACGCTTCGCATAAAGATGGCAAATTCGTCCTGGCTCGGAATGCCATGGGTCTGAAAGAAACCGCGGGTTTGATAGAGGGTCTGTACGTAGGTCTGCAGGCGGGCATCGATGGCGTCGGCAATCATCTGCGCCTGCGTTTCAAAGCGGCTATGGGCTTCACGTTGGACGCCTCTGCGGGCAAACATCCAGAGGGCAAAGGTTATGACGAGGCAGAAGACGAGAACGACATAGGGAAAGGGGGAGTGTCGCTTCAGACTCCTTGGAATCAATGAAGGACGGCCCCATGAAAATTTCACACCAGCACCCTCGGCAATGGACGTCAAAAAGAGCTTCTACTTGTAGTCCACCGGCAGGATCGGCGCAATAAAAAAGCCCCGATGTTTCCATCGAGGCCGGCATCAATTCCACAATCCACCCCGAGGTGGATCGCGTTACGTTTTAGCGTGCAGCTTTATTGAAGACGTGAACCCACGTGCTAACACCGTTTTCCACTTGTTGATCCAGAACCCGCAGGACCATCAGCTGGGTCGCGGTTTTGGCCAAAATTTTGTAGATGCGTGACTGAGCCAGTTCACAGGTGGCCGTGCCGGCTTCGCAAGCCAGGGCGACAGCAGGGTCGGTCACAGGTGTCGGAACCTGATCGGCATTCAGCTGGGTCCAGCGGTGACCGAAAATCAAGCCCGCTTGCCCGCCCCAGGTCAGGACGCTCTCGTCCACGGTTCCGTCGTCCAGTGTGGTCACAATGCGGCCCAGGCCGCCCGTACTGAAGATGTATTGTGTATCGGCAAATTCAGGAATGGTGTAGCTGCCGGCAAATTCAGCAACGCTGGCTGGGGCTCCGTAAATGCTGGTGTCGACTACGCCGCCTGCCGACAGGAAGATCGATTCCTTGCCATCGGCTTTTACTTCAGCCAGGAATACCGAAGTCAGTCCTTGATTTTCCAGGACCGTGTAGCGAATGGTCGAGGTTGCGGAAAGACTGAGGACGAGACTATCGCTGGTGTTTAGAGGGAAGGTACTGGGTGCCTTGTTCAGGGGATCTTCCACTAGAACGGCCTGGGTGGCATCCGAAAATTCCAGGATCGCCGTTTGCTCACCGCTCAAAGGCAGCGCCCACAAACTTCCTTGGACCGGATTGAAAGGTTTCAGTGTGGTGTAATTGATGAAAGGCAGAGCGGCGTTATCATACTCCTGGGTCGTCTCTGGCAAGCCGGATTCTGCTGGGAAAATGTCGCGATACATTTCCTTAACGTCCGCAACAATTTTCTGGCCTTCGGCAAAGGTGAAGGTCAAACTTTCCAGACGGGTGACGCCGGTCACAGGATTGCCTTCGGCATCGACACTTTGGTAAGGACTTTCCAGAGGCGTGTCGAGGGTGGCGACGAGGGCATCACCCTGGGTCGTCCACTTGAGAGCCGAGTAACCATCCGGACGCCAGATATTTCCAACGCCATCCGCTGTGATCGCAAGCTTGGCTTGAAAGGCTTCGCCCTTCAGAATGAAGGTTTGTCCAGCCAGGCTTTGGATAGGGGCGGGAGCTGCGAATACACTTAAGCTCGTACAAAGCATCAGCCCAGACAACGGCACAGACAATTTCAGCATGTCGATACTCCTCGTTCCAAAAAAAAATGAAAAATCTGGTAAGTTCAGAGCTGTGTATACCGACCCTCCAGGCAAGCTGCAAATATTTTTAATGACGTCAGAAACCTTCCTCATGCGCTCCTGCCGGATGCATAAAGAAAATTGAGGAGTGGAAAGGAAGCGACGGTGGGTAAGGAAAGACTTGCTGGGAAAGGTCCCTGCGCCGAAGCGCAGAGATGAGGTGATGAAATTATTTTCAATTCACTTCGGTGTCATCGTTCAGCATGGTCATGAGTCGCTCGCGATAGGCGAGGATATCGATGTGATGCTGCGCGACACCGGAGACCATCGCGGCCTCAGCCACAGCGCTGGCGACAATGGCGAGGGCGCGTGGGTCATTGGGTTTGGGAATCAGATAATCGCGGCCAAATTTCAAGATGCCTTCTCTCTGATAAACCCTTTGTACGGAGAGCGGCACTGGCTGGCGAGCCAGATCCGCGATCGCATAGGCGGCGGCACGCTTCATCTCTTCATTGATGGAATGGGCCTGAACATCGAGAGCACCGCGGAAAATAAAGGGGAAGCCGAGCACGTTATTAACCTGATTCGGATAGTCACTGCGGCCTGTGGCAATGATCACGTCAGGACGAACCAGGCGGGCCAGATCCGGAGTGATTTCCGGATCGGGATTGGCCAACGCGAAGACGATGGGTTGCGGGGCCATGGTCATGAGCATATCTGGTTTCAATACGCCGGCTGCAGAAACGCCCACAAACACATCGGCGCCTTCCAGAGCCTCGCCCAGGGTTCGCAGGGAGGTTTTTTGAGCGAAACGACGTTTGTATTCATTCAGGTCTTCCCGTTCGTCATGAACGACGCCTTTGCTGTCACACAGAATGACATTTTCGGAAAGGACACCGACACTGAGGAACATTTGAGCACAGGCAATCGCGGCTGCCCCGCCGCCGGAAAAGACGACTTTGATGTCCTGCACGCGCCTTTGGGTGAGATCGAGGGCGTTGATGAGGCCTGCCGTGGAAATGATCGCGGTCCCATGCTGGTCGTCGTGAAACACCGGAATCTTCATCCGCCTTCGCAGTTCCTCTTCAATATAGAAACACTCGGGGGCTTTGATATCTTCGAGGTTGATGCCGCCAAAGGTCGGTTCCAGCGCGGCCACGATTTTAATAAAGGCATCGGGATCCTCTTCGGCCACTTCGATGTCGAACGAATCGATGCCGGCGAATTTTTGAAACAGCATGGCCTTGCCTTCCATGACTGGTTTCGCGGCGTAAGGTCCGATTGAGCCGAGTCCAAGCACGGCTGTACCATTGGTGATCACGGCCACGAGATTGCCACGGCCGGTGTAGAGGAACGATTTGCTGGGGTCGAGTTGAATCTTGCGACACGGACCCGCCACGCCCGGGGAATACGCTAGGGATAGGTGCTCCTGCGTATCAAGGGGTTTCCTTAATACCGTACCGATCTTCCCGCGAGGAAACGTTTCATGGTAAGCGAGGGAAGGCGTCTCGAAGTCAGCCCCGCAACCGCGAGGTCCTGCATCTTGTTCCGCCTGGCTCCGGCGTGCGGTTTCAACGCGCACGGCTTCCTTTGCAATCGTTGTTTCCATCGGTCTCTCCTCAATGGTTTGGAACTGGACAGAGCAGCCCCCATCACGGGGATTTAAGAAAATGAACTCACACTTGTACACCATCTCGGCCGCTTGTCTACCTCAAAGGAGACCACAGGCGATGTCGAAAATCAGTTCAGCGAAATTGGAACGTCAAAGTTTGCTCAACTTATGTAGACAGACTTGTAGGTTTTGCGGCATCAGGGGTCTGATTCGCTACCTTGAGGTGGGAATGCGAGGAATTGGGATGTTTCCCGCTTAATTTTTAAGCTGCCGGCCTGCAGAAAAATCGCTTGCAGCTGATCGATCAAACTGAAAAGTCGTCCACCTTGTTGATGATAGGCGGCCTGTTCCGTGCGGGTTAGAAATTTATAGTCGCGCTGCAGAGTCGCGACCGGCAATGCCGAGGCCTGGGCCAGGAAGTTGATGGCCTCGCTCGGATTGTGCTCGATGAAGTGCGCGGTGTCCCGCCAGACGTTATCCAGTTGCGTGGCCATGTCAGGGTGCTTTTGCATGAAGATAGCGGAGACGGCCACGGTATCAATGATATCCCCCGGCATCGCGGATGACTGGAAGATCACCTGCATTTCGGGATTCTGAAGGATCTCAAACGCCTGAGGAGGTGCGGCGACCGCCATCTGAATTTCGCTCTTCTGTATGGATTCGCGGAGCTCTGCGGCCTCCTCAGGAAGGACTGTGAAGTCCTCACGAACGAGTGCCGACTGCATCAAGGCCTGGGTCAGGAGCAATTCACCCATCGACATGGGTGGCACACCGATACGCGCCCCTTTTAAACCATTGAGATCGACTCCGGCGTCCTTTCGTGCGATCAGCACATCGGCGCCGTTGGAATAAGAGGGGATCGCAACAATCCTGTAATCAGCGGGCAAAAGCACGAGTTCAGCCAGGTTGGAGCAAAAGACATCGAATTTATTTTTTTTCGCACCCGCTTGTGCATCCGCCCAGGTCATAAAGGTGAGATCGACCTGCATATTCTGTTGTTCAAAAAATTTTTGCTGAACGGCCAGGGAGAGAGTGCTGCATCCGGCGCTTCGAATCGCTCCCATGCGCACGCGCCGAGGCGCCTCGCAGGTGCAAGCATTTTGCAGCACCAAAGCCAGTAATCCTGCAGTCACCTTAAGCTTGTCAGGCCATTGAATCAGAGTGCATCCCCCGCGTTCTGCCATCTTCTGTGTTCGGCGTGAACCGGGCGCGGCTTTTGTACTTGACCGTAAGATTCGGTTCTGCGAACGGGCGTTCCCACCTTGATTCCAGCCATTGAAAGTCATGGGGAAGACGGCTAAAGTGGGGCCCATCAGAAGACCCTGAGGAGGAGCCCATGTCACAGTCCCGCTATGCGCGCCAGATGGTACTTGCAGAGGTCGGTGCAGAAGGTCAGAAAAAATTGGCCGCAGCCCGTGTTTTGATCGTGGGTGTGGGCGGTTTGGGGGCCCCGGCGTCCCTTTATTTGGCTGCCGCAGGGGTTGGCTCGATTGGCCTGATTGATGGGGATCAGGTCGATATTTCCAATCTGCAGAGACAGATTATCTATGACAGTGCCGACCAAGGCCGTGACAAAGTGACCCGAGCCGCGGCGCGTCTGCAGGCCCTGAATCCCGAGACTCATGTGGCCGCCTATCCCATGCGCCTCACTGCGGCCAATGCCATCGAAATTGCAGCCCCTTACGATATCATTCTCGATGGCAGTGATAACTTTTCCACCAAATTTTTGCTCAATGATCTGGCTTACAAACTGAGCAAACCGCTGGTCTATGGCTCGATCCTGCGTTGGGAAGGCCAGGCCTCGGTGTTTTGGGCGCCGCATGGGCCCTGTTACCGCTGCCTCTTTCCTGAACCGCCCAAGGCCTATGTTCCCAGCTGCGCGGAAGCGGGTGTGATCGGCGCGATGGCGGGAATCATCGGCAGCATCCAGGCTTTGGAAACGGTGAAATTGATCGTCAATGGTTCCCAGGGGCCTGTCCAAGGCGGACTGGAACCACTCATGGGGCAGCTCTTTCATCTGCGCGCGCAGACCATGGAAACGCGTCGCCTCGCGCTGAAAAAAAATCCAGAGTGCCCGTGCTGCTCCCAAGCGCCCGCCGATATCGTGCTGCGTGATCTGGACGAAGTCTGTGATGCGAATACACCCAAGGAAATTCCGAACTATGTGGCCGCGGATTTATCATCCGACGATCGCTGGCGGGATTTTATTCCGCTCGATATTCGGGAAAGCCAGGAATGGTTAGGCGGCCATTTGCCTTCTGCCCATCATTGGCCTTTATCGAAGTTGCAGGAAGGTATCCTGCCGGAACTGCCCACCCGGAGCAAACCGGTGCTCGTTTACTGTCAAAGCGGAATTCGTTCCCGGCGCGCTTTACAAATTCTGCGCGCCGCGGGCTGGCAGAATCTGGCTCATTTGAGTGATGGTTTTGGTGCCTGGCGCGGACCCGTGGTGTTTTCATAAGGGCCCTGAGCCCGGCGAGATGATTTCATTTCTCGCCTAACAACAGGAAAGATGGAGCTATCTTCACATAAGGGATGCTCCATCCCGAACGAAAGGACCCACCTGGAACGAATTTCAATGGCAACTGGATGACAACTCATGGCCTGCCTATGACTGGGCTGATAGGAATTCTGCTCATTGGGGCCATCGCTAACACCATCTGGGCCCCTTTCCAACGCCACGAAAATTCAAAAGGGCAGGGAGAAGATCCGGCGTGAATGCGATTCAAAGTTTTGGCAGCTGGGCCACGGAACTCTTGCATACGATCACAGATGCTGCCGGATTTCATGATCATAGACTCGGGCATATCGGCAAGTCGACTGGGCTTGAGCTCCGTGAATGTCCTGAATCTCAGGGCCCAGCCCGCAGACTTGATTCCATCATTCAGTAAGTTTGGACTGGTCGCCCAAACTCTTCTTGTAGAGATTCCGAATAGCCTTGAAATCATCGACCGTCACATTGTCGGTTCCATCGCTATAGCCCATGATGCTCTTATAGTGTTCATGGCCTTGGTCAGGATCTTCGAACTCATGACCAAGTCCTAGAAAGTGACCAATCTCATGGGTCGTGGTCTGACTGGCCTGGCCTTTGACTTCTTTCGCGAGGTGATCCATGAATATGAAGATATCACTATCGATAATTTGCTGGCTGGCGAAGTTGATGGATGGCAAAGTCGCTCCACCCACATAGAAGTTCGTGCTGTTTTCAGCTTTATAGTTATTGACGAGAAATATGCATTGGGTATTCACATCGGAAAATGGAGGATACTGGGTTTTGACATTATGCCTGACACCTCGATACTCCTCATCAGGTTGGCGAGTTGGATCTGCGTACCAGGCCTCCATACTGGCCTTGACGGAATCCTGTTGCTCCTGCGGTACATCCCCGCAAAGATCAAGAGAAATGTCCTGCTCCCACTTCACAGGTCTATGACCATTCAAATAATTGTACTTCTTATCCTCAGGAGTCATAGCCAATCGATTAACCGTCGCAGAATCCGCAAAAGTAGCACTGAAGAGGCCGCGACCCGCGGTTTCATCCGTGAAACTGACAAGGACACTGAAGGCCTTGCCGTCACGCTTCAAGCTATAGTGTTCCACGGCAACAGCATCACCGCCCACGTTCACCAGCTCCAGGATGTCATTCGTCGCTTTAAAACTCAAACTTGGAAGTTTGGAGTCGCTGCGTTCGGGGCGGAAGATATAGGCCCCATTCTCCTCAACAAAGGAATATCGCTCAAGAACAGGGTCGGCGTCGCCTTCATTAGCCGTGCTGTTGTCCGCCTCAACTTCGCTAAAATCTTTCGGATTATACTGCTTTTCCTTCTCAATGAAGTAAGCAGCGCCCGCAAAATGAAAACCATCAAAAGTTCTGAAATTCTCCTTCGTTAGAAAAGAATTCCTGTCCTGAGTTGCGCCCAGAATCAGCTGCTTGGGGTCCCCGTGATTGAACATCACGATCGGTGCTGTGGTATTTTTTTTCGATTTTTTCTTGGATCCACAAGCCGGCAAAACCATGGACGCGATGACCAAGGAGAGGGCGACTGAAGTTTTCATCATGTAGATTTCCACCTTTGACTCTGTTGAAATTCCATTCCTGTCATGTGCTTTCTAAACTGTCGTCCGCGTTTGTTTTGAACTACAATTGATCTGACAGTCAAGATCAATGGCACGCCGGAAGAATTTCATTCAAAAAGATTATCGCGGTGAATATTCCCGGCTCCACGCCTTACGCACGGTGCAATTGAGAGTCGCTTCTGAAGAGGATGAAGGGAAATGGAATTCAGGCGGCCGCTGTTGAGGCGATCGAAGTCAGCTTCGAATTGCGTATAACGGTTCAGAAGCGCTTCGGTGCTGACCGGGAAGCTGATGGAGTTGGGAACAAAGAGCGCATCTATATTTTGAACCTTCATCTCGTCGAAGTAGAGTCTTGATCGCGACTCATCACAGATCAGGACTCCGATGCGAACTGCGCCGCTTGCAAAGGTCAGCGGTTTGAGATTGTCCGCAAGGACGGGCTTGGGCGAGTTGTAACTATCCCTGCGGACAGCACGTTTGACTTCACCTGTGGGAAGGCAAGCGAAAATGCTGTTCTGGCCTTGATAACGTGCCCTCAGGACCACGGTAAGGTCGTTGACGCCATCATCGGCTTTGCCCTTTGCCTGATGCGCCTGCGATCCATGAGGTTAGCGAGATGCTGCGTGCCGGAGCTCAGTCAGTTGAAAATGCAGCATGAAAAGCCTCCAGGCCGGCTCAGTGCCATGAGGCCTCCCCCCGGGTATGATGAACTCTAGAACACGCCAATCCCGTGTCAAAATGCTAGTGATTGCTGGGAACAGAACCGCTGCATCTGCGTAGCTTGGGACTTTTGTGAAAATCACGAGCAAGGTTGTGAGCGGCCACACCTCGTAGGGCTGATAGCCAGTGAATGCGTTCTGCGCACTAATAAAGTATCGTCAGACCATAACAACGTAGGTGAGGCGTGGGTTTATGAATCAGGATTGGATCAATGCATTACTTGGGGGTGTCATGATCGGGGGTGCCGTGTCCCTGATGCTCCTGTGGAACGGTCGCGTCACGGGTATCAGCGGCATTATCAACGGGGCCCTGGCTCCGGTCAAAGGCGACCTGGCCTGGCGCCTGCTTTTTATCGCCGGACTGGTGCTTGGTGGCTTTGTGCTGCGGCTGCTGCAACCAGATGTGTTTGCGGGGCAAATCGAAACAGGGCTCGGCACCATCGTGGCCGCAGGACTTTTGGTTGGTATCGGCACCGTTATGGGCAACGGTTGCACCAGTGGTCACGGTGTCTGCGGGATCAGTCGCCTGTCGGTGCGTTCCATCCTGGCGACGATGACCTTTATTGCGGCTGGGATCATCAGCGTTGCACTCTTTAAAAAGTTGGGGATTTTGCCATGAAAAATGGACTCGCGGCCTTGATTGTTGGGTTTATCTTTGCGTTGGGCCTTGGGCTCTCGGGCATGACCCAGCCGCAGAAGGTGATCGGCTTTCTCGATCTCTTTGGCGAATGGGATCCTTCGCTGATGTTTGTGATGATAGGTGCGATCGGTGTGCATATGATCACTTATCGCTTGATTCGCAAAAGGAACTCGCCGCTCCTGGCCACCGAATGGAAGGTCCCGACTCAAAGCAGGATCACGCCCGCGCTTCTTATGGGTGCGGTGCTCTTCGGCATCGGCTGGGGTCTGGCCGGATTTTGTCCAGGACCTGCCGTGGCTTCGCTCGCCAGTTTGAGTTGGAAGCCTGTGCTGTTTGTTGTGAGCATGCTGCTGGGCATGCTGATCTTCCGCCAACTGGATAAGACGCTTCAGCTTGAGAAGTAAAGGGAACGAAGGGGGCCGAATCCGAAGGGGATAAGGCCCACCCCCAAGCCTTTTATCGGATCAGCCCGTAACACTCCAGCCATAGCCTGTCCCGAGCCTGCGAGGTATCAGACGGGCTTGGCAGGAGATACAAGGCTGTTGCCATCTCCCAGATCGGAGATAATCTTGTGCTTTCCTATTTAAAATTATGGTAAAAGATCCGTCGGAGGCAAGGATGCTGCTGACGTACAGGTTCCGACTGAAAGATGGAATGAAACGTAAAGAGCTC
>NZ_DASQYZ010000295.1:0-22373 GCF_035638955.1 Oligoflexus sp. | reverse complement strand
CGACACACTTTCGGCCTTTCTCGGCTGCTTCACTGAAAACAGGGCTGTGAAAAAAGGCCGCAAGGAAATCATAATCTCCTCGCTGGATCTGGCAGCAGCCAGATCGGCTGCGACAGGACATCAAACCTTGTCCTTTTCCGGTAGCCTGTCAGCGGGAACGTCCTCAGAGAATCTCAAAGGTGAACGCATGAGCAGGAGTCGGGAAGTGACGTCTTCCCTGGAGAGATCGGGAAAAAGGCCGAGTAAGCCTCCGCAAGAGCCCTGGTGCCCGACCGGCCAGGGAAGCGCTGAACGCCCGAAGGCCAGGAATCTCCATCCATAGCCCCTGGCTTGGGTGGAGAGGTTTAATGTTCAACTCTCACCAAATGGAAGAATGGGGCCGGCCTTATCCCTTATACAGATAGTTATTGCCTCAAGGACAAGCTACCAAAATTAATATTTGAATTTGAGGATAGGCAGGATACTGCACAAAGTCGCGCGAGCTTTTGGTTTGAGAAAGGCCAGCTTCCTCTACCAAAAGACGCGGCATAAAGTAAGGCGGGGCGCTGCCCCGCGAGATGCGAAGCAGCAAGCATGTTCCACACTTACAGGGGAACTACTTTCTGATCAATACGACCGAAGATACTTTTATTAGCAGTATCAAACATCTCAATTTCCACCCGATCCCCATGCTGCAGGAACGGTGTGGTCATGGTTCCGTTGTCGATTTTTTCGATCATCCGGACTTCAGCCAGGCATGACGAGCCGCGGCTGCGATCTTCATTGGATACGGTCCCACTCCCGATAATGGTACCCGCAGTATAGGCGCGCGTTTTGGTGATATGCGCAATCAGATCATGGAAAGAAAAATGCATTTCCGGACCGGCGTTGGGATCACCAAAGAGTTTGCCATTCAGCCATGTCTTAAGCGGAAGATGCACACGGCCTTCTTTCCAGGCGGGGCCGAGTTCATCCGGCGTGACCGCAAACGGCGAGAAGGCTGAGGCCGGCTTCGATTGGAAAAAGCCGAAACCTTTTTCCAGTTCGGCAGGAATAAGGTTGCGCAGTGACACATCATTCACCAGCACCACGAGGCGAATATATTTTTCGGCCTGAGCTTTGGTTGTGCCCTGCGGCGTGTCGGCAAGAATCACCGCGACTTCGGATTCAAAATCGCAGCCCCAGGCGATATCCGCGAGAGGAATATTATCCGTGGGTCCCAGAAAAATGCCAGAGCCACCCTGATAAATCAGGGGATCGGTTCGCAAGGTTTCCGGGGGCTGGGCGCCGCGCGCTTTACGCACTAGCACCACGTGATTGATATAGGCGGAGCCATCAATCCATTCGTAGGCACGGGGCAGCGGGGAATGCCAGGTTTGATCGGAGGTCCTGGAGCCAAGCTGCAGGTCCTTCTCGATCATGTCAGCCGTTTTTTGCAAATGCGGCTGAGTCTCATCCCAGTGATCCAAAGCATCCTGCAATGTCGTCACATCAGGCCCGGCCGGCAGACAGCGCTGCAGGTCCCGGCTGACAACCATGAGTTCTCCATCGCGCGTTCCGTTGTCGCGTGTGCCGAATTTCATGAAACCCCTCCCGTGAATTTTTCATTCCGATCGCAAAATTCCGTCTTTCAATCCAACAGCCTGCTTGAGCGACAGAATCTCCTGAGATGTGAGCTGGCGGTATTCGCCGGGCTTCAAACTTTCAGGCAGATGCAGATCGCCATAACTGTAGCGCATGAGGCGGATGACTTTATTGTCCAAATGTTCAAAAAGACGTCGCACCAAGCGATTCCGGCCCTCGCGGACCGTCATCATATAACAGGCGCCTCGGCTTTGTCCCATATCAACAGTCTGAACAAAGTGCAAATCCACGCCCTGGGTTTGTCCGTCATCGAGGGTGATGCCCTTGCGAAGTTTGGCTTCATCTTCTTCGGTCAGACGTCGATGCGCAATCACCTGGTAGGTTCGCGGCACTTTGAAACTGGGATGGGTCAAACGATGAACGAGTTCACCATCGTTGGAGAGAAGTAAAAGACCCTCGGTGCGATAATCGAGGCGGCCGACAGGATAAAGCAAAAATTTAACCTGGCGCAAGGAAGGCAAATCGAAAATGGTGGACTTGCCCTCTTCGCGAGCGCGGCTGGTTAAACAAAGATCAGGCTTATTCAGCATCCAGTAAACAAGCGGCGGGCGTTCAGAAACAAGGCGGCCGTCGACCGACACCTGATCCTGGTCAGGATCAATCCTCGTCCCGAGTTCTTTCACGATCCTGCCGTTGATCGAGATCCTCCCCTCCGTCAGCATCCTCTCCGCCTCCCGGCGTGAGGCCAGGCCCAGTTGGGAAAGCCACTTCTGTATCCGGATCAACTTGTCCTCGCTCATCGTCGTCAAAACCTTTCGCATCAAAACGGGCACCGACTCGCGGCGGCTCCGTGGATGCGGCCGGTTCGTCGTCCTGCAATTCAAGCTGCTCTATTACCTGAAAATCAGGCCTAATGTCAGCAAAATCGCCCGTTCCGGCGGTTTCAACCAGTCCTTCCGACACAGTAGGCATTTCGGCCTCAGGATCATCCATAAATTCATCCACATCGACCTCTTCACCCAGATCGAGTCGACTTTCCGCTTCCGCCATGGTTTCGGGTGCCGGCTGAAAGGCCGAGAGCGGCGGCATATCATCGAGGCTATTGATACGGAACACCCGCAAAAATTCGGGACTGGTCCCGAACATCATCGGCCGGCCTGAATCCTCCTTGCGGCCCACACAGCTGATAAGCTCGCGGTCCAGCAGGTTTTTGATAATACTGCCAGCATCGACACCACGAATCGCTTCAATATCGGCCCGGGTCACCGGCTGCCGATAGGCTATAATGGATAGGGTTTCCAAGGCGGCGCGTGATAAGGGCCTTTGCCTTGCCGAGAACATGCGCTCCATTAAAGGAGCGGCCGCGGGCACGGTGCGAAATTGATAACCGACACCCTTTTCATGCTCCAATCGAAAGCCGCCGTTGCGTTCCCGATACAGACGCATCAGGTTTTGAATCACGCGTTCAATTTCAGTCCCGTCCCCGGGATCGCCGTTTTCATCCTGTAAGATTTCAGCGACATCCTGCACGGAAAAAGGTTTGGGAGCTGCAAACAGGATGGCTTCCACCTGGCCTTCGAGCGTCAGGGCTTCATCCCAGCGCATCAGTCCATCGCGGGCGTCACCCGTGTGACCCGTTTCCAGAATCAATTCCGGAGCCGCCGGCGCCTCGTCATCGGCCTCGGTTTCTGGGAAGTCCTCGTCTTCAAAAAGACCTTCGGGCTTCGGATCATCCATGGTCATACTCCATCCATTTCAGGCGGTTCAGCCAAACGAGGCTTGTCGATAGGACCCATCTGCAAAGGCAACTGCGTGGCATCAAGGTCGCTGCGATACAGCCAGAGGGGCCCGTTCAGTTCCTCCTGGTACACCTTGATGGTGCCAGCTTTGGCAAGCTCGAGCGTGGCCAGAATATAAACGACCAATTCATAGCGCGACTGAAAAGTTTTATAGAAGCCCTGAAACAAGGCAAAATTCACGTTATCCATGATCCGCGCCAGTTCAGTGATCTTTTCCTCGACCGTCACCTGGTGAGTCTTGGCTTCGTGACGTGCCGCAGGCTTGCGTTCCGCCAAATCCCGCAGCATCTGTTCGTAGAGCACGACCAGGGCTGCGGCGTCCCCAATCAGCGGCGCCTCAATGGATTCATAGACAGGGGTGAGCCGCTGCCATTCCATCGAGGAGCGGATTTGCACACCGAACTGGGGCTTGACGGCCAGATAGCCCGCAACTTTTTTAAAGGTTTCATACTGAAGCAGGCGTTCCTGCAGGTTATAGCGGGGATCATCCTCGCTCAGAAGGCCGCTTTCATCCTGACTTTCCTGGCCAGGAAGGAGCATTTTGGTTTTGATTTCGATCAGCGTCGCGGCCATTTCGATAAATTCGCCGGCATCGGCCAAATCATCGTAGCGCAGGATGCGCAGATACGCGAGGTACTGCTGGGTCAGCTTGAAGATATCGATATTGAAGATATCGATTTCATTCACCCGGATCAGGTGCAAAAGAAGGTCAAGTGGCCCTTCGAATTGCTCAAGTTTTAGGTAATACTGCGTCGTCATGCCCTGAGTCCCTGGCGCTTGCGTTGAGCCGGTCTAAACAATCTGGAGATTCTAGCGAAAAGCTGCGACTTTGGATAGCACTCGAGAGGGATGCGCCGTGGGACGGATCCCAGCCGCATTTGGCCGTTTACAGCCGACGCCTGGGCTGGCATAAGCTGCAGATCCGGGAGGATGACGCATGAAAGATCTTAAAAAAAACCTGCCACTGTCCACGGACGCTCTGCGCGCCTCCTATGGAACCGCCAATCTTTTGCCCATCGAATTTTTTAAACTGCAGGCGGATGCCTTACGGGACTTGATTTCTGGGCCTGTTGTTCGCACCTTTCTCTCGAGTGGAACGACGCGCGCCGATCGCTCGCAAAGTCATTTTTCAAAAGCTGGACTCGAAACCTATCGGCGCAATTCTGTGGCCGCGTTTCAGAATATTTTGCGGCATTTCTTTGCGGAACCTCTCCATGTTCCTGGTTTGAGTTTGATTCCAGACATCGAAACATGGCCGGATTCGAGTCTTGCGCAGATGGTGCATTGGATTGGTGAGGAGCATGAACTGCAGTACTGGGACGGCCTGGGGCAGGTTCCTGACCGGCCTGTCTGGGTCTTTGGCACCGCCTTTCATTTTGTGAATCTTGCCGATGACGGCGTGCATCTGCAGTTGCCCCAAGGCAGCATCGTGATTGAAACCGGTGGGACCAAGGGACGTTCGCGTTCGGTCACCCGGGAAGAACTCTATACTTTGATCCAGGAGCATCTGGGAGTATCGCGCAATCATATCGTCAGTGAATACGGCATGTGCGAGCTGTCCAGCCAGGCCTATGATTTTGTAGAGAGTCCGGACGCGCCGGAGCTGACTTTGCAGGAACGCTGGTTTCGATTTCCGTCCACCATTTCCGTGAGTGTTCGGGATCGCTGCAGTCGATCGCAAACTGCCGGTGAAGGCACACTCGTGGTGCACGATACCTGGCGGATTGACTACCCATGGCCGATTCGAACTGAGGATATGGCGCTGGTCCGTGAGGATGGAGCGTTTCAACTGCTTGGCCGCGTTCCCATGAGCCCTTTAAAAGGCTGTTCCATGCTGGCGGAAAACATTGCGGGTGAACGTAAAATCGAAACTTCGCCCGCAGCGGGTCGCCTTCTGACAGCGCCTCTCTCCCCGGACCGCGCGGAGCATGTGCATCGACTCACCCGGATCCTTCTCGATGATCAGGAGTTTTGGAATCTCTGGCGCACGGAACTTTATGAGACGCAAGCGGCCCTCTGGCTGCGTGATGATCTGCAGCATAGTCTGCCGGCTACGCCTCAGGATTGGATACAGGCGGCAACCCTCGCTCGCGGTGGGGAATGCCCCGCACGCTGGTTGATCATTCCACCGGAAAGTCACAACTTCGCCTGGCTATATCCCATTTTTTTGGGAACCATGCTTGGCCTTGAGCTCTATCTCAGGGCCAGGACGCATGATCCGCTTGTGCAAAGGGTGCAAAAACTCCTGGCGCCTCTCGGCGGCTTTTCCATTTGGGAGGCTCCTCAACGCATTGGAGTGGATCCGATGCCAGAGGTTGATGCCGTGATGATTTTTGGATCCGATGAAACCCTCGCCGCGGTCAGGGCTGTGTGTCCGGTTCCCGTCCAAGGATTTGGGACCTCGCTTGCGGTGTCCCTCATGTATCAGAAGGGTGATGCTGAAAAGCTTTGGAAGGATGCCTTCAGTCTTCTGCAAAAAGGCTGTATGTCGAGTCGTGTGCTCTTTCTTCTGCAGGATGCATCCACCGAACCGTTCCAGCAGGCATTTGTACACACTCTCCACCACGCATCTCAGCCCGTGGGGGAGCTGCCACTCGGAATGGATCTGGCTTTGGAGCATGCCGCTTTTAGACTACGCTGCCAGGGCCGGATTCTACAGCCACGCCCCGGTCCAGGCGCACCGCTGCTTTTGCTGCAAACGTTCGATCCGCAAAAAAATCTGGCCGATGTCTTGCTGGATCGCGCGATGAGCCTTAGTCTTGTCATGGTCCCAAAATTTCTTTGGGCTGCCTTTGCAGAATGGTTGCCGGCTCAGAAAAACCTCCATAAGATCGCGGTTCACAGCCAGGATCATCTGCCGATAACCCTGGATGGGCGGCGTTTCGAACTCGCCCTAGCCGGCAATGCCAATGCTCCTGCCTGGAATGGACGGCATCAAAATCGTCCTGTTTTCAGTCTTGGGTGAAGATTATGAGGCAGGACAGGTATAATAAAAGTAACGCGGGACGCCGGTGTTTCCCTGCTCGAAGCAAAAGGACTGGAACGTATGAAAAGATGGGGTCTGATTTGGTTTGCGGCAGGAAGCCTGGGCCTGACGAGCTTCGGTTTTGCGCATCCCCCGGAATATTCGGCCATCCTCAGTCGAGCCTTTATTAAATCCGGATCCATCAACCCGGAAAACCATCGCGAATTCCGCCTGGAAGAATCCCAGCAGGATGTCGAGGTTGCAAAATTCTGTAAGCAGCTCGGCTTGCAGTTTGGCAAGTTTGGATGGGAAGCGGATCCCTGCGGCGCTGTGAAATGGCAGGCAAGCATTCAAACCGTGGAAAAACGTCCCCTGCTTTACGCCTCGTTTGGCAAAGGCAAGGATGTCACCCTCCTTCTGAGCGCCGTGCACCCCAATGAAGTGACGCCTGTGCCGATGGGGTTTCGTCTGGCCCGACATCTCCTGGCCCATCCGGATCTGCTGAAAGCCGATCAACGTGTGGTCATTGCTCCGCTGATCAATCCGGATGGATTTTTTGTGGACAAACCAATCCGCACCAACGCGCGCGGCGTGGATCCCAATCGCAATTTCTTCACGCTGGACTGGTATGAAAAATCCCTGAGCTGGTGGCAGTCGGGTCGTAACAAGAATTTGGCCTATTTTCCTGGTCACTTTCCCAATTCAGAAATTGAAACGATCTTTCAGGTGCGATTGATCGATGATTTTCAGCCGGATAAAATCCTGTCGATTCATGCGCCTTTGGGCTTTCTCGATTACGATGGACCGGGTGATCAAAAGCCCAGCACTTTGACCCCGACCGAAACCCAGGCCCGGATGCTGGCGGCCGCTATATCGAAAAAGGCGAACAATTATCGAGTTGTGGATTATTCCTTCTATCCCGGCTCGCTCGGCAACTTTGCCGGGAATGAACGGCATATTCCGACCGTAACGCTGGAATTGAAGACGACTGACCCTAAAAAAGTGGATGAATATTGGGGCCAATTCCTGCCTGGAATGCTGGGAGCCATCGAATATCCGTTCAAAAAATCCGTCGAAGCCAAGCTCAATACTTTCAAATTCTATAGTCATTATGAGCCCTTGGCTATTAAGCCCAAGGATCGGACCTGAGCCGAACGAGCCCTTGTGATCCGGCCTTTTTAATGCCATATTCTCGATCCTAATTCCGGCTTTTTCGCCGTATTTTGCGAGAGAATATGGATCCGTCCCCACTCCATCTTGAAGATTTTCGCTACGAGCTGCCCGAACGTTTGATCGCGCAAACACCGCTGAGTGATCGCGGTGGGTCGCGGCTTTTGGTGCGTAAGGCGGATGGCACACTGCAACACAGCATGTTTCGACATCTGCCCGAGCAACTGCCGGCGGGAACTCTTTTGCTTTATAACGACAGCCGTGTGCTGCCGGGACGACTTCTGGGTCATACGCCCCATGGCGGCAAACTGGAATTGATGCTGCTGCGGCCCTTGAGTGGACCCGGTCATCGCTGGGAAGCGTTGGGTCGTCCCCTGCGCAAACTGCATGAGGGTTTATCCATTCAGCTGGCTTCGGGTTGTGTGGCCACGATTGAGCGGCGACATCAGGATGCGGCGCAGCCTTATTTGGAAGTGTCGTTTAATCTGGAGCATGAAGCTTTTTTTGATTGGATGGAAAAGGAAGGCTACATTCCTTTGCCGCCTTATATTGCCAGGCCGGACGCCATCAGCGCTCCTGAAAGTCCTGACCGTGACCGTTATCAAACGATTTATGCCAATGAACGGGGATCGGTGGCCGCACCGACGGCCGGTTTGCATTTTGATGCCGGGATGTGGGATGCCTTGCGTGAAGCCGGTATCCAAACAGCGCCGGTGACCCTGCATGTGGGTGGCGGCACGTTCCTGCCTGTGAAGACCAATGATCTCGATGCCCATGTTATGCATCGCGAGACCTATCGATTGAGTCGCCAAACATTTGCGGCGATGGAAAAGGCTTTGGCGGAAAAGAGGCCGATTGTAGCGGTAGGAACCACGACCCTGCGCTGTCTGGAATCCTTTGCGCAGCGTATGCGGGTTGAAGGTGCGGATTCCCTTGTGGATCAGTGGCAGGATACGCAGCTCTTTTTATACCCGCGGCATCGCGAGGATCGCTATCGACCCTGGGCTGTATCGGGATTAATGACCAACTTTCATCAGCCGGAGAGTTCACTGCTCATGCTGGTGTCGGCGCTGCTGGGTTATGAGAATATGCAGAAGGTTTACCGTGAAGCCGTGGCTCAGGAATATCGCTTCCTGAGTTACGGGGATACGAGTCTGCTTTGGTTGCCGGATTAACGGGTGCCGTTCATTTCCATAAGCTTCACTAGCATCTGCAGGTCCTCGACCTGTTGCTTAAGCTGGGAAAGCTGGGAATCCTTCAGCTTCAGCTGGGCTTCCATACTCTGCAGACGCAGCTGAAAGCTTTCCTGAAGATGGCGTTCAATCGAGTTGATGCGGGTCACACTGTGCTCACAGAACTGCAGGAGAGCCTGTGAATCGACCAGCGTGTTATCATATTTTTGCAAATTATTGCTAAGATTCCCTGGCAACGTTCGAAACGTGGCACCGGGCCGTGGCGTCTGCATTGCATTCATCGCGGCCTCGTCCCTTATCACAGGCGCGGGAACAGGAGCAGGTGCCGGAGCCGGCATCACAGGCGCCGGTTCAACGGACTGCCTTGCTTCGGCCGCAGCAAATTCTGCAGCTTCCGCGGCCGTGCCCGGACCTACCGGGATATAATATTTGCCTTCCTTTAAAACCGCCTGAAGACGTCCGGTCTTGATTCGACGACGGACAGTCATATCAGAAACGGCAAAGGTTCGTGCGTACTCCACTATGGAAAGCCACTGCTCAGCCATAGAACCCTCATGCGCAAACTGGTTTTTGCTGACTTTCTCAGTCTAACGCGCCCAGAACCAGTGTAAAAGTCAGCCAAATCCTTGACGCAGAGGGGGCTCGGGCTGTTGCCGTCACGGCTTCCGACGCAACTCAATCTTCGCATCGTTATCGGCCCAGCCGACGGCGGCAACCTTCGGTCCTTCCACGCGTTCCCTGATCAGAAGGCTGGCAATCGGGTTTTCGATTTTCTCTTCCATCTTGCGTTTCAAAGGCCTGGCTCCGTAATTTTTGGTATCGATGCTCTGCACCAATCCATTGCGGACGGCATCAGTGACCTGGAGTTCGACTTGCAAGCGGCCGAGGCGTTTGCTCAGGTCGGTCAGCATAATTTCAACGATCTCGCGGAACTGCTCGCTGTCGAGACGGTTGAAGATGATGATCTCGTCCAGGCGGTTGATGAATTCAGGGCGGAGGAAACCTTTGACGATTTTAAAGATTTCCTTGGTCTCCTCATCCTTCGACCATTCATTCACCTGCGCCCCGATGCCGATCGGTGTGCGGCGGTCGGACATGACTTCCGAGCCGATGTTGGAGGTGCCGATAATCACGCAATTAGCGAAACTCACCCGCTGCCCTTCCGAATCAGTCAGCCACCCTTCATCAAGGATCTGCAGAAGAATATTGAATACGTCCGGGTGGGCTTTTTCGAATTCATCGAAGAGCACCACCGAATACGGCTGGCGTTTGACCTTTTCCGTGAGCTGCCCGCCTTCACCGTAACCCACATAACCCGGTGGTGAGCCGATCAGTTTGCTCACATCATGCTTGGCCATGTATTCAGACATATCGATGCGAATGATGCGGTTCTCATCGTCCATGATCTCGGCGGCAATCGCTTTCGCCAGCTCGGTCTTGCCCACCCCGGTGGGGCCCAGAAAGAGAAAGGAGGCGATGGGCACGTTGGGACGCCGCAGACCGGCCCGGTTCCGGCGGATGGCGTTCGAGACCGAACGGATCGCATGGTTCTGACCGATGACGCGTTTTTGTAAATGCTCTTCCAGATTCAGGAGCTTTTCGATTTCGGTGGCCACCATCTTATTCAGGGGGATGCCGGTTTTTTTGCTGATAACCGTCGCCACCGCCTCGCGGTCCACGCTGCGATCTTCCTGCCCCCTTTCCTTTTGGAACTCTTCCTTCCTCTGTTCCATTTCAGTTTCCAGTTGGACGAGTTCCATTTGAAAGCGCGACATCTGCTCAAAATCCTGGGCATTGAAAGCCTTGGATTTGGCTTCCGACAGCTCCTGCCGCCGCTTTTCCAGTTTTCGTAATTCGGGCGGCGTATAGATAACCTTGAGACGTTTGACGGCTCCTGCTTCATCAATCAGATCGATCGCTTTATCGGGTAGACTGCGATCCTGGATATAGCGATGGGACAGTTCAGCGGCAGCGATCATGGCATCATCCGTGTAATTAACCTGGTGATGCTCTTCATATTTCGGTTGAATGCCCTTGAGGATTTTAATGGTATCCTCGACGCTGGGCTCTTCCACACGGACCGCTTCAAAGCGTCGGGCCAGCGCCTTATCAGACTCGATATACTGTTTATACTCGCGGTTGGTTGTGGCGCCGATACACTGGAGCTGACCCCGGGCCAGAGCCGGCTTCAGCATGTTGGATGCATCCAGTGCGCCCGACGCACGACCGGCGCCCACCACGGTATGGATCTCGTCGATAAAGAGAATAATTTCTCCTGATGCGGCGACCACTTCATCGCGGATATTTTTGAGACGTTCTTCAAACTCGCCCTGCATTTTCGCACCCGCAAGCAGTGTGGCGATTTCAAGGGAGAGAATGCGCTTGTTCAGCAGATACTCAGGGACATCCGCTGCCGCGATCCGGTTCGCCAGACCTTCGGCGATGACGGTTTTACCGACACCAGGTTCACCTACGAGCAGGGGGTTATTCTTTTTCCGCCGCGAAAGGATCTGAATCACGCGCTCAATTTCTGCATCACGGCCGATGACGGGATCGAGCTCGCCCTTGCGGGCCAGGATTGTCAGATCAGTGGTATACTCATCCAGCGCGCTCTGCCGGGATTCCTCTTCACGATCGGTGATCTTATGATTGCCGCGGATCTGATCCAGAACGCGGGCGCACTCTTCATAACGAAGATTCACTTCATCCAGAATGCGCGACGTGCCCGGCACAGTGCGATCAAAACAGGCTAAAAATAGAGCTCCGGTGGAAATATAACTGTCGCCCATGCGACGCCGCTCGCGATCGGCGGCCTCAAAAAGATTTTCCACATCCTTGGTCATACGGATCTGTCCGACCTGCCCCTGACTGAACTGCGGCAGCTCGTTGATGGAAGCCATGGCTCGGTCCACCATTTCAGAACGCAATTCGCCGGCGTCGCGATCGAGTTCGTTGATGATCTTGACGACGATCGAATCCTTTTGATCGAGCAACGCCATCAGCAGACCTTCGGCTCCCACCACAGCCTTACGCTGGTTGGCATATTCCATCAGAGCGGCTTGGAGCGCCTCCGTGACTTTGACAGTTGATATCTTCAGCAATCGTTGAACCATGCTGGCCTCCGGCTTGGAACAGGTTGCGCCCCCAAACGGGGGCCGGGAACTCGTTGCACTATATCATTGCCTGAGGCGCGTGGGACTTCTATATTCGGCTACGGCTAAAACGTCAGAGGTAATTCTATGGACTTTCGCGCGGCCCTTTTTGACTTCGACGGGGTGATCGTCAACAGCACGCCGACGCACCTGAAAGGCTGGCAGTCAGCCTATTGGGGCATGTTCAAACAGGACCTGGAACCCGAGACTCTGCAAAGTCTGGTGGGCCGTTCGACCGCCGCGATCGGCCGAATACTGGCCGAACGCAGCGGCTATCCTGCGGCCAAACCGGAGTTGATTCGCCGCAAGCAGATTCATGTCTTTGATAATCTGGATACGATTGAATTGATCGAGGGAGCGCGGGAGTTTCTGGAGGAACTGCGTAAAAGATCCATACCGTATGGCATTGTCAGCAATGCGCCGCGAGATTTTATCGGAGCTGCGATTGCAAAGCACCAGCTGCCTGTGCCGTTTTTTCTTGGGCTCGATGATTATCACCGCCCCAAACCCGATGCGGAACCTTACGTCAAAGGAGCTGTGAAACTCGGTTTTCCCTTCACAGCGCATGGCAGCATTTTGGTTTTTGAAGACAGCACCCACGGCATTGAAGCCGCGATTGCTGCGCATATGATACCCATCGGTATCTGCTCGCAGCATGCGCCCGAGATTCTATTCAACGCAGGAGCCCAGCTTTGCTTCGAGCATATGCGCGAAGCCGCCAGGATTTTGCCTTCTTAAGGGTTTGAAAGGTCAGATGCCGATATTCGAAACCAGCCGCAGAGCCGGCGCTGGTTTTTTCTTTTTGATCGGCGCGGGCAGTGTTTCGAGTTGTTCGCTCAGGTAATTCCAAAGCTCCACTCGATTTTTCATGGCTTCTTCCGCGGCGTTTTCCGCTTCCGTGCTCATCTTCTCATCGTTATTACAAAGAATTTCCACAAGGCGTCCGCTCGCGGAAAATCCGGGTCGCTTCAAGCCTTCAATGTGGCGTTCAAAATAATCGAGGAGACGACCGATCTTGACGTTATTTCCGAGCTGGCCGAGACGGAGCAGGAAGGCATCCGGAATGAAGGGTTCGCCTTCATAGAAAAGTGCCGCAGCTTTTTCGTGCAGAGGCGCTTGGGAGAAGCGGCTCATTTTTCGAGCATAACGGCTGACCGCAGCGGGGAAGCGAGCGTGCTTGAGGGCTGTCTGCCAGCTTTGACCGGAATCCTGCAGATCAAAGAAGCTGACGATCGGCGTGATGTTCGCGCCGAGATCCTGCATGGCTTCCAGATAAATTTCGAAGTGACTCAGGAGGGAACCATCCTGCTGCTCCTCGACTTCCTCTTCCAGAATCATTTCGGAAACCAGGCGAATGGCTTCCTTTTGGGATTGGGAATTGAGGGGATGGATCAGGCTTGTCAGCTCCTGATGAATTTCTCTTAACAGAAAATTGTAAGACCACACGCAAATGACGTGATGCTCGACAAACAAACGCAGGGATTGTTCATCATTCACGCGTTCATAGAGCTTATGATTATCCAAAATTTGGAAATATCGCTCAGTGATGAAAGACATGGATTCAATCCTCCTGAAGGGGGATAGGCAGATAAGCTACCAACTATGGTCGTGAGGTCATAATTAAATTATACGGGAAGGTTGAACGGGCGAATAGGCCCGTGCCCAAGACTGGGCGGATTCCCGTCGAATCTTTAACTTTTCGGTAGGATATGTTGATTCATCAATTCGGCTGTTGCGGCCAGTATACGTTCGACGCTGACCTGGTCATAACATTTAACCGGCTTGTCGCAGGATTTTTTCCAGCAAGGCGAACAGCTTACATCCGATTGTAATTTCACGCCACGATCGTAGAGATCGATTTCCTGAATGCAGCTCACGCCGAACCATGCGATCGATGGTTTTTTCAAACCGATGGCGATATGCAAACCAAGCGAGCAGGCTGACAGCACCATGTCGGCCGTATTCATCCACAGCACACCCGATCGAAGGCCCTCGGTTGTCGGTGTATTTAAAACCAAAGAATCATTTATAAAAGCTTCCTTCATGAGCCGTTGACGATCGGTGTCTTCGGGACCACCGAGCAACGCAACAGCAAACTCAGGATAAGCCTGGCGCCAGGCGCGAATCAATTCGATCGAACGTTCGACCGTGAATTTCTTATAGGGAAAGAGCAAAGAACAGCCCGTGTTGTAGCCGATGATGCCTTTCGCTTTTCCACCGATCAAAATTTTAAGGCGACGTCGGGTTTCCTCTTCCTCGGCGGCTGACAGCTGAAGAATGTAAGGATCACGTTGCCAGTCCAGCGCCATGGTTTCGGTAATCTGCTGGGTCTCGGTTTTCTGATTGATAAAGAATTTCAATTCATCATTCAGCCCAACATCATATTGATACGCGGCCTCAGGATTCAGAGGCACGATCACCCCATTCGCATCAAGACCAAACCCGCGCTTTTCCTTTGCCTGCAAGCGCTGAGCGATGGCTCCTGCTTCCAGGGATTTATCGACCGCCAGCAGCAAATCAAATTGCAGATGCCAGGCCGTGTTGATCGCCGCGGTGTCGGCCAGCAGGATGCGATCGATATAAGGATTATTGTCGAGCAAGGCTTTGGTGTTTTTCAGGGTGATCCAGGTGATATGACTGTTTGGATACCGACGTTTGATCGCCGGCAGAAGACAGGTCGTGCGTAGCACAGCGCCCATGGCTTCCAGACTGAGAATGCAGATCCGTTCTTTCACGGGATCATGGTGCGGACATCCAGCGCAGTCACGTTTATGGACGCAGGGCTTGTATCCGGAAAACAATCGACAGTCAAATTTGTATGCCATAGACCTATCCTGAGCTGCTATAGTGCTGGAATAATAACATTTCTCGCGGGATCCCATGCCGACCAAGGACCACGCCCACATCCGAATCATCAGCCCTGCCGGACGCTTTCAAGCCGAGTTGCTCGATACGCGTCTGAAAGAACTGGAAGGCCTTGGCCTTGCGCTGAGCTATCATAAAGTCAGCCCGGATCCAACATGGCCCTTCACCGCGGGCAGCCGTTTGGATCGGCTGGACCAGTTGCAGAACGCACTGCGTGCGCCTGACGTTAAGTATCTCATGAGCGTTCGCGGCGGCTATGGTGTGTCTGACCTTCTTGACGGCATTAACTGGGACCTTTACCGCGCGATGAAACCGAAGGCGGTCATTGGATTCTCCGATATTTCCGCGCTCCACTCAGCATTTTATACCAAGTTAGGTTGGAATAGCATTCATGGACCTATGCCCGCCACAGATCTTTGGCGTAAGCACGGGGACGATGACGTGCGCGCCTTGCTGGATCTTCTCCAGGGCAAGCGGCAGGAGATTGAACTCCCGCTCCTCTTTGAAGGCAAGGGTCTGCCCCCGCGCGTGCAAGGCCCAGCCTTTGGTGGCTGTCTGTCGGTTCTCACGAATCTGATCGGCACACCCTATTTTCCCAAATCGCTCGATGATCATATCCTTTATTGGGAGGATATCGGCGAACACCCCGCTCGCGTCATGCGTTTTGTCAATCAGTGGCAGCAAAGCGGGGCTTTAAAAGGCGTTCGGGGTATTATCCTGGGTCGCTTTGTCGGCAGTGAAGTGGAAGGTATGTGCACCGAAGCGCAGATGCGCGAGACTTTGGTGCAGCGCTTGAATATTCCCGTCTGGTTTTGCCCGCTCTTTGGTCACTGCTCGCCCAACTGGCCCCTGCCAGTCGGTTGGCCGGTGGAAGTGGACGGTGATCGCCTGCGATGGAATTTGGAACCACGAATCGGATTTATCAACAGCTAGGAGGATCCCTTGACAACACAATTGCAACCGGGCGATGCCGTATATTTTATGGGAATTGGCGGCACGGGTATGGCTGCTGTGGCTGGACTGGCCCAGGAAGCGGGTTTTAAAGTCACTGGCAGCGACGCGAATATTTATCCTCCCATGTCCACCATGCTCGAGGAGCTTGGCATTCACGTCTACACGCCTTATTCCGCCGAGAACCTGGCCAAGGCCAATCCTAAGCTCGTGATCGTGGCCAATGCCTTGTCCCGCGGTCATGTGGAACTCGAAGCCCTGCTGAGCGGCTCGATCAAATACACCAGTTTTCCGGCATTTTTGGGCGAAAATTTTCTGCACAAAAGAGCCAGTGTGGTCGTGACGGGAACCCATGGGAAAACCACAACGACTTCGATCATGGCCTGCGTGTGCCGCGATCTGGGCTGGGACCCAGGTTATTTGATCGGCGGCATTCCCCGGGATTTGCCGCAGGGTTTTTCGCTGGGCCGTGGCAATATTTTTGCCATTGAAGGCGATGAATACGATACCGCGTTCTTTGACAAGGATTCCAAATTTCTTCATTACCGGCCGAAGTATGTGATCCTCAATAATATAGAGTTTGATCACGCCGACATTTTCAAAGATCTGGCTGCGATTGAAGCGCAATTCACCAAAATGCTCGCCCTGGTCAGCGATCCTTCCAAAATTGTAGCCAATATCGATGACCCGGGTGTGGCGAGTTTGCTGACTCGTTTGAAGCTGATCGACAAGGTCACCACCGTCGCGACCCTCGGCAAAAGCACCAACGCCAAAGTGAAGCTCTTGAAGCTTGAAGCGCCGGCCTCGGGTAAAGATGACCACTGGAAAATTACCGTTCAGACAGCCGACGGGCAAAAGCGTGAAGTCATGACTCAGTTGGCTGGTCCCCACAATGCAGCGAACGTCTGCCAGGTCCTGGCCTGCCTGGAACTCATACAGGCTGCGGGCGACGCACCCCGCGTGGAATTCGCTCAGATTGCCCAAGCGATGCAGAAATTTTCCGGTGTGAAACGCCGATTGGATCGCCTGGCGAGTGTGCGAAATATCGATGTTTTCGAAGATTTTGCGCACCATCCCACGGCCGTCAAAGCCGTACTGGAATCCATGCGTACGCTGTATCCCAATCGTCGCCTGATCGTCGCCTTTGAACCGAAGAATGCCACCAGCCGGCGCAATGTTTTCGTCAAGGAATTCGCAAAATCTCTCAGCGTGGCCGATCGAGTCTTTATCGGCGCGTGTCCTGTTGATCAACGTATTCCCGCCGACCAAAGGATGAATACGGCGGAGATGGCCCAACTGATCGGGGAAAGCGCCCAGGCTTTCGGCGACAATGAAGATTTACTCGAATCATTGGTGGCTCAGGCTAAACCCAATGATGCCATAATTTTCATGTCGAGCAGCAGCTTCTCGGGTATTCAATATCGATTGGGTGAACGTCTGGGCCACCCGAGCGCCTAGGACTTCACCCAAGTGATTTGGCCGCGCAAAAAACGACGATGCCCTGATTTCTTCTGAAAATCCCACCTCCCCTTCCCTCGAGGGGGAGAAACACCGCCTTTTCAGCGAAATCCAGGTTGCATTTTTTACTCTCCTGTGATTACGATTACCCCTCGTTATTGGCGACATTTGAGGTGTTCGAATATTTTCATATATCAGGAGAAGACAGGATGATTCTCAAGACTCGCAAACCCTGGGCTGCTGTGGCGATGGCTTTGGCCATTGGTCTGGTTGGTTGCTCGGACGACAAGAAACCAGAAGAAGTAGTTGCCCCAGCTCCAGCCGAGACTCCCGCAACTCCCCCTGAGCCAGCCACTGGTGGTTCGGCTGCTTCGGCTGCGGAAGTGACCACGCCTGTTTACTTTGCTTTTGACGACTATTCGCTCAACAGCGAAGGCCAGGGTCAATTGAACAAGCTCGGCGAATTCCTGAAGGGCAGCGGTCGCGCTGTGGTTCAAATCGAAGGTCACACCGACGAGCGCGGCTCGGTTGAGTATAACCTCGCTCTGGGCCAGCGCCGTGCACAATCGGCCAAGAACTATCTCGTTCAATTGGGAATCGACGCCAGCCGTCTGCCGACCATGAGCTATGGCGAAGAGAAGCCATCCGTGGAAGGCCATGACGAATCCGCTTGGGCGAAAAACCGCCGCGACGAATTCGTTCTGTCCAATCCCTAACGCTTCATGACCTCTGAGTCCTGGACTCAGAGGTCAGGCCCTGCCTGATCCCCCGCCATTTGCCCCAGAAATCAGCCAACCGCAGCACTGCGTTGCATTCTTTGCAGTCTCGGGCTACCATCACAAGTTCATTCGACTAGCACGTGGTTCCCGTAGCGAGTCCCGCTCTATTCTGGCTCTATTCTGTCTGGAGGCCCCTCACAGTGGATACTGCAATTATTATAGCCGTCCTGGTTGCAGCGATATTCGTCAGTTTTGTCGCGTTTATTGCTCTGAATAAGAAGAATTTCAAGAAAGCTTTTGAAGCAGCCCAAGCCGATTCCGAACGAATTCTCGAAGAAGCGCACCGTGAAAAGGAGCGCATTGTTCAGGAAGCCCACAACGAAGTGAAGCAGGAGGCCAAAACGCGCCGCCTTCAGTTCGAGCAAGAAGCGAAAAAGCGCCGCAGTGAATTGGCCAAGTTGGAAGGCAAGGTCAAGGGCCGCGAGGAGCTGCTGGAAAAGAAACTCAGTCAGCTCGAGAAAAAAGAGCAGGATCTTGAAAAAATGACTGGCCACCTGAATCAGGAAGAGGAGCGCCTGAAGCAGCTGATTCGCGAGAGTGAAAAGGTTGTTGAAGACAGCCGCAAAACCCTGGAAACGATTGCTAATTTGTCCCAGGAAGAAGCCCGTCGCGAATTGATTTCGTCGCTGGAAGTGGAAGCCAAAAACCAGGCCCGTGAGAGCCTGAAGAAGATTGAAGAGGACACCAAACTCGAAGGCGAGCGGATTGCCCGATCCATGGTCAGCCTTGCTGTACAACGGGTCTCTTCAGAATATGTGAACGATTCCACGGTGACCGTGGTCGGTCTGCCCTCGGATGAAATGAAAGGCCGCATCATCGGTCGCGAAGGTCGGAACATCCGCGCTATCGAGCAGGCAACCGGGGTTGACCTCATCATCGACGACACCCCCGAAGCTGTGATCATCTCCTGCTTCAATCCCATCCGCCGCGAAATCGCCAATATCTCCCTGCAAAGACTGATCGCCGATGGCCGCATTCACCCCGCGCGCATCGAAGAAACAGTGAAAAAAGTCACCGAGGAATTTGATCAGATTATCCAGGAAAATGGTGAGCAGGCTGCCTTTGATACTGGCATTACCGATCTGCATCCTGAACTTTTGCGTTACCTCGGTAAACTCAAGTATCGAACAGCTGGCGCGCAAACCGTTTTGCAACATGCCGTGGAAGTCGCCCACATCTGTGGAATCATGGCCGGAGAAATGGGCCTGAACGTGAAGAAGGCCAAGCGCGTTGGACTTCTGCATGATATCGGCAAAGCCGTCGATCAGGAAACGGAAGGCCACCATTCCAAAATCGGTGCCGACCTTTGCGTGAAATACAATGAGCCCACGGAAGTTGTCGATGCGGTGCTGAATCACCATAACGAAGATCTCAACTATGCCTATCCTTTGACCGTGGTCGTCCAGGCTGCCAACGTTCTTTCCGAACGTCGACCTGGCGCCCGCCGTGAAGTTTTGGAAACATATATCAAGCGTCTGCAGGATATGGAAAGCCTCGTGAATTCCATCCGCGGCATCCAGGAATCCTATGTAATCCAGGCTGGACGTGAAGTTCGTGCGCTGGTCACACCTACTGGTGTCAGCGATAGCGAAGTCATCGACATCGCCAATGAAATTGCTCTCCGTCTGCGTAAGGAAATGACCTTCCCCGGCCAGGTGAAAGTTATCGTACTCCGCGAGAGCAAATACGCTGAATTCGCCAAATGACGATTAAAGTCCTCGCCATAGGCGACGTCATTGGTAAACCAGGTCGTCGCTGCCTCAGTAAGCTCCTGCCTTTGGCCCGCGAGCGTTTTCAACCGGACATTGTGATCTGTAACGGGGAAAATGCAGCGGGAGGCTTCGGCCTGACCAAGAAAATCTATAATCAGTTCGTTGACAATTTCGGCATCGATTGCATCACCATGGGCAACCACTGGCACGATAAGCCGGAAATTCACAGCTTCGCGCCGCAGGCGGAACGCCTCGTGCTGCCGGCGAATATGATGAACGTCGATCGCATCGAAGCCGCCTATCGGGTTTTGAAAAGCCGATCGGGCCATAGCTTTGCCGTCATCAATCTGATCGGTCGCGCCTTCATGCATCCCGACAATCGCGATTTTTTCACCCCAGTGGATACCATCCTCAGTCAACTGCCGGCTCAGTGTAAAATCCGGATCGTTGATTTTCATGCTGAAGCCACCAGTGAAAAGCAGGGGATCGGTCACTTTTTGAAAGGCCGCGCATCCCTGGTGTATGGAACCCACAGTCATGTGCCGACGGCGGACGAACGCATCCTCGGTGGCTTCACCGGATATACGACCGATATTGGCATGACAGGTCCATATGACTCTGTCATTGGCATCAGGACAGAAGCCGCTTTGCAGCGCATGCAGACGGGTGAAAAACGTCGATTTGAACCTGCCACTCATGACCTCTGGCTCTGCTTTATCCTCGCCGAAATAGACCCCTCAACAGGTCGCTGCGTTGCCATGCAGCGGCATCGCTGGGAATGGGAGCTTATGAAAGACCAAATCACAGGTTCCGACGAGGATGAGTAGGCTCGCCAAGCGCCCGGCATTCGTGTTATGAAGTTGGGTCAACCCCATCGTATTGGGGTATCATCCGGATGACACCAGGGCTGCGCCCCTTTGGGGTCGAAGTCGCAATACCTTTTGAAGGAAGAATACAGCATGCAACGAGGATCCTTCATCCTGGGCAGTTTCGGTCTTGCCGGTGCCCTCATCAGTGGTTCCGCTTCTGCAATTTTTGTGGACGGCCACGGTTACTACAGCCTGCGTGGCGAAACCCGTACAAAACCAGAATATCAAGCCGGTTCCAGCACGTTCCAAGCGGTTGACCAATTCTTCCGTCTTGATACCGAACTCCGGGTGAACGACAAATCCAGCGTTTTCATGGAATTCAAAGTTTTCGATGACGAACGTGAAGCCTTCCTTGGTGATAAGGCGAGACCTCAGCCTTGTCCATCCGGAGCCACACCGGCTGCACCGGGAACGGACTGCGTGATGGAACATCAGAACAGCGGCGAGCCCCGCTACCAGCCCTATATGCCGAAGGTCACCAAACTCTATGCAAAGTATGCGATGGATTACTGTCTTCTGACAGCCGGTCGTCGCGGTCGGCAATGGGGTATGGGCGTTTTGCTTGATGACGGCACGCGTCCTTTCACCACCGATGCCAGCGTGTTCGATGGTGTGACCTGCGATATCAACATTCAAAAATCGCAGACACTGGGTTTCTCGGTTGGTTATGACAAGATCGCGGAAACCGGCGCTTCGATTCTTTCGAGTGGCGTGTCGGCTGACACTTACGGTCCCACCAACAATGGTGATGACCTGGATCAGTTTTTCCTGACCATTGAATACAATGATCATCGCGCTAACGCCGGCAAAGGTTTTTCCAAACAGATCGGCATCTACTTCGCGAACGTGGTCGGTGGTGACAACAACCGCACCGATTTAAAGGTCGCTGACCTTTACCTGAACTTCCAGATGCAGGACCTTGTGCTGCAGAATGAAGCCGTGTTCCGCCTCGGTCGTTCCGCGGCTCCAAGCTGGTCGCTGCTTGGCGGCGCGCGCACTCTGGATATCGATGACAAAGTTGCGAACGATCTTCAATCCATCGCCCTCGCGGGTTCGATTGAATATTACCTGTCGCGTTCCGGCGCTTACCTGGGACCGAAGGAATACAATCAGGGTAATGCCACCTCGCATTCCATCTTTGCCGGTTATGCCTATGCGCCTGGTGATGCCGATGGCTACCTGCCCGAATATGCTTCGGCCGATCAACCGGTCAGTGATCGCGATAAAAAGGTCACGGCATTTGCATTCCATCCGAACTTCAAGCCTGCGCTCCTGCTCTTCAACGGCCGCAAAAAGAGTGACGACCTGCGCGTCGACGGTGTGTTTGACCCCTATCGCGTGATGAACGCCACGGTTTTCAACGCGGGTTACCGTTACCAAAGCGTTGAAAATGGCAACTTCGAAGCCAAATTTGTGACCGCTAAATTGAATGAATCCATGTCGACCGCAATGCAGGAAGCCGGCAGAAAGGGTGTCGGCTACAACGGTGATTCGCTGGGTTTTGAAGTGGATCTGTCCTATACCCGCAGCCTCGGCAAGGAACTGGAATTCGGTTTTGCCGGTGCCATTGGTTTGCCTGGCACCGGCTGGGAAACTGGCGCCGAAAGCAAAACCGAGAGCAGCTATCTTCTGCAATCGCACGCGACCTTCAATTTCTGATTCATGCTCGAAACTTCAGCCAGATCGCTGGCTGGAGTTTTCCCCCAGCCGCCCCATCCCGGATTTCCTCGCACAATCCCTTCTTTTTTCCTTATAATGAAAAAGTTCCAGCCTGCATCCCTGATGCGCCCACACGAGCGGAGAAAGCCTATGCATCACAGCGAATGGCCAGCCCTGCAACGTCTTGATTTATCCTATACACTGCCCTTTTTATCCGCCTGCGCCGCGTCCCTGGTGG
>NZ_DASQYZ010000294.1:0-4735 GCF_035638955.1 Oligoflexus sp. | reverse complement strand
ATCTCGCTTATTTTACCTCTTCCATGATGTGATCGGGTTTCATATATTACAATGATCTAAAAACTTTGTGACAATCCAGTCAAAAATTCCTGGCATGAGAGGGTTTAGTGAAAAAAAAATTAGCTTGTCTGTTTTTGATTTGGGCGGTGGGAAATTATTCAGCAGCTGCCGAATCTGAAAAGGCAGTGGAAGTTATGTTTCTTGGCACTTATCACATGGGCAATCCAGGAGCCGATCTTAGCAACCTAAAAGCAGATAATATTTTCCAACAGAAAAGGCAGAAGGAGCTCGATAGACTTGTCGACGCTTTGGCTGAATTTCGACCAAATCGAATTATGGTTGAGGAGATGGCGTCCCCACCCGATTTTGCATCTGCCTATTTTGGAAAGTTCACACCTGAAAAATTGAAAAGCCAAAATGATGAAATTGTCCAGGTCGCATTTCGTCTCGCCCAGAAGCTCAAGATCACCGCTGTTCATGGCATCGATGAGAGGCCAGAGGGAGGGGAGCCTGATTACTTTCCATTTGACAAGGTGCAGAGTTTTGCCGAAGCACACAAGCTAAAAGCACGTCTTGACGGCCTTACCCAACAAATGCAGAGCAGTCTTAAAAAGCTGGAATCGGACCAGGATAAAAGTAATGTGGCGCAAATTCTTATTCCCCTCAATGATCCTAATAATCCTTTAATGCGGAACGGTCCATTTTACTATGAATTATTACGATTTGGTGATGGAACGTCCCAGCCTGGAGCAGACTTAAACGCAGGATGGTATTTGCGAAACGCAAAGATATTTTCGAAGCTCGTTCAGGTCGCCAAGCCGGGAGACCGGGTATTTGTACTTTTCGGTGCCGGGCACGGATACTGGCTTCGCCATTTTGCTAGTGAGACCCCCGGGTTTCGTCTGATCGATCCTTTGCCGTATTTGCAGCGAGCAGCGAAATAATTAGAAAAACCAAACCCCACAGCGCTCAAACACTGTAATCTCGACTTTTGCCCTTTTGAGAGAAGTGCTTAATAAAAAGAACCTCTGTGCTGAAGCATCGAGATCGGAAGCAGCTGTAGGGTTTGGTTTAAACAGGGTTAGCGGCTTATCGCTGTTCGTTGGGTATTCGCTCTTGAACTCAGGGGCACCCATCGTGACGAGTACTGCTTCACGAATCGAATTCACATGCCGCCATGTTCGGGAAGCACCCTTTGTTCCTTTGAAACGAAAAGGGGCACTTGACCCATTTTCATGCTCACTTGATGGCCCAGAAATCCTGGGACAGCTCCGGAGTTTCGATAATCCTGTAAGGAAGATAACCGTAGCCTTTCTCGCCCCAGTTTTCGCCCCAGCTATTGCGAATGATGAAGGCCTCCTTGCAGTCGTCATAGCCGCAGATGACAACGGCGTGACCTCCAAGGCGCTTTTCACCCTCCACGGGCGCCGGTATAACACCGGTCTTTTTCACGTTGCGTCCGTAGAGGGATTCGTAAACTGAAAAGCCGATGATGATCGGAAAGCCATCGGCGATAAGCTGCCGGAAATGGTCAAGGTTACGCTCAACACGTTCGTATGCCTTGATCCGTTCCTTTTTGGCGACCTTGAAAAGTTCCTCTGGCGGGCGGGATGCAAACTTTCGAATGTCGTAGGGCCACTGGTCCTCAGGCGGATATCCAAAGTTCAGAATGGCCTTGATCGTGTTCCGGATCGTGGCCCCGGTGTCTTCATCCTCGCTTCCTTCGAGCGTTCTCGTTGCGTGGTAAATGAATAGCCTTGACGGCACGACAACGGGCATATCTTTATCATAGACGTCAAGAAACATCGCTGCAGCACCGGCGGACTGGGCCGTACAGGAGCCAAGCGAACCCTGGTCCCAGGCGCGAAAGAACCTCTCGCGATGATCAACGGCGGCAGGCAGTTTTTCAGCTGTGCCTCGCGCCTTATAAACATGATCGCGTGCGTCGTGGGTATCCGGAATCCAGCCGAGCTTCAATTTTTTTGGTGGAGACATTTGTTTCCTTCCCTTGGTTCAAACAAATACCTTCGCACCATAGCCCTCCGCGCCTTTCAAGTGAAGGCTTCCGATGTTCGCAAAAAAGTGAACATGGGTTTTAAGGATTGAGGTTGACCTTGTCAATGAATCCACTCTGCACCTTTCCAGATAGAGGGGATGGTGCTGGAGCTATTTCGCAGGTTCGGTTCCTTTAGCACTTCCTCGATTTCATCGGCCTGCAAATGCAAAAGAACCACAGTGAATATGCTTATAGCCACCCGAAAACCTATTGAAATCATCAGGAGAAATGTTTAAGGGTGTAACCACTGTGAACGAGTCGCTGCCTCCTGGCGGGCTTCGGTGACCAAATGACAAAGGTGCAACTTCAAATGAATGTCACAACCTGGTACCTGGAAATGTTGGATTCACGTGAACTCATTCATCCTCAAGCTGCGTGTCTGAATATTTCGATAGAGCAGGCGAAGATTCCCTGCCCGGAATTCAGCCGTTTTCTCTATACAAGTGTTGGAGGCGATTGGCATTGGACCGATCGGCTGGCCTGGACCTTCGATCAGTGGCTTGAGTATCTGGATCGTACAGAAGTTCAAACGTGGGTCGCATATTCACAAGGAACCCCTGCGGGCTACGTGGAACTTGAGCTGCAAGATGATGATAACGTTGAGGTTGCATACTTTGGACTGTTAAGGCAGTTCATAGGCCGAGGCATTGGCGGACATTTGCTCTCTTTTGGAGTCCAGAAAGCATGGGAAGCTGGTGCGAAGCGTGTTTGGGTACACACCTGCAGTTTGGATGGTCCAACGGCGCTTGCAAATTACCAGGCCCGAGGTTTTAAGCTTTTCAAGCAAACAACTTATCAAAAGGAAATACCCGGTACGCCTGTTGGGCCTTGGAATGGGGCGTTTCCTCCAAGTACATAACTTGACCGCCATCCGGACACGCCCAACTTACACCTTTCCGGCCCGTGCATTGCTCATTAAAATAGTCTTTTCCGCTTCATGCTCGCGGGCCTGCTTATCAAAATCCCGCCCCTGGCTTTCGACAATTGAGCGGCGGGATTTGACGCCGGAGAGGATTTCCACCTCGTGGGCCTTCGCTTCCTTCAAAGGATCAATGGAGCCCATCTCAGTACCGGCCCACTGTGTGGCAAGAAATGCGTGTCTTTTCAGTGGATCTTCAAATCCTGGTGCCGATAGAAGCCCCTTTTCGATGGCATCGGTAATCACCCATTCCCAGACAGGCTGACAAAATTCAGCAACGAGCCAGCTGCGCCAGACCTTGAAAGCCTTCCAGGCTTCGAGGATGGCGGCCCGGGCGGCACTATAGGACGAGCTGAAATGCTGGGTCATGACTTCATAAGGAAGACCGAGACCAATGCCGATCTGCTTGATGACGGCCTGGACGAAGGGGTCGAAATTGGAATTGGGCCGGCCCGGGGCGGCGTTCTCAACCTTCTCGCCTGGAAGAAGATCGATCATAAGACCGCCAGGTCCAAACTTATTGAATTTTCTTTGCTTTGGCTTTTCATCGGAAGCTTTGACAAGGTGAGCCGTGGAACGATCACCAAAAACCGATCCCAGCTCACTCGTCACATAGGTTGCAAAGAAAGCGTTAAGAACGGCCGCCTTGAGCTCGGCTTCCGAATAGTCGGAAATCTGTTTGAACTTTGAGATGACCGGGGCCAGAAAAGGCTCGCCCCGGCTCTGTCCTGGAAGCCTTTTCGAAAAGATATGGAGCACGGCCTGAATGACTTCATCGTCAAACCTTGGCACGCGCATGGTTTCACTTCCAAGGAAATGAGCAACGCCGGTTCTTGCAATATGAAAGGCCACGGGCATGCCGCTGCCGTCCAGTTCCACCCCTTCCCTGATATCTGTCTTTGGATTGGCTGCGAAAGCAGGGTTACGGAGGCGTGAGCCTTCAATGACCTGAAGGCAAGTTGTAAGAATACTGAGGGGACGCTCACGCTCGCGCCTTATGACTATGCAGTCGCCGTCGAGCAGGGCGGCCCGCATAATCTGGGCCTGGATTGTCTGGAAGTTGGCCTTGCCGTGAAAATCGGCTGTGTCCTTTCGCATGTGAAGGTCAAAAATCCTTTCCGCCTTCCGTTCAAATTCCCGCGCCTTTGCCTCCGGGATCCCAAGGAGTTCGTGATCGATGCGGGCCTGAGGCCGGAGTCCGTCCGCCACGACATTGGTCACGATATTTTCGAGCGGACCACGAGCGAGACTTTCATTTCGATCAAGGTCCCGCGACTGATTACGGAGTGCGGACAGCGATGGCAGGAGGGCCTCGTCAGCGTTCGACGATGAAGGATTCCAGTCGACCGGCTCCAGGCGTGATGCTGTTCTGTAGGGCTCGTCCACCGGAGGAGTTTCAAAATATGATGACGTGGAAAAAACGCCTTTAACCCTGGTCCAGAGCGAGGGCTTTTCAGGGATGGCCATGAAAGATGCTTCCCCCGTTCTGTCTTCGAATCGCCATTTTCAGTTTGGCTTCGCGCTCATATAAATCCTTGAGCCGCGCCCGCACAATATTGCGCCGGTTCTGATTGACCTCGATATCGACCTCCTGGCCGCCCGATTCGATGGCCGCTATCGCTTTCTGGACCGAGGCAAGCTGCTCCTCAAGTGTCATTCGTTACTCCATCGAGCTGATCGCAGATCGCGTCAATGTCCTGATGCATGAACTCCCGGGCTGCATCCGCATAGCGCATGCAGTCGTGGGCATGATCGTCCAT
>NZ_DASQYZ010000293.1:0-4468 GCF_035638955.1 Oligoflexus sp. | reverse complement strand
CGAGCAGGACCATAGGCCCATCAAGCAGCTATGCAGAGCCACCTTGGGCTTTGGCAGGTTTCGAACGGCAACGATTACAATTGGTGGCTTTGAGTCGATGAGAATAATTCGAAAACGGCAGGTCAGAGCAGAGGGCAATACTTCTGCAGAGATCTTCTATTCCGTCGCTGCATGATCGTTCGCCAATCCTTGCTTCCCCTCGCTCAGCTTCTGCAAACGCAACACAACCGAAAATTCCCCCTTCCAGGGTCCTGCTCCTTTTCTGGAGAAGAAAAGCCGTTTGGCAGAGTGAAATCAATTGCAGTTTTCTTGCGAAAAAGCTGGTGTTTTGATACTTTCCTTTTATCGATGAATAGGGTGTATGGCATGTGCGCCATGGTATTCAAGGAAAACATGCAACTGACAGTTCACCCATCGTTTCGGAGTTCGGCCAGGATATAAAATGCGGGACGTGCACGATGTCAGTCCTCGCATCAACAGCCTGAAAGGCCTTGTTGGAATTCATGTAGGTAAAGGAGGAGATTCATATGCAGTGCAATTTTGAGCAGATCATGCAGGAAAGAGAGGAAAAGATGCCGGTCGAGGAACCGGATCCCGTGGAGGATCCCTTTCATATCCCGTCAAGGGATGATTCGGTGGAGACTGAGCTGCAAAGGCCAAAATTGCACGGCATGAAACCCGGGAGGACGATGAAAAATGCCTGACCGTATAGTCCGCGAGTATAGCTACGCTATGAGTGAGAAGGTGGAACCAAGGTCATCAGCGGCAGAGCCTGAGCTGGTTCTTGATTATGACCTTGTGCGGGTAAGAATGCCCAATCGTGCTGAGAGACAGCGCCGACGACGCGAGGAAGCAGAGCACCGTGCTCGCGAGCAGGCCGAGCGCGAGCAGCAGGAGGGGGCGGCGGCATCCAAAGTTGATGCCGCCATCAATCAAACGCATGCGAAGGCGCAGAATCGACGCGCGCTGGTTCTTAAATCTGTGGAAGCACGGGGTTCGCCGGTTTCGGATCGAGTGGATGCTTCCAATACAGAGCTGCGAAAATCGTGGACGATTGAAGACATCAGGCGTGAGGAGCTGATGGCTGCGGAACTTCTGAAAATCCATCACGCGATGCTGTCCGGCTACGATCTGTTTCCGGTCTTCCGCGGGATTCGCCTGTGCGTTGCTGGTAAATGGGGACGTGTCATTGGAATGAATCGTGACCGTTGCGCCATGCATTTTGATGGAGCGAACGGGCAGAGCAGTGTCAGCTGGGACGATATAATTCGATTGTTTGATGTGACAGTGGATTCCGGAACGCGGCCGGAATTGGGACAGGATTGTGGGAGCGATTTTGCAGCCGAGAGGACAGGAATATGACTTGGAAATTATCCATTGAGCAGTCTCAGTTGGGGGGGATAAATTGTCTTGAGTTTTCGACAGCCGAGGAAGCGCTTATGTATCTGAAAGACAACCCTCGTCTTCCACTCCATGGTGTTGAAGGACCTGGAGCCCGCGAGTCATTGGCACCTGAGCCCCGTTTTTTAATTCAATGCAGGGAATCGAGTGGGAACTACTTACTCTGGTGGAAGGCAGATGACAAAGGTTATACCTTCAATGTGGATGAAGCTGGACTTTATACGGCCGAGGAAGCCGGGAGAATCTGTAGCCTTCGTGAAATTGATGTCGCCTGGCGTGAGGATGAGGTGCGCAAGTGTGCCCAGAGTGTTGTAACTCTTTATGATCTTCGTCGTTTCGGAGTTGTCTCCATCCTGGAAGGCACTCCTGCCAAAAGATTGGACAACGAGACGCCAGACAAATAAGCCATCAAAATGAGGGTGCATGATGCGCACTTTTTCGGATTTGACAGTGAACTGGCTCGACGTCCACCCATCACGCATGTCAGCGGGCCTGTCAACCGGGTTTCTGTGAGCGATGCATTTAAAAGATTGGCGAAAGTTGAGGTAAGCCATGAGTGGTGATCCGTGTGATCAGGATCAGTTTAAAAATCTCACCCCTCCGGCATCGATGAATCTGAAGTATCTCTCCCGTGTTTCCGCTGTCGACTATTATCAGGCTGGCCACGTACGCATCGCAATTGAGATTCAAAACGGGAACGGATGCCGGCGTCATCAGCTCTCGTTTTTGGTGAACATGAAAAGGCTTGATCTCTCCTCCTGCCTTGCGCTGGCGGAAAAAATTGGGCCCGGTTTGGGGTGGAAGGTTGATGAAAAATGCTCGCGGAAGAATCGATCCTTTCGTCTCTGGTGTGATGCATGAAAAGTGAACCGTGTGATCACCTTCTGAATATTTCGGACCCGCTGGCCGAGGACCGGGTGGACCGTGCCGACGGGATGATGCGATTTGAGTTGAACAAAGATCACTGGCGTTTTATTTACGAGTCGTTGCTTCTCAATTTAAACAAAATTGAGGATGATTACACTTTTTAAGCTCCGGCTAGGATTTCTTGCACGGAGCGGGTTTTACGGCCGGTGATTGTGATCGATTTTTCCTGCCGCCTTTTTATGGCAATTGACGTCAGCCGACATGCTATACTGGTCAATGCCTTTCCGCATTGAAAGCAATGAAAATCCAAAGTAATCGTTTTTCTGCCGGCGTTTCGATGCCGGCAATTTTTTGGTGGCAGGGCTTTCGGAGTGATGGCATTATTCGATTGAACAGAAGTCTTTTATGAGTCAGCCGCCCATATCTTCTGGTATGAGCGGCCTTTATCGTTGATTGCTCTATGAGCATAAGTGATACTCGGCCCGTTAATTCACTGAATTGTGGATTTGGGTACGGCCGCTTGTGATATTGCTTGCGGCTTTTTCTGATGGAAAAGCGTCAGTAAAAAATCGGATACTGGTGTTGTTTTGATCGGACAGTTTAAGCCAATGAACAGGCCGCCTCTGCATTTTGCAAAGGCGGCTTTTTCGTGGAAGGCTTCTCTGAAGATCACGTGAGAACATTCTCTAAAAATATTTCATATGAGAGTCATTTATAAATCCGTAAAATGCTATTTTCCTGGAAATTCCTGGCAATTTCGTTGATATCGAGAACTGGTGTAAGTCTGATATCAAGCCCAATATATTTGACAGTATTGCCGCCCTTATGCTCATAAGGGCGGCGGTTTTCAGGAGCCTCCTCATGATCACGGAAACCGTTTGCAGAGTCTGCAGCCACTGGAAAATATCCCCCCGGTATCAGTGCCCGCCGGTATTTCTATGCCGGGAGCGGGGCGGCATTGAATGGAAAAGGGTTCACGGGCGGAGCGCATCGGAAGCGGTCGAGACTTTTTCCGAACGCCAACCGCATTTTTTTCTTTCGCCTCGGGAGTATTTGGTTGAGGTCAAGTCTGAGCGTGCCGGCGATGATGAGATGCAGGTGTTTCAGGTGGGGCCGATTTGCAAGGTTGACTATGTGGCGAGGGAAATATGAGCGATAAAAAAGTGGATCCTGATTTCACGGAAGAGTCGAAGGCCCTCGGGTATTATCCGTTCATCCGCTTTTCGCTGCTGGAGTGGTTGACGTTCAAGGAGCTTTATGGGGTTGGGTGTTTCAGCTGTTTTCCCGTCTGAAGGATCCCCTTCGTCTTCATCCGGACTGGGCGGTTTCGTTTGCGGGTGCTGCGGCTACCCTCCCGTCCGAAGAGCTGGCGGGCGCAGAGAATATTTATGTTTTTGTAATAGGAACGAAGGTCTATCGCTATCGGAAGGATCACATCAATCGATTCAATCGCTGCTTTTTCGATGTGGTGTGGCAGCGGATGAAGGCTGGCGCTCTGGACATTGACGAGCCCCATCGCAGCCTTTATCTGGGGGACTGTGAGCGTTGGCAGGTGCATCTGAAAGCATGCTCGGAAGCCCAGCGTGTGGCTGAGCAGGAGGCTGCGGAGACGGCGAAGCTCAAGGCCAAACGTCGGGCCGATCACGAGGCGGCCGAGGCTGCAGTCAGCGATCGAAAGGCCTCAACGAAAAAAGCCACCGATGAAATAGCCGCGCCTGAGAAGGGGGATCCGCAAAAGCGCGTGATGTCGCCAGGATGTCCGGTGCCGGAACGCAAGGGGCCTGTGATGGAGCGAAAGCCTGCAGGTCCCCTTGCGAAGGCAGCCACGGGAGGCGCCTCTGGAGGAGGATGGCGATACGATCGACTTTCTTTTGTCGGCAAAGAGGGATCAGAAAGCGGCCATGAGGTTTTTGAAAAAGGCCGTTCGTCAGCATGGAGTGCCGGAAAATATCAACGCAGATAAATCAGGAGCCAACGCCTCTGGCCGCAAGGCTTTCAATGATGAACATTTAACTGACATCGAGCTCGGGCAGGCGAAATATCTCAACAAAATTGTGGATCGATAGCAGCGGCACCGGGTAAGACAGGAATTTGTTTATCGTCGCTCGGAAATGTTGCGCAC
The DNA here is from genome assembly GCF_035638955.1 of Oligoflexus sp. Classification (GTDB taxonomy): domain Bacteria; phylum Bdellovibrionota_B; class Oligoflexia; order Oligoflexales; family Oligoflexaceae; genus Oligoflexus. The sequence continues at coordinate 78 of NZ_DASQYZ010000293.1, read as the reverse complement.
CCAAAGCAGGACAGCGCATGGAACAAAGGGGGGCCTTGCATGGAACATTCAACATCGAAACAAAAATCCTCACCTGAC
>NZ_DASQYZ010000292.1:0-4994 GCF_035638955.1 Oligoflexus sp. | reverse complement strand
CAGTGCCCAGGAAGGGGGTCAAGCGGTCTTCACGCTGGAAATAGCGAGCGGGCTCGACTTTAAAATTGTTCAATGCGAGAGAGGTCGCCTCGGCCCGTTAGACCGATGCAAATTGAGGAAGGGAAAAAGGCATGCGGAAATGGCGACTAAAATGGTGGATCAAAGGTCGCTAATCTGCAGAACAGTTCCTGCCCGCAGCTGGGGGGCAATGGAATCACCGGTCGGGAATTCTTCAAGCCTTTCCCCTTGGATCTTAAAATGCAAAAGGGTTTTCTCCAGAGCCGCAAATCCCGGGATCTTCTTCTGACTCCATCCTTTCTTGAGCATCGCTTCTTTCAGTTTGGGATCAATAGCAAACGCACAGAAATCAGGCAAAGACCTGATAATGCAGAGCTGAACTCCAACCTGGTGATGGCTCGATTCCTTGGAGTGATGGATTTTTTGTCCACAAAATGAATGCGCTGCAGCTGACGACACACGTCGGGATCCGAAGCCCGTTCCGGCACGCAGTCCACCAGCTTCGCCGGGTCCTTGTTTTTGTCACAGTGCGCATCAGAACTCGAGAGGCAGTCAGCAATCAACTGGAGCAGGGCACGATTGGTGTTGAACTCGGTGTGTTCGAATTCTGCGCTGACCGCTCGTTGTCTGTGGCTGAACTTTCCCATCCCTGATCTGACGCTCGCTAAAGGATCACTGTCCCCCGGCTGCCGAGCTGGTCATGAAGGCAATGGACTGCAGGTTGCCCTTGTTCAGTGGGATACTAATCCCCTCAAAGGTGTCCCAGCATGAACAGTTCCAGTTCGACCTACGTCCTGAACCCTGGACCTTTGTCCACAGTTCTGCACCTGGTGCGCATGATCTTCCGATGAATTCCCGGTAAATTCGGCCAAAATCCTGGACTCAGAAGCTGGCACCTGGATTGCATTAAGGGAAGCCAATGGGTTCAATAAGGCACGATCTTCGTGAAGGAATATCGAATGATCTACACAATTTTCAAACAAATGACCCTCCTGCTTTTCATTGGATTGGCCATCAGCTGTGGACCGGACACGCGGATGTCCGCGCTCAAGGAGGAAGCCCCCGAGCAGGATTGGAAGCTGGGTCAGGCGACCAATGATTCCACTCTTATCGGCATTAAAATGTTTCGGGTCTCGGATCGGGTTGTGCTTGCTGATCTGCCCAGCGTGATCCCGGTAATCGTTTTCAATCAACTGAAGAAAAATGCCGATGGAAGCGAGGAATTTGCACCGATTGGATTCGCCGTCAACTGCAAGGATAGTGACCTGCTGCCTCTGCTCAATGCCTTCGGCAAATCCTTCATTGCCGCGGGCGATTCCGAAAAAATCTCGGAAGAGGATCTCAACACCAGCTTTCGCGTAACCGAGCAACCCATTCTGCGCTGTGATGCTGTCAAGGGAATCAATCAAAAGGCCCAACTCTTCAGTCACGTCTACCGTGTGATCGACCGACAGGCACATCGCGCCCATTACCTTGTGCGTTTCAACACCTACAGCCCCATCGACAAACGACTTTTTGAAGTAGGCTGTCGTAATATCCTTGATACCTTTCTGAACCCCACAAATGGCAACCCGCTGCCCTCCATTCCCCTCTTTAAGGAAAGCCTTAACGATCTGCCAGGTGCTGACGACATCGGTGCTTTGCATTGCTTCCAGGAATCATCAGCGCTGCCACAGGACATTTCACTGGCCTATCAGAAGGCGGCTGCTCCGCGCTTCGATGCCCGTCTCTTTCGAGTGCAGGATGCGGAACTTGGCTTGACGCGGGTTCTGCTGAGCGGCGACAAGGCATTTCGTCTGGATTGCCCGGGCACGGATGCCGAGCTGCAAAAGGCCTTTGGCTTTCCAAGCACGGGAAATCTGGAGACCATCACGGCTGCTGACAAGGAACTCTTCGACCAGTATTTGAACGGAAAAATCGAAGAGCAGCCGGCGCTGGAATGTCCGAGCATCTGGCACCCGCAGTTTGCCACCGACGCCTATCAGGTCCTCAACCAAAACGGTGCCGATCAGCGCAGCAGCCTCAACAACCCTGTGATGCGACTCAAAACCGATGAAAGCACCCTCGTGCAATTCAGCTGTGAGTCCGCTGCCAGGGTCTTCGCAGGTTCCCTGATTGAAAAACTCACAGCTGATCCAGGACGCATGATCCAGATCACAAAGGAATCCCTGGCGCACGTGCCTAGGAAGTATGTTCCCGGTCAGCTCCATGCAAAATTCTACCAAATTGGCTGTTCACCAGAACGAGGAGGACCGAGGCGCGAGGATATTCAGACCGCTTTCCTGCGGGTCTTCGGCACCCCGGCGTTTCCGGATTGGGTGGAAGACCACGAAGTCAAGATCAAGGCTCAGCTCAAGACTTTCCGTTACGAGGATATCGTGAATTACTTTGTGAACGACATGGCCTTCAGCGCGCATGAAGTGAACATGATCACCGGACGGGCCTTTCTTCAGGCCAAGGGACGCGATCCGACGGCTGCCGAGAGAAACCTCTTCGCCAACCTGATTCTGAACCAGCGGAAACTTCGCCCGCACTATAGTGAGCTGGTGGCGCACCTCACCTATTCCTATAATGAAAATACGATACAAAGCAGTTGGCCTTGCCTCACCTGCAATCGTGATGCGCTGACACTCAGCATTGAAGACGTGAAGTTCGCTTTTCTCGAGGTATTCGGCCTGCCGGCGGACGAGGCCTATCTTGCCAATGCCGCCACTCGAATCAGATCCAGTATGAGCAGCTTTCATCCGCAGGATGTGGTGAACTACTTCATCTATGGAATGGCGACGAGCGAATGGGAAGTCAAGCTCATAACCGAACGCGCTTTCCGTGCCGCGATATTCCGTGACCCGAAACCCGAGGAGGCCGAACTCTTCCAAACCATGATTCTGAAAACGAAGATTCTGCGCCCTTACTTTCTCGAAGTCGCTTCCTATTTGCGCAGTGTGCCACGACCAAGCGAAACTCTTTTGAGGGACGGCAGCACGTACCGCTTCGTGGTCGAATCCACCGGCAAGTGTTTGGACATCAACTTTGCCAAAGACGAAAATGGAACCCCAGCCCAGCAATGGGCCTGCAATGGTGGTACAGCCCAGGATTTCACCGTGCAGGCCGTTGGCAATGGCTACTATACTCTGGTCCTCAAAAGCAATGGCAAATGCCTCGACGTTTCGAGCGGATACGTCTTTGATGAAACCAAAATTCAGCTCTGGGAATGCAACGACTTCGCGCATCAAAGATTTTTTGCCGAACGGGCCGGAGACGGCAGTATACGCCTCAAGCCAGGGAACAGTGGACTCTGCCTGGAAGCAGAAACGTCAGCGGCTGACGATGGAGTCAGAATCCAACAATCGGTCTGTCGAGCCGGGAAGCCGACGCAGGTATGGATTCCTTTGCTTGCGCCTTAAAACAATGCGCTCCCAAGGACACCGTTTTGGTGGACCGCTTTAAAGCCCTGAGCAATGGCGTGATACCGGCCCAGGTATGCGAAGCATTCTGCAGCCTGACGTAGGGAAGCTAGTTTTAGCTTACCGGCGATTTCTGGACGATTCGATAGGGCAGTGAACCAAATCTCTCGGCACCTTGAGCAGGAGGAAGTTTCATGCTGGAGTATTGGATCCTCCTAAGGTCTGACAGCGAAACGCCAAGCTTTTCCAACTAGGAACGTGTCCTGACAGGATTCTAAGAACGATTTAAGATTGTTTTCAACCCTGATTCACATGAAGTTATCATCACGAATTGCTACTATGCGAGGCCTCTTATCTATTCGATTTACGCCTTTGGCTAATTTTACCTTTATGCCTGTGGCTGCATAATACTGTATAAGCCATGGAATATAATTTTTCATGCGTAGCTGGAGCATGCGATATGCAGGAGTGGGAACCGCCCGATTCAGGGGCGTTGTTCGGATTTTTTGTTTCACCTGCTGACAGGAAAAGTCAGGGAATTTTGGAAGGCATAAAAGTTCTGGTGGTGGATGATCTCGAGGACAACAGAATCATGCTATTTTGGATTTTAAACGGTGCCGGAGCGATTGTCAGAGCCGAAGAATCGGTGGATCAGGCTTTGGTTGCCATTGGAGAGTTCAAGCCGGACGTTATTGTCAGTGATATTTCAATGCCAGATAGAGATGGTCATGACCTTATTCGCACCTTGCGGAAAGGTATTGAGGCGCATGAAGGTCACAAAACCCCGGCTATAGCCGTATCTGCTCACGCGAATCCTGCGCTTAAGCAAAAGTCTCTATCTGAAGGTTTTCAGGTCCACATTGGTAAACCAGTCGACAGGCAGCTTCTCCTCGGCCTTGTTAAGGTATTGGCCGAACTTGATGGAAAAGCGGTCAAATATGGTTTTGATCCGTCTGCGTATTTGAGTAGCAGTGGATGAAAATCTGCGGCAGAAATGTGGGATTTCGGTGAAATCAATGTCTTGCCTAAATTCTGGTTCTGTTGCGTTTGTTTTCCAATAAAATGTACCTTCGCGACATATCCGATCAAAAAAGGCTCCAGGATGAAGTGCTTCAGCAGAGGGAAAAATCAAAGGCCCTGGAGCAAAGGGTTCAGGAGCTCCTTCTCACCCGCTTTCAGGATGCCAGAAGGCTCATTGAAACATTGGAGGCGAGGCTCCAGGGTCCTGATGAGCTCTGACTCGAGGCCGCCGCTAAACGGGACCTTCACACGAGGAAGGGTGAAGCCCGTACCCTTGGACTCAAAGGACTCAGCAAAGCAATTCATGGCCTGGAAAGCGCCCTTTCCGTGCGGAAGGCGGAGGTCATCAGTCAGGCCCTTACGGTGCTTCGCGAGGAGATCGAAGCCTACCAGTGCCTGATGCGCGACATGTTCACGAGCCGCTCCACGGGTCAGGAGACCTCGGCCACCAGCGGACGGGGGTGAGCCTCTCGGCGGTCAGGGAGCTGTGTCGCAGCTTCCAGGGCGACACTCATCTTCTCGCCAATGACCAGGGTGAGGGCAGTCTGCTGG
>NZ_DASQYZ010000291.1:0-2464 GCF_035638955.1 Oligoflexus sp. | reverse complement strand
CGCTTGTTCACATATTTCTCGTTGAAGTGCGAACCAACCGCGCGCATGGCAACGTCCAGACCCGAACGGATTTTAGCTTTTTGAGCTTCGCTAAACGCACTGGAGATGCGAAAGAGTGTCTCTCTATTTCCAGTGGGGCTGCCTGTGATGTCATACATCATGTAACTGGCGCAGTAATAGGAATGGCCATCGCTCGGAACCGTGAATCCACTGCATGGACTGTTAAAGCTGTCACTAAGTTCGCTGGATCCTTGTTCAAGAGGACTTCCGCAGGCACTTAACACCATGACCGAAGCCGATAGGAGTGTCGTGATTGCTGTTTTCATAGGGACATCCTGGGTAATTGTGTCATTAAGAGCCATGTCGACTCTGTGACCTGGTTTACATCCGGGATGGCGGGGAGTCAAGTTCGTCAGCCGAATGGGCTCAGAGAATGGGTGAAAACAAGCGGACAAACATGACGAGGAAGCGCTTTTGCCAGGAGAGCTTGAGCCAGAAATCGGAATCCACGCGATGGCTTTCTGATAAATCCTGTTCCAGCATGCGAGCCACTTCATGAGCGAAGGTGCTGTCTTCAACCCAGGCCATGACTTCAAAGTTCAGTGAAAATGACCGTTGATCGAGATTTGCGGATCCTACAGTTGCCGTATGATCGTCGATCAGCATTACCTTCTGATGCATGAAGCCGGTTTGATACTGATAGACTTTGATACCTGAGTTGATCAACTTGGACATCGAGAACATGCCGGCGTACGCGACGAAGAGATTGTCGGTCTTATCTGTGATCAAGACCCGAACATCCACCCCGCGGAGCCTCGCCATTTGAAAGGCCGAGAGCAGAGATTCATCAAGAACCAAATAGGGCGAGGCAATCCAAATTCTGGATCGGGCCATATTCAGCGAATGAATGAAAAGCAGTCGACACGTATCCAGTTCATCGGCCGGTCCAAAGACGCCGAGGGTCATCGCCTGCAAGCTCTGGGTCTGGTCAAAGCTTCGCCATAGCACCAGGGGCAGTTGATCGGTGATGTAATGCCAGTCTTCCACAAAAGAGATTTGTGCGGCTGCGACGGCCGGTCCTTCGAAAACAATATGCGTATCTCGCCATTTTCCTAGACCTTTGAGCCCCTCTTTATATTCGTCCCCAATGTTAAGGCCACCCAGAAAAGCTTTTTTCCCGTCAACGATCACCAGTTTTCGGTGGTTTCTAAAATTGATCTGCAGTCGGCCTCGGCGGATGCGGCTGGAACGGAACCAGGCGGCTTCAAGTCCCTCGCTATTGAGCTGGCGCACGACAGAATTGGGGAGGTCATTCGATCCGATTTGATCAAATAACAGATAAACGCGCACACCAGCCTGGCGTTTTCTGCGCAAACGACTCAAAAACTCGTTACCCAGCTCGTCATTTCTAAAAATATAGGACTGGAGAAGCACGTAGTCTTCCGCAGCATCTATGGCGCCCAGAATGGCTGCAAAGGCCTGCTCACCATTGATCAAAAGCTGGACCTGGTTGTTGGTAAAGGAATATTTGCAAAGCTGCTCAACGATGCTCATCCGGTTTGAGCCTTTGGTCAGACCTTCATTTTCCGTGTGATGGAAAACCTTATCCAGTTGAGCATGGAGGTTGGAGTCCCGGATCCGTCGGGCGCGCACGTAACCGATAAACCGATGGGAGCCAAATGTTACATAGAGCGGCAGACTTAAAATGGGAAACGTAAAAAGGGCAATGCTCCAGGCAATCGCTCCCTGGGGCGATTGGCAACGCGTGATGGCATGATGAGCCGTGTAGATGCCCAGGCCGTGAAGCAAAATAAGCACTGAAATCATGAAATCTGTCAAAAGATGCTCTTGGCTTGCAGGAAGAAACATTTCAATTCTATGCGGGTTTCGCTCACAGGAGAAAGAAAAATCCCAGAAGCCTATCGACAATGAGATGGGAAGGGCAAAAAGTAAAAACCCAGAAGCTTTGCAGCATCCGGGTTTGACTTTTAGTAGACGTGGTGCTCAGGGCGGGACTTGAACCCGGCACCTCTTTTTTTGTTTTTCCAGTGATTATGACTATTTACAGAACAATTTTCAAGAGTTATCCCTAAAGGCGTTTACCCCACCTTACCTTCCTATTCCCCAGGTTTCTCTGCATGATGTTCGGGAATGTTCGGGCATTTTTGGCCAGCCTGTCACTTTCGTCTTCAAACCCGCGCGGAATCAAGTGCGAGTCCGTGGAACACTTACTGACCAATGGGTCTAAGGCGATTTGGTAGGATTTGGATGGATTCCTTACCGTTGTCCTATTCAGCCAATGCTCCGATTGCAGGATCATCCTGCCTTGCGCATGGATCCGGTCGTGAGCTCTTCGGCCGAAAACTCCAGGCGAAGAACCGTTCCGCCGCCTTCGGCATCCTCCATGGTTATGGTTCCTCCCAGCTCAGAGCAGATGCTTTTGATGGCGCTGAGGCCGACGCCC
>NZ_DASQYZ010000290.1:0-5412 GCF_035638955.1 Oligoflexus sp. | reverse complement strand
GGTAATGATTCTGAAGTTGCTGAACCCACAAGCTTTTTGTCTTTGGATGTCTGGGACATGGATGAAGCCTCATTTCCGCCACTTTCATTATACTAATTTATCGGCAGAAACTGTCTCATACTTGGCTGAGATATAGGGCTCTTTTAACAGCATTGCTTTCGTCTTTATCTATAGCCCAGCCGTCTGACATTGATAATGATTCTATATTCTTTAAGTTATCTGTTTTGGCTGATACAGAAGCTGTGTGCATCAGCATGGATAAGATAAAGAAAAAGCGGGTCATTGACACCACCAGGATTTTAAAGTTGGATCTTGAAATCAGCTCCATGCGAAACTCCATTAATTTAGTTTGGATGCTCATCATATTTAAACTCTTCGAAAAGGACGTTTACTCTCAGGGGCTTGCATAAACTACACATCCGTAACGCTGTCCATCAAGGCTTCATGGTTTGTTACTTTTTTCCTATCGAACCAATCCTTCTCCTACTTTAAATGCAGGATACCCCTCATTTCCAGAATATCCCCATGCCCTGCCATCAGACAGATATAGGGATAGTAGCCCTTGCCGGGGGCGCGCAGGGTGACGACCTCAGCAACCTCCGGGTCCAAAGCCTGAGTCATGACCAGGATGCTCTTATGTTGTTTGAGCTTTTCCAGGTCATACCCAAGCTTTTGCATGTCGTGAATCACAGCCTCCACTTCACCTGGCTTTAATATGGCAATATTGTGGAGGATCTGAGACCCCGGAAGAGCCTTGTTAAAGAATTTTATCTTGATTTCAGGAGCATAGGCTTCCTCGATGTATTTCTTGTCGAAGGCAATATCGTTGCCCTGCGTGCTCAGACGTATTTCAATATGCCTTGAGTCCTCTGCTCTCAGGATGGTCGGCTCCAGCAGCCAGCAAAGGAAAATAGCGAGGTTCTTATATTGAATCTTAAATTTTACCATTCCACTTACTCTTTAATGATTAATTTCATCTTCATGCCCGGGTGAATCGCACAACGGATCTCACCCGCACCCGACTTCCCGAACTTTTGCCCGTTCCTGGTCCCAGGAAGCTGAATCTTGAGATTGAAACGCGTCCCCTCAGATGAAGAAAAAACATTATGAGAAATGGTGTCATCGTTAAGGAACATAATGGTGTCATCGGGCTTGATCGTCAGGGCCTGAGTCGAGAAAGCCTTTCCCTTCTGAGAAACCTTGTGGACCTCCGCATGCACCAGCGTCGCCTGACAGGCAAGAACGAAGCCAAAAAAAATGCGTTTAAACATTTGACGACTCCTATCTGGGCAACATGGGTATTTCCGTCTTACGGACGGGACTGCTGAGAGTTCCGAGAAACTCCAGAAGGTCCTTTCTATCCTGCTCGGTAAGATTCAGAGGTCGAACCAGGGTTGAGAGGCTTGCTCTCTTTTCCCTTCCGCCGACGTTGTAAAGTTCGATGACGTCAACCAGGGTCGTCTCCGAACCGTCATGCATATAAGGTGCACGCCAGGCCACGTTTCGCAACGTGGGTGTTTTGAAAGCAAATTGATTCACTTCGATGTCCGGGAATAGGGCGCCTCGTCCTTTATCATCGCCACGCACTCCGATATCATGAAAACTGTCGTCGGTGAACCGCCATCCGGAATGGCATTGGCTGCAAGCTGCCTTGGTGTTAAAGAGAACAAAACCGCGACGAGCGGCACTGGAAATTGCTTGCGTGTCGCCCTTTATCCAGCGATCGAAAGGAGCTTCCGTGGAGACCGAAGCCACTCGCTCATAGGTGGCGATCGCCTTGGCCACCGTTTTTTCTGTGATCCCTTCGCGAGGATATGCTTTCTCGAACAGGACATTGTAACCTTTGATCCTGGTAAGTTTACCCACCATCTCAGATAGCGAAAGAGCCATTTCGCCCATCGCCTGAATAGGTAGCAGGGCCTGCTCCTCCAGTGTTGCAGCCCGGCCATCCCAAAAGAAGCTCGCCATCCACGCGGAATCGAGCAGGGTTGGGGTTCGTCGCGGCAACGTCTTCATTCCATGGCCCCTGGCCTTGGGCAGCCCGTCGCCCCACGAAAAGCCTGGGTTGTGACAGCTTGCGCAGGAAATCCAATCCGAGGCTGACAGCCGAGGATCAAAGAACAATAGATGCCCAAGTTTTTCCCGGGCAACAGAGTAACTATTATCCTCTGGATAGGGAATTGCGTTTGATCTCATGTAAAGCTGCATATACCTTTGAACTTCTGTCTGGCTCTCTGCCATCGCAATGCCAGGGGACAAAAAAAGTAGGACCCTCAGCACCAATCGAATGCCAGACATATAGCAAAGTCTCCCTTTTTGAAAACCATGATGGGTATTCGACCAGAATACCATCTGATTGAGTGGCTATACCTAAATATATATATGTGAGACCTTCAGCCAACTGGTGCCTCCAAATCTGAAACCGTAAAAAACGGCCAGCGAAGGTGGGGCCCGCTCTGAGGTCGAATGGGCTCGGTAAAACTCAAATTTAATAAGCTGCTAATAATTACTGGAACCTTTGCTGCGTCTGGCTGCAATGGAAGCGGTATAGGAATTGCTCTGGAAAATGGAACGTGAATGACTCTGACTCTTCAGCGATATATTGGCGAAATTATTGTGGTTGAAGGCCTCTACCTGATTATGCTTCGATCAATCCGATTCGGTTCCAAAGGGGCCAGGGCTTCGCTTTCCGTTCTCAATTAGAAAACAGGTTCGACCGTATGGTTTAATTTACCCATATGGGAAAGTCCATAGCCTTAGAACGAATCAGGGGCAAACGCCGCCGGTCTCAAGGCTTTCAATGATGAACATTCCAATGACATTGAGCTCCGGCAGGTGAAATATCTCAAGAGCATTGTGGAGCAGGACCACAGGCGAGTGAGGCAAAGGACAAGGCCGATGCTGGGCTTTAAAACCTTCATGTCGGCCGCGAAGACCATCGCCGGAATTGAGATGATGGTCATGATCAAAAAAGGTCAGATCGATATTCAGGGCTCCACTCCAAGGGGGCGGTTTTACGCTCTCGCAGGATAACTGCGTCTGGGGAATGATCCCTTCAAAAGCTCGCTTCAGCCTCGGAAATGTTTGCGACAGAGCCAAATATTTACGGCGTTAAATTGGATATGCTATCCTGATGATACAGTCGAAAAAATCGATAGAATGATCGAGGAGTGCATCAAGAAAGTGCCTGCCTTTATCAGTTCGGTGGCCTTTTCATTGGTCTCGACGCCAGCTCACTGGCTCGCGGCCCCTGAGCTTTGACACTTTCAAGAGGCAGACCACTCAAGGATGGATTCAGTGCGATTGAATGTGCATCCAGGAGAGCCTTATGAAAAGAGTCAAAATGAGATTCAATTCCTGTGTATTCGGCTTTATGGAGATTCCGAAGCATAGAACGCTGAGCAGAGCGTTTTCGGATGGGCCTTCGCTAAGGCTGCTTGCCTAACGTCGTTCCTTTATTTTCGAGTTCACAGGGAGGATACTTTGTTAAGAATTTTTTCTTTGATCGTTGTAGCCTTTTCTTTCGTGCCTCAGGTGTATGCGTTGGACTTTAAAGATATTTCCATCCATGGTTATTCGAGTTTTGAAGTTGAGCGACAGATTAGTGAGAAAGGTTCGGGTGATACCAATAATTCCTTCGATATGGATCTTTTTGATGTTGTATTGAATTTCCAGCTGTCCGATAGGGTAAGAGTTGCAGCCGATTTAACCTGGGAGCATGGCACAGCCACAGAAGATGGCACGGGTAATGCGGCGGTTGAATATGCTTTTACGGAAATAACCTATACTGATGCTGTCAAGTTGAGATTTGGGAAGTTTTTGTTACCGTTTGGTTATTTTAATGAAATCCATACTGCGAAGCCCTCAACGCTTTCCGTTAAAGAAGCAGCATCCACCAATAAAACTGAAAGACTAGCAAAAAATGGCGAGCGCTTTTTTCCTCGTTGGGGAGCCGGTATGGGATTGAAAGGCTCGATGGCTTCTGCCGGGCTCGACTACGATATCTTGGTGACCAACGGTGAACAAGACGAAGAAGGAAACTCAGGAAATCCCTATGAAAAGGACAACAATCTTTCCAAAGCCTTGACGGCACGGGTTCACTATCGACCTTCAACGGGCTTATTGGTCAGTCCTTCCTATTATAAGGACCAGATGTCAGCCGATGTTAAAGACATGGAACATTCGGTGACCAGCTATGGTCTTTATTTGAATTATTCCTTTTTTGATGCCAACGTCATCGCCGAGTTTGTCGAAGGTAAATTTGTTAAAGTCGAGATTGATGAAGATGCCGCCGAGAAAGATAAAAACAATTGGACTCAACAGGGCTGGTTTATTCAATTGGCCTATGCTATCGACGCCACGACTCCCTATTTGAGATACGAGCTCATCAATCCGGATGTCGATATCAAAAAAGATGTCGGCACTGATACCATTATTGGGGTCAATCATGAAATTGATGACGGTCTATTTGGGAAGCTGGAATATCACATGTATGGTGGTGAATTCGATGACAGTCATTGGACTGAGGTCAAGCTTGCATTGGTAGCCGGCTGGTAATTCAGAAGCTATTGACGAACGCATTCCGAATGACTCATATGCGGTGTACCGGGGTCTATAAAACAAGGCTTTTTAGATCGCCTTCGGTGTCTTTATCTATACAGCAACAAATAATAAAGGAGCACTGATGAAAAACAATATTTGTCCCGGTATCCTTTTAGTTATAGGCTTGATGTCAGATTTTGCCTTCGCAGATGCTAAAGTTATTGTCAATACAAAGGCTGGAGTGACAAGACTGAGTCAGAAAGAGATCGCTGAAATTTTCCTTGGTAATAGAACCCTGTGGGACAACGGTTTAAAAATAAAGGTCGCTCGACTTGACAGTGACGATGATGTAACCACAAACTTTATCGAAAAAACCATGAATATGAAACCTAGGGTCTATATTGCTCATTGGCGAAAGCAATTGTTCTCCGGCAGTGGGGTTCCTCCCAAATCTTTTAAGAATCAGGACGAACTTAAAGAATTTGTCGCCAATAACGAGGGCGCTATTGGTTTTGTCAGGGATGGTAGCTCGCTCCCTGCTTCGATTAAAGTTATAAATTATTGACTGCCTGTCGTGTTCCAAAGTAGAGAACACCATGCGGTGTCAGAAAGTAAGGCAACTCTGAACTTACGCACTGGCCTTGTTCTTTGAGTGGAAGAGGTTCTTGATGGGCCTAGGCCGTCACCAAAGCCTCGACCACGGTCGCCCTCATTGGACCACGTTCTCGCGGGGAGTGTAAAAAAGTTTGTGTAACCAGCCTCAACGGAGATAAGCTCGGACGCTGTCTCCATGGAAGGAGCTGGATATGGATAAGGAATCCCAACCATCAGAAAGCCTGCCGTTCGATCTGAGCAAAGTTCAGGATAAAC
>NZ_DASQYZ010000289.1:0-39819 GCF_035638955.1 Oligoflexus sp. | reverse complement strand
CGATTGACTTGAAGGGATCTTTCAAAAGCAAGCAGGGATGGTCGCAGATATTGGGTCAATTGAGAATCGTTTTTGAGGATCGTATTCCTCATCACGTCATATGAAACCGTGGTTGGTTACACAGGAAATTTTACACTCTCGCTGCAATGGCTTATGATCCCTATCTTACTCCTGCATGCTCATGAATCCAATGAGCCCCAAATGTACAAGCTCGAAGTCCTCATTTACCAGCCCGTGCCCGCAAGATCTCCGCAACATCAATTTTCTTCATTTTCATCATGGCTTCAAACGCTCGCTTGGCTTCTGCTGCGTCACCGCTTGCCATCGCCTCGGTTAATGCTATCGGGGTGATCTGCCAGGACAAACCCCATTTGTCTTTGCACCAGCCGCACTGGCTCTCCTGCCCACCGTTGCCGACAATTGCATTCCAATAACGGTCGGTTTCGGCTTGATCCACTGTAGAAACCTGGAAAGAGAAGGCTTCGCTCTGTTTAAACATCGGTCCGCCGTTAAGGCCAATGCAGGGGATGCCAAGCACAGTAAATTCGACAACCAGGACATCACCTTTTTTGCCACTGGGGTTGTCAGCCGGTGCCCGCTGTATACTGCGGATGCGGCTGTCAGGAAAAGTTTTGGAATAGTATTGAGCAGCTTCTTCGGCGTCACGGTTGTACCACAAACAGATCGTAGCCTTAGGAATGGAATTCGTCATGTATGTCTCCGTGGTTAATGACTCAGCGAGTGCGTGGATCTTTCCCGGAAATCCACAACTCCTGATATTACAAGTAAGACCCCACCTAAGTACGCTTGACCAAGCGCACGTGAGTCACGGTTTCAGACGCTATGTACTCGGCGCACTCATAAGTTTTCGCTATCTCATCCGTGCCTTCGAACAGGCGTTCTCCCGCACCCAGGAGTTTGTTGGTCAGCACCAGATGCAGTTCATCGATGAGCCCAGCGCGAAGGTACTGTTTGATCACATAGGCTCCGCCTCCCAACCGAACATCCCGACCTTTGGCGGCTTCGAAGGCCTTTTTCAGGGCGACTTCGATGCCTTCGGTGACAAAGTGAAACGTGGTGCCACCTTCCATGGGAATCGAGGGCCTTGCATGGTGGCTTAGAACAAAGACCGGCGTATGATAGGGCGGATTGGGTCCCCACCAACCCTTCCATTCCTCATTGAGCCAAGGCCCCCGCATCGGGCCGAACATGTTGCGACCCATGATGGTCGCGCCAATGCCTTGATCCGCCTCCCTGGCGAACTTATCATCGATGCCTGTGCTGCCACCTGCCTGGCCGAACATTTTTCGGAATGTGCTGGTGGCAAAGGCCCAGTCCATGATCCTGATTCCTTCGGTCCCAAATGGGTTCTCAAGACTTTGGTCACGAGCCGCCGAGAACCCGTCGAGAGAAAGCGTAAAGCAACGAACAACAAGCTTAGCCATTCAACATCCCTTCCTTACCCAAAAATGATTGTCATCAAAGTATTGAGGGCTGCATAAGTAATGCCACAAGGCGCCGACTCTCAAACTTCGATTCCCCTACCTTGCACTCCCGCGAGCGATGCCCAATCGGTCTTCGTACTCGTTAATAACTTTCATGAACGCTGGTCTCTCTTCGCAGCGATGCCTGTATTTCTCGAGCTGAGGATACTGGCTCAGGACCTCCGTCTTGCGAAGTTCGCGCAGCACGCAGGTCAGGGCAATGTCAGCGACTGTGAAATCAGAGCCTGTCACGAAGGGCTGATTCATTAACATTGCGTCGATCGTCGGAAAGAAACGCCCAAGTATATCGACATGCCATGGACGCAATGCCTTCATGTGGGGATTCGAATCATCTTGAAGATCGGCAAAGAAAATCGGCAGCGCAAACGGCTCGATGTTATTCAAGGACGTGATCGTCCAGCGATAAACTTGCGCGCGCCTTTTCAAATCACTAGGAATCAATTTTCCTGACTTCTCCGCGAGGTAGAGAAGAATCGCGCCCGACTCAGCCAACATGTATCCGTCGTCGTCTATCGCAGGAACCTGTTTGAAAGACGAAATCGCCTCGAACCAGGATTCATCCTGAAGACCGTTCGGCCCACAGTCGAGTCCGATGGGTTCGTACGCGATTCCACACTCCTCCAGCGCCCACATCGCACGGATATCGCGCGTGTAGCCCCAAAGAAACGGCGGCAGAGATTTGAAAACATAAACTTTCATCATTTTGACCTCATCTTGAACTTATAGCCTATCCCCAGGCCACAAGTCATCGCGTAAACAAAGCCTTCAATGGCATCAAGATACCCATTCTTGATGTGCACGATATACCCAGTAGTTAGAGTGTCGTTAATTTTGATTACCAGACCGAGAGTGCTGGCCCGCGTCAGAGCACGCATCAACTGGCACCAGTATACGCTGGCTGCCCTGGAAGAAATCGGACTTTTTCCAGGAAACGAAAAGAGGGCCTACGATTATGACCCCGCGACTCTCCTCGGTTAAACAGTCTTTTTTGCATGTTTTCCAAGCTCTTGCTCCCCTCGTGCCCTCAGTTTTTTCTTGCTTTGTTGCGACAAGGGAACAGGACCTTTTCCTTTTCTCAGGAAGCAACGATATGGGCATCTGGAGGCTAATCTTAGGCTTAGGGCTATGCCTCTTCTCGGGCCTGGGTTGCCATCGCGAATGGCAGAGCCTCAAAGCTGAAGCCGGTATGATCAGTTTTCTTCCGATTCCGCATCCCATGACTCGTTTCGAAGGAACAATGCTGTTTCATCCGAGTCAGACCCGCGATGAAATTCTTGACCAGCACACGCAGAAAGAGGCCCAACTCGTCAGTATTCCTCATTCCTGGGACCAGCCCACGGGCCATGGGACGTATCACCTCAGGATCAAAGGCGGTGTTCCTGAGGGATTGACCATGACCATGGGTGTGCCGTTCTCGGCTTATCGCCTGACCTTGATTGAAGGACAGAAGCGCTTCGAATACTCTCAAGGCAGTTTTGGTCGTGACAAGGAGACCTGCGTACCGATCATGCAGGAGGCCCTGATCTTCCTGCCTCAGGTTCCTACAAACGACGCAGATCTTTATATTGAAATCTGCAATTTTCAGAACATCAAAGCCGGACTGCGTAAACCGATTTACTTTGGTCAGTCTCCGGCCCTATCCTCCTGGTTCTACCGCGCTGATGCACCTAAGCTTGTCACACTCGGTACATTTCTGATTATCGCTCTGTATTTCGCCACGATGATCGTCCTCAATAACAGCCGGGCGGAAAGTATCATTTTCCTTCTCATCTGCCTCGGCGGAGCCATTCGCATTATCTGCACCAACTCCTATTTGGAACACATACTTGGCTTCCTCAGCCCGCAGCATGTTTTTGAAATTCGCTATAAGCTCGAGTATTCGGTGTTTGTCGTGCCAACGTGTGGATTTCTGGCGATTACTCATATGTACTTCCCGAGTCGCGCGAGCCGCCTGCTGCTTTATCTTGCCTGCCTTTCGATAGCTCCCATCGCTGCTCTGACTCTCACCACGCCCTATACCTTCTGGGGTCGGTTCGCCGTCTATTACCAAGCGCACCTGGTCGTGTTCACTATGATGGGCGTCGTGCTGAACTTCGCAGCCACGTTACGTGGGGAAAATTATAGTTTACTCAATTTCCTGGCAACATTGCTGCCGGCCGTTTCCGTTCCCTACGATATCATGCTGAGCCTCGGCTGGGTGAAGGGTGCGGGCTATGCGTTTGATTACTTCTTCGCGTGTTTTCTCATGATCCATACTGTGATTTTCGTCGTGCGCTACAAGAATATGTCCTTATCGTCTTTGCATGGCTATGGGCAGCTGACCAAGGTCGTTTACCCGCACCAGATCGCAAGGATCAAAGCAGGGCTGAACCTGGAAGACACCATGCCCACCGCCCCAGGTGAAGCCTGCGTCATGAGTTTTGACATCATTGGCAGCTCCAGGATACAGCACGAGAAGGCCAAGGACTTCCTGCGCAACGTCTTTCGCCGCTGCAACGAGATCATGATGGAAGGATATGACGGTCAGAGTCTTCGTTCCAACGCGTATCGCATCAAAGAAATGGGCGACGGATTTCTCTGTTCCATTGGTTATCCCTTCGCCTCGCCTACGGGTTTTACGGCCAATGATTCCGTACGACTCGCGCGTCGCTTTTATAAGGTGCTGCAGGAGGAGTCAGAATTTTTGCAGCCGAACGATCCTATTTGCTGTGGCGTTGGAATCGCCCTCGACAACGTCATCGGTTTTTATCCCGATTCGGGGACCAAGGAATATGATCTCTACGGCCGGGCTGTGATTCTCGCAACGCGCTATGAGGAGATGCGCAAGAAGATTCTTCCCGCACAGCAGCCGCGCTCGATTCTTATTATTCAGGAGAGGGTCTACCATTCCCTTGACCGCGACCTGCGCGCTGACTTTGTGATGGTAAATCTTGCCGATGTTGGCCTCGCCGTTCGTGATGATCACACGGCCGGTCGTCTCTTTTATACTTATCTCGATAAAACCGATCGCGCAGAACAGCCCGAGCCCGCCGTAGCCGTTTAATTTGGATGCTACCCGTCCTTGATGTATCAGCGAGATACTGAAGCTCCAATTGAGTATGGATCTGCTGTCTCTCAGGAGTGATCAGCCGATTGTTGATGCATCCCTCAAGCCCCTACTATTTGAGATTAATTCATTGTGAATTCAGCTCGGCGAGTGATCGGCCGATAGTTTCCTTAGGAGAATACCGCATGAAATCCTTACAATTCGTCACAATTGTGATCACGGCTTTTCTAGCTGTGTGGCTGCAAGGCTGCCAGCCGTCCAAAGTCGTCAGGAAAGACAGCGTGAACTCCGAAGCCGCTGCAACCACGAGCCGGGATCAGGAGGTCGAGTCCAGTAATCCGGAAGAGACGATCGCGTTGGAACCAGTACCGATAGGTGGCGGCTTTCTCCGTGCGGATTGTGGACCTTTCACGGTGTTTAGCAGTCGTGAGGAGCTCCATGCCTGTGGTCTCTTTGAAGGTGGCAAGAAACATCAGAATGCAACGATAACAGGCATCGACCTGCAAAGCGCCGCGGGATTGATTTCAGTTCCTTTTATTATGCTTGGTCCAGCCGAAGCGTGGCATATTGCCTTTACCATGCCTTCGGGCTTGACTCGAGCGTCCATCCAAGGCGTCAAAGTTAATTTTAAGTTGGATGGTGTGGACTATCAAACCTCTTCCACATCGGTCCTGTCGGGAAAGGCAGATGTTCCGACGCGCCTCGAGACCACAGCTGATTTTCCAACGCCGGTCGCGCTGTCCTACCCTCTGGCCCAGATGAGCCGAAGTTGGGTCGCTTCATTTGATAACGACCCGTCTCTCCTCGATCGCAACGGGGATGGCCAAGCTGATTGGCTTGTCACACGAGGATCGATCACGGGCGAGAGTTTTGTGAATGGTTTGTTTCGCACTGCGGGCGTGGTCCTGCTCAAGTCCAGTCCCTTTGTAGTGGCACCCCGAAAAGTCTCTTTGGACTTCGCCATGGCTCACTTGACTGAAACAACGGATCCAGCTGCCATGGGGGCTGAGTTCTGGTTTAATGTGGACTATGGCAACGGCAGCTTTGGTCAAGTCTTCTGCATGCTGAAGCGTGACGGACTAGGTGGACAGACCCTTCGTTTGTACACTAAAACGGCTGATAACCCACGAGTTCTCTTGCATCAGCTTACGGGCTTGCCCCTCGGGATGGTGCGGTTTGCGCTGCTTCTCGATACGGCTCCGCGCAGTGCCCTCCTTAAAGTGAATGGCACGGAGTATGGGCCCTTCACGTACTCAACTCTGAACATTGTCGATACTGGAGCTTCCGCCCTTGATGGTCGGGCTTCAGATGTAGCTTTCAGTTATGTCCTGATGGGGCTGGAAGAGTAAGAGCGGCTCCTCTTTGTTTTGCGGTTGGGCTATTGATTCGCAATTACAATGAGTTGTGGCTTCGGTGCAACGAACCCCGACACTCAAGGACAGACCGGTGTCCCAAAGCCACTACCGGGCTGGCCAGGATATGCGCAAACAGGCTCCCCGTCCGGCAGGAGAATCGACAAGGATAATATCCCCTCCTAATTCTTGACTGGCTGCAGCCAAAGCTGCCAGCCCCACGCCGCGACCTGACGTTGAACTGATTTCAGTGGCCACTACGGTTGAGACGCCGTCCTTAAAGAGCAGATCGGAGAGAGGACGCCCCGGGTCCGGTTGCCAGTTTCTTTGTCTGGCCATGGATTCCAAGGCAGTCCAGTCAATCCCCGCCCCTGAATCGATAATTTCAACAAAGTTTTTATCCTGACGTCTATCGACCCGGATGGTGAGTGACACCAGTGGGTCCAGGGTTTGTCCCTTCTCAATAGGACGCAGGAAACCGTGATCGATAGCATTGGTCACGCCATGCAGGAAAATTTCCTTGATGGAATGACGTTCCTTGTCGGTAAACTTCCACCAAGCTACGTGCACGTGACTTTCCAATTCGAGGCCTTTTGTCAGAAGTCGCTGCTGGGTTTCCTTCAGGATGCTGGAGATATCAGAATGGATATCATCGGAGTTGCTCAGTTGCACTCCAGAAAACATCTGCTTTACGATTCTCTGCATGGACCTGACAGCATCGATGAGCTCCCTCAATTCTGGCAATGCTGGGTCTATCCCGCTGGATTGCAAGGCGGTTTCCAGCCGGTGAATGGCGTCCTGGATTTCGAAGAATCCGAAACTTCTTGCTTCGCCTTTGAAGGTGTGGATTTTTCTCAGAATTCTGATTTTATCGTCGGAATGGTCGGATAGTGTGTCGAGATACTCTGCCAGGTGGTTTATGAATGCCGAGCCCTTGGCTCCGGATTTGATCACGGCATGGAGGGCTTTCTGTTCGGTTTCCTTGACCTGCAGTTCTCTCAACGCGCTGGCATCCCGAATCGAAAGGAGCAGACTGTTGACAAGGCCTTCGAGTTCGATGGCTTTCCAAAACAAGATGAAGGGCTTCGATTGTATTTGAATTTCTGATGGGAGTTTGCTGCCGTTAATTTCCCAGGAAATCACGTCTTCACCCAGGGTGTTGGCTATGACTTCCGTGGCCATAGCGAGTTGATCACCGTCGAGACCAAGTTTTTGCAAAAGAACATCAAATGGCTTTCCGTAAAATTTTTCACCGAAAAGCTTAACTGCATAACTGGAAGCCAACGTCGCAATATTCCCATCTGTTTCGATTTTTATGATTCCTTCCTCGATCTGATCGAGGACCTGCTGCAGATTGGACGTCGTTACCTTGATCTCCTTGTTTTTCTTTTTGATGGTATGGTGAGCTTTGAAGACGAGAAGAAGGAGAATGAGAAGAATTGCCGACGCTATGGAAATGGCAATGAAGAGCTTCTTGATTTTTTCCGCGCTGCGAAGCTTCTCGTCCTTGATTTTGGCCTCCGCTTCCAGTCGCGCGACTTCAGTTTTGGAGGCGATTTCAGCGCCTTTCTTGCGTAATTCTGGCTCGATCTTGTTGAGGAATTTAGTGAAGAATCGTCGCAAAAAGAAGTTTTCTGCTGAACTTCGATCGGTGTTCATAAATCGATTCGTCAGGTCTTTCGCAAACTCGAAAGGAATGTTTTCTGGAAGTCTGGAGCAGGAATCCATATTAGCTTTCAGGCCATTATATTTCCTGATGAGGGAATGGTAGCACTCAAACAATGGGGCTGGACTGCGGTTTATTTCATAGGCTTTGTTCAGCATTTCAAGACTTGCCTGGGACTCCTTTCTGAGGGCCAGTATCAATGCCTTAAATGTATAAGCTTGCATGAGCCGGGATTTTTGCGAAGAGATTTGGATGATCTCGTCCTGGACTTGCAGTGCAGAATCCTGGTCATTCAAATGAAAGAGGTACGCACTGCCGAGATTGGTCAATACTATTTCAATTCTAAAATTGGTTTTTACCTGGTCCTTTTCCGGGGCGGAATTCTTGACTGATTTGAGGAAGTCCAACTGATCTTTGAGGATTTGGACGCCTTTCAGAATGTACTCACGGTCGCCATGGTTGAAATATAAGGTGGCGATTTCTATGTAGACCGATATTTTTAGGTCGCTGTCAGAAAGCGGAATCAAACTCAGGGCTTCATGGTACGTGGAGAGTGCGTCGCTGACATTGCCATCTTCGGATTGCCTCCAGCCAATATAACTGAGGCTTTGAATTGCAGCCGTCGTGTTTTGCAGCTGAATAGCGTCACGATAGATTTCCCTGAATTTCTCAATCTGCTGCGCGCGGTCGATTCCTGCCGTTTCCATGACAGTGGTACAGATGAATCGCAGCCTGAAGTCCTTGGGTTTCATCGTCACGCGCTGGCAGTTTTGGTAGGCGTCTCTGTCAAGGTCGTTAAGATACTGAATGAAGGCGGTTTCCCGGATGATCAGATATTGCAGGACCGGATCCTTGTGCTCCTGTTCAAGTTTTCTGAGCAGCTCGATCTGTCTGTCGAAGTTTTCCTGGGAAAATCCCTTCGGCAGAATCTTTTGCAAGTGTGTTTCATCAAGTTGCAGGTCCTTTCCCAGACAGAGATCGAAAAAGCCTGCGCTTGTGGCGAGCAACAGAAACAGGAAAAAGAGATATGTTCTGGCTGTGATAGGCATACAGTCCCGTTCTGTCGATGCAGGTTGTCCTTGAAGTTCAAGTTTAACTGAAGTCGCCATTATCTAAAAGCCGAGAGTCGACCAGGGCTTGGATCGATATCTAACCTGACCATGAGCCATTTCAAAGAATAAAATCTGCCTTAAATCAGGAACTCACTAAGAAAGACAAAAGCATATAGATATGAACAGGAAACGTGGCTCCCCTTGCTCAGGCTAAATTGCTTTTTTTGATAGGTCGGTGTAGAAGCCATTAGATCCAGAAAAAAGCCAATGAACAAAGAGCAGGAGGATTTCCGTGAAGCATTTACTCTCCGGATTGTTGCTATCGGGCTTGGGAACTTTGATAAGTGCAACGCATGGCTGGTCGGCAGTACCGCGTTCCTATGGCTTTTTGGTGCCAATCGGCGGAGGTGCCAGCGCTGGAGACAACGGTATATTGAAACCCGCCCAGGTGGAAATACATGGAAAAGCTCTGGAAAAACTCCAACGAAACAGGGATGCTGGTGCAAGTGTTGGCAGCGATATCTGTTTGCTGGAACACAAACCCGAAAGTCCGGAATCTGAGCCCGGAGTTGCTCTGGAAAGAGGCCTGTTTATGGCAGCTGGCGCTGACGAATCCAGAATAAAGACACACTACTTTGAATCGCGCGAGAAAGCTGATAGTGCTGCCATCGATTCCTTGGATCTGGAAAATTGCGGAATATTTTACATCCCTGGTGGTGACCAGACTGTCATTCACCAGCTCTGGGTCGGAACCAGACTGCACCTCCGGATGCTGGATAACCTGAGAAATGGGTCCGGGATCATGGGCAAAAGTGCTGGAGCGGCGCTGCAAGGCACGCTGATCTATTTGCCCAGGATCACCAGCGCCACGAGTACTTCGTCTTTCATGCAGAAAATTCAGCTCCGTGCGGACGAACTTGCGACCATTTTTTTGGCTCAAGTCTTGCCCAATCTCCCACGCTTTTATATCGAGACACATACGGGGGACCGGGAACGGAGCGCTCGGGCTTTGGCGATACTCGCGGCATGGGAAGCTGGAAAAAGCCGAAGCGAAAAACGGGCCATGGCCTTGGCGTTGGACAGCGACACAGGTGCCCTTATCGAATTCAACCCGAGGCTTCAGGCCTGGACAGCTGAAGTGATAGGAGCACGGGCCGCGGAATTTTTTATCCCGGACCGTCGATCCTGGAGTGCTTTGAGTCCATCGGCTCAGGCCAGCTATCTGGATATGCCTTCCTCCTTGTTGCTGTCTGGCAGCAAGGTGCAAATTTCCGGCGCCAAAGCTGGCACAATTCTTCAACGCAGTCCGAACGTCCGCTCTTATGCGTTGCCTTCAACCACCCCCCATAGATCCTGCCTGGAAAATCTTCCACGTTCCATTCCAGGGGCCAGTGAAGCCGACGGCGAGGCCGCTTCACAATTGTATTTTCGCGTGACCGATCCCATGACAGGCAAGCTTGTGACCATGAATGAAATCGAATATGCGTATCTCGAAGGAGACCTTATCAGCACGTCCAAGCGCGGTTGCGCCTATTGGTTAACACACGCCTTTGACCTCGACTTTGGACAGCCCGAGAACCGACTGAACGCGCAGCGTTATGCCTTAGGGTCAGGTCTTACGAATATTTCTGTGGCCTTGCCGACATTGATGCAGGCGCGACTCGGCGCCACGAGTTGCAGGACCGGGAAAGCATGGATTCGTCTCGACCCAATTCAATCTGGCAGAAGTTCGAGCGCCTTGATATTCGATGGTCGCGCGTCGTTGAACCGTGGGGTCGGCACCTACGTGTATGAGGAGTACGGTGCGAACAAGCCTGTCCAGACCGGAACCTGGGAAAAAATGCGTGTGCATCTGCTTCGGCCAGGCTCCCAGTTCAATTTGGCCACTGGGAGAGTCATCCTCTGATTTCAGCAAACGATGTCGCATAGGCATGGCACCGCTTTTCCTATCGCATTCAAGCTTCCAGATTACTCCCGCCGCAGAATCCTTTCTCATCAGACACAAGACGCGATTGTAATTTCGAATGTCATATTACAAGAGCGTTTCACCTATTAATGAAATAAAAACTTCACGTTCCTTGACCTTGGCATTTTTTTTCGATAAGCCTTGGGGAAGGAACTGGCAAAATAATATCCGCCGATGCAATGGCCCTTAATGGAGGTGTTTCCAGTGACTGCAGGTTCGATACCCCTTCGTCGTGGAATAACTGCGCTCTTGATCAGTGTGACCATCTGCAGCACCATGCAGACCTCGGCTCAAGCCCAATCAAGCGATGCAGCCATCCAAAAAACCGAGCCCTCGAACAACACCAAAGCTCCCGAACGCTTTCAGGTCACAGGTTCTCGTATCAAGCGCACCGATGTGGAAGGCGTGTCCTCGATCATTCAAATTGATCAGGAAGCGATTCAAAAAAGCGGAGTTTCCACAGTGGGTGAACTTCTGCAAAATATGGCGGTTTCCATCGATGGATCCTATGCCTCCCAAACCGTGAACGATCCCAGAGGCAACGTCACCCATGTGAATCTGCGCGGCCTTGGTCCGGAAAATACTCTGGTGCTGCTCGATGGCCGCCGGCTGCCTGATGAAGGTGGACTCGGTGTGGTTGATCTTTCGATGATTCCCATGGCCGCTGTCGAGCGCATTGAGGTCCTCAAGGATTCGGCTTCCGCCATCTACGGTTCAGATGCCACGGGTGGTGTGGTGAACATCATCAGTAAAAAGAATTTCGAAGGATCGGCCTTCTATGCAAGGGCTTCCCGTCCTCAAGCCAAAGGTGGCCAACAAACTCAATTCAGCTATGTGAACGGCGTTGTGGGATCGAATTATCGAGTTCTGGCTGCTCTCAGCCATCGCCATGCCGAGCCGGTTTTCTATCGAGATCGTGCATGGACCAGGGAGGGCATCAGCTCCTTTTCCATTCCAGCCAACATTGGTTTGACAACATTGGTGAAGAATCCGGAAACAGGTCTGGTCGAGACCGATGATCAGGGCAATGCCCTTACAAAAACAGCGTACTATGCTTCAGCCAATTGTCCTGCTGATCTTCCGCGCGTGGGCAGGGGTCTCTGTTCCTATAACTACGGAAACACGGCAGCTTTTGCTCCCGAAAGCCAGGACCTGGGCTTCCTGGGCAACATTGACTACCAGATCAATGACAGCGTTTCCCTCTATTCCACGCTCAGGGCACAACAGAATGAAAACCTGTGGAATATGGCTCCCAATGCGGGATCATTTACCATTCCTGCTAGCACCCTGCTTTTAAAACCTTCCCTGAATCTCAGTGGGCAGGAACTCGCACCGGGCACGAATGCTGTGGTCCGCTATCGAGCGCTGCCCTGGGGCAATCGAACCTGGGAGGAAATCAACCAAGGATTCGGGGCGAGTGTTGGGCTTAAAGGCGATTTCGCGCAGGATTGGGAGTGGAACGTGAGCGGCGCTCAATCGCAAAGTCGGAAAGATTCCCGCAGCCCTCGTGGCTTTTTCCTGGAGGATTTGGTTACGAATAATATCGGCAATGGTAATTTTGATCCTTTCGAAACGAACCTGGCCGACCCCAAGCTTGCGGCGCTTGTCGATCAAGCCGCCTACGTGCCGACGACCGTGAACGAAACCCGCCTGCGTTCCTTTGATGCGAATGCGACCGGTGACATTTTCGAATTGCCCGGTGGAGCAGCGGCGCTGGCAGTCGGTGCGAGCCAATTTAATCAGTTTTATCAGAAAACCATCGATGATATTTCGCAGACGGGTAACGTCTTTGGGGTCGCAGAAAACAAAAGTGGAGGAGGCGAGCGCACGGTGAATGCCGTCTATGCCGAGCTGGAAATGCCTATCTTCAAGCAGCTGGATGTTCAGATTGCAGCGCGCCATGATCAGTACAGCGACTTTGGATCGACCACCAATCCCAAACTGGGCATGAAGTATAGACCTTGGTCGAGACTGCTGGTTCGCGGCAATGTCGGAACCGGATTCAAGGCGCCGACTTTACATCAAATCTACAACGGCGGTTCCATTGGATCGGCGAATCTCTACGACACACCCAACCTGAATAACATTCCGGAGCGGCAGGATGAAGTGAAAGTGGAAACCTACGGTAACAAAAACCTCCAGGAAGAAACTTCCTTGGGTTATAACGCTGGATTGGTGGCTGATCCCTTCGATTCACTTTCGCTGACAGTGGACTATTGGTATCTCAAAATCAACGATATCGTGCGGCCCGTGGATGCGCAAAAAGCTCTTGATGCCGCGGCGGCCGGGCAGCCCCTTCCGGGAATCGATATTATTCATGTCAATGATGATTCGACCGGGCCTCTTGAAAGCATCCGTGTCCCGACTGCCAACCTCGGGCGTTCCGAAGATTCAGGTTATGATCTAAGCGGGGAGTATCGTCTGAAATTTGGTTCCAATCGCCTCTCACTTAGCAGTGACTACAGTCGAAAGATTTACTCGAAAACCGTTCCTTTTCCAGGAGCGGAACAAATCAACGTCCTCGGGGATCGCGGTCATCCGAGCTGGCGGATGGTTCAGGCGGGAAATCTGGCCTTGGGAAATCAATCCTTCACCTTACGCAATAGCATCATTGGCAAGCAGAGAAAGACCCCGACACCCGAACAGACAGGAACCTTGGCTTCGTTCTCGACCTATGATGCTCAGTATGCCTGGTCTCATCCTTGGAATGGCAGCGTTGCCTTGGGCGCATTAAATATCTTCAACAAGGACTTCCCGAAGGACGACACCGAACGTACAGGCGATTTGCAGAGAGTGAGTGAACTCTATTCGGCTGATGGCAGGCTCTTCTATGTGAACATCAATCAAGTGCTTTAATGGCGCCGGAGAGTGAATGATTCAGAATCCTGCTCATGCCAGGTTAGTGCTGATCGGTGGGGGTTTCGTTCCTGTGAATATCACGGCTGAAATCCTGCAACTCGCCCAAGGTCAGGACAGTCGCATTGTGTTATGTGATTGGGGTAGCCAGATTCCTGGAACCGGCCGAACGACGGCAGAAAACCTGTTTCGCTCCCGCCATGGCTGCCGCAGCATCTGCGTCCTGGGCGAAGGCTCGGTCGGACGACCGGAAGATGAGCTACGAGCCATCGCGAACGCGCCATCCTCTATGGCCATTCTGGATGAGTGTGATGTCTTCTTTTTTACTGGCGGCGATCAGCGTATTCTCCTTGCGGCTTTGCGGAACACGAAGTTCGAAAGGCGATTGACCGAGCTGTGGCGCTTGGGAAAAATTGTGATCGCGGGCACCAGCGCGGGTCTGCAGATTCAGTCCGAACTGGCTCTGACGGGTGATTTCAGCCAGCCGGAGCCTGAAGCTATAACAGTCGATGAGACCCGCTGTACAAGAATCGCAAGGCAGAATGTCGGAGTCACGCCAGGTTTTGGTTTGCTACAGAATGTTATTTTGGATCAGCATTTTGTGAAGCGGCAAAGGCACAACCGATTGATTTCTGTCGTGTTGGACTATCCGAGCCATCTGGGAATCGGAGTCGATGAAGGCACGGCCCTAATCTTCAATGGCCGCAGTGGTGAATACGTTTCACCCCGGGTTGTCGGCGAATCCTGTGTGTTTTATGTCAACGCAAGGCAGGCTGACATGCAAATTGAACCGCAGGGACAACTCAGATTGGTGGAAAACTTGAATTGTGGTCTGGTTTGGGAAGGAGCTGCCTGGCCCTTCCCCATACTCCTGGCATGAGAGGACCATTCGCTTGAAAACACCTGGGATTCATTGTTTGATCGGCCCAATCCTGCTGCTCTGTTTTGCAAGCCAATCCATGGCGCTGGCAAAACTGAAAACATTTCGCATGGCCAACACGCGAGAAATCGAGTCGCTTGATCCGGCCCTTGCGGATGGCAATGATGCGAATATCATTGTTCGTGGTCTTTTTGAAGGTCTTGTGTCACTCGATCCCAAAACCCTGCAGCCGATTCCTGAAATAGCCCGAAGCTGGACGATATCCAAAGATGGACTGATCTATACCTTTCAACTGGATGCCCGAGCGAAATGGAGCGATGGCGAACCTGTCCAGGCAGACGATTTCGTCTTCGCCTGGCAGCGCAATCTTCGACCCGAAACAGGCGCCTTTTACTCGCACCACCTGAAGACCGTGGTGGGAGCCAAAGCAGAAGGAAACCATACTCTGGTGGTTACCCTCGGAGCTCCAACCCCATATTTTATCGAGCTTCTCAGCTTTCCCGTCTTCTATCCCTTGCCGCACCTGGCTATCAAAAAATTTGGACTACGATGGACCGAGCCGCAGAATCTGGTAAGCAATGGCCCCTTTCGTTTGAGGGAATGGAAACTCAAAGAGAAGATGACCCTGGAACGAAATGAACTCTATCGCGACCCAGGCCAGGTAAAATTGGATCGGGTTGAAATCCATCCCATTGAGGACCCCAAAACCGCTTGGAATATGTACCAAGCGGGACAAGTGGATTGGATACGAAGTGTCCCACCAGCCCTTAGGCCTCGATTAAAGAATCATCCAGAATTTCACTCCTCGCCCGTGATGAATACCGTCTATCTTCGCTTGAATACGCAGGGCCATGCCTTGCGCGATCGCCGGGTTCGAAGGGCGCTTTCCATGGCTTTGGATCGCAAGACATTGACAGAGAGAGTGATGAGAGAAGGGCAGCTGCCTGCCTTTGGCTTTATTGCCAAGGGGATTCCGGGCTATCCGTGGCGTCCCCTGATCGAAGAAAACATCCCGAGGGCGCGAAATCTTTTGGCCGAGGCAGGCTTCCCCAATGGCAGGAATTTTCCGAATATGACCTTGTTATATCCATCCAATCCCCAATCAGAAAAAATGGCCCTGGCGATCTCCACCATGCTGAAGCGGGCCTTGAATATCAATGTCTCCCCCAGCGGCCGGGAACGTGGTGTTTTTTACGACAAGTTGGGGCATCTCCGTTATGATGTGGCCCGATCGGATTGGACCACAGAATTCAATGATCCCAAAAGCTATCTGGATAAATTTACAGCGGACAATGCTTCCAACAACCTGACGGGTTATGCTGATGCCGAATACCAGCGGCGTCTGGAAATGGCGTCTCGGATTCAAGAACCCAGCCAACGCTTTTCAGCCTTTGCTCGCGCCGAGCAGCAACTCGTCGTGGACGATGCCGTGATCATACCCCTGTATTTCAATGTTTCGAGCAGTCTTTGGAAATCCCATGTCAGGGGCCTGGTCGACAATCCCAGGCTCTTTTATAGTTTGAAATCGCTGTCCCTGGGTCAGGACTTCAGGAGCCTATGATGACTTTTCTTGTCTATGCTTTCAAACGATTGCTTTTGGCTCTGCCCATGCTTTGGCTGGTGCTAACAGTGAGCTTTTTCCTCGTCAGAGCCGCTCCAGGCAGTCCCCTGGACCGCGATTCAGAACTACCGGCGGCACTTAAGAAGAGTTTGGCCCAGCAGTACGGTCTTGATCGCCCTCTTCTGGAACAGTATGTGTCTTTTGTGAAACATGCCGCCGTGGGAGATTTTGGAAACTCCTATATCTATCGGAATCGATCGGTGAGCGCGATCATCCAGGAGGCCTTTCCAATCTCAGCGCGTCTTGGAATCCTCGCTATGCTCTTTGCACTTTCGGTGGGACTCACACTGGGTGTTATATCGGCTTTCCGGCAAAACACCTGGATCGATCATTTCATTATGGCCAGCGTTGTGCTTGGCAAGAGCGTGCCACCGATGGTTCTGGCTCCTCTTTTTGTAGCTGTTTTTTCCGTGAGTCTTGGCCTTTTGCCCGTGGCGGGCTGGGAGTCTGGGACCTGGCAGTACGTGATCGGCCCGGTGCTCTGTCTGGGACTTTACGATATTGCGGCGATTGCTCGACTGCTGCGAGGCTCTGTGCTCGATGTCATGCGACAAAAATATATTGTCACCGCGCGCGCCAAAGGCCTGGGAGAATTCAGAATCATCGTAATCCATATTTTACGTGAAGCCCTCATGCCCCTGGTCACCTATTTGGCCCCAGCCCTGTCCAGTATTCTTGTCGGCACCGTGATTGTGGAGCAGGTCTTTAATATTCCCGGTCTCGGCCGCTATTTGATCAGTGGCGCCATCAATCGTGACTATACCCTGGTCCTGGGCATTGCGACGTTGGCATCCGCTCTCGTGATAGGCATGAATCTTCTGGCTGATATGATCCTTGGTCTTTTGGATCCGAGAATTCGTTTACAGGCATGAAAACTGCTGCTTTTAAAGGATGCCTATGCTGAAACAATTTAACGAAGCGCGCGCTTTCCTTGCAGCTTTTGCTGCTCCTCGGAGGCTTCCGGAGCCAGGGGCCCTGGAGCTGTCCGCGAGTCTCTACGTTGAAGCATGGCGAAGACTGAAGCAGAACAGAATCGCTTGTGTATCCCTGATCTTTCTCGTTCTCATGGCCCTGGCTTGTTTCACAGGCGAATATTTTCTGCAGTCGAAATGGGACGAAATCAACTTTGTCCTGGAAGCCACGCCTCCTTCTTTCGAACACTGGTTTGGGATCGATGATCTGGGTCGAGACCTGCTCGCCCGCGTCCTCTATGGAGGGAAAATTTCTCTGAGCGTCGGCCTGATATCCACCACGGTCAGTATGCTGATTGGCATCAGTTACGGCGCCATTGCCGGTTACTTTGGAGGTTGGACCGATCGGCTTATGATGCGCTTTGTCGATTTTCTCTATTCCTTGCCATATTACTTCATCATAGTTCTGATTATGGTGTTCTTTTCAGTCAGCAGTATTTATCTACTCTTTATCATCCTGGCACTTTTTCAATGGCTGGGCATGGCCCGTCTTGTGAGGGGGCAGATCCTCTCGTTAAAGGAGCGTGACTTTGTGTTGGCGCTGCGGTCCTGTGGCGCTTCCCATACCCGCATTATCTTTCAACACCTGATTCCGAATACGCTCGGCCTGGTGGCTGTGTATGCAACCCTCACCGTTCCGAGTGTCATGATGCAGGAAGCATTTTTGAGTTTTATCGGCATTCCCTTTCAGGTGATAGGAAGTGATGGGATTCAAAAGCCCGTGGCCAGCTGGGGAACGTTGATCAGCGAAGGAAGTCGGGTGTTCGAGACCGGGCCTTGGCTGCTCGCATTTCCATCTTTGTTTTTTTGTTTAACCCTCCTGGCCATCAACTTCCTCGGCGATGGGTTGCGCGATGCCCTGGATCCGAATATGAAAGTTTGAGGATTCCCGTATGCAGGCTTTGCTGAATGTCCAGCATCTATCAACGAGCTTCTCGACCCCTGCGGGATCGTTGGATGTCGTGAAGGATGTTTCCTTTTCGATTCGAACTGGCGAAGCTGTCGGTATCGTCGGTGAGTCAGGGAGTGGCAAAACCATGACCGGTCTTTCCATTCTCGATTTGGTGCCCCGTCCCGCTGGAAACATCAGGTCTGGTGAAATCCTGTTCAGGGGGCGCGATATCCTGCAGCTGCCCAGCCAGCAAAAGCAGCAGCTGCGCGGCAATCGGATCAGCATGATATTTCAGGACCCCATGTCCTCACTGAGTCCGTTCTACACGGTAGGCTCTCAGATCACCGAAGCAATCGCGGTGCACCAAAAGCGCAGCAAAGCCGAGCTGTATCAGCAGACCTTGGCTCTGTTACGGGATGTCGGGATCACTGAGCCCGAGCGTCGTAGCAGGCAGTTCCCGCACCAATTTTCAGGTGGCATGCGCCAGCGCATTATGATTGCCATGGCTCTTGCCAATGATCCGGACCTTCTGATTGCCGATGAACCCACAACGGCTCTCGATGTCACGATCCAGGCGCAGGTGCTTGAACTTTTGGCCGATAAAATGCGGGCGCGGCAGGACATGTCCTTGCTTCTGATCTCGCACAATTGGGGAGTTATCTCTGCGCTGTGCGATCGCGTCATTGTTATGTATGCTGGGCGCATCGTTGAAGAGGGCGCGACCGCTGAGGTCTATGCACGGCCGAAACATCCCTATACTCAGGCCCTGCTTCGTTCCATCCCACGCTGGCAAGCCCCTGCCCTTGATCGTTTGCCCGTCCTCAGTGGTCAACCGCCGATGGCCAGGGTGGATGGTCCAGGCTGCGCCTTTGCAGAACGTTGTGAACAACAACTGGATTTATGCCATCACCACTTTCCCCCAGAAAGGCTGCTTCATGATCATCGATACCGCTGCTTCAACGGCCAAGGGCACGTCGATGATAGCCCATGAAGGTCTGCTTGATGTCAGACAAGTCAGCGTACGCTATCCTCTTGCGGGGCGAACTGGATATACTGCTGTGGATAGAATTTCGCTGACTCTGGACCCGGGTGAAACACTGGGTATTGTCGGCGAGTCTGGCTGTGGAAAAAGTTCCTTGGCCCGCGCCCTGCTCAGATTGATTGAACCGCAGGAAGGTGAAATCTGGATCTGTGGTGAAAACATTCTGCAAGCCGATCGAAAAGCCGTAAATAGAATACGTCGCCATATTCAAATGGTGTTTCAGGACCCCTCGGCGAGCCTTGATCCCAGGCAAACGATTGCCAGCGCAATTATGGAACCCATGCGCATCTATCGGCTGCATGCAAGCGAAACCCAGTATGAGCAGCACTGCATAAAACTTTTGGAGCAGGTTGGATTAAGTCCTCGGCTGCGCTTTCGGTTTCCTCATGAATTTTCTGGAGGACAGCTGCAAAGAGTCGGCATTGCCCGTGCGTTGGCACTTTCGCCTAAGATACTCGTGGCAGATGAACCTGTATCATCCTTGGATGTATCGATTCAAGCCCAGGTCATCAACCTTTTCAAAGAGCTGCAGGAAGAGCTCGGCCTGGCGCTGATCTTTATATCTCATGATCTATCGATTGTCCGCTTTCTGGCCCACAGAATTGCCGTGATGAATCAAGGCCGCATTGTCGAATTGGGGCGAGCGGAACAGGTCTGCGGTGCACCGACGCACCCCTATACAAAAGCTTTGATCCGCAGTATTCCTCATGCGGATCTCGGCCAGCGAATGAACCATGCTCCTTTGAAACGAATGGACACGCACTTATGAACGACAATGAAGATATGTTTTCGCGCATCCTGGAGCAATACTATCCGAGCATGACGCCTTCGGAGCAGCGGATTGCTGATTATCTCATTCAGTATCCGCATGAAAGCATAAGGATGAGTGTGGCCATCCTGGCAAAAGTGGCAAAAACCAGCGAAGCTACGGTCGTGCGTTTTGCCCGTTCATTGGGATTCAAGGGATTTTTGGAGATGAAAGCCGAGCTGCAAAGGCGAGCCAGCCGCGAGCTTGGAATTCCCCAGAGGCATTCTCAAGCCAATCCTGAGGAAGGTAAAAATCTTCTATGTGCGATTGCTGATCAGGAACTGGCTAACATCGATCGGACTTTGGCTCAACTTTCGGTGGCCAGCCTCAGGGCCATGTCCAAGTCTTTATGCGAAGCCAAAGTTGTTTATACCTTGGGTTCTGGCGCCAGTGCCATGCTCGCTCAGATGGCCACCTATCAGCTGACCCTGCAAGGCAAAAGATCGATTTTCCTGCGACAGAATTTCAACAGCTTTGAGAATCAACTCCGATTGGCCCAAAGTCCGGACGATATCCTTTGGCTGTTTTCATTTCCGCCCTATAGTTCAACGGTTATTGCGGCCGCGCAGTTTGCCAGCAGTCTGGGTCTGACATGCATTGCGATCACCGATCGCAGCGTCAGCCCTCTCGTACCCCTGGTGAGCACGGCGCTCTATGCAGCCAATGATAATATTTTTCCGTCCAACTCGTTGACAGCCAGCCTTCTGCTCATTCGAGCTTTGGTGGCCGAATGGGATGCCTTCAGGCTCAAGAGTATGAAGAACAATGAAGACGGCACGGAACGCGATCTCATCCGTTTTGATGAAGATGGGCGTGATCAAGCCTGGTCGTGAACAATTAAAGAGCACGAGGAAGGCCGTACCCATGCAGTCTGTTCAAGGGCGGAGCAGCAGGGTTGTCCTGTGCTGCCTGACTGCCGATAGCCTGACCCCCCGCCCGCTTGTGGCCGAGGCCGTCTCCGCGGCCGGACCTGGATTTTCCCTGATAAATCGCTGTTCGCCTCGACGATGAGAAGGGCAGGGGAAAGGCTCTGACCACGTTTTGAAGGGAGAATCTAGCCATGATCAGCGCTGTTGCCGAGGGCATGCAGAAGACTCTGGAGAACCGCTTCCAACATATCCTCTGGCCACTCATCCACCTCATCACAGACACCAATGGATTGGACCGGAATGCTCGATGAACGCATGGGAGACTTTATGGACATACTCCCTACAGTGTGCATAAGCTAAATATAAAGAACCAGCTCACGATGTAAATTTCCTGTTACAAGCTGTTCACTTTCAAGACGGAAAAAGCTTCTTTTAGTAGTAAGGAAGGATTTTTTGATCGTGCTGTATAGGCAAGCATCACTTGACAAATCTCGCTACGGGAGCGGTTGAAGAATATTGAACGATGATGCCCTTGAAGGACTGATGGGCCTGGAATTTTTCTTCTCATGAATTCCCGTCGAGTCCATGCCAGCCGATTCATCTTGCAATTGCATAGATGTTGGATAATCTCAGGAAATATGCTTTTCGACATTCTTTCCGCGAAGAATCTGCTGCAAAAACATTCAAGCCAAGCGCATAAGGGATCACGAAATGCCTTTCGAGAGGTTTCGCGTTGCTGGAATATTATTACTGATATCGATATACGGAGCTGCATCCTGTCAGTTCAAGCGAGAAACAAACGTACCGGTTTCAAACATGGCGACCAAGAGCGGGAGTTCTCACTTCATGTGGCGGGGAAACGCCGAACGCAGGTTGCAAACATGTTCTGGACGATTGCGAGAGTTCGGGCAAACAATCTGGGCCCCAATTGTAGCAGAACGCTGCTATGGCTGTCATCAGAGTGGGGGCGTCGCACAAAAATTCGGTGCACGTCTCGTATTTCGGAACCAGATTGAAGCGGACTCACTGAACACAAATTTTCAGAACCTGCGTTCGATGGCCTTGGATCCCAGTGATGTGCTGCTGAAAAAACCGACGCTGCAAGTTTCCCACTATGGCGGTGAAGTCCTGGCGATTGACAGTCCTGAGTATGTTGAGTTGCGTGAGTTCGTCGAAGATTCCCGATCTGGCGACGCCGTTGACAACTGTCCGATCATAGAAAATCAGGAGATTCTGCAAAATTCCCAGGCCTACAGTCTCCAAGGGGTCCTGCGAAAAGCTGCTGTGAAACTCGCCAACCGACTGCCACATCAAGCGGAGATTGAGCAGCTTGAAAAAAATGGGGCTTCCGGACTTGATTCTGTTTTGGACGCCTTGCTGAGTGAACCTGCTTTTTATGACAACCTCATGGAGACCTATAATGAGCTCCTGGGTACAGACTCGTTTCTGGAAAATCTCGAGGCCCTGTACGCCCTGCGGCCAGAAAACGTAGAGCCTTGGTATGAACCGCGTGAAGCCTGGCCGAAGCAGGAGGACTACTATCGAGCCC
This sequence comes from Oligoflexus sp., assembly GCF_035638955.1. Taxonomy (GTDB): domain Bacteria; phylum Bdellovibrionota_B; class Oligoflexia; order Oligoflexales; family Oligoflexaceae; genus Oligoflexus. The sequence continues at coordinate 17,744 of NZ_DASQYZ010000289.1, read as the reverse complement.
AACGTGATAGCAACGAGGCGTTGGCGCGAAGCTCGCTGCATTTGATTCGCTACGTTGTCGAGGGCAACCGGAGTTTCAAGGAGATACTCAATGCCCCGTATAGGGTCGTGAATGCGTTGGCTGCGTGCACGCTGAACATCCAGGATCAGGTAAAATTTTCATATCCGGTGAACTGCCGGCCTGACGAAGGACATACGTATAAAGCCGATGAATGGAGAGAGTACGTTCCAGGCGATCACCACGCGGGTGTGCTGACCGATCCTATCTTCATGCGGAGGCACCCCACGACATCCACGAACAGGAACCGGCATCGAGCCAATGCCATAACCACCAGTTTTCTAGGCATGAATATCCTGAACTTTTCCAAGTCACGACTCCTGCCTTCCGCTGCGAGTGAAAAACAACCGACCATGACGAACCGGGCCTGTACCGTCTGCCACGCGGTCATGGACCCTATAGCGGGTTCAATCCAAAACTGGAACGAGTATGGTGGCTATCAAAACCCTTCCTGGTACAAGGACATGTTCGCACCGGGTTTTGCAGGCGACGCCATGCCTGCTGATCAGACTACGGATGCGGTGCGATGGCTTTCAACAAGGATTCAGGACGATCCTCGTTTCGCTATGCAGACTGTTCGAACCATGGCTCACATGATTCTAGGGGTCGAGTCTGTTGAAGTGCCTCGCAGCGTGGACAAGGATGCCCCTCACCAAATGGAATTGTATCTGAATCAGGAGCAGTCCTTTAAAAAATGGTCGGAGGCTTTCGTCGCGTCAGGTTACAATTTGAAGGCCCTCATTAAAACCATCGTGAAGGATCCCATCTTCGCGCTTTCCAACCCTGGGAATGACGCCAATGATCTGGAACGTCTGCTGTCCAGTCACTACCTTCCTGCAAAAATATTGAGTCCTCAAAAGCTCGATCGGAAGATCCTGCAACTTCTGGGTCGGGGGTGGACCAATAACAATGGGGAATCACTCCTTAAGGGAGAATTCTACCACTTTTACGGAGGGGTAGACTCGAAGAGCGTCATGAAAAGCCCACCTGATTTCAGTGGACTCATGTCACAGGTGAGTCTTCGAATGGCGAGCGAAATGTCCTGTCGTGTCGTTCCTCATCTCTTGAGTCAGGACGAAAGCGTCCAACTCCTTGAGGCCAAGGCGAGGCTCCTGCCCCTTGCTTCGGCGATGGATGAACCTCATGAGGATTTGGACCGTATGAAACTTAGCCTGCAAAAACTGCGATTCCAGCTTCTCGGCGAGGAGGTAAGCCTGGATAGCGCCGAGGTGAGTGCTGATTGGGAGCTCTTTCAAACCGTCATGAACGAGGTCAAGGGGGATCCGAAAAAACAGATCCTCAATGGAAACTGTCAGGTCAAAGTTCGTTGGGATGCGCAGCCACTGCCGTCCGAAAAACATCTGACTCACGATCCAAAAGGCATTGTGCAGGCTTGGTCAGCGGTCTTTGCTGTTATGCTTGCCGATCAAAAATTCCTGACGGAATAAGGAGAATGACAATGGATCGTCGTGATTTCTTAAAACTGGCGGGTTCCTGTGGTCTCATGCTGGGTTTGGATAATCGTCCTGCTCAATCGCAGAACAACTTCCCAGGGCCTTTCTGGGTTTCCATCTTTGCCGAGGGCGGATGGGACCCTACGTGTTTATTCGATCCCAAGGGACAGCCAATCAACAGCTATGGCGCCGGTGAGATCAGGCAGGAAGGCGTTTTTTCCTACGCTCCCTACAAGGGCCCGGCTCGAAACGTCTGGAACCCCGTCACCCAGCAGGAAGACGGACAGGATTTCTACGATAGGTTTTTCCAAAAGTACAAAAATGATCTTCTGATCGTTCGTGGGATCGATATGGGAACGTTTTCTCACGAAACCGGACGTGCCTATGCACTGGCTGGGAACCTGGGACAATCATGGCCCGCATTTCCAGCGATGGCTGTGGCCTGCACGCGGCCTGACCTGCCGATGGCTTATATGAGTCAGGGCAATTACCCGGAAACGGGGGGACTGGTAGCGGCCACTCGTATCGGTTCGGTACAGGGCTTTATCACAAATCTCCAGAGGACCTCGGAGCCCAACCTTGTGCACCCAGGCGGCAACGATCGCTTTATGAATGACGACCTTTGGAATGGCATAATCCGTCCCGCAATGAACGCCCGCACGAAAAATTTATCTTCTTCTTCGTCGTCCACGCCCCAATCGCGGCGAGCCAGCATTCTTCATGCCGTACGGACCAGTCCGGGAAGTCTTGGTGGCCTGAACCAGTTTTTGCCTGAAGGAGGTTTAACAGACTGGGGGAATCCCTTGTTTGCTCAGATCGAACTTATGACGGCTGCTTTTAAAGCAGGAGTCGCAGGCGGCGCCAGTGTCCAGCTCAGTTCCTTTGATACCCATGAGAATCACGATCAATGGCACTACCCTATGTGTGACGACCTGCTCCGCGCCATTGACTATCTTATACACAGGTTGGACCTTCTGGGCCTAAGGGAACAGGTTACCATAGTCGTCTCCTCTGAGTTTGGCCGTACGCCTCTCTACGATAACGGCAGCTCGGGCTACAACGATAAAATGGGGAAGGATCATCACCCCATCTCAGGCATGATGCTGATGGGACGAGGTGTGAAAGGCGGTCGACTGGTTGGGGGAACCGATGACAAAGTTCTTCCGCTTAAAGTTAATCCCGCAACCTTGGCCCTTGATGATGTGGATGGGATCATCCTGAGACCGGAGATGATCCATCTCGCATTAAGAAGATTCGCAGGGATTGAAACGAATCCTTTGTTGAATGCGTTCGTCCTTGATGCTCCGCTTCTTCCTATTCTGGAGGGCGCTAACAAAGGATCATCTTGATCCAGGCAGGATCTCGTGCTTTCGACCGGTGTGAGCCTGCAAGACCTTGTTGGGCACGGAAGGCGTTCAGAGATTGCCTTCCCGTGCCTCATCAAACCCGTGGTTGGACTGCTTTTTTTCCTCGGAAATCCTATTTTTCAGGAGGCCATTCTTTGAACTTGATCGCGGAGAATTCTTCGCCATATTCAAAACCGCTTAGGGGACCGGAGCCGATGCTGAGTGTGGATCCGAACAGTTGATAGTAGACTTGGCCTCTGTTCAAGCATTCCAAGTCTTTGCAGCCTAGCACAGTGTTGCTCATCTCGACTCCCTCCGAATTGCGTCGAATAAATGCCTCCGGATCCGCTGCGGCGAATTTCACCTTCCCCACGCCGGCGTTTGCAGCATCGGGAAGCAAATGCAGCGAAATCCCAGGCTTCAACTCCGCAGTCGTTCCTTCCGAACCAAAATATTTTCCGACTTCCGCGGCAAATTCCGGATAAGGTCGATCGAAGACCTTCACTTTCATTTTTGGATTGTCATTGACCCATGCATCAAAGGTTTTTGAAAGATGCAGGAGGTTGGCTCCAATGACCCTGTCTTCATCCTGATAATTGTACCTGCGAGATTCGTAGAGTCCGCTCGCATATGAAATGGAGTTTTGTAGAATTCCAAACGTCTGCGTGCTTAAGTCGAAGCTCAAAGTCACACTGGCATTTAGATCCAACGTATGGTCATCCTTGGAAAAACTCACTTTTACGCAACGGAACATAAAACTGAATTCCGTGTCGAAGGCGGAACACCCCTCAAGGTCAAGGCTCAGCAAAGCTTCGGGCAAATAAGTCTTCCGATAGTCGCTGAAAAAGCCTTTCAATCCCTCTTCTGTCGCCTCCCAAGGAACGGCTCGAAGCGAGCTGAATTGAAAGTCAGATCTTGCCAGGATCTGCTCTTCCATAAGATCTGGCTTGGGGTTGGCTTTCTTATGACTCGTGCAGGACAGGGCGAAGAGCATGGATATGCATACCGCGACAGCGTCTCTTTTCATCTCGGCCTATCCTTTCCTACAGGGGAACGACTCGCATGGAACTGCAAAGTCAGTGCCACAATATTCAGTATTAATATCAGGTGTTTATTAACAAGGTCGGTGAAAAACAGTCAGATTACGAAGAAATCTTGCGAGTCGAACAGTGACCCAGAATGTGGTTTGGGATCCTGGCGAGCCTTCGTCTCATTGCGCGAGGTCCACGACTATCCCCACATTCTGCCCCTAAAAGTTTTGTGGATCATTTAATTCCAGCCGCAGCAGACGATCATTGTGCTCATCAAGCTTCAACCAGAGATTCCTGTGCTGATCCAGATAACTGCCATTCATATAGTAGTTGAAGCGCTTTGGGAAAATCTCGCTGAATTCGCTTCGAACCAGGATGAGCCGCCAGTCTTGACCATGTCCCCGATAGATGCCGTCCACCGTCACGAGCACATAATCCTTTTCACCAATTTCATGAGCAGAGAAATAGGACATGCCGAACAGCGGCTCGACGGATGTCACAAGCCACTCCTCATTTCCATTCTGCCGATCATTCAGGATCAGCTGTCCTTGCATCGTTTGAATCAAAGTCTTGTGTGCCGTCACAGGAACTAACATATCGATATCCGCTGGCCATTTCAGCGAGGCAAAATCAGCGATTTGCCAAATCCCCAGTTCTTCGTCCCAGAGCCATGTGCCGCCCTGTTGAGCTCTGGCAAAGACGTGCCCTCCTACGACGCGGACGCCTTCCTCGATGATGAACGCCGCTGCTTCAGGCAAGGGCGCAGACTCCAATTTTTTGCCATCAAAGCTCCATACGTTCAAACTTTCAGGTTCAAAGATCCAGACGCGATTGCGGTCATCAGGGCTGGTGGCCAGCTGCAGACCTTTGGGACGGCCCGCCGTGGTCAGGAGAGGAAAATCGATCAAGGCTGGGCAATGGACGCCTCGCAGGTCGCTGTAACAAAAGTCACCCGTGGTGCGACGCACGATACTCTGCAGCTGACCCTGTGCCGCCAAAGGCTGGAATTCCCAGCTGTTCTGGCTCCACTTCGCCAGGCCGCGGTCGCTGACCGCTACGATTGGCCCGGACGGATCGTCGAACCAGATGCTTTGAACCGCCGAACTCTGCGAGGGTCCGACAAGGTTCTCTCCGGTTCCAAACGCGTTCCATGCTCTTTTCTTATAGGTATAGAAGCGCGAATGGGCTTCAGCGGGTGATTGCGCGGCAAACCAGAGCGTGCCGGATCCATCGTCTATGATTTGCGACCACCTCTGCGCATCGAGTTTGAGATTGAACCAGGTGATGGGGATAAGTTCCAAGGTACCCGCGTTCCAAAAATGGATGTTGTCATGAGACCGCATGAGCAGCTGCTGGCCTCCCAAAGGAAAAGCCTGGACATCACCCGGTTTGAGGCCCAAGGGCCTGGACGGCAAGGGATCAAAGGCCTTCTTGTCTTCATTCCAGACATAATCCTGGAATAAAAGCCCTCCGGCATATCCGAGCTGCAGGCTGGGTCCCTGGGGAAAACGGTCCGGGGCCTCATTGAAGGCCGGAATCGCGACCGCATGGTAGGCGTCGTTCTCGAAAAAACCGAGTTGCGCCTGGACCCGCTCGCCTGAGATCTTGCTCTGCAAAACCCATAGGCGATGTTTTTCATCAAAGATAATCTTCTGTGCCGGGGGCGACTCTGCTAACTGGATTTGCTTCCATTCCTCACCGGCCCGCCTCTGCCAGATGCCTCTCGATCGGCAGAGGAGCGCTTCCGTTCCATCGTGCGCGACAGCATAGACTCGGCGGTAGTTGTCACGCAGGTCCATCGCGAAATCGATGGCGCACGGTGATAATTCCATCTCCTTCCAGGCGCCTTTGCTGAAATGCACCGATTTCCGCGAGTTGCTGCAGATAAAACCTTCCTGCGGATGCACATTCAACGATCGATGCTGAAGATCGAGCGTCAGTTGAGTCGACAAGCAAAGCGCAGTCGCCTCATCAGGGTAATGCGCTGCTATTTCCCATGTGGTGCCATTCCAACGACCGATCACCACTTTCCTTTGGGTCGTACCTGCAATCGGGGCCGCGCCGAAACCATAAACTTCGCCGTCCGCTGTTGAGATCATTTTTAAGGGACTCAAGCCAGACTGCGGTCCCATATACGACCAGGCTCGAGTCGATCGATCCCATTTCACAAGATGCTGCGCGGACCTTGCTAGAATCTGATCCTTGAAGCGCACGATATCCAGTAAATCACCTGGTACGGAAGGCGAAAGACCTTCGAAATTCGCTGGTGCTGGCTGAAATCGATGCGGGTGGATCCAGACAACCTGGACCGCGTTATCCTGCTGACCAGCACCATCTTCAGCTCGCACATGCAAACGCAGAAGATAGGAATCCGCTCTTTGATTTTTCCAGAAGGACTTAAGGTCCAGATTCATGACCTCATCACACCTTCGGTATTCATCCAGCGTCTGCCCCTCGCAGCTCGTTGAACGGCAGACCACATCCTGACCCGGCAGAACGGATTTGCCTTGCACGAGCAAATCAACTTTACACTGCAGATTCCGCCTGAGATCGGAGTCCCGCCTTTCCGCATGCTGAACATCGATCGTGGCCTGGATCATTTCAAGGGCTTCGTGCATCACGGGCATCGCTTGACGCCAGCGCTGCGGTACCCAGGTGACCTGAAGGACCGGCGGTTTTTCCGCGATGATCACGCGCTGGCAGACGGGTGTCGATTCACGTCCGGCTCGATCACGAGCCAGCAGAAAGTAGTCATAGACTCCCGGATCCTCGGCAACAGCATTGTGAGCGGATTGAAAGGAATTTCGCTCCAGGCAGCGTGATGAAGCTTGGCAGGTGCTGGACTCTGGCAGATGATCTTCATCCGAGCTGCGTTTCTCGCGACAGTAATGGAGATCCTGAAAGGGAGCGGTGGTCCGCCAGGGCAAAGCCTGGCCCGGTTTCAGTACGGATTTTTCACCGATGATCCGGTTTTCCGCGTCCTGTACGCCCGGTGGCGCTCTCAGAACATAAAGAGGGCAATGGCTGCGGGTAACGGGAATTTCCTTGTCCCAACCATCCTCACTGCTCTCTATAGTAAATGAAATCTCATAGGCGCCTTCGTCAAGGTCCCGGACATCCAAATGAGCGGGCAGAGCTTCGTTACGACCATACTTTTTTTGAAACAACGGAATAATTTTGCCATCGCTTGATCGCGAGGCGTTGACACGGAAGCGAAAGGCGTCCAGAGCTGAATGGGATACCTGGAGCAGAAGGGGCAATGTGTCCGCCCCAAAAAATCCCTCGTTAGGGCAGATGATTTCAGCACGAAAATCCTTGCTGTTGGAGGCCAGTCTCAGGTCGTGCAAGCGCCCCCCTTCCTGAAGCAATGCCGATACGTCCGCGGAGGCATGCATTTCCAGGTTCAGGCTGTGAACCTGCAGGACACCATCTGGACTTGGGACTTGAACGCAGCCCTTGGAAGAGAGCGACAACGAGTTGGCTTGGCCGTCGTTACGCAGAAATCGCGCCATCGTCACGGCGCGCTCGCTTTCGGACAAGGATTCACCCGAAGGTTTAAGGATCTTGAAGGCATAAGCATCCGAATGAACACGCTGATCCCAGCCGCATTGAAAACCCGTATCCTGAAATGATTTGGAAAAACGCGAACAAGCGCTCATCCAGAGCAGGCTTAGGACTCCAAGGACCAAAAAAGGAAAGGTGCGCATGCTTGGTTCCTTGTCTAAGGTCATCAAGGCCGGACCATCGGGCCGATCCAGTTAACTACCCATTCAGGGCGAACCCACCATGCTACAATCGCTCGTCTTATTCAAGATGTTGTTCGTGTTCTCGTGCTGAAGAAAGAAAGCAGGATCCTAGGTCATGCTGATGGACTGCGCGAAGATGAAGTCCTCAGGACCAGGGAGGAAGGCCGGCAACAACAATACTTCATTTTTTCCGCAGCTTTTGCTCCCACGACTTTTGCCTAGAGCTCGCTGCCTAGAGTGATCCCAATCCGGGACGGGATCCATGGTATTCACGGCCATTGTTGTTTTCCTCGATCGCTTGTTCATCACATAGTTGTTTTCCTTGCTTCCTCATTCCCACTTACGCACGCACTGATCGCGTTCGCGCTGGTAACCCAAGGCACAAGGAGATTGATCGAGGTCTGGTGCTTGGGCATTTGCTGTGATGGTTTTTCCGATCATATAACCTGCGCCTACCCCGACAACTCCTGCTGTTACGGGAGAAATTCCGCTTGCGGGCTTGGGCTTGGTGTAGACAGGGGGCGCATAGCTTGGTGGAGTTGTATTTCTTGCTGGAGGCGGCGTTATTTTGGGGCGTGAGTATGACGAAGTTGGGGGAGACGTTCTTCCGATAGAGCGTCCTCGACCCGCTCGTGCTTCCAGGGCTGTCGAAATGAAAAGACTTGAAATCAAAATGAAATAACGCATCCTATTTCTTTCTACGTTACTGGTTCGAGTGTTCGAGCATCGGCAGAATCCAGATCTGCTGGTGCATATAACATACATGCTATGGAAATTGTAGAAAAGCAAAGCAGTTCATGGTTTTTTCGTCCTCGGTCGGCGCCACTATGGAGCTTATCCAGCCAAGGTCAGATATTCTACGGTGCGAGTCGCAACGTTCTCTTGTCATGAAAGACAAGCGGGTATTCACGTCTTACGACGCCCGGGGACGATCGAAGAAATTTTCAAGTGACTGGAAGGTCTCACCATGCATTCGGTTAGGCAATTAATCAAAAATAAGTCTGTATTCATCACAGATACGCAGGACTTCCAGCTTGAGAGGTCGCCTTGTCAGTTTTGAAGTGCTTTTGATCCTGAGCCATTCTCTGGCACGCTCATACACGGCGTAAACTGTTTCCCCGTTCTTTGAAGATAGCCATTGAATGCCATCGATCCTTTTATATTCCGAGTAGGGATTGTGATAAAAGCGCCGTGCCCAGGCTTGTGTGATGGAACGTCTTTGATACTCGTCAAGAATGCCCTGAAAGGTTCCGGCAAGGAGAGGGCCATCTTCCGTCAGATCCAAAAGTTCCAGGTCGCGTAGAACTTCCACCTCAACAAAGATGCGATCTGACTTAAGAACCCCGTTGACGGAGTAGTCGGTAGGATAGGACGTCAGACAAGTCTCTGCAATACAGCTTCTGAGGCTACCGCCAAGGTAGCAGATTCCATATCCCTCATGTTCCTGTGCTTCCCCTGCAGGATGATGATCAAATCTGCCTTTGGGGCCCTTGGGATTAAACAGAGAGCGATACCAATCAGGTGAGCCCAAACGAAAAAGGCTCATTCCCGCTGGCAGTCTGAAGTATCTTGGCTGGACATTGAGGTTCGAATGAGGAGGTTCGGGAAGGCCGCCCTGACCATGCTGGGCATTCACTCGTGGCCACCTCCGAGGCTTTGCGCAAACTCGATCACTTCATCAACACGGCCGCTGCGCAAAACGTCAATAGGCTTTAGACCTTCAAAACCGCCCCATGGACGGCTGAGCCACAGAATCTTCATTTCATCACTTGAAGCCGATTCCATAGCCTTCAACACGCGATCAAGGCCCTTGACCATTCGGTCCGACGCCGAAAGATCAAATTGCCAACGGGGGATGAAATGGTCACTTCCATCCCGAAGCGAAATTATCTTTCCACGGTTGATCCGCATCCGCAGTGCATGAGAGCTCAGTTCCAAAAGTTCAGCAGCCTCTTCAAACGTCAGGCAGCCCGACATAAGTTCACGACGGCCAACAGCCTTCCGCTCTTCATTGCGAATCCAGAGCTGGCGTTCTTCATCAGATTCGTGATCTGCCGTGTATTGCGAAACGAGCTCATCAACGCTTCGGAGAAGGGCCTGCTCCTCAACGAAGGAAAGTCCTCGCAGCCGGGCGCGTATACGTTCCAGAAATCCATCGCGTTCAATTTCGCGGACTCCGCTTGTATGTGCCATGCCTTTCCCCCCCTTATTGCCCTTACGGTCAGCTGCCATAATCTCAGCCTCCTTCACATCTTAATCCTCTTCGGCATAAATGTGAACAATTTTAACAGTATTTTTTGAACAAAATGAACAATAACAATATTAACATGTTACATATTCAATAGCATGCTTTGTGACGCCAGGCATGGGTTCAATCTCCCTGGCTGCGGCAAGGATATGTAACCTCAGGGGCGACAAATCCCGATCGCTGTCTTACGATTTCCCATCATTCCGAACCCTTATTGACGAGCTGCCATCAGTCCTGGCCGCGTGACTCGAAGGGAATAGCAAATTTCGAGGATAGAGGGAAGCCGGAGAAAAGCCTTTCATAGCGCCGAATGAAGTCGAATAATTCATCTGGCAGCTCACATCTAAATCGTTCATATGCAGAAGCCATTATACTCTGTAGAAGCTCCAAGCATTCGATGACTTTATCGGCCTGATCATAAGGTAACTTTGCTAGAGTTTGATAATACTGCGTCGTCAATTCCTGAATGTAACCCACACAAGGACCGTCAGTCAGTGGCCTGCTGTTGTCTATTTTGGATACCGAATCTCTTACGCCGGATATTGTTGAAACATTTTGCGATCTAATAATTGATGAATTTAGTGATATGGGTTTAGAACCTAACGGAGAACCTACTTCTCGCGGACTCGAGTTTGAGAGTCTAACCGAACTGCAGTAAATAAGCCAAAAAGGCCAATATTCGCCCGGCTCTTTATTTTGCAGTATTCTTCTATCCACCGCGTCTGGCTCTTAAAGGAGGCATACATGATGAAGAAGCACTTGCCTTGGATTTTGCTGGTTGTCCCGCTCGTGATCATGAGCGCCGCCAATATCATAGCCTGGCCCCATCTCCCGGATCAGATTCCCATCCATTTCAATCTTCAGGGCGAGCCTAATGACTGGGGCAGTCGCGGCATGATATGGCTCCTGCCCGGCATTTATTTCTGGGTCGCAGGCTTTCTCCAGCTCGTCACCCTGCGTTTGCCGGGATCCAAGGAAGTTTCCAATCAAACGGCTGTCAACTGGATCGCAAGCGGGATCGCCGTCCTCTTTCTCTACCTCTACGCCCATGTGCTTATGATCTCGCTTAATCCCGGACGGGACCAAAACGTTCCGTTCATGACCTGGGGTCTTGGTATTCTGACCCTTTCCATGGGAATGGGACTCAAATCCTGCAAAAGAAACCATTTCATTGGGATTCGGACGCGGTGGACGCTGGCATCCGAGGAAATTTGGGATAAGACCCACAGTCTGGCCAGCCGCCTTTTTCTGAATGCAGGAACCTGGATGACGCTTTTTGCGTTCTATCTGAACCTTTTCGTCTGCCTGGGAATCATCGTGGCGATCTGCCTTTTCACAGGCTATTGGTCCTATCGCCTCGCCAAGGCTTCTGAAAGCAGATCCTGATATGCAAAGTCCAAGCAGTGGCGGTGTCTCCGCCTCGTGATCCTCGAGCTGCTGGCAGCGGAATTCAGGGCCTACCGCAAGGCTTATCGCAGAGTCAGCAATGAGAAGAGGCCCATCCTTGCTGGTTACCTGCAACTCAGAAGTGCCAGCGTTCCCGTCACCCAATCGACTGCTGAAGCGACTGCCCCAGCAATAAAGTTTGCCGCTGCTTTCGATGGCACAGGCATTATAGTAGGTTGCCGCAACAGTCTCATAGCTGAAATTTTTGCTGATCGGAACAGGATCAACCACAGTACGGGCCTTGGTGTCCCCATCCATGTAGAGTCCCCAACTCCCGTGTCCCCAGCTCCAGATCGTTCCTTTGTCGTCCACGGCAAAGGACGTTTTATAGCCCGATGTGACTTTCTTGAATTTCGCGGGCGCGACTTTACGCATCGGCTCGGACCCTGTCTCCCAGCAGTAAAGATCCTGATGCCTGTCGATAAAGCAGTCTTGCTGACTCATGCCAACGGAGGCGGAACTTGCTTCCGATCCTTACAGGCCCGGCACCCGTTGAAGTTTCATGTCATTGCTTGAATCACGGCAACCGACACAGAAAACCCGGCCCTTGTCTGAGATGACAAAATTTCCTTCCTTGAGGCTTGCCAAAGCCTCCTTGTCTGCGGCCCTGTCAGTTCCGTTCTCATTCCCCGCGGGACCCGGATCCTTCGGAGCCTGAGGGCCAGCGTCTACGTCCCGAGGAATTGCCGTTTTTGCAGCTACCAACGGTGAATTGTCAATATCCGCGGATGGCGGAACAAATTCACCGCAACTCACCTAAGAATCCATCGTCAACAATTGTCTTGACAGTGACGGCTTTTTCCCGGTTTATCCAACAATTTTATTCCACTACCGATTGACATGGGGGGGCTTAGTGCAATATTCGAACGGCGCTTTTGTCTTGGTTGCGATGGTTCCATTCTGTTGTTATCTGGAGGGTTAATCTTTGAACAGAAAATTCCTAATCACGTGTTTGCTGGTTGTAGGCTGTAATGGTAGTGACAAAGGCTCTGACCGCGAGCCTGGCGAAAACGGACCTTCAGGACGCTCTAACGTCACTTCTGAATTGGGGGATTTTCTTCCGGCCGTTGATGGCAGTGGCTCGTTCTCGGGTCAGAAGAACTGGATCGGCAAATGTCAGGGAGATGACGCAACAATTTTGAAGATGCGTCTTTCGAACAATGTCTGGGCCCTTAGATCCGAAGACGGTGGCAATTCCATTTCGAACAACCGATATGAGGCCAAGGGAAGCACTGTTACATTCTTTGATAAATTCATGGATGAAATGGAATGCACTCTCATAAAGCAGCCCTTTTCAGTCCTGGATAAGACGTCAAACGCCCACCTGGAGTGCACGAACAATATGTCGGCCACGAGTCCATTTGCCGACTGCGTGATCCTTGATTTCATCCCCGAGGAAAAGACATCGGTTCCAGGCCCAACATCAAGTGACTTCCCGAAAGGAACCTGGCAGGCGACCTGCGAGAAGGGTTCTGTCCTTGGAAAAGTGGATCTGAATTTTGGCGCTGAAGCGGTCACAATGAGTGCGGAAGCCAGTGGGACTGGTATTTTCCTCTTGCAGGGCCAGTCGATCCTTTTCACGGATAACCAATCGTTCGATTACACGATAGCCGATGGCAAGATAGATATCTTCACGGGTAACACCCGCAGCGCTCCCTTGAGCTGCAGCTTGACCTCGAGTGGAGATATCTCCTGCCAGATGGGTATCTATATAGGCATACTAATGGAGAACAGCAGTCAACCCATAACTCCGACCTGCCAGAATCCAACTTTCAAAAAGAAGAGCTAAACGTTCCGGGATCAGCGAAGGAATGCTGATGCCTTTAAGAGCCGCCCTGGATGAAGTTGCCCGATCCAAAAATTCAACAAACTGCCTTGTCCACTGCGTACACGTTGAACACCTCGATCATCCTTATCCAAACGAAATTATTACATAACTTACTAGCCAGCAAATTGCACTCTCTCGCGGTAACTCCCTGCCGGAGGTGCAATATTGTGCCCGGTCGATGGTCTTTCATGCGCTATCAAGTCATCATTCGGCAACATATGGATCTATAAATGCTTAAGCAGCTGAAAATTTTGTACTTTTCTGCAGTCTGGCAAACTTTTCGAAAACTTGCCTTCTGCGGAGTGCTCGTCGCCTCACACGACAGCGTTGTGAATCAAAGAATCTCGCTTCAGATTCTCGGCCAGGCTGCCATCAATCCTATCGTGCTGGTCTTATACCTGCTGCTTCTGCTGAATGCGGTCGCGGGCTGCTACGACATTTTATTCCACTTCCGTCAAGGCTCTCAGGGAAGTCCCCGTCACAAGAATACTTGCGAAATCGAGAGGCCTCTTACTAAAGCAACGTCGCAAATAGAAGGATGACGGTGTGCAAAAAGATCTTCTGAGTCCCAGTCTCCGTTCCAATTCAGATGTAAGTCATGGGTTGTCCATACAATCTCAGTTCATTGTCGGATTCTTTGGCGGACCTTTCATGGCGCTACCATATCTGGCTTTTCATAGCCATTATCAGGGAAAGTTAAAGCGGGATAGTATCCTCCTGATCGCAATCGGCCTGCTGCTTGCCGGATTGATATACGGCGTAAAGCTTTCCGGTATCGAATCTGAACATCCTTGGATCAGCAGGCTTATCTCGCGAGGGAGTGGTGTGTTGATGGTGGCAGTTTATTGGCTGTTTAACCGGCAGAATCAGAAGAGTATTGAAAGCTTTGAACGTTATAAAAGTCCCTGGAAGCCGGCCCTTATCTCGGCGCTGATTGGACTTCCGCTGCCGTTCCTGGTGAATTATATCATCAGGACCCGTCTATGAGCACCAGTATCAATTTCTTCAAAATCGAAAGGTTGATTGAACTGGGACGCTTTCACGAGGCTGAACGCTCGCTTGTGGAAGCTCTGCAGGATGATCCTGACCATGCTGAACTCAAAATTCTCGCTGCCAGGTTGCAGTACGAAAAGAAGGAATTTAAGCAGGCTCTGAACACTATCCAGGAATGTCTGGCATCCGATCCAAACGACGACGAAGCGCTTCTGCTCAGGTTTCAAATCCTGAATGAAATGGAGCAGTATGCCGATGCCGAGCGGGACATCATCGATTTGCTTCAGCAGTATCCTTTGCGAGGTCCACTCTGGGCGTCCTATGCATTGCTTATGCTCAAAACCGGTCATACGAAGAAGGCAGGTAGTCTTTCTCAGGAAGCCATGAGGCTGGATCCGGAAGATTCGTTTTGCCTCCTGATTTATTGTGTGGTCCAGCTGGTTCAGGGTTCCGACCAGAAAGTGGCTAGTGCACTCGAGGAGCTGATTTCGAAAAATCCTGAATATGAACCAACCCTGATGCTGCTGGTTGCCAGCCTGACCCAATCCCATAGGAAAAAGGAAGCCTTCGCTCTGGCGAAGCAGCTGGTTCAGATGAACCCTCGAAGTATTTCTGCTGTGGATGCAGCCAAGGATCTGGCCCTGCACAACCATTGGAGCATGAAGCCTTTCTGGATCTTCAACCGTTTCGGATGGGCAGGGTCCATAGGTCTATGGGTTGCGTTCGTTGCGCTCATTGGTCTTCTGGAGAAATCAGAAAATTCCTCCCTACTCAGTCCTCTCACGTATGGCTATCTTGGGTTCTGCCTGGCAAGTTGGGTATGGCCACCACTGTTGAAAAAGTGGATTCACCATAAAGGATTTCGCTCATGACACGTAACGATATGGAAATGCGCCTTCTTACTGATCCGTTCAATCTGGAGTTGCGCTTGGAACTCGCGAACCTTTATGTGTCTGAAAAGCTTTATCGTGAGGCCAGCGCGCAATATTCCATTATTCTCAGCCAGAATAAAGCGCATGCGGAAGCGCTGGAGGGCATGAGGATATGCCAGGCACAGTTAGAGGCTGAAAGTGGCTCTGCCCGACCTCAAATTCCTGTAAAATCTGAAGAATCCCATGTACCAGGCAGACTCGCGCTTGTTCATGATCGTGACGAGAACGACGGTCGCTCAAATATCGTGAGCCTTCATCAGGCAGCGAAGAAAGAATCGGTGAAATTTTCAGATATCGTTGGCATGGCGGACCTGAAGGACACCTTGCGCCTCAAAGTCATCGAGCCCTTTAAAAACCCAGGACTTTTTGCCAGGTTTTCAAAGAAGCGGAGCGACGGCATCCTGCTATATGGCCCTCCCGGATGTGGCAAGACTATGTTTGCCAAAGCGATCGCACACGAATGTGATCTCGAGTTCATTTCTGTTGATATATCGGACATCCTCAGCATGTATGTCGGGAGCAGTGAAAACAACCTTGCACGCGTCTTCGAACGGGCCCGAGCGAGCACACCCTGTGTTCTATTCTTTGACGAGCTCGATGCCCTGGCCATTTCACGCTCGAAGGTGCAGTCCCATCATTCACGCACACTCGTCAATGAGCTTTTGAATCAGATGGACGGAGTCGGAAAATCCAATGACGATATCCTGATCCTCGGCGCCACAAACATGCCCTGGGACATTGATGCGGCAGCCAAGCGCCCTGGGCGATTCTCCCGTTTAATATTTGTTCCTCCACTCGATCTCGCCGCAAGGCGCGAGTTGTTTAGGCTCAAGCTCCATGTAATCCCCACTGAGGCGAACGTTGATCTGGATCAATTGGCCCAGGGATCAGAGGGTTTTTCAGGGGCCGACATTGACGGACTCATCGAGTCAGCCAAGGAGCGTGCGCTTCTGGATATGATCAGGAAAAGTAGCGAGAGGCCCATTTCCATGGCCGATCTGCTGGCAGCCATGGATGAGGTCAGTCCATCCTGCCAGGATTGGATGCGAGTGGCTGAAAATCTAGTGAAATTTGGTGGAGTGGGGTCTGGATATAAGGACCTTGCTAAATACTTGCGAGGCAGATAGAGATCGAACTCGCCCGCGCATCTTATAACGAAAAAGACGCTCAGCCAACGCGCTTGAGTTTCTTCAAGAATGACAACAATGCGAAGCGCCAAGAGGCTCTTCATGCACTGGGGTGGCAGATATCGATTGAAAAAATCGATCAAGGGATTCATAGAGTGCTTCAAAAGCTCGCGGGTCACGCAGTCCTTTTAACATTCCATAAAAGCCTTCATGCGCCATGACAATAAAATATGCTGCTGAACGTGTATCGACGTCCGCTCTGATGAAGCCTGCTTTCTTCGCGCGCTGAAGATGGCGATTGGTTTCATCGATCCAAAGGAGAAGCGCAACCTGCAGCCTGTCGCGAAATCCAGCATCAATCGGTGCCATTTCCTGAACGAGATTATTAAGCGGACAACCGAGCTGTAACTCTTCGGGTGCTGCGCCATCGATCAGTACTTTGATTTGATTCAGGATGCCTGCAAGAGGATCTTGAAGGGTATCGAGTGGGGATATCCAGCGGTCGATGATCATCGGCTTAATCACTTCGTCTACAAGAGCATAGCCAAGATCTAATTTTGTGGGAAAATAATGGTAGAAAGCGCCTTTGGTGTGAGTTGTCTTTTTAACAATGTCATCAACACTCACACCTTGAAAGCCACGGGTAAAGACTTCCATGAAAGCCGCGTCGAGAATATCTCGACGCGTCTTTTCAAGATCCCTGATGCGGGTCGGCTTTGGCTTTTTCCTGGCTTTCAAATTTTTGACCATGGCAGCGAAGACCTTGGCTTTATTTGCCGTCAAACGCCTTTTGAAGTTTGACGATATCCAACTGTTTCATGCTCATCATGGCTTCCATCATGCGAGCGACCTTCTCAGGATTTTTATCTGACGCCATCTTCATGAATGCGGCGGGGACAATTTGCCAGCTAACATTCCACCGGTCCTTGAGCCAACCGCATTGGGACTCTGTTCCGCCGTTTTTGATGAATGCTTTATATAGGCGGTCAGCATCGGCGTTGTCATCGCAGATAGCCATGATGGACGCGGCCTCTGTTAGCTTAAAATGCGGTCCCCCGTTTAGAAGCATGACCTCGTGCCCAGCGAGATTTACGGTGACAGTCAGCGGTTTTCCATCCCGCATTATTGTTTCTGTTACTTTAGAATTCTTGATAAGCCCTGCGTAAAACTCAGCTGCTGCCTCTGCACCAGAATCAAACCACAGGCAAGTTTGTACTTTAATGTTGGTACCCATGAATTCTCCTCAATAGTTACTTGTTGGATGCTCATTTGATCGAAAATGCCAAAAAATTGCTTTCTGTATGAGATTCCAGGTTACATACCATTTAGTATGTAAGCAACTGTAGCTGAGTTTTCCCTGTGATTTTAGGTTGGTACGATATCACACAGGTCGTTGATCGGTTTGATGCGACTCCACGCGCTCATACTGCTGGAGCTGGGACATGATGCCCAGTCCAGCCGCTGTTACAGGCGACGCGATCAAGTGATTGGAATCAGTCTGGAACGCGGTGTTCCTCGCAGATGATGTCTTCTTCA
>NZ_DASQYZ010000288.1:0-18898 GCF_035638955.1 Oligoflexus sp. | reverse complement strand
CTGGAGGCGCTCGGCCAAGTTTATCTGTTGGAACCTTGGTTCGGCAATTTAACCAAGCGTCTGGTCAAGTCGCCCAAGCTTTATCTCGCCGAGCCAGCACTTATGGGCTATCTCTGTGGCGTCCGCAGCGATACACTGACGGACTCACCTTTTATCGGGGCCTATTGGGAAACCCTGGTTTATGCAGAGTTGAGAAAGCAATTGGCCTTTAAAGGATTGAAACCGCGTCTTTGGTACTATCGCGATCAATCCCAAAATGAAGTCGACTTTGTTTATGAGGATGGACACCAACTGCATTTGTATGAATGCAAGTGGACTTCTTCACCGACCAGGAATATGGCTTCCAATTTGGATAAAATTGCCAAAATTTTTGCAGAAAGCTCGTCCACTTACAAAGTCACTCACAAAAAACTCATTACGCGGGCTGAGGAGAATTTCGCAAGTGACGGCTTGAGCTATGCATCCCTCTTTAAAGGCCTGTTGGAAAATTTGCAGGCGCGGAATAAATCCGGCCATGGGCCTGAAGTTCTAGTTTATAGCGCTGGGGCCCCACAGCCATTAAATGAAGTGTATAAATCTTTCCGCGCATGGAACGTATCCAGGTTTGAAGGGGTTTCTGCTCGGCAGCATGCAATTCATCCCGCCAGACGTGATACCCAGCCGTGAACTGCTTATTGTCATATTGCAGAGGAAAATAGAAAACCGCATAAGCCAACTCTTCAACAGGCAGTGTGTCAGGATCCTGCTCTTTGATCCAATCTTCATAGGAGGCTGCTCGTGTATAAACCCCCGGCTGTGACGGATCACCACAACCGGTTCCCCAGCTGACAATTCCATAGAGCTTCCCATCCAACAGCAAAGGGCCACCGGAATCACCATCACAACTGTCTGATGTCGGAGCCGAAGCACAGATTTGCTGATCCATGACGAAATTATAGGGTCCACCCAATGCCTGACATTCATATCCTGGCAGCTCCTGCACAAAAGCTGTCTGTAGAGTCTTGGGATAAATGTATCCCGTACGGCTCGTGTTGCCGAAACCCAGAATCTGCAATGGCTCTTTAGCTCGCGATGCGGGATGAAAATCCGTCGCAAAGGACGCGTTTGACCCAGAGTTCTCCTCTAGAAAAAGAACGGCAAGATCATGCTGAAATCGTCTGTTTTGATACTGCGGATGAACTCTTATGGCTTCGACCGAAACAGAAGCGGGCCGTTTCTCCAAATCATCGGGCGCCAGCCAGACCTCCAGAGGCCCTTTTAAACCACTTACACAGTGCGCGGCTGTCACCACCAGATCCTTGTCGATCAAAGTCCCGCCACAAAAAGGTCCCTTGGCTTTCTGTTCATGCAAGGCCACGAAGAAAGGTGGAGACCTGGTTGATTCTCCCCCAATCACATCGAGTGTTGAAGTGTCCTGGCGACAGCCTTTCAAACATAAAATGGTCAAAGGAACAAAAACAATCAAACGCCGCAGCAGACAGACCATGAACTCTCCCCTCTTCAAAACGAGCGAAAGAGAAAATTAGGCTTGGCGGCGGAGGAAAACCAAGGACATGTTCTGCGATTAAAAGAGAGTAGGCAAATGACTCGGATAGAGCGCATGAATGGGGAGCTTCTGGGTGCTCAGCTCTTCGGCATACTGTTTAGCATAAGGGCCCGAAACAAAGACTTCGCGTGGACTGACACTTTGAATGATGGATTTCAGTTCCCGCCCATCACCCGAGCTGCTGATAAAAAACCGCTCGGCCACGGGTCGCCGTAGATCGGGCCACGATGTTTGTTGCAGGGACTCCTCGACACAGAAGATCGGGCCATCCGGCAAGGGCTTACGATCAATGGGTTTGGAGTATGTGCTGAGCGGCAGAATCAGAACCTTTTTCTCACGGAGCCTTTTATGAAGCAGACTATAGGCTCCGAGGTCCGAGCCGTACATGCCGTAGATCTGATTGATGCGATAAATGCTTTTGTGAACCGCGGGCTCAATCCCATGCTCGGCCAAAAATCGGCAGATCTCTTGCGCCACTGCATAGGGTTCGCAAAGGATAATTGGATATTCGCCCTGGGCCATGCATTGTTGCAGGGCCTGCAGCAGGCGATCCTTCTCTTTTTTGCGGCTGGGATGGTGATGGGCTGGGAAGGGATGACGGGCGCCCAGGACCAGGGTGTCCGCATGCTTCAATTGCATCAGCCGCGTGATGCCTGTTTTTTGCGGCTGGAGCTGGGGTGCATAAAGAAGTGTGCCCTGGCGTTGCTCCACCCAGAGGGAAGCAGCTCCCAATCCGGCTCCGGATGGCAAGAGTTCCATGCGGAGCTGTCCCAGTGAGACAATTTGATTATAGGGGCAGATGAGAGCATTGAGCTTAATATTATTGATGGCCAGCAGCTTGACTGTTTCTTCCGTGCTGATGACCCGAGCCTCGGTTCGACCACTGAGGCAGCAGGCAGAGGACAGAAAGGACAAATCGCGGGTAAAGCGGGCGTCCAGCCAAAGAATCGAATCCAGGATTTGAATTCCATCTTCTGTGGCGCGCAGTTGCCAACCGGAAATGTCTGTGTCGCTCGCTTCCATAAACGTCCAAAGCGTTCATCTTACCTAAAGGTTTTATAATGAGGTGGGGGCTCTGGGTCAAGTTGGTGCGATGGCCGTGGGGCTTAAAGTATAAATTCAGCCTGTCCACGGGAGCCAGACAGGCGGCGGGAAAATTCCTCCAAAGTCATAATAGGCTTAAACGACTCGGGAAATGTTCTCACTGTTCTCATAGCGGACGTGATAGGTCATACGCCAGTAAAAGACGTTAAACGGTGTGACCCCTTGCACTTTACCGCTGTTGAACAGCTTGTAGAGGGCAACGTAATTCAAATAGGCCTCAAGGACCTTATTGAAGTGCTGTCTTGATGTTCCGTACGGGCTCCCCATGGCATCACCTCCTTAGAAATTCTTTCGGTGAGCTCCCTTCGAACTTAAGGGCATTTCGTGGGACTGCCCTGTTATAAGTTTTAATCTTGTAATTTCATGGGCTTAAACTAGAAGCAAAAGCTGCCGCCTCGCAGCTCAAGATGTCTCTGTTATCCTGGAAACACGGACAAGTTTGGAGTTTGCTGCGTGACTACGATTGTTCTCAGTGTTGCCGCACTCCTGGTAGGCCTCGGCCTTTCCATGATGGTGCGTGGCTATTGGCTGAGTCGCTACCCCAAACGAGCGTGGTCCTACCGCCGACGCTATCAGCAGCTGATTGCCCGTATTGATTTGGCCGTTCTGAAGGTGAATACGCTCGGTAATCTTGTACCGCATGTGAAAAATGCCCGGGTTCTGGATGACTTTGAGTCGTGCCTTCGTATGATGGAAACGCTTCTGACTGCATTAACCCGCACGCCGAATTTCGGCTTTGATCCCAAAATGATCACGCAGGTCAACCCGCTGGTCAAACGCGTCGAAGGCAAAATCGAGGACACCTATCGTAAATTCAAGCGTTCCATTGAGGAGCGGCCCCTGTTCTCTGGCCTTCTGGCCCGCTGGCAGGAGGAAACATCTGTTCCTGCTCAGGGCTGCTATTTCTGCTCCCGACCTTTCATGCGGGCTTACTTCAAATCGGCTACCATCAAGGTCGATGGGATCAGCCTGCGGGTTCACGGCTGCCATATCTGTGTCGCCGAACTCAAGTCGCATAAGAGAGTCAAAGTCCTTTATTTCCAGGAGCAGGGCCGAGCCGTGCATTGGTCGCTGGTGGACAGTTACAAACCGATGGAACAGTACTGGGATCTCAACCGACGTAAGCCGGATTACCAGACGCCGAAGATTGAGATGATGGATTGATGGTCAGCGTTTGATCCTTCGCCTCCGTCGTCGAACCAGGAGGAGAAGTCGCTCCCTCCCTCGTCATCGGTCGGCGGACCAGGAGGAGACAAGTCACTCCCTCCCTCGTCATCCCCCGCAGGGGGACCACAGGGCGGGACCAGCCCCTCCGAAATGGACTTCCCCTTCGAGGAGTCCAAGAGTAGACATGAGGCTGTAGATTTTTCCAGAGGAGACCTCGTTATGACAAAACCTGTTCGCGTTGCTGTGACCGGTGCTGCCGGTCAGATCGGTTACAGTCTGCTGTTTCGTATCGCTTCCGGTGAACTCTTCGGACCGAACACCAAGGTCCGCTTGCATTTGGTCGAATTGCCCGCCGCCATCAAAGGCGCTGAAGGCACGGCCATGGAGCTTGAGGACTGCGGCTTCCCCACTTTGGACGGCATCGAAATTCACGATACCCCCGAAAAAGGTTTCGAAGGCATCAACTGGGCTCTTCTCGTGGGCAGCAAACCCCGTGGACCGGGCATGGAACGTAACGATCTGATTCGTGACAACGGTCCAATCTTCGTCGCCCAAGGTCGCGCTTTAGCCCGTGCCGCTTCCGACGTGCGGATCTGCGTGGTCGGCAACCCTTGCAATACCAACGCTCTGATCGCTCAACACAACTGCCGTGAAGTTCCCGCGACCCGCTTTTCAGCCATGACCATGCTCGATGAAAATCGCGCCAAAGCTCAGCTGGCCCTCAAAGCCGGCGTGAACGTGGGTCAGGTAAAAAATCTGGCGATCTGGGGCAATCACAGCTCGACCATGGTGCCCGACTTCGATAACGCTTTGATCGGCGGCAAGCCCGTGACGGAAGTTATCAAGGACCGTAACTGGCTGGAGAGAGATTTCTTCGCCACTGTGCAAAAACGCGGCGCAGCCATCATTGCCGCACGCGGCAAGTCTTCGGCGGCATCCGCAGCATCAGCCTGTATCGATCACGTGAAACAATTCCTCACCAAAACACCAGGCGGCGAATGGTTCTCGGCCGCTGTTCCAAGTGATGGAAAGCTCTATGATATACCTGCCGGACTGATCTACTCTTACCCGGTCCGTTCCAAAGGTGATGGCACCTATGAGATCGTCAAGGATCTCAAAATCACGCCATTTGCCCGCGAAATGATCGGCAAGACCACGAAAGAGCTGCTCGAAGAGCGCGAAGTCGTGAAGGATCTGCTCGGCTGATACAGTCGGATCAGGCGGCCCATGGGTCGCCTTTTATTCTTCGTCAGCTGGAGGATGGAATATGCGTTTCGGCCTTGTACCGGTTCTGTGTTTCGTCGGTTGGTGTTCCGCGTGCACACCTGCTTTTTTAAGCAAGTATTCAAGCGGCCGTAACAATGAAGTGCAAGCCACGGCAGGCGCCAACGCGGCTCCTCCTTCATCTGCTGCAAAAGCTGGGGCAACTTCTGCACCTGCTGCTCCCCGTCCTGTGCGCCCCACCATCTTTGCTGTGGACCATGGCACCTTTCGTTTTCAGCTTGGTTATGATCGCGTGTGGGATGCCACACTTGATGTTTTGTTGCGCAACTATAATCTCGCCATTGCTGATCGCAACAACGGTTTGATCACGACCGAATGGGATTCCTATTATCTCGAAGGCAAGGTGCACCGCAACAAAGTGTCCCTGCGCGTCAAGCGTATGGCCGGCAGTCTGGTCGAAGTTACCATCTTCAATAATGTCGAGATGCTGAGCAAACTCCCAGCGGGTGGCATCACCGAAATCTGGCTTCCAACTGATAAAAATAAAGCCGAAATTGGTCGTATTGTCCAAAACATGGCCATTGCCATGGGCCAGCCTCGCCCTGAGCTGCCGCAGGAACTGATGGCCGGAAGCGTGCCTGCAGCCGAAAAAAGCCGTCTCTGAGCGAATTCTTACCCGTTTGTGCGGTAAAATACGTCCAAAGTTGACAATGATGGTTTCATGCTTACTTTGAATAAGGCGCATGGATCCTATGTCAGGATTAAACGAAAGTCGGGAGTTAACGGTATGGCCATTATGAAGAGATTCGCGCTATTTGCGGCAGTCAACATTGCGATTGTTGTAACCGTTTCTTTGGTTTTGAGCCTTTTAGGCGTCCAACCCTACCTGACCAATCGCGGCCTGAACTTGGGTTCGCTGGCGATCTTCTGTCTTATCTGGGGTATGGTCGGTTCGTTCATTTCGCTTTTGATTTCGAAAAAAATTGCCATCTGGACCATGGGTGTTGAGGTCCTCAGCCCCAATGCCGGTGGCCGCTCGGGTGAACTGGTGCAGATGGTGCACCGCCTGGCCAAGGGTGCGGGTCTTTCCAAAATGCCGGACGTCGGGATTTATCCCGGCCTCGAAATCAATGCCTTTGCCACGGGTCCCAGCAAAAACAATTCGCTGGTGGCTGTGTCGCAAGGACTGTTGAACCGGATGGATCGCGAGGAAGTGGAAGGCGTCCTGGGCCATGAAGTCGCGCACATTGCCAACGGCGATATGGTAACCATGACCTTGATCCAGGGTGTTGTGAACGCCTTTGTCATGTTCTTTGCCCGGATTGCTGCCTATGGCGTCAGCCAGGTTCTGCGCGGTGATCGAGAAGAGGGCGAAGGTTTAGGCCACTTCGCTCATATGATGACGGTGTTTGTCTTCGAAATCTTCTTTGGTATTCTCGGCAGCATGATCGTCGCCTGGTTCTCGCGTTATCGTGAATTCCGCGCCGATGCCGGTGGTGCGAAACTCGCCGGTCGTAACAAGATGATTCGTGCTCTGCAGCGTTTGAAAGCCAATGCGGAGCTGCCCGACGAAGAGCAGCGTGCCCCAGCCATGGCGGCATTTAAAATCTCGTCGCGCAAGAGCGGATGGCTGCGACTCTTCTCCACGCATCCACCTCTGGAAGTGCGTATCGCCCGTCTGCAGCAGTATGTAAGTTGATTCGGGGCCGGCACGAGCCGGCCTATCTTCGCCCCGCCGTCCTCACCTGCCGAAATCTCTTGCGAAAAAAGCGTTGCCAGAATCCAGGCAGCTATTATAAAACCCTTGCTCAAGCTTCGTGTCTCTGAGGGTCTCCTTCCTGAGATATGGAGGGATGGCCGAGTGGCTTAAGGCGGCGGTCTTGAAAACCGTTGTGGGGTAACTCACCGGGGGTTCGAATCCCTCTCCCTCCGTTGCGAAGCTTGAGAAATTGATTTGTCTGGAGAGATGGCAGAGTGGCCGAATGCACGTCCTTGCTAAGGACGCGTCTGGGTAACTGGACCGAGGGTTCGAATCCCTCTCTCTCCGCCACCAATTTTTCTTCCTTTTTATTTCCCTTCCAAAATCATTTTAAGTCGCATCAGGTCTTCCAGCACTTGAGCTGCATCGCTTTGCAATTCATCGTGTGACATTTCGGGCCGATGAAAGAGTGTGAACATCACTTCACTATCCATATCATTCGGCACAACCCGCATGGGATTGTGCACGGTCACTCCATTCGGCAGCGTCACGTCATGATCCAGAACCCCAAAGGCATTGTGCGGTGCAAATTGTATGCGGACCTGACCCATGGGTGAATCCGCGACCCACTTCTCCCCTTCTCTGCGTATCGATCCACTCAATCCCGCCGCCCAGGACGGCAAATTTTCGGGACTCGAAACATAGGCGTAAACCTTGTCTGGCGTGCGGTTGATGCCAATGCTGATATGTTTTGCAGGCCAAGCCATACCGATCCTCCTGGTTTTTTGACGTAATCTTTTCAAAAAGTTCCAAAAAACCAGGATGCACCAGGTGGAGACTTGACAAAATACGCCATTTTATTGATGCCAAAATGACGATCAAGAAGCCCCGTCGGGTTTTTTATCGCTACGCTTTTTTGTATAAAATTTAAGCATAGAGAGCAGGGCGGCAGTAGCCTTTTTTGCAGCGTCAGTTTCTCGAGGTCCGAGTTATCCACAGCTTTTTCTTTTTTCTGTGGATAACTTTGTTCCGCAATGCGAATGAGGCTGTAAGTCCCGTGAAATGTTCATCTTTTCATCAGGATCCCGAAAAGGTGTTCCTTTGATCGAATGGATGAGATCAAAGGCTATCCTGGCGAACATCTCCAGCCTCAACGCTTTTTCTGAGGAAATTTCAAAGTCGTTGATGCGAACTGATGAATGCCCTGAAAAATCTTCCTTCGAATTAGTGAAAGACTTGTAGCTCTTTGCTTCCAGCCAATCCGTGTTTCACGCGAAGGGCTGCATTCAGGACTGTATTCACCCCTAAATTTCCGGTGAAAAGAAACAATTCCCGAATCTCGGTCCGCGCCAGCCCAATCAGGATCTCTTCCAGGAGGACGCGACTGCTGTCGGGGTTCTTCATATCGATTCCAAAATAAACCCCGATTCGGGTCGGCTTTAAAGCATCAACTGTCTTGAGAATCAGGGTTTTGGCTTCCTGTCGGTCACTCATACAAAGCACTTCGGGCACCAAATAAAACTGCCGCACGACCTCCCCGCTACTATCAGAGAGCATCAGCGCCTGCTTTTCATCAATCCCCTGCTCAGTCAGCAGCTTAAACACATCATCAATACGCTCGAGCCCGAACACCTCACGAGCCCCCGCCTCACCCTTTTTATAGAGTCCAATCCAAAAAGGACAATCCGCCGAATCCTCCGGACGCGTGATGATCAGCGAAAGGAACTCCGCCTCCGGACTCACCATTCCCACGTTCGCAGGGGTCGTCTGAGCACCGCTCATTGTCTTGAGCATGGACCTTCCTCCTATGGAACATCGCTCTATTCTAGCGAACGGCGGCTAATCTCTCCAATATTATTGGTGAGTGGTGAAAATGCTCGTTTTTACCAAATGTGTCAGGTTTCGGAATCAGAACTTCAAACTTTGCGTTTGACTTTTGATTTCGTGTTATGGGTTTTCTTTTTGGAGGATTTTTCCAGCTGACTCAGCAATTCGTTCAGCTCCACCCAGTCCGAGTCAGCCTCGTCCTGTTCGCGTCGCAGAGCCCCACGTATTTTCTTTATGAGGCTATTCATAAAAATCTTGTCTCGACTGGCTTTGGAAAAATTCCAGGCAGGATGCTGTCGAGCCATCTTGAGTTCCGTATTCACATCACGATTGCGCAGATCGAGAGCCCTCTTCCGGCTGATTATGTCGCTTACTGGCGCCGTTTTCCAGGCAAACGGCCCCTCACTTTTACCTTCAACCTTTTTCCAAATTTCTTCTAGAGCCTCGACGTCACGCTCGCGATAGGCCTCTTGCACAGCCTGAAACAGCTGCTTTTGATCCTGGCTCTGATTGGGATTGGTATCAGGATGCAGCTTCAAAGCCAGCTGATGGTACAATGCTTTCAGCGACCTTTCCGCACTTTCATCTGTCCCGCGCGGCGCTCGTGTCTCAGAAGTCTGACCATGTCCCCGTCGCTCCTGATGAAACTCCTCAGCCGCGTCATCAAACATCTCTTCGAACATATCTTTAAACGACTCAGACTCCCTCTCGTCTCGCCTGTCCTGGGCTCTTGTCTCCTTCTCCCTTTTCTCTCTGGTCAGGTCCTCCCAAAGCTCTTTCAATCGCCCTTCCGCCTTCGCGTCGGTGAGGACCTGAAAACTTCGAGCCGTGGAAATGTCACAGAGACTGGCGTAACTATGAATCTGGTTCAGCCATTGCGTAAGCTCAATGACGGCCGCCTGCGCCTTCTGCAGCTGGACAATCTCACGAGAAAACGCCCCTTCATGCCACAACCGATAATGCTCCAGATCCGCCTCTTTAAACTGCCGCAGCTCCGCCACCAGCTTTTCAAGCTTTTTCAGGGCATTCTGATACTGCCGCCAAATTTTCAGGCTTATGGGTTGATCATCGACAGGAACGAGATCGCGACACTTATTGACCGGAGCCACAATTCTTCGTCTGGTTCCCTGGCGGCCTGCTTGAGACGAGGGATGTGATTTTGGTCGGTCTGCGGACATGTAGCTCTCCGGGAACGGAAGAAACTTGGGTCAAATGCAATGCCAAAAACATCCGAATCTTACTGCAAAAAGTGCCAGAAGAAGGCTAGGAATAAAGTTGATGAAGCTGAATTGAGAAGAATGGCGCACCCGGAAGGATTCGAACCTCCGACCCCCAGATTCGTAGTCTGGTATTCTATCCAGCTGAACTACGGGTGCAATCGAGCAGAGGCCATCTTATAGACAATCTCCTTGTTAAGGGCAAGCTAAAATTCGGAGTGGATAAAAAACTTGGTGTCTACATGACGCTTGAACGTCTGAATCCTTAGCCCCTAACGGTTTCGCTGCCAAAGCGTGCTAAGGGTTTTGCGGTTCGAGCTGAGTCCGCATGGGCGCGACGAAGCTCGCCTCAACCAGACAGCCCGAGGCTCTCTTTTCGAGCGAGCGAACTGGTAAAATGAATGTTGATGGACGTGTCCAACCAGATTAAGCTCAATTTTCAGACCTATTTAAATTAAGGTAAGTGTATGTCAAGTTATCAGGAGTCTGGTATCGATCATCCTATCAGAGATTCGATTCGTCACCGTGATTTTGACGAAATCGATCTGATTGATGTTATAGGTTTCCTCTGGAAATCTCGCTTCTTCATCCTAGCAGGGGTCCTGTGCGGCATGCTTATAGGAGGGGGATATTGGATGAACAAGAGAGTCTCCAACTCCGGGCTGCCTCTTTTGCCCCAACATTGGAATGTTAGTTTGACGATGAGTGGTCAGAACGAATCCCAGCTGGCGTTGTCCACTCAATATGTAAACCTCCTACTTACGTCTCGGGAAGGTGCTAAAATCTTCTATCGCACGCTTGTCGAAAAAACAGGCAAAAATTTTCCAGCGGATGAATGGGCTGCCAAACAGAGCAGTGGCCATGGCTTAGTCGGGGTTCTGGAGAACCGCGGCGATAGCATTTCTGTGGAATTTCAGAATACCGACGGCGTGTGGACTCAGGATGAGATCAAACGCGGCCTGCCCATCGCCTTTAATCAGGTAATTTCCGAGTATAATCGTGCCTTCATGGATGACAAAGACAGCCTCATCAATGATATCCTCGATTTGCAGTTGAAAATGAACGAGCTGAAAATCCAGGCGCTTCGAATGTTTGATTCCTATGCCGCGATCTCGCCTCAAATGCAGAAAACAGTGGTCGAAGGCCTCATGAAGGACTTTACGAATTCGGGCAACCCCAATTCTCTGGCTTTCCTGTTATCGGCCGTACCGAAATACGACGCGCAGAAGTCATCGATCCTGTCTGAATACAAAAGGATCTATCTCGCGCATCAAATGCTGCTGAGTCGTGAAAAAGCTATTGCCAGCCGATTTGGCTTAGAATCACTGGCTTTCGTTTCTGAATTCCCGAGCGATGTTGATATTAAGGTCGAAGCCAAGGCCGTTTCCGCGCCCGTTAAACTGTTTCGGCAGAGCATTTTTGTGATGTTGGGTTTGGGGGCTATGCTGGGCGCGGTGATTGGGCTGGTTGTTGCCTTGAACGTCTTATTCTGGCGAAAAAACTATGCAAGATTGAAGGTGGTCCTGAAGAATCCTTGATTTTGGGAACATAGTGAAGGGGCTTTTGCAAAACGGCTGCGTAGAGTCCCCTGATTGATCCGTGGGGATGCAAGCCGCCCCTTGCCCAGTGGCGTTGGACACCACTTTAGCGTCTTTCCATTTGTGCACGTTTTTTCTGGACCCCGATGCATTTCTTGACGATTTGCAGTTAACCTTCCTCTCATCTTCTTTGCCTCGGAATTCTGGATAATTTGCTCTTCATACGCCCAACTGCTTTCTGAACTCCATCCACAAAGTGGCTGTAAAATCCGAGAACGAGACGCTGGCTCCTAACTCGTGGGTCCTTTGCATACGTTTCTTGGCGGCTGCTTCTAGCAGTCCCGGAACAGCAGCCATCAAAAATATTCCTTCACCTACTTCAGCGTTCCATAAACTTCAGGACCCGGCAGTAGAAAGAACAAAATAATGATTATGACCCGACGTAATCCACGACTGCTTATCTTGGATCAATGGAATCAACCACAAGTCTTCATGTGATTTTAATAGGTCTTCGGATGTGCTTGTAACGTGAGGAACAGCTATTTTGTCCGAATCAATCGCTGCCAAGCGGAAAAGGGCTGCACGCTAAAGTAAAGCGAGGAAGGAATTACAATCCACTGTACACAAGTCCATATACACTGTGGTGTGAGATGAAGGGGCTTGCGCCTCTCCAGCTCGAAATAAATAAAGCCTAGACAAATCTGTTGATTACCTCAACCACGTGAGTAGCCGTAGCCCTCGTCATGTGAGGATGGCAAGGAATGGATAGGCAGGTTTCAGCATATTTTTCAACCTGCGTCAGACCTTGTGGATCATGCTGCACCTGCTGAAGAGATTTTTGCTTGTGGATTGGGACGGGATAATGAATCAGAGATTCAATCTGATGAGATTTCAAATGCTCCATGAGCTCGGACCTGCGATTTGTTTTAACAACGAAAAGGTGATGGCAATGATTTTCGGGTGCGTCAGGCCGCTTTAGAACTTCAACGAGTGGGTTGCTGATGCCATCATAGTAGATGTTGGCGATTTCTCGTCTTGTTTGGGTGAAAGACTCGAGAAATCTGAGTCGTGCCGAGAGTATTGCGGCCTGGAGCTCATCCAGCCGGCTATTCATGCCCAAAGTGGGGTGGTGATATCGCTCGGATTGCCCGTAATTTCTGAGCTGGCGAGCCTTTTTATCTAGGGCTTCGTCTTTAGTGATGAATGCTCCAGCATCTCCCAAGGCACCCAAATTCTTAGTCGGGTAAAAGCTATAAGCTCCCCAGGCGCCAAAGGTTCCTGCTGATTGACCGTGCCAGCGACTCAGGTGCGACTGTGCACAGTCCTCCAGAAGCAGGATGTCATGGTCACGACAAAGATTTTGCCAAGTCTCCATGGCTTTGATTTGGCCATAGAGATGGACCAGAAGAATGGCTCTGGTTCGCTTGCTTATGCAGCGCTTTGCGCTGTCCGGATCCATGAGTCCCGTAGACGCGTCGATGTCTGCAAGAACCGGTGTTGCACCCGCCCTGACAATAGCCAGTACAGTGGCAAACGCCGTCATCGGTGTGGTGATCACCTCGTCGCCTGATCCGATGCCGCTGACTCTAAGACCGATTTCAATAGCATCCAAGCCATTGGCTACGCCGACGCAATAGCGCGCTTCAAGGGTTTTAGCCCAGTTGTCTTCGAAGTTCTTCACCTGAGGTCCGAGAATGTAGTAGCCACTATTCATGACCGATTCAAAGGCTTCCCGCTGAGCTTTTTTAAGTTCCTCTGGTTCAGCCGAGAAGTCGTTCATATGAATCATTTGTATTCCTCTCTTTGTCGCTAACTCTTTTTAACGTAAGGACACCGGCCAGAGATGGCTACAATTTTTGTAGTCGCTATGGTAATCCTCAAAATTTAACGATTTTCGCCACGACAGGCAAGGTATGACTTCTCTCTGGGCGGACCAGGCCAGCTGACGAAGCAGCCTATCGAGCGAGACGAGTGACTGTGCAGTATGCCTTAGCGTATACGTATTTCGCAGGGGCGGATCGGCGTTGGCCATATCGCTCATTATAGAGTAGCTATATTGGCGTGTGTCATGGCGACTTCTGGTTTTGCAAATGGAAGAGCCTTGCCATCGGTCATCTATAGACCAGCTTGTAGTAATCAGGTTATGATCCGGGCATAGCATACAATTCAATGCGTTTTGAACATTCCATGGGATTGCTGATGAGAGAATTCCTGTTAAACCAGGGAAGACGACTAAGAGGATACCCTTCGCTCCATAGGCGGGCTGTGCTAGCAGCCAACGTGCTTCGATCAACGTGGCTGATTCCCAATTGGTTTAAATTCCATTTCTTCAGTTGGTTCAGAGAAAGGCAGTTAGGCTTTTCAAAGAAGAATTTGGAAGCCATAGCAGGGCTGAAAGATCGGCATAAGGGCAAGAGATGCTTTATCGTTGGGACTGGTCCAAGCCTCCATGCAGCAGATCTTGATCTTATCAAAGATGAAATCACCATCAGCATGAATTCGATCTTTCTATTTTATGACAAGACAGACTTTCGGCCCGACTACTACATGTTTTTGGATCCGATAGAGCTGGAAAAGATGAGCGCCGATTACGCTGTTGATTTTGCGGGGCTGTCCAAGCGCGAGAGCTTTTTTAATGATGCGAATTCGATGCGCATGAAACGAAAGCTGAGATCCGAAAAGTCCATTACCTTAATGATGCAATGGCTGGGACATTGGTACAATCCCTACAGCAACGTGTTTAAGTTTAGCGATAATCTATTACGCGGTGTCTATGATGGCTATAACAGCATCTATGCGGCTATTCAGATTGCCCGCTATATGGGATTTACTCAAATTTATTTATTAGGTGCCGACTGTGGATACACAGGGAATAAGAAGCACTTCGTAAATTATTCGTTGGACAAGCTGGGATATACTTTCAATACGAGCGGATCTATCAAAGGATATGAATTCGTCAAAAGCTATTCAGAAAAAAATGGCTTCAAAATCTACAATGCGACCCGAGGTGGGTATCTTGAGACCTTCGAACGGGTCGATTTGGAGAAGGTCGTGAAGTCAATAGACTAATATTTATTTTTGGGGCTGGAAAAGCGGGTAAACAGTGAAAAGATTGGCTAGACATATAAAATGGAAAATGATTTGGTGATTGAGAAGCTGAATTTGATTCATGCCAAGCCTGACTATGGCGACCGTCACGTCTGTATTCCATCCCTAAACATCAAAGTGTCGATTTAAAGACTGAAGGCTGGCCTTTTGCCTGACAACTTAGAACCTTTTCGTGGAGTCTAAAATATGACCTTACATAATACGGCACTGGTCATGACTCTGAAATATGTGACCAAGTTACCCCAATTGTTTCCGCATAAGCACTGGGGATGGATTCGTCTTGGAATTCTGCTTTCATTGGATTGCCTCGTCGTGTTTTGTTGCTATTTTTTGGCATTCTTGCTCCGGTTTGAAACCGCGCACTTGGGCGACCAAATGCCCATATTCCTGCAGACCTATTGGATCTATATCTTCTCGTATCTGACGGTCTTTTATTTGACAGGAATGTATCGTCAAATCTGGAGGTTTGCCAACCTGCACAATGCGATACTGATCGTTCTCAGCACGCTGTTAGCGTGCGTCGTCTCTTTTGGGATTGTTCGACTTTTGAATCAGACCTCAAGTTATCCGCGATCCGTTCCGGTCATTGTGTGGTCGCTTTCGGCCCTGGCTATCGGCCTTGTTCGCTTCTCCTGGCGTGGAGTCAATAATCTGCAAACAAGAGTGGGCAAGGAAGACAGCGAGCGCTGTTTCATTTACGGAGCCGGTGGATCGGGTGAACTCATGGCCCGATATATCGATAAGAATTCCAAGTTAACTTATAAGATTCTGGGATTCATCGACGACAATCCCGAAAAAATCGGGCGAAAAATTCATGGGTATAAGGTCTTGGGACCTGGAGAAGCTCTCGCCAGGTTGGCTAAAGAGAAAAATGTCTCTTCGATACTTATTGCGATGAATTCTCTGCCTGGGAAAGTCATTCGCGATGCTATCGAGCGTTGCCATAAAATCGGTCTTAAGCCAATGATGATGCCGGAGCTATCGAGCTCCATGGATGGTGATAAAATCAGACCTAGACATGTCGATGTGAAAGATCTGCTGCGAAGGTCTCAGAAATCCATCGACAACAGTTCCGTGAACATGTTCTTTTCTGGAAAAGTCGTACTCGTAACAGGAGCCGGAGGTACGATAGGTTCGGAGATTTCACGCCAGATCCTTGTCGCAGGTCCAGCTAAACTGATTCTTCTGGATAGTTCTGAATTGAGTCTCTATACCCTGGAAAATGAACTTGCCTCGCTCAAAAGCAATTCGGTGGAGGTTAAATATGTCATGGCTTCCGTTACGGACATTGGGTTCATCGAAAAGCTCTTCGCAAGGGAGAAAATCGACAGTGTCCTTCATGTAGCAGCCTATAAGCACGTGCATCTCGTCGAGGCAAATCCGCTTGCTGGAGTAAAGAATAATATTTTCGGAACTCGGGTCTTGGCCGATTTTGCTCTCCAGTTTGATGTCAAACACTTTCTCCTGATCAGTTCCGACAAAGCGGTAAATCCGACCGGAGTCATGGGCAAGACGAAGAGAATCTGTGAACTCTATCTTCAGGCTATGAGCCAGCGGCATGGTAACAAATGCAAGTTCTGTTCGGTGCGATTTGGAAATGTGCTGGGCAG
Organism: Oligoflexus sp.; assembly: GCF_035638955.1. GTDB lineage: Bacteria > Bdellovibrionota_B > Oligoflexia > Oligoflexales > Oligoflexaceae > Oligoflexus. The sequence goes on along the minus strand of NZ_DASQYZ010000288.1, from coordinate 2,858 downwards.
CTCGGGAAGTGTCATACCTCGATTTTTGGATCAAATCGCTAGCGGTGGTCCAGTAACTGTAACGCATCCTGATATGACCCGCTACTTCATGCTGGTCAACGAAGCCGTAAGCCTTGTGCTGCAGTCACTTCTTTTGACAAATGGCGGCGAGCTCTTTGTGCTGAAAATGGGCGATCCCGTCAATATCTATCAGATGGCCAAGCAGCTGATTGAGCTCTCAGGAAAGAAACTTGGCGAAGATATCGATATCGTCCTGACTGGCTTGCGCCCAGGTGAAAAGCTCTTTGAGGAGCTCAGCTATGAGGGGACAGAAACCAGAACAGAGCACGAAGACATACTCATCGTTCATCCCTCAAAGATGAATGTGGAATCGACCCTGGCGGAATTTGAAATGCTACTTTCGCATGCAGAAAAAGGCGAAGCGGCGGATGCACTGGCGTTGCTCAATCACATGGTGAATGAAAGTTTTGCTCCGCGGGTCTCTGAACCATTGTCTTTACAGTGCGAAGAGCCGGCTATACCTTGGAAGACAGGAACGTCCTATATGGAGCTTGCGAAGTCATCCCTATCGGACTATCGCGTGGTCGCTGCCGGAGGGTTAAATGAAGGTTCTCGTCACTGGCGCTGACGGTTTTGTTGGTCGTCATCTCGTTCGCTCCCTTGAGCAGTCTGAGCTTGAAGTTATTCGTGGTGTCCGACTTGCAAAAGAGTCCATGCCGGCAGGATCGGTCGCACTCGGCGATATTTCCGAACTTTCAATGGATCGAGCCGCAGAGTTTGAAGGCGTGAGCGCTATTATTCACTTGGCCGGTTTTGCGCACCAACCCCAAAAGTCAGCAGAGCAGATTGAGAAATGCTTTAAGACCAATGTCGAGGGCACACGACGTATCGTTGAGATGGCGAAGCGGATCAGCTGTGGCAAGGTTATTTATTTGAGTTCCATCAAGGCACATGGCCATTTTCCAAAGGGGCGCCCCGTCTCTGAATCCGATCGCGATGATCCGGATGATTCCTACGGCATTTCGAAGCTTAATGCCGAGCGACTGGGCATGGACTTGAGCGCTCGGTATGGAATTCAGTTTGTCAGCATCCGACCACCACTCATTTATGGTCCGAATGTTGGCGCGAATTTTCTGAACCTAATAAAGCTCGTCGACCTTGGCCCTCCCCTGCCTTTTAAAAGTATTGCCAATCAGCGGAGCCTTTGCTTTGTTGGAAACCTGGTGGATGCAATCGAAAGGATTATTCACAATCCAAGTGTCACCTCGGGAACCTTTTACATTGCCGATGCCCGTCCCTATTCGACCAGAAATCTACTTGAAGCCATCGCGGCGAGTTTGGACCGCAGAATCCGGCTCTTTTCCTTGCCTCAGAAGCTCGTCGAGAGTTCATGCTCATGGCCAAAAATAGGCAGTATGATCGAAAAAATGGTGTCGGACTCGATTGTGGACACTTCGAAGCTGAGGAGTTATCTGAATTGGGAGGCGCCTTTTTCAACCGACGAAGGGATCCGGAGGACCTGCTTATGGTATGCCCATGAGCTTGAAAGGCGTGATAAACGGCTTTTTGCGGCCACAAATCGCTAGTCCGGATTCTCGACGTCGAGTTTTTGACTCTTGGAAGTCCTTCGTTACACTTTAGTTTCCTGGATGACTCATATGCCGTTAACAATCACGCTGCCTCTGACTTTTATTTTAAGCACTTTATTCGTCAAATTATTTCTCAATCGCGCAGCGTCGATTGGACTTATGGATGTGCCAAATGCAAGATCAGCGCATAAGCAACCGACTCCTCGAGGTGGTGGACTCGTGTTTGTCGCTATTTGGGCCTTGGCATGTCTCGGCATGGGCTGGTGGCGGGACACGCAAACCTCTATCATGCTTGTGTGCCCATTAATGATTGCGCTATTGGGCCTTTGGGATGATCGATATCAACTGTCAGCACGAGTGAAATTCCTTTTTCAGACTGCTGTGGCTTTGGTCTTCTGTCTGGCCCTCGCACCTAGCAATATCGTCATCGACTTGGGGCTCTATTCAGTAATTCTGCCCGATTATTTGGTGGTGCCGCTCTTTAGCGTGCTTATCGTATGGTCGATAAATATTTTTAATTTCATGGATGGCGTGGATGGCTTGGCAGCCATCGAGGGCCTGACTGTCTTGCTGTCTGGATGCTTTTTCTTTTGGATGCGGGACCAAGAGAATGGGCATATAGGAATGTTCCTCCACTTATCCTTTGCCCTCGCTGGATTTTTGATCTGGAATTTTCCGAAGGCCTCTGTGTTCATGGGCGATGTCGGGAGTGGCTTTTTGGGCTTTATGCTGGCATTTATGGCTATTGTGGGGCAGGTATTCTATCACATACCGATATTTGTCTTCATGATTGTATATGGTGTGTTTATCGTCGATACCTTTGTCACGATAGTCAGAAGGATGAGCCGAGGCGAAAAATGGTACCTTGCGCATTCGACTCATGCCTACCAGCGCCTTCAGCATATCGCCGGGTGGTCCCATAGCTCCATTCTCTTGTATGTCGTAATCCATAACGTCATGCTTTTGGTCATCGCTTGCCTGGTATTTTTTTCCAGAATATCAGATGGGCTCGCCTGGTGCCTTTATCTCTTGGTTCTTGCATCCTATATGGGTGGCGTGGAAATCCTCTGTTCAGGTTCTGAAAAAGGCGGAAGAAGGGCCCCTCTACCTCAGGTTAAAGACCTTCCGTAGATGGTCTGGAGCCAGACTCGGGCGGCAGAGGAGTTGCCATGCTGTTTTGTCTGGTTAACGGCCGAGTGAAACCTTTGTTCCCGTGATTTTACGGTATTCGCACGCTATCCTCAGCGTAACATTCACGCTGCATTGCTT
>NZ_DASQYZ010000287.1:0-119979 GCF_035638955.1 Oligoflexus sp. | reverse complement strand
GGCGTCGCACTGGGGCCACCTGGGCAGTCACAACGAATGTGCTGCCAACACCCGGCTCGGAATCGAGAAGATCCACATTCCCACCCAGGAGCACGGCTATTTTTTTTGACAGGAGAAGGCCTAGACCTGTGCCCCCGAACTTCCGCGTATTGGTTCCATCGACCTGAGAAAATGGCTGGAAAAGGCTCCCCCTTTGATCCTTTTGAATGCCGATACCGGAGTCCTTGATCTTAATCAGGAGCGTGTCGTTTGCTTCAAGGCCAATCGCAATCTCGATGCTACCTTTTTCCGTGAACTTGATGGCATTGCCGATCATATTCACCAGGACCTGTTTGAGGCGGGCCGGGTCTGTCGTGATGATGTCCGGGGTATCGGGCCTCGTGATGACCTGAACAGTCAAGCCTTTATCTCGGGCCCTGCGGCCCAGCAGATTCATGACATCGCGAATAATCCGGGAGACCGAGCACTCGACCTTGGCAATTTCCATTTTTTGCGCCTCGACCTTGGACAGGTCCAGGATCTCATCGATGAGGCGAAGCAAATCGCATCCATTGCGCTCAATAATGGTCAATGTTTCATCCACTTCTTCCGGTGGGATGTCACCACTGCGAAGCAGGGACGTGAAACCTATGACGGCACCCAGCGGTGTCCGAATCTCATGAGAAATATTGGCCAGAAATACTGTCTTCGCATGGTTGGCGCGTTCGGCTTCCTCTTTCGCTTGGACAAAACTGAGGTGCGCTTGCCGCTCGGCCGTTATATCGAAGACAGCGAGAACCGCCGAGGTGATTTGACCTTCAGAATTAAAAATGGGAGCGGCATTCAAAGATAAGTAGCATTCGCAGTCCGTTGCTTTTTGATAAAGTCTGATCACCATACCCTGCACAGCAATGCCAGACTCAAGCGCCTGCGTCAGAGGCCAATCCTCGATCTGCAACGGTTTACCGTCCGGCATGAACGCTTGAATTTGTCCGTAATCGGCGAGGCAGGTGGCTGTAACAACGTCAGTTCCCATAAGGTCCTGAGCCTGGTCGTTGAAGAACACAATGCGCCCGCTGGGTGCTTCGGCGATCACGATGCCTGCTGGAAATTGTTTCATGATCGTTTCAAAGTGTGAACGCTCGACATTCATCTGCTTATGCAGCAGGGCAATGTCAGCCGAAGCGCGGCGTAGTTCAACGGTGCTTTGAATCGTGACCAGCGCCGCCGAGATTTGGTATTGGTCACGAATTGCGGCGCAGTTGAGCCGAACGGGAATGCTGCGGCCGCCTGAATGCTGGACCGTGCCTTCCAAATGTTGAACCGGTTGCCCATGGGTCAGGACAGTTCGTAAGGCCTCGGCAAAAAGATCGCGACTGGCAGGGGCCCAGAGCATGTCCGCTAGACTTCCTTTCAGATGCATTTTCCCAAATCCACAAAGCTTTTCAGCGGCCCTGTTCGCATATTGAATCTGGCCAGCCAGATCCACGATAAAAAGACCATCCGAGGAGTTCTCGTCAATGGCTTCCAGGAGTCCCCTGTGAAACGCGGATTGTTTCTGATGGGCAAGGGCTTTGACAAAGCTTTCGACCAGGCTCAGATCAGCGTCCAAAGATCCTGTGAGCGTAAGAAATGGCAGTTTTCTGCCTTCTTCCTGCAGGAGTCCAAGCGCTTCCGTGGCGGTAAAACCCGTGGGAAGGCCTTCCATGATTATTACATCTAGAGGAAAATCGGCCAGCGCCTCGCGGTAGGCGCATTGATTTTCCACCAGGTGCATCCTTACAGGAACGCCTTTGGATAACAGTTGGTAAGCCACTCGATCGGCGTGCCTGGTCGAGGCGGTGACGGCAAGGATTTGAACTGGCTGCAGTGAAGTCATGAAGCCAAGTCTCCATGTTTAAGGCGTTTTCCATCGCTTTGAGGCGGCAGCCTACCACTGCTACGCCATTTTTTCTATTTTAGTAAAAATACTCAACCTGGTTGCGATCATAAATTTCCATAGCCCATTCCTGTCAAGATGCAAAGATTTAACTATGCCATTCAAGACAGGCTAGGGAACAGGCCTTATCCATTGATTTACAATCTGACAAATTCTGCCGATAGCTGAACCATAGTTGAGGGTTTGGTTATGATGGGCGACAACCTCAAAAATGAATACAAGGTCCGCTGGGACCTTCGCTTTGTGGATCCCGCTTATGAACGGGGATTCAAGCGTCATTATGTCGCCAAGGGATTGCTCCTCAACCGTATTGCGCTCTCCATGGCCCTGCTTATGTACGCCTCGTTTTTTATCCTGGATTACAATCTGGATTTATCAAACCTGCTCCTGCAGGCCGTTTTGCGCCTCATCGTTATGCCCACGATCCTCTTTTTTACCTTCTATCGCTCCTTTCACCGGGATTACCGCACGAAATATGAGCTTTATATCTCCATTCCCCTGATAGCCGGGTGCCTGGGGCACTGCTGGATGGCTATTGCAAATGATATGCCTCCTGGATACTTTGTTTTCGCGACCGGCCTCATGCTGCTCTACAACCATCTTTTCTCTGGGCTGCGTTTACGGATTTCTTTGCGCGTCGGATTCGTCATGGTATCGACCTATGAGGTCGTACGCCTGCTTTGGACGGACGTGAATGTCCCTACGGCCCTTCAGGAAAATTTCTTTCTCCTCTCGGCCGTAGTCCTTGCCATCGTTGCCAATTACCTGATTGAAAGGTTCAACCGAGCCGATTATGTGCACCATATGGAGCGCGAAATCTTTTTGAAGAAATTGCACGCAGCCAAGGCCGAGCGCGAGCAACTTCTGAGCAATATCCTGCCCCATCCGATTGTGGAAGAACTCTACCTGACCGGTCGGGTGGATCCGCATGACCTCGCCGACGTGACCGTCATGTTTATCGATATTGTGGGCTTTACGCGCATGTCGGAAAAAATCCACGCACAGGATCTGGTCAAAGCTTTGAATGACTATTTCACCATGATCGATCGCATTATGGATAAGCACGGGTTGGAACGGCTCAAGACGATCGGTGACGCCTATTTCTGTGCCGGCGGATTGTCGACCAAAAACGAACCCCATACTTTGAATAGCTGTCTGGCGGCTTTGAACCTGATGCAAACCATCAAGGATCAAAGCTGGTTCGGTGAACCCCTACAGATCCGGATCGGGATCCATCATGGTCCTGTGACGGCGGGCGTGGTCGGTGAAAAGCGCTTTGCCTATGATATCTGGGGCGACACCGTGAACGTCGCCAGCCGGATTGAAAAGACCTCAGAACCGGGACGCATTAACATCTCGCAGGCTGTCTTTGATGTGGTGAAGAAGCATCTCGAATGTGAGCCGCGTGGGGAGATTCCGATCAAGGGGCAGATGTCGCAGAAAATGTATTTTTTGAAGGGAGAGCTGGCCCTCTCCCGAAATCAACCGGCTTAGAAATCAGTTCTAAGGTTGGCGTAGATCGCGGTCGTCGTATCCTTGGTCTTGGCGAATTCTCCTGCCGCGAGACCAGGAGCATATTCAGGCTTGGAATCCATCATCCCCAAACGCAGCTTCATAATGTTGTTAAGAGGCTGGGTGTAGAAGATATGGTTGCCTTTGCCGCGCTGGACATAGAACCCTATGGCATCACGGTTGGCGGCATCGAACTGTACGGAGTTCTTGTCAGCCGAATACATCTCGTAACCTATCAAAGGGTTCTTCATGGCAGCCACAGGCAGGGTATAAACCAGACCTGTGATATTGATAGTACCTTCGATTGTTGCATCAGCTTTGTTGGCTCCAAAACTAATAGAACCCCCGGTGGGTAAGGTCACTCCGCCTTCGTTGACGAGTTTCGTTTTCGTGTAGGACTCGTAAACAGTTAAACCCGTGGAAGCAATATCCTTAAATTCCAGATAAAGGGAGTTGATCATATAGTCGGCTTTCCAACCTGGGACTTTTAGGTCCGAGAACTTAAAGCCCTGGTAGATGGCTGAAACGTTTTGAGCAAATCCCGAATTATCCCAGCTGTAGTCCAGCATCCAGGAGGTCAAGGGTACCGTGCTGTTGTGGAAAACACCCGTACCGACGCCAGCCGGAGTTTTAACCTCTGTTTTTTCAAAAACACCCACACCTGATGCGCTATTTGTCACAGTAATCTCCGACAGAGGAGTGTAGACAAGCCGCGCGGACAGAGATTGAGTCTGGCTATTCAACGGTATGTTGTAGGTCAAGGCATAACCGTCAAGAGCGGATGAATAGACCTGACGAGGATAGGACCCCTGACGCGACAGTCCATCATAAATATGCGTGGGAGGGCCATCGAGAGTCGGCAAACGACCGACGGACAAAGTCAGCCCCTCAATGACTCCGTAATTGAGAAAGAGGCGTTCCACCACAACTTCGTTGGATGCATAAGTCCGGCCCAGGTTAACGCCCGAGCCGCTGGCAGTTGGCAAATTGTTAAAAACGTTGGAGTACGTAAAGCGCCCGAAGACCGAGACATTCGGCAGAGGCTTGGATCTGAAGTCGATCCCAGCCAGGTTACGGCTCAGGTTCATGGTGGATTTGTCGCCAACATCGGGCTTGAAGGTCACTTGATCAAACCGGGTTTCAAAGAAACCACTCCAGCTCAGAGTATTTTCAAAACCCTGGTACTCCAAAGCTTCGACGCGTTTTTGCAGATCACCTTCGGCAGCCAAGGCCACACTGCCCATCGCAGTGCAAATTACTAGAGGCAAAAAAGACTTCATGGATTTTCCCTTCAATGAATTAACCACCGATGTTACTGCCTTGCTTCTTGCAAGTGACCTTGCAACCATCCCCAACATCAACGGTGGAGCTGATGCACAGCGTAAACTGCACAATCGTTCCTGTCCGTCCAGGCGTCGCCAGCGTTTCCGCTTTTTCTTTGGGGAGTTTGCACTGATCCACCACAGCTTTGACGAAATCTTCTTTGGGATCAGCTGAGGCGGCCGAGCTGAGATACCAGCTCAAACCCACCAAGACAAGATACCGTTTCATAGAACCTCCATATGGATCACAGCGTCTACAACCGACACGGGTCGAGGACGGAAACCGGCTGAAAAAAGAGGCGTTTTCAAGGCATTTTCGGACTTTAGAGTTTTAAAAATTTTAAAGTACGCGGTTCACCGAAGCAAGCGAATTGCAACTGGCTGGAATAACTTTAGCTTTCAAATTCCTGGACATGGAGTCACGTTAGGGCGATTTGGAGTCACATAGGCTTTTCAGCAACGCTTTGGGTTGATGGACTCGAGCCGCGCGATGATCGCAAGGTGTTCAACCGAGCGGTGCAGTGGATTTTTACCGGAGTGAACTGTCAAAGCTTCGAACACAAACGTGATCAACGGGTGTAACCACAGACCTACACGAGTTTTGGCAGGCACCGATTTTCTGAATGAAACCGGCAGCCCATGCCCCGCCCTGCCTGAGCTAGGTCTCAACTTGTAAAACAATGGTAAAACCTGCGTGCAACCCGTGGGAAACACTGATGTCCTGACCTATACTAGCCGAAGAGTAGAGGAAGATTGAGTGCTGGAAGGAGAACCTATGCAAGTCGCCGCACAACAAATCGAGCAGACACAAGCCCCTGTCAGGCAGGTTGATTGGGTTGGATCGATACCGTTTATCGTTATGCACGTCGCTGGACTGTGCGCTTTTTTCTTTGAGTTTGATGCCAAGGCTTTTTGGCTGGTGTTCGCGTCGTACTATGTTCGCATGATTGCCGTGACCGCTGGCTATCATCGCTATTTTTCACATCGAACCTATAAGACATCACGCTTCATGCAGTTCGTGATCGCCTTCATGGCACAGACGTCTGCGCAGAAGGGGGCCCTGTGGTGGGCTGCGAATCATCGCCATCACCATAAGTATTCCGATACGGAAGAGGATCTGCATTCGCCCAAACAACACGGATTCTGGTGGGCCCAGATGGGTTGGATCATGAGTCCGAATTCAGTGACGACGCATTGGAAATGGATCCAGGATTTTGCCAAATACCCGGAACTCGTCTGGTTGAATAAGTATTTCCTCGTACCACCAACTGTCTATGCCGTGGGCATGTGGCTCGCATTTGGATGGTCCGGTTTGTTCTGGGGTTTCTTCTTTTCAACCATGCTCCTGTTCCACGGAACCTTTGTGATCAACTCCTTGACTCACCTGTTCGGTCGCGTGCGTTATCGCTCGGGTGATGGCAGCAGGAATAGCTTTCTCCTGGCTTTGATTACCTGTGGTGAAGGCTGGCATAACAACCACCACTACTACCAGTCGACAGCCAACCAGGGCTGGTTCTGGTGGGAGATCGACCTCTCGTATTACACATTGAAAGTGGCTTCCTGGTTCGGTTTGGTGTGGGATCTGCGTAAGCCGCCCGCTCATGTCAAGGCCAGGACCATTGCTTCGGAAAGCAAGGAAGTCGCGGCCTAAACCGTACGGAAAGCTTGCCCTCAGGGCTTTTGACCGCAAGCTGTCGCCCTATCTCCGGCCTTAAAAACATCAGCCGCTCGATATTGCGTCGAGCGGCTTTACTTTTGCTCAATTCAGCACCAGCCTCAACCAGATCCCAAATTACCTGACTCAATTGACTTTCCGCCGATCTTTGCTTTATAAACAAACAACTTTTCAAATTTGCACCAATCTTATGAGGAGTCTAAGGTGAGTAGACGTTTGTTGCGGTCTCATCGCTTGGCATTCGCTGTCTCAGGCGGACTGGCTTCAGGAACCTTGCTCATGCCTATGGCGCGTGCTCAGCAAGCTGACCCGGTCACCAAAGAAGCGGATTCGACCGCTGTCGAGAAGAAGGCAGAGAAAAAGTCCGAACGTATCCAGGTTACAGGCTCCCGTATCAAGCGTACCGATGTGGAAGGCGTATCATCCGTTATCCAGATCGATAGTGAGGCCATTCAAAAGTCAGGTGTATCCTCCGTTTCCGAACTCATGCAGAACCTGTCGGTTTCCATTGATGGCTCGTACAGCAGCTACTCCGTGGAAGACAAGCGCGGCACGGTCATGAACGTAAACCTGCGGGGCCTTGGCCCAGAGAACACTCTGGTCCTTCTCGACGGTCGTCGTCTGCCGGATGAAGGTGGCGAAGGGGTCGTGGATCTTTCAGTCATCCCGATGGCCGCGGTCGAGCGCATCGAAGTGCTGAAGGATTCAGCATCGGCGATTTACGGTTCGGACGCCACCGGCGGTGTGATCAACATCATCACCAAGAAAGATTTTGAAGGCAGCGCGGTTTATGCTCGTGGAAGCAAACCCCAGGCTGGTGACGGCGGCGTCGGCACGCAGTTTTCATATATGACGGGTGTGACGAAGGATAACTTCCGTAACCTCACTGTCTTGGGCTACCAGCATCAGGAGCCGATCTATTACCGGGATCGTGAGTGGACCGAACGCGGTTTGAGTATCTATGCATTCCCCGCCAACCTTCAGACCGTAGGGCTGCCTCTCCAGGCTCACCCCAACTGCGCGGATAATCCTGATAAGCTGTCGGAAGAGGGCCGGACCCTTTGCGCGTATAACTACGGCGAAACCAGTGCATTCTCGTCAGAATTCACGCAGGTCAGTATCCTGAACAACTTTGAATATCGCCTGAACGATAGCCTGAGTCTGTTCTCGAATCTGCGCGCGAACCGTAACACCAATTCCTGGAATCAGGCACCCAACGCCGGTGAATTCACTATTCCCCAGGCGATTGCGGCGGCCAGGGTCAACGAACTGAAGCTCGCCCAGTTGGGCCTGACGACGGTGGAAGGCCCGGTGGATGTTTATTATCGTGGCGTTCCTTGGGGCCTTCGACGCTTTGAAGAGGAAAACACGGTTTTCGGTGGCAGCATCGGTGTGCGTGGTGAACTCGCTGGCAGCTGGGAATGGCAAGCCGTTGCTGGTCGCACGGAAGGTAAAAAAGATCAGGTGAATCCCACCGGCTTTATGCTTAAGAGCGAACTCGTGAATGCCGTGGCCTCAGGTGAATTCAACCCGTTTGAAACCAACCTGGCCGATCCCAACCTGGCCAACGTGGTCAGTCGCGCCTCGTATCAACCGTTTGTGATCACCGAAACACAAATGATCACCTACGATGCCAACACCACAGGCGAGCTCTTCGATCTGCCAGGCGGATCGGCGGCACTGGCGCTGGGCGTGAACCGGATCGAGCAGGACTATAAAAAGACCATCGATACACAATCCGAAAATAACAACGTCTTCGGTATTGTGAATGACCAAGGCGATCAAGGCGACCGTCAGGTCAATGCGCTTTACGCCGAGCTTAGCCTGCCCGTCCTCAAGGAATTGGAACTGCAGGCTGCCGTGCGTCATGACCAGTACAGCGACTTCGGGGGCACAACCAATCCCAAGTTCGGTTTCAAATACCGTCCTGTGGATCGGCTCATGTTCCGGGGTAGTGCAGCCACAGGCTTTAAAGCGCCGACATTGCGTCAGATCTATAAGGGCAAATCCGTTGGTCTGGATAACCTGAAAGATACGATTCTCTATGCAGGCCAAGCTGATATTCCCACAACCACCGAAGTGGAAATTGAAACCTCAGGCAACCAGGATCTGCAGGAAGAAACGTCCACATCCTACAGTTTCGGCGTCGTTGCCGATCCTTTCGAAGGCTTCTCGGTCGGTGCTGACTACTGGTATATCGAAATCAACGACATCGTTCAGGATATGGATGCACAACGCGTTGTGGATTCGATCGCCTCGGGTCAGTCGTATGAAGGCGTTGAAATCATCCGCGCAGGCAACGCTGCCGATGGCCGATTGGAGCGCATTATCATCCCCACGATGAACCTCGGTGAGTCTGAAAACTCCGGTATCGACACCAATGCCGAGTACCGCTTCCGCGCCGGCACCACACGCGCGTCGGTGGGTTCGGAATACTCCAGGAAATTCTATTCCCGCAGTGTCCCCTTCCCAGGCCAGGCGCAGGAAGACCTTCTGGGCGAACGCGGCAGACCTCGCTGGCGCATGGTAAACACGGGTACTGTCGCATTCGGCAACCAAAGCGTCCTTCTGCGCAATAACATCATTGCCAAGCAGCAGTCGGCTCTGGATCCGGATCTGGACATCGGGAGTTTCACAACCTACGATGCTCAGTACGCGTGGAGTCATCCTTGGAACGGTTCCATCGCGCTGGGCGCATTGAACGTTTTCGATACCGATTTCCCTCGTGATAACAGCGAACGCGCGGGTGATGACACCCGTGTGAAAGAGCTGTTCTCTCCAGATGGTCGCGTCCTTTACGTGAACTTGAATCAGGTCTTCTAAGACGTCGCAAAATCGAAGGGGTCAGCTTCGGCTGGCCCCTTTAATTTTGCCTAAAAAAACCGGTTTTTCCCCCTATTTGTCACACCCTCCATTTTATGCCTTAAGACTCTTCATTCTTTCGTCCGAGAAAGAATAACAACATCACTTCTGGAGTCGATTGTGTTCAGGCATGATGTATTTATAGGCAGCCTCCTCGGAACTCTGGTGTGCACCCTCGGTTGCCAACCTCACAAGAAAAACATGCCACGGGATCTGTCTTCGCAGTTTCCCGATATGAAACGCGCTTTAGGACATTTTTCCATTCAGCTCGAAAAAAGCCATGAAGCTCACGTGCTGTCTCAGGCTCGCGTGAAACTGGAGCAAGGTCCCACCCATAAACATGTGACCTTGCAGTTCAAGATGATTCACATCCAGGAACAGGTGACTTTGAGCTTCCTGCATCAGAGCCAACCCAGGCCAAGGATAGGGGACGACCGCGAGAGCGCCCCGGGTGCCTCACGATGCATGCCGTCAACAGCCCATATTACGGACTCAGTTGCCCCGCAGCTGGAACACCGGGCGCCGCCTCTTGATCATGCTGCCCTCTTTCGCATGCCCCTGCCCCACTCCATTCAGCATGCTTCAGCCGTGAATGTTATAGGCGTGGGTGACGCCTGGAATATCGCACAGGGTTCACTGCTATGGCAGCCCAACCACGAAGGGTCCCCATCCATTACTTTGAATTGGACGCGGGACCAGGCCCCTGAAGTCCGCTATCCCTTGGCCTCAGAGCTGGCGCCACTTCATCTTCAGGCTCGGCGCATCGATGCGGCCGGTGAGCACAGAATTCCAATAACATGGCACGATGGATTTGTTTGGCTGGAAGAACAGCAAGAGGAAGGGAAAGCGGAAGCCTGGCTTGAATTGCAGTATGACGTGCCCGGCACCGAACCAGCTTTCGTACTGCCGCAGCTCCCGGCTTTCGACACCTTGAAAACCCTGGTTATGCTACCGAACTGCGACCGCGATCAATTTGTTCTGGAAAAAAATCACCTCGTCTGGACCTGCCCTCAGCAGGATGGACCGGTGTGGGCCGCTTCCTATTCCTTTCATCAGACTACGGGTCACATGTCTCGGGACGACTGGCCCGAACTCGCGACCCATATCCCCAACGCTGTGATCGCTTTTGGAGATGCGGGTGAAACGCTGGACGTTGCCACCTACGGACCCCATCACGTGTTGCACAATATTCCGGAAGAGGCGTCACATGTCTGTATGCAAGCCACCTGGACGTCAGACCCGGCGCACTAATCCATGCCCATTCCCATGGGGTAAATGCAGTTCCGCATGGCAAGCATGCCACGGGCTTTCCTGGGTCACACGCTCTTTGAAAAAGAAGGGCGTATCAAGATCCGCATAGGTAATCGCTTCCGTACCACAGGCCATTTGTAACGACAGGCCCATGGCCACCTCACTCTCCAGCATGCCACCGATCATCAGGGGACAACCCCCACGTTGAGCCAGCGCTATGATACGCAGGGAGTCTTCGATACCCGATTTCATGATCTTGATATTCACAATCGGTTTGAGCCCCAGTTCAAGCAAACGCTGCAGATCCTTGTGGGAGCGCACGGTTTCATCCGCGCAGATGGGAATCGGCAATTTTTGCGAAAGCCGAACGAACCCGGCAAAGTCGTCTTCAGGCAGTGGCTGTTCGAAAAACAGAGGCTGAATATCCATGCTTTGCAGCCGTGTCACCAGCATTTCCGCATGAGTCACCGAAAATCCCTGATTGCCATCCAAAATATAGCGAGTGTCCTTTGGAACGGTGCTTTGCAGGGCGCGAATCATATCAAGGTCCTGATCCACATGGCCTGAAACTTTCACCTTGATCGTGGAAAATGCAAAAGTCCGATACAGATCCCAAAAACTCGTCACGGAATGGGGATCCATGATAGGCAGCGTGATGTCGGTCATCAGCGTCCTTTGCTGACCGGTGCCCCAGATCTGGGATAAGGGCTGCTTCAGCTCGCGCGCCTGCAGGTCCCATAGGGCACCTTCCACACCAACATAACCCGTGATGGATTGGGCCACTGCCTCCTGCTTCAGCTTACGCAGGCGTTCAAAGGCTTTGTGTGTGGTGCAGCCGTGGATCTCATCCAGGAGGCCGCGCGCAACGTCCGCAGCTGATGCCATGGAATCACGGGTTAACGAAGGAAAGGGCGCGCACTCGCCCAGGCCGACGAGGCCATCCTCATTACGTATTTCCACCAGAATAATGTGTGCTGTGGCCAGGCTTTCCCTGGATATCGTAAAAGGCACATGAATAGGAATATTCAAAGGGTAAAGCGCGCTTGAATCAAGAGCAGCATGAACAGCATGTTCGGCAGGCACCAGGATCTCCGTTTCTGAGTCCAAATCATGGTCTTATTTTCCCACGTTGCTGTTCAAGCCGCCAGCAGGAACTTCGCGTCAGTTACCTGTCTTCGGAAAAATTTTCCAAAGGTCAGCCAGCGAAATGACCTTGTAGTTGGCAGGGGCCAGAGTGCCGTCAGGCTGGGTATTTTCATCATCGTGCACCACAAGAACACCTTCGGGATAGCGTTGGCCTAAGGCACCCGATTGAACAGCCAGCCCATCGGTGAACGTAATCGCGTCACTTGCCCCAAACGTGATCTTGAAATTGCCGAGCCATGTTAAGTTTGTGAGGTCGTAAAGGGTAAATTCCGAGATGCCCTGGCTTGAAAAGAGTAAATAGGAACGACCGTTGGCATGCAGAATATCCATGCCTTCAATATCGTCCGTCACACGAGGTACGCCTGGCTTTCCCCACTGTTCAATATCAGTCCATGAACCTTGGACAGGGATAACCAGCTTGGGTATAGGTTTGGCGGCTGCAGTCGAGAGAGACCAGATACCAAAATTTTCCATGCCCACATAGAGTTTTTGAGTGCGGGCATCAAAAACGCAACCTTCGAGGATAAATCGCTCATCTAAATTTTCTTGCAGCTCATCCATTTCCCCTTCCGCCTGGGTTTCTTTCGTCACAACACTTTGAATAAAGGCATCCTGCACCGGTCGGACCAGAGCCGCCAGATCATAAGTCGCCTCCAGTTCAGCCTGGTATTCGTCATCGAACGTATATTCATAAAGCAGACCCGACTTTGTTGGCAGGTACACACGGACATCATCGTCATCATCAGCCGCTTCCGCCAGGCATAAACCGTAGGGCTCAAAAGCCTTCCCTTGGCTGTCCTTCAGCACGGTCCGCGTAAGAAAATTGACCTTCCCTTGCCGAATGCGATAGATATCAAGAGCGTTTTCGCTGCGATTCGAAGCGACAGCTACATTTTTTATAATATCAACGCTGTTGAGTTTACTGCCAGCAAAGAATTGTAACTGTCGGCCTTCAAGATCATAGACCCCAAGACCCCCCTGCCCGTCTTCATCGTATTTACTGGTGCCGAGGATTAAACTCTTGTTCGAATCCTTGGGATGTTTCCAGATCGCAGCATCATCGCTATCGGAAAAACCGGCTGGGATCGGCGTTGTTTCCACCAGAGCTTCCAAAGTGGAAACCTGGGCCGATAATGACATTGGCAGCAGACAGGACATACAGAACAAAATGCGCATGAAAACCTCCTCATGCTGGCGTGAACTCATGAGGAGGATGGAACCAAAAAATCTGATAAAGATCCAGTATGAATGGAAAATTCACGGAACCTTTATCAAAGTTGGTGGGTGGAGGGGCGATCCGTATGGTCCAGCATGCTTTCCAGAATTTCACCCGCGAGGGCGTGATCCCTGGCATGCGAGGAAAGGTCGCAGAGCGACAGAATACCGACTAACCGCTTGTCGCGATTCAGCACCACCAGACGGCGAATCTGCTTCACCTGCATCAGGCGCGCAGCTTCCAGTTCATCCTGATCCTCGTAGATGAAGACAATATCCCGGCTCATGACATCTTGAACCGGGGTCTCATCCGGATTCATGCCATTGGCGATACCGCGGGTGGCGATATCACGATCCGTAACAGCACCTAATATTTTTTCGCCATCGGTCACAGGAATGAAACCAATATCACTGTCACGCATAATTTCACACGCCGTCCGGATATTGGTTTCCGGACTCATCAGAACGGTTTCCTGAGTCATCATTTCAGAGATCTTCATCACGAGATTCCTCCATTACAGACAAAGCCAAGTCTTGCCTATTAATAGCAACAAATACCGTGCGGGTATCTGGCTTTTTTTATGTAAGGCTATTAAACATATGGTTTTGGCGCAACGTGAGGGTTAAACCAATAGCCGAAGGAGCATGATCGATGACACAAGAACGCCAGGCCATAATTTTGGTCATTGAGGACGATGACTACTGTCGAGATCTGCTGGATCAAATCCTCACCATGAACGGTTACATAGTAAAAGTTGCACACAACGGCCTTGAAGGCCTGGATATGCTTCACAGAGTGCGCCCTGATCTGATCCTGCTCGATATGAAAATGCCGGTCATGAATGGTTGGGAATTCAGCCGGCGCTTGAGGTTGGAGAAAAACAACACGGTTCCGTTCGTGATCGTTTCGGCTGCCGAAGATATTCAAACCCGTGCCCAGGAAACAGGTGCAAATGGTTGGCTGGAAAAACCTTTTGAACTGGAGAGCCTTTTAACCATAGTTGAGAGTCATCTGAAAAAGGCGCTTAATGGGAACGATGGAACCAGGGAATGAAAGGCCCTCGAAGGATGCCTTGTGCGGCTTTCAATTCCTGCATGGGATAAAACGTTCCTCGCCACATGACCCCACCTTGTCTCGTCATGATCCACGCGGACCGACAGAAAGTTAAAAACTGAATCATGATCGCAGGCACTAACGTCAGCCCTCGTGTCCAATCCACGGCATGGCGGCGGCAGCATTGTATGAAGAGCCCGTGGGAAATAAAAGTGGACAGAAGCCACGGAACCCTGGTCCAGCCAGTTGTTGTTAACGACAAGAAGGGCGGCAGGAAGAAAATCAGAGTCTGGACAGCAATGGAAAGCCCGAGCAGCCACCAGGAAAAACGCAAGCCCGCAAAACTGTTTTTCTCGAGTCCCCTTATATATTGCCAAAGACTCGAATACCAACGAATCGAAGCCAGATTTTGCCCCAGAAAGAAGCCCGATCGCCCTCCCCCACGCTTGGCCAGCATGCCGAGAAAAACATCATCGACCACTTCCAGTCTCAGCTTTGCATGCCCACCCACTCGTTCGTAAAGGTCACGCCTCACCATATTAAAAGCCCCCACACCCATATAGCTGTGGACCTTGTTACGATCAAAGATATGCCGAGGATCCTGGAAGAGATAAAAGAGGAACGACAGTGAGGCCACCACCGCATCCTGCCAGAAACTTTGATTGAGCATACGCGGTGCAAGACAAAGGTGATCCAGATGCTCAGTTTCGCACGTTGTGACGACCGATCGAATCGTATGGGGCTGCATGATCACGTCACCATCACAGAAAACCAGCCAGTCTCCGGTGGCTTTTCGAGCCCCAAGAGACAAGGCCCAGCACTTACCCAACCAGCCGGACGGCAGCTCGTGATTATGGATCACCTGCAGCTGCGGAAACCTTGTCGACAGATCATCCAGGATTTCACTCGTGCCATCCGTGGAACGATCATCCACAACAATCAGTTCCAGATTCGGCCAGTCCTGCGAAAGAAGCGATCGCACACTGGCCGCGATCCCTGCCGCCTCATCCCTGGCTGCGACGATCAGCGAGACGCGGGCATGATGCGGCGAGGTCCAATGCTCGGGCAGGAGGCGTAAACTCTGTGCCTGATAATGGGGAATGCGACTGACCCAAAACAGCAAAATAACAAGGCCAAGAGTGAGCAGCATAGGATACTCTCTGCAGAAGGGCTGACATGACCGATTCTGCAGGAAAACTTCTCTTCTGTCACGGATCCTTTTTGGTTACCGACCGGCAGATTCAAGTATCGACTGAATCATTTCCACAGTCTGCCCTCGGCCCCTGAAAAGTTCCAACTGCTGATGGCGCATATGACCTTTCTGATCGAGCACAGTAAAAATATTGGAGTGCGCATAGTCTTCCGATTCCATTTTTTTGTAGCGAAAGTTTAAAACAGCGGCAAGTTCCTGAACGTCGTCAGGCGATGATCGTAAAAAGCGCCATTTTGGGTTCAGGTGACGGGCTTTGGCATACGCCGCAAGCCGCCCTTGCGTGTCCCTGTCGGGATCAAACGTAAAAATCAGAACCTGAACCCTATCCTGCAGATGGCTTGGCAAAGCTTTCTGAAGAGCGCTCAGCTCCGTGATAATGAGCGGGCAGGTTTGTTCGCAGCTGGTATAAACCATACTGAGGAGAACGACCTGGCCTTCCATATCTTTCCAGGCAAAAGCCAACCCATTTTGATCCTTCCAGGTGCTGCCAAGCTCATGCAAACTGCCTGGCGCTTTCGCCAGAAGGTCACCTGAAGCCCACAACGTGATCATCACCAAAAGAATACACTTAAGGCGCCACATCACGGGCGCACCGGAAACCAAGATTCGCAAGGGAAAATCCTCCTTTTAAGCTGCTTCGAAAAGCAAAGCGCATATAGCTTGCGTAGTTTGTAGGATCCTTGCCGCCCAATGTGGCCGCACCACAAAATTCGGCCGCATCAGGTGACGAATTATCGCGAAGTTCCGTCGATGCAATATTGGAACTGAAATCGCTGGTCCATTCCCAGATCAGCCCATGGAGGTCCTGCATACCCAGGCGATGCCTGGTGGGTTGCCCAACCGACTGTAAAACCAGGGGCGAAGGCCGGGCATACCATTCCAGGATGAGTTGCAGAAAATTCTCACGATCCGCTTTGGTCTGGCCGAAGAACTCAGGACCTGCAACATACTCCCATTCAGCCGTGGTCAAAAGACGCTTATCCAGGGAACGACAGTAAGCTCTTGCGGCAAACCAGGAGACGTTGACCACAGGACTCGTCAGTGGAGCGCCCGGTCCCGTTTTAAGTCCCTCTTCCCAGTGCAAAAGGTAACCCGGTTCCGTAAAAAGCCCGCTGGCCTTATCACGTTGCCAGGCCGGATTCTGCAAAACAAAACTCAGAAACTGTCCATTGGTCACAGGGGTTCGATCCATATCAAAGGTCTTCACAAAAAGCACCGGCGCTTGCAGAGGAGCACCGGGTGTCTTCTTCTCCGGCACAAAGGATTCATAGCGACCGGACGGTACCCGGGCCATCGTGCTATCGTTTGCCAGCACGCCGTCGATTGAGGCCGAAATCAGCAAACCAGTGAAGCAGACCTTGGATAGAATCATGGCGATAACCTCAGCAGTCGGAGATGTCTTACTTCTTTTGGGCCTTGGAAGCTTTGACTTCAGACGCGCTGACTTCCTTACCACTGTTGCCCCAGGCGCTGTAGATGAAGGTGAGCACGTTGGCAACATCATCGTCGCTCAGCGACCAGGCTGGCATCACACTGTCATATTCCTGGCCGTTCACCATAATTTTGCCTTCCAAACCATGGACGACGGCATCAACCGACCGCTTCTTATCAGCATTCAAGAAATCAGATTTGGCCAAGGGAGGAAAGGCACGGGGAATACCTTCACCATTGGGCTGATGGCATGCGGCGCAGTTGGTGTCATAAACTTTTTTACCGACAGCTATGCGATCCGCCTTGGATTTGGCCGCAGGAGCTGCCTGGGTTTCCGTGTTGATGGTTTGGATGCCCGAACCTTCCGGCAGATAAACTTCATCCTTCTGCTTACCGGAATACACCTCCTTGTCGTCAGCACCTTCGACTTTGATCTGAGCCAAGGCGCCTTTGTTAAATGCCCGAAAGATCGAGTGATCAACGATAATATAAGTCCCGGGAACATCAACTTTGAAGTCCACGATAGCGGAACCGCCTGATGGAATTAAAGTGGTCTGGACATCCTTATTCACGAGGGATCCACCTTCGATATAGACACGGTCAAAGATCTCTCCGATCACGTGGAACGAGGATACAAGGTTCGGACCACCGTTCCCAACGTAGAGACGGATCGTTTCACCAGCCTTGGCTGTCATGGAGCGCGTTCCAGCAGTAGCCCCCACAGAGCCGTTGAAGACGACATAATCAGGTTGTTCCTTGAGCGCCTTGTCCATACTAAAAGACTGAAGACCGCGGTCCCCGTATTTGCCTTTGGTATAGAATTCACTTTGCATAACATAATACTCGCGATCCACCTTGGGCAGCCCAGCCTTGGGTTCGACCAGGATCAGGCCATACATACCGTTGGCAATGTGCATTCCCACAGGCGCTGTCGCACAGTGATAAATATAGAGACCTGGATTCAGGGTCTTAAATGAGAACGTCGACTTGTGGCCAGGCGCAGTGAACGACGAAGAAGCGCCACCGCCAGGGCCTGTGACGGCATGAAGGTCGATGTTATGAGGCATCTTACTGCTGGGATGATTGCTGAAATGGAATTCCACGGAGTCGCCTTCGCGAACACGGATAAATTTCCCAGGCACTTCGCCGCCGAAGGTCCAGAATGTGTAGTCAACGCCGTCTGCCAGACGGGATACGACTTCTTTCGCTTCCAAATGAACAATAACCTTGGCCGGTGTCCTGCGCTGCAGAGGCGGCGGAACTTCCGGTGCAAAGGTGAGTTTGGCCTCCTCAGTGGAAAGCTCATCGGCGTGGACGTAAGGGGCAGTGGAAGTCAAGAGCAGTAGAGCTCCCAAGACCCAGATAGATCGCCGAAGGTGGGTCGAGAGGGTTGGCATAGCAGACTCCTTTGAAGGTGATGGACGCAAATCTTTACTCGAAAGATTTCGAACTTTGAGTTCGCATCATCACCAATGCAATCGGAAGGCCGCATCATAATACCTTGAAATCTCAGGTTTATTTGAAAGCGGCCGCAGAATAGAGGCCGAGGTCCCCAAAATATTCGCCAAACCTGTGGCAAATAACGCGAGCGAAGGGCTTGGGCACCAATGGCTTCAAACATCGCGGCCATGAAGCCGCGATGCAGGAACCCAATCTTACTGCTCAGGCAGGCCGTAGCCATTGGTTTGTGGGACATCGTGGGAGAGGTTGTGTTGCTTGATAACTTCAACAGCGAATGCCCGGGCAGCTTCCTGACTTTCAGGATTTTTGCTCTGCATGCGCAAGATGAATCCGTCGGGTCGTGATTCAAGGCGAACGTCGATAAGCGGATTGTGGATCACATGATCCAGTTTTTGAGAAAGTATCGTGTCATCGACTATGGATTCCGCTAGCAGCAAAGTGGACGAAAAAAGGCTTATAATACCGACTGCGATTACGAAAGCTTTCATGACTTCTTCCTCCTCCAGTTTAAAAAGGCAAACACTGAGACAACACAAAGGGTTGTTGCAAGAGGTCAGCCATTTTAGACCTAAATTTCAACTCGCAGTAATGATTGAAATATGACGAGACGTCGAGGTGGGCAACCTGGCGCAAAACGATCAGGTTGCGCCAGGAGACAAAACGCGCCGCGTGTCAGGAGGGTTCAGGAACCAGAATCGTTGGTGTCTCATCAAACCGTTGGCTTGCTCGTTCCACAATGCGACTGGCAACGGACAAAGCCTGCTTGGGTTCGCAGATACCGACAATGGAACCACCAAATCCGCCTCCTGTAAGTCTGGCTCCAAAGACCTGAGGTTCGCGCAGGGCTTCCTCGACAAGGATATCAATTTCGGGAACCGAGACTTCATAATCGTCACGCATGGATGTATGGGATTCTCGCATCAACTGCCCCAGTCGCTTCATATCCCCGCTTTCCAGAGCTTGAACGGCGTCGAGCACGCGTTGATTTTCCGTCACCACATGCCGCGCTCTTTTTTGATAAAGATCCGGCAATCCTGTTAAACGGTGAGGCGCTTCAATATCGCGCAACTGTTTGACATTCAAGAGATGCGTAGCTTCCTCGCACTCGGACCGGCGGCTGTTATATCCACCGCCTTCCATCAGTCGATGGCGGACTCCTGAATTGATCACAAACAGATCCATCTTATCCCAGGGCAAAGGAATGCGTCGCGAACTGAGATCACGAGTATCCAAAAATAAAGCATGATTGTGATCACCAAGGCTGATGGCCATCTGATCCATAATGCCCACACGTGCACCGACGAATTCATTCTCGACCCGCTGGCACAGCAAAGCGATCTGGACATCATCCAGATCCAACGAAAACGCCTGCCTGAGCGCGCGAGAGAAAGCCACCAAAAGAGCCGCACTGGAAGAAAGGCCTGCGCCCATGGGCACATGCGAGCTGATAAGAGCATCAAATCCCTGAATGGGTTGACCTTCGCGGGCCCATAACCAAGTCAGTCCCTGAACGTAATCACCCCATCCGTCCTGAGCGGTTTCTTCCCCAAGATAATAATGAAAGCGACGGATGCTCCCATCGCGATCCATCGTGGCAAGATGAACTTTGCGATCCGTCCGGGGTGAGAGACTCACCAGCGTTTTCTGCGGAATCAAGGTCGGCAGGACAAAACCACCGTTATAGTCGGTATGCTCGCCGATAAGATTCACGCGACCAGGAGCTTCCGTCGTGCATGCAGGCATGCTGCCATATAACTTGTGAAACGCATTTTTCATAGCTTCACCAAAAAGTCAGGCCGTTTCCGGTCGGCAAACTCAAATGTCGGCCAACGCGGATCCACGGTAAGGATATCCGTCTGGGAACCTCGAATCAAAATCGTATCTTCAATCTTGCCGCCCTTCACGCTGGGATTCCAGGCCAGGGCGGTGTTATCACCGAGTGGATCACTGCTTTGCGGCGAAGCCACTTCCTCGCGCGCCAGATAACCCGTAGGGCCGCCTTGATGATGCCGCGAGGGTTCATCCGCATAGCCCATGCTTTCATAACTGCTGACGATACGTTCATAGATCTTACTGAGCGGCACACCCGGGCGGCTCGCCTGCCAGGCGACCCATTCCACCTGGGCGAGATCCAGTTTGCGTTTTTCCTCATCCTTATCAGGCTGACGAAAATAGACAAAACGTGTGAGGTTGGCATAAAGGCCATGACGTCGCGCACAGAAAACCAACATGGCTCGACTGCCAAGTTTTTCCGCAGAAGCCACGGGATGCCGGTACCGCGGCAATCGATTTTCACCGCCCGCCATAGTCAATGCCGGATGAATACCGCGCTTCCAAAGAGCCGCAGCACCTTCCGCAGCCAGTTGATATTCAGTCCACTCCGGATGCGCGGCTTCCATAACATCGGTCATGGCTTCGGCCGACTCTTTACAGAGCAATCGATAGCGGTCCTGTTCCTCGGGCATCAATTCCCGACGCAGAAGCCAGAGCTCGCGAGGCAAGGCATATTCCACGCCCCGCGGTCGATCACTGGCGAGCAGTCCCCCGCGCGTTTGATCCAGTATAAAAGCCTTCCGAGCGAAAGGATCCTGCCAAGGCGCACTCCAGACCAAATAAGGCTGAGCCGCCTCTTCATTGAGAAAGCGCTCGGCTTCGATGGAATCGGTGAGGATATAGGCGTCACGCAAAGTCACGAGGACTTCAGCGACCCCTGTTTCAGCTGCCAGCAGAACGGTATTGGAACTGCCCCCGGTTGCCCAGGCAAACCAATCCGTACCTCGCAAGAGAAAACCCGCCATGCCCTGACGAGCCAGTATTTGGCGCATGGTCGCCAATTTTTGATCTATTTCATTCAAGAGTCACCTCCACGCCCTGCAGCTCTTTCGCCTTGTCTTCAGGCAAGCTGTCGTTGGCAAACATGCCGGCTCCCAATTCCGTTCCGGCCAGGAATTTAAGTCGATCTGAACTGCGATAAGGCGGATTAAATTCAAAATAGAAATGGGATTCAGGGTGATCCCGGCCATCGGTCGGCGCCTGATGCATGGTCATTAAATAAGGGAAGGGGCGGGACCATAAGGCATCAAATTTCAACAGTACCGTTTTCAAAGCCCGGGCCAGGTCCGCACGTTCGTGGTCTTCCAGCCTGTCCATGGTCGGTACGGGCCTTTTGGGTGCCACCCAAACTTCATAAGGATAGCGCGCGCAGATGGGAACCAAGGCTACGGCATGCGGCCCTTCATAAATAAGTCGAATGTGATCCCGCAGCTCACGCGCGATAAAATCAGCCATAACACCGACGCCGTGTTTTTCGAAGTAGGCCTTCTGCTGCGCGACTTCACGAGCGGGAACGGGAGGAACAAAGGGATAGGCATAGATCTGGCCATGCGGATGATGGAGCGTAACACCGACTTCCACACCGCGATTTTCAAAAGGCATCACATACTGGATACCATCCCGTTGACCAATCTCCCGGGTCCGATCCCCCCACACTTCGAGCAACAGCGCGATATGATCCAGCGGCAGGCGGCCCAGTGTCATGTTCGGATCTTTGGTAAAGACCACCACTTCACACACACCAAGGGCCGGGGCGGTCTCCACCCCGGGAAGCATCGGTGGATTGACAGCTTTTTCGCTCAGTGTGGGAAACATATTTTCAAACACGGCCACATCATAATCCCCGGCCGGAAGTTCAGTCGGAAATTCAGGTGAAACCGTTGGAGCTAAAGGATTGAACTCCTTAGGGGGCAGGAAAGTTCGATTTTGTCGGTGCCGCGCATAGGCCACCCACTCGCCACGCAAGGGATGCCAGCGCATATGGGATCCCTCCAAGGCCACCGGATTGGCTTGCGGACTGGTGGCCACGATATTGGCGTCGATGGGGCGGCGGCTATAAAGAAGCAGCGTGCGACCGTCAGGTTTGTGGAATCGGCTCTTGTACTGCATAACAATCAAAGCCCCATTTGCTGTGGATTTTGATCGAACTCATCCAAGGTGATCTCAGCACGATCGCGTTGGAAACCTCGGGTAACAAAAGCGATAGTTTTCATATCGATCTTAGGTGTCCGGTCTGCAAAGAGTAGACCGTTGGCCTCCTGAAAGGTATCGGTAAATTGCGTATAACAGAATCCACGGAAGAGCTTGAGCTGATGGACTACTCCGAGCAACTCCGTATACTGCGCCTTAAGGTCGCGAGCGGTTGAGCTGACGGCATAACCCCAGGCATTGCTGGTCCCTGGTTTTTCCTTGGTGAAGGCAATACCACCGAATTCCGTCAGCATGATCGGTTGATTCTCGCGGTCATAGCCTTCAATGGTGATCATTTTGCCGGCCGGACTGCGCCTTTTAAGGATTTCATTCGTGGTGAGCTGGGCGTCATAACGTTCTTTAAAGGCCTCGGGGTGGTTATCGTAATCATGAATCCCGATGATGTCGGTGGCCGTGCTTTCCCACCCATCATTGCCGATCACTGGGCGTGTGGGGTCCAAAGTTTTGGTCAGATGATAGAGGGCCTGCACACAGCTGCGATGGGTCGCCTTTTCGGCTAGATCCGGCACCCCCCAGGACTCGTTAAAGGGGACCCAGGTGACGATACAAGGGTGACTATAGTCGCGATCAATCGCTTCTATCCATTCCCGCGTGATGCGCTCGACGCCTTCATGGGTAAATCGATAGGCGCTTGGCATCTCTTCCCAAACCATCAGTCCCAGGACGTCGGCCCAAAACAAATAATTGGGGTCCTCAATTTTTTGATGCTTGCGAGCCCCGTTAAACCCCATGGCTTTAATAAGTTCAACGTCGCGTTTCAAGGCCGTGGCATCCGGAGCCGTCATGAAACTTTCCGGCCAATAGCCCTGATCAAGCACCATGCGGAGATAGTAAGGTCGACCATTCAGCATGAAATCGCCATGCTGAATAGAGACAGAGCGAAGCGCAGTATAGGAATGCATGCGATCCACACACTCATTATCGGCGTAGAGCTCGATTTCTGCCTTGATCAATGTCGGCTTTTCAGGGCTCCAGAGCAGTTCGTTGCGAAAATCGTCCACGCCTGGGTCAGATAGCGCGATTCTTCGATGCACTTCGCCCAGGATCACTTGATAACTATCATTGACCAGCAGGTGGTCGCCTACGCTCAAATGCAGGCGGATTTGCAAATTCCTGGTCAGGCAGCCTTCAATGAAGGCCTCGAAGCCAATTTCCCAACGCTCCAGATGAGGCGTCCAGCGGACATTGCCAATATAAGTTTTGGCGACGGGTTCCAACCAGACCGTTTGCCAAATGCCAGTCGTACGGGGATACCAAATGCTATGCGGTTCAAGCTGCCAATCCTGTTTGCCCCGTGGTTTGGCAAGGTCCTGCGGCTTATCTTCCACCTGGACCGTCAGCACCTGAGGTCCGTCAGCTTTCAATGCATGGGTAACATCAAAGTGAAAAGGGGTATGGCCGCCTTCATGCTTGCCAACGAACTGATCATTCACCCATACATTCGCCACGTAGTCGACCGCCCCAAAGTGGAGAAGCAGCCGCTCACTCTCATTCAACGGCAGTTCAAATTCCCTCTGGTACCAGCAGACGTTGTGAAAGCCTGTGTCACCAATCCCGCTCCGTTCGGTCTCGGGAGCGAACGGAACTTCAATTACATGGTCCCATTGCGATACATCTGAAGGTTGGCGACAGAGCATCTCATCATCAAAGCAGAACTTCCACGGACCGTTCAGGGAGTGCCACTGCTTCCGGCAGAACTGAGGCCTTGGATGAAACTGGTGTAAATCCAAGTCCAGCGACGTTCTGTGCTTCTCCTTCATATCTTGCCCACCATGTGAAAGAAGAAAAAATGTGCTCATAGAGAACTGTGCAGCATCCAGCGAAAAGATAACACAAGGTAAATTCCCAAAACAATAGGACCGGCTCTTCTGGCAAACAGTCTCTTTCTTAATAATTCAATATTGCGCGGTGAAGACTGCGTAGCTCCATTAAGCAGATAAGTCAATGGGTGAAGATTATGCGTTTCTGAGACCCTACTGATTTTATTATGTCAGTTCAGCGAATTGGGACGTCCTCGGGTTTGGTTGTCGCGGTACAGCTATTGCAATGATAGTGCCTGTTGCGAGGAGTGAACGATGAAAAAATTTCAGATGTCAGTAGCAAGCAGTTCTCCCGACCTTATTTGTTTTTCGCATCTCCGCTGGAATTTCGTCTTTCAGCGCCCCCAACATCTGATGAGCCGTATCGCCAATGAAGGGCGCGTGTTCTTTTTCGAAGAGCCTATCTTGAGTGACAGTGAAGTGCCTGAGCTGCAGGTCAGAGAGGAAGCGGATAATCTGTTTGTCGCCACTCCTCATCTGCCCCGGGGATACGGCGAAATGGAATCCAACCTTTGGATCAAACGTTTTCTCAATCAGATGATGGATGACCATTCGATCATCAGGTACATCACATGGTATTACAGCCCCATGCACCTGAAGCATTCCAATCATTTGCGGCCTGTCGTGAGCGTCTATGATTGCATGGACCAGCTCGCCAATTTTAAAGGCGCGCCGCAGGAATTGCCGCTTTTGGAGCAAAGTCTCCTGAATCGCGTGGACCTGGTTTTCACCGGTGGATTCAGTTTGTTTAACGCCAAACGTCATCTCCACCAAAGGGTCTACCCGTTTCCCAGCAGCGTGGATGTTGCCCATTTTGCCAAGGCCCGCGATCTGACCACAGATCCCGCAGATCAAGCTGGGATTCCTTCACCGCGGCTTGGCTATGTTGGTGTTATCGATGAACGGATTGATCTCCAACTTCTGGATGAAATCGCGGAAAAGCGCCCGGATTGGCACATTGTGATGGTGGGACCGGTTGTCAAAATCGATCCATCCACACTGCCTCAGAGGCCGAATATCCACTATCTGGGGGGCAAAAATTAAAATGAACTGCCGCATTATCTGGCGGGCTGGGATATTGCGATCCTGCCCTTTGCCCTGAATGATGCGACACGCTACATCAGTCCTACCAAGACGCCCGAGTATCTGTCAGCAGGATGCCGCGTGATTTCCACCTCGATTCGTGACGTTGTTCATCCGTATGGAGTGAAGAATCTGGTGGCGATTGCTGATGATTCAGACAATTTTATCATTCGAACGGAAGCCTTGCTGGCGGACGCTGCGGGACATGCAGCCTGGCAGGAACGAGTGGATAAGTTTTTGGTGGATATTTCCTGGGAAAAAACCTTCGCATCGATGTGGAAACTGGTCAATGACCAGTTTGTCGTGAAGGACGTCATGGTCACCAGCACAGTGTATGGCACCCAGGCCTGACTATTCGGCCCAAATTGTCACGCGTTGAAGCCAGGCGGTCTCGCCCACTTCCTGGCAAAGCGCTTCGAGTTCTTTGCGTCGTGCGCCGCGCCAGGCAAGGTCGTCTAACCTTTCCTGGAGTGGCACATCTTCGCGCAAAGTCGCCAATTTCCGATAAAGCTTCGCGTCCTGACGATGATGACGAAGACTGATGGCTAACGCGTCGGCTCCGCGGACTTTCACGGACCACTGAGCTGGCTGATCGGGAATATTGTCAACTGATCCATACACCGCGAGTAGCGTCGAGGCCGATTTGGTTCCCCACTTTGGGACTCCTGGAATCCCATCCGCGGTGTCACCGACCAGGGCCAACCAATCGACTATGGATGACGGGGCCACTCCAAATTTTTCATGCACACCGTTTTCGTCGATCTCAAGATCCTTGTGACGATCATACATCACAACTTTTTTGCCACGCACGCATTGCGCCATGTCCTTGTCCGGGGAGCAGATCAGGACCTTCTCCACACCCGGCGCATCACGGTATAAATAGGCTCCCGTCGCCAGAGCATCGTCGGCTTCGAACTCAATCATGGGCCACACGACCAAACCCAGGGCATAAGCGGTACGTTCCGCCAATGCAAATTGAGCGTAAAGCTCGGGATCCATACCTTCACCAGTCTTGTAGCCTGTAAAGAGATCATTGCGAAAGGATTCAATCACATGATCGAACGCGATGGCAGCATGAGTCACTGCGCCCGTCTTTAAAAAAGACCAAAGGCTTCGAAGCAAACCCCGCGTGGCACCGACCTCACGTCCATCGGGTCCTTTGGCCGCTGGAGCCCCATAATAGGCGCGAAACAGTTCATAAGTGCCATCCATAAGGTGAACCTGCATGCGTTTTTCCCTCCCCGTGAAGTCCGACTCTCCCATCATAACCCATTAGCGCGAGTTCAGAACCTTGTCAGTATTAACAAGAGCTTGGACCAACTTTTGCAAGAACATGGACGAATCAAAAACTTAGGCTCCGCAACGTCGAGGGACTTCCATGAGAAGCTTCGCATTTTTGGCTTTGGCTTTGACCTTAAGTCAGCTGGCAAGTTCTTGCAAAACCCCAGCTTATGAGCGGCAACGCTTGCAGGCCCGGTCCCTGGACCGCGACGTTTCCCTTGCGAGCTGGCGTGATCAAGGTTTGGACGCTGCCATGACAGAAGACATAGAAAACCTGCCTGGCTTGGGGCTGGGCCAAAGCGGAGACCGCTTGGGAAAATCCGCGTGGACCACGGGTAAATTTAAGGTGTCCGCCAGCTGCCGCGACACCTTTCACTTGACCATAGAAGGTCTAACGATTCGCAACGTCACCAATTTCCAACCCTTTGAAGGCTGTGTAGCCCTGGCCAGCCTCATCGATAAATTGGAGCTGCCTTCCGCCGAACCGATTGAAGATACGCCCATTGGGGGTCTTCGTGTGACTTCAAGCTGCCGGGATGAATATTTTACTCTGAGGGTGAGCGAAGGCAATGTTCACATCAGCAGTGATTACCTGGTCCCCAATGCCGAGGCCTGTCAGGAGCTGCGGAATCGCATCAATGGATTGAAACTTTGAATCAGGCGCCGCGCAACAGATGGCGTTGTTCGCGTCCCGATGCCAGTTGATAATAGAGGCGCTGGGCCTGTTCATCATCCCGGACCTTGAAGTCCGAGAGGGATAAGTCCACTTCCACAAAATCGCGTCGTAACGCATCCGAGAGCCGTTCGAACACGGGCTGATGCAGAATAATGATATCATCACGCTGCTTGAGCCAGCGGAACAGGATATCCCGCATGCTTTCGTAGCGATGAGCCAGGATTATGCCCCGACCGAACAGATCATACACCTGAGCACCCGATTCCGGATAAAAAGCTTCCACCGGACCATAGGCAATCCCGATGGAACAATGGATGCTATGCTCAGAACCCACCGCTGCCACATGACGCTGAAAGATTTCCAGAAACTGATGGGCCAGATTCACGCTGTGATCGGCGGCATTCTCAATAGGACAGCCAAAGGGAAAACCCACGCTGCAAAGGAATCCATCGCCCATTTCCTTCACCCGATAACCATTCGCGATCAGCGGCTCGGGTTGATAATTTTGCATCATCAGGTTGGAACACTCGTGAAACACTCCGGACAGGAACGCTCGCGGATCAGCCATCTTCATCTTGCTGCTGGCGACCACATCAAACACGATCATAAACGCGTTCTGCTCACCAACGGGCATGGTTTTGCCAAGCGGCATCCCTTCCCAGATTTGAGCCAACTGATGCGGATAGACGACCGCCTTGAGTTCCGTATAGGCGT
The DNA here is from genome assembly GCF_035638955.1 of Oligoflexus sp. Classification (GTDB taxonomy): domain Bacteria; phylum Bdellovibrionota_B; class Oligoflexia; order Oligoflexales; family Oligoflexaceae; genus Oligoflexus. Next base: position 92,301 of record NZ_DASQYZ010000287.1, on the reverse strand, counting down.
GATACATTTTCTTGCGGAGCCACTCCTGCTCCCGATTGATCTTAAAGCCAATGGTCATGGACAAAAGAATCATTTCAATATCCAGAGCCAGAAGCTGGGCACAAATAACAAAAGGCATAGGCAGCCACTGCCCGAAAAAGCTGGCGTTGAAATGTATCAGGGTACCCAGTCCAGGGAGGATCGACGAGATAACAAGCAGACGTGCACCGGGAACTTTTTTGATGACGGCATGGATGCCGATCGCCGTGGTCAGCGGTACAGACAGTGTAAGCAGACGCAGAAGCATGATCTGTGTCGCTGTGATATCAATGAACGAGTACACGACCATAGCAGGCCAGAACGCAAACATGATGAAGAGCGGCCACTTCCAAGCCGGCAGCGACTTTTTCACATCGGCCATATGATAGAGAAACGTCAGGAAAAGATAGGACGACGAAGCATTGATGCTTACCAGGGCCCACTTGGGGATTTCCGGAATGCCAAACTGCTCAGCAAGGACTTGATAGCGGCCTTCATAGTAGAGCAGCAGCGCGATGGTATAGGCGATATAAATAACATGGGCTCGATGGCGCAAAGTCAAAGCCAGGACGAAATTATAAGCGATGAGTGCCAGGCAAATGCCATAGGACGCCGTTAAGAAATGCCGTTCCGGACTATACCGCCACAGGCCTTGCGTGCTTTTCAAATCCAGATTAACGATCGGCATGGAAAATTCATCGGGCGCAATCTCCAAATAGACCTGCCAGCGTCCTGGCGGCAACGAATAAAGCTTAATGGTCCGCCGCAGCTTGTCGTCAAGAGTTATGGTGCGAAAGAGTACGCGCGTATCAGCATTCTGAATAAATACGCGGGAGATGCTTGGCGTGGATCCGTAGTCGGACAGCAGTGAGATGTCCTGGTCTGCTTGATTTTCGACTTCAACACGAACCCAAAAATCACCCGCCTTCGGATCTTTCGGATAGCCGAGCATGGTCCCGTATTTTTCGTATAGCATGAAGGATTCATCATGCTGGCCTGATAGAATCGCAGCGGAATCCCAGCGCGCTATGCGGTTATCCAGGGCATGGAACCTGGAAACATGGATGTGGTCCGCACCATTGGGAAAGACAATAGGATGAAAAGCATAAGCCCTGTGATCGGCTGTGCTGACGAAAAGAAATAGAATGAGAGCCAACAGTGGCATGCTTCCCGTTACCTACCTATGATCCTAAGGGATCGGTATGCAAGGGATTTCACTTAAAAAATTTTGGCTCAGGTTTCGAAATATGTCATTTAATTAACTGATTTTGCTGCTTTTTCGCCGAACCGAACACCGAGCATTTCCGTGGCTTTGTTCAACTCAGTCGCAGCTTCATGGAACGCATCATTTTTTCTTAGGTTGGTGCGATGCGTAAAATTACCCTGCTGCAGAGCCTCAAAGTGACGTTTGAAGGCCACCATGGGGCCGACCAGTCGATGGGTATACCAGATGGAGATGGCTAGCACGATGAGCACGTAAGCTCCCAGCGTCAGATAAACGGCTGTTTGAATGCTCGAGAGATAGCTCATGATGATCGTCTGCACTTCCTCAGGAGCCTCGGTCATCTCGATGATAAACCCAAAGAGTTTACCCAAATGAACATACACGATCGCAGCAATGACACCAGCGAACACAAAGGAAAGCAGAATGCAGTACGCGCCAATGCGGGTCTGTATGATCGGCTGCAAAAGGAAATTGGAGAGGCGCCTTTTCAGTAGTTTCTCGCTGTAAAAACTCATCCACAATCTCCTTCAGTTGCCAGCCACTTGGAATATGAGCGACAGTTCACCGATCATACTTTCTTTAATGGGAAAGCTGAGTGCCATGAGCTTATAATAAAGGCACTCCAGAAAACGTTCATCCTTGATTTCAGCCTGCTTGACCTTGAGCGTCTTCATGCTTTGGGTCTGATTGGAAAGCAGCATCGTATAGGTCACAGTCCCCTGCCCCGTGGCCCCGCGGTCCAGAAAATCGGTGAAACAGGTGCGCAGATCGGGATCGTTACTTTGAATAACGCCGATCACCTTGGGCGCATACTGATTTTGCCGAAACAGATTGAGTTTATAGTACATCCCAATCGTTCGTGTGGATCGAAACACAGCTCGGATTTCGCCCTGGCGTGCCGCAGCTTTCTGCTCGAACGTGGCCTGATCACGTCCCGTCATGCCATCGATTACACGGGCGATGCTGCCTTGAGATTTATTGGCCGTAAAAATATTCTTGCTGGCCTTCAGCAGAATACTCAGCTGCCCCGCCTGCTTCAGTTGGACGAGGTACCAGATACCAAAGTTCGATAAACTCCGGCTTTTGACCAGCAGAGGCGTCCGATAAGGCCCCTTCCAAATCCAACGTTTGCCCTGGGTATCAACGTGCTGAACGAGAGAGATTTGATATTCATCCTCTTTCACCTTCCAGACTTTGTCTGGATGCTGACCGAGTGCGATAGTATCAAACTGCACACTATAAGATTTTTGCTGATTCTTCCCAAAAATGACAAAAGAAAACGAACCGCCCTTGTGCTGAGCGTTGGAATCAATGATCGAACCCTGTAAATAGAAAAGTCCTTCATCCTTTTGCAGGGCTTCCCCATTCCACACCTTGGGCACCAAGGTTGTGACCTGAGCATGGAGGGGAGCTAGGGACAATAGAAAAAGCCAGCCAACGATGGCTGCAATACGTGCCACCCGCGATGTCCCCCTTTTCTGATTACGATTTCAATTGTAACAGAATTATGGGGGCGCCGTCAGGAACCTGGAGTCCGTGCTTACAGACTGCACAGGATGATCGTGAGGTTCCGTGGGGAGTTCGTTCACCAGAAAGGCTTCGAAGCAAACACCCAGAGTCGTGACCTTATGGTGCGCTAAAAATCGATCAAAAAATCCCCCACCATAGCCCAATCGAAAGCAGCGATGGTCGTAGGCTAGTGCGGGAATGATCAAAAGGGTCTTGGGGGAAAAGGTCAGGAGCTGATGAGCGGGATGGGGTTCAGGTTCCTCAAGGCCAAAGCGATTGGTTACAAAAGCGCCGGAGCTGGAATAAAAATCCATGCTCTGGCCCTGGATTCGCGGGTAATAGGTGGCCTGTACAGGAAGCAGCGCCGCAAGTTGTTCGAGTGAGGGTTCACGGCGAAAACTCCGGTACAAAATATAGTGATCAAAGGTCTGACCCTTCATCCAGGTCAGGAGCTGTTGCACCAGCTTCTGGCTCTTATCGCACCACTCAGATTCGGGCATAGCCAAACGTTTCTGCAGGAGCTGCTTCCGGAGCGTGGCTTTATGCAAGACTTCCCCCAAAAATAAAAAAAACGCTTTCCTAATGAAAGCGTTTACGGAAATTCTCAGGGAGTTGCAAGACTATTGGACGGTCACGCTCTTGATGACCTGCCATTCCCAGCGCCCTGCGACTTCCGAGAAAGCACCAACCCGCACATCATAGCTGCCGGGACTCACACCTTGGATGGCTACGCTCGTTCCCGATGCGCCGAAGCGATGCGCGGGAGCGGCAAAGGACTGCCCAGCTGGGGTAAATTCCACCGAATAGCGGGCAATCTTCTCGCCTGCCTGCCAGGAAACGACGCCACCATTACCCGAGATGCTGCCACCGGAAGTGGGCTGGCTCACAGGAAAGGAGCGACGAGCTGGGGCCGAGATTTTAAAGCTACGAACATCACTGGCGCCACTGGAGTTCTTAACCTGCCAGTACCATGTGCCAGGATAAGGATTTTCAAAGCTATAAGTGCTGGCGCCGTTCAAAGTTACAACCTTGACGGCAGGATTCATGGTCTGGTTGCGCGAGAAGGTGATTTGATCCGCCGGACCTTCCCACTGGAAGTCAGCAGTGCCCTGGGTTTCGTCATAGGACTGTGCGGCACCATCCGGAGGCGACGTTAACGTAATGGCTCCCGTGCTGGTTGCTGCAGCGCCAGCGTCAGCGACAGGCTTGGCCGCTTCCATGGGGGCAGCCTGCTCTGCAGGCTTGGCTCCATCTTCGGGCTTATCGCCCATCTCAGCCATACCTTCTTCGCCCATGCCTTCTTCGTCGGTCGCTTCCTCAGCGGTCGTGACCTCGTCTTCAGAAGGTTCTGACATGAAGAAGTAAGCGGCACCAAGGATACCGATCGCGGCGACGGCGCCCAGGATCAGTTTGGTTTTGTTTTCCGAAGCGAAGCCACCGCTCTTGAAAATCTGCGAAACGGCGTTGGTATTGGTGCCGAAGTCGCTCGAGAACTCGCCTTTCAATTCGCCCGTAAAAGGATTGGATTGCGCGCCTGTATTCTGACTGAAGGCCGCATTCGAATTCGGATCGAGGTTCGTATCGTTCATCCTTTGTCTCCCTGGAAGCAGCAGGGCGGGCGCCCAGAATAATAAGTCTATAGAATGATGCGTGTGGCAGTCCTAGAATTATTCTAAAACCTCTCAGGGCAGGACGCAAGACAGCCAACGCTGTCAATGTTTTGGCAGTCAAGGCGAATGCTGGTCGTCGATGAAACGATGAATGCGCGAATCCTGGAAGAGATGGTTGTAGGATTCGAATTTCCTTACGATTCCTGCTTCCACAAACCAGATCTCATCAAAAAATGGCAGCTGCTGGAGTCGATGGGTGACGAATAAAAGACAAAGATTATTTTGGTGACAGCGTTCAATCAGGCGACGCGTGATGGCCTCTTCCGCCAAAGGATCGATCGCAGCCGTGACTTCATCCATCAGGAGCAGCGGCTGAGGCCGGAGCATGGCTCTCGCAATGGTCAGACGCTGCATTTGCCCACCAGACAGTGGGGTTTGAATAAAGTCGATGGGACTGTCGAGGGTCTGCGACATCGCGCTTAACTCACCACCAAGTCCGACGAAATCCAGTTCTTTTAGCAAAAGCTCATCCGAACATCCTGTGGGATGACCATAAAGCAGATTCTCGCGTATGCTCGCCGAAAAGAGAAACGGTTTCTGGCTCACAAGAGTCGCCGCGCGCACAACCGACTCAAGACTGCAATCCGCATCCCAGGCCTCGGCATGCAAAAGTCCCGACAGAACCTTGATGAGACTGCTTTTACCCGCCCCACTCGGCCCAATCAGAGCCACCGTTTTGCCCGGCACCAGCTCCAGGTCTTCGGCAGTCAAGCGAAAGCCTTCCTTGTAGGCGACCGACATACTTTTAATGCGAAGGCCCTGCCTGGCCTCCCAGGGTTGAACATGGGGATCCCTATCCTTCCGGGACTCAGCCAGTTCTTTTACGGTCGCGAACGTCTGCAGACTTTGCTGCAAGATACCTTTGGTCTCATGATAACGAGCCAACTGCTCTCCGACGCTTTTCAAAGGTCGAAGCACAATGCCGAGCGCCGCAAAGAACTGCAGCAGCTGACTTGCCTCAAGTCGAAACCCTTGAACCCTATTGGTGACAGCCCAGAGTATGACCGCAAACATCAAAAAGCCCATGAGCTCCATACTAGGTGCCAGGGCGGAACGGATGAAAATGGAACGTCGAATCATGCGATAGTAACCATGATTCATGTGCCGAAAGCGTTCCTTCTCCAGCGATTCGCCGCGTTGAGCTCGAATAAACTCAAAACGTTTGCGAAGATCCAGAACGGCGCTGACCATGCGGCCCAATTCTCGCTGCCAGAGCTCAGCGAAGACCGCGATGCGCTTGCCTGTGCGGCCCGTGCCAGTCATAAGTGGAATGGCCAGCAAGGTCAGGATCACAGCCGAAGGCCAGTGAATAAAATATAAAGCCAGAACCGAGGCCACGACCATGACGCCGTCGCGCAAAAGTCCGGTCAGCAAATCGGATAAACGCATCTGCAGGAACGCGACGTCGTTCATCACCACCGACATCCACTCACCGGGAGCCTTCGCCGTCGCTTTTTGAAAGGGCAACTGCAGGATGGCCGCAAATAATTTTTCCCGGTAACGGCGCCCCAGGTGCAGGGCCATCACCTGCTGCTGGTGCTGGTACACGAAACCAGCAAAGCCATTCACGACAGCAGCGAAAAAAATCATGAACGGCAGATATTGGGCCAACTTCAGGCGGGTCACGCTCAGCTGTGCAAAATCAGGTAACCAGCGAGCAATGGAGGAAGGCAAAAGGGAGTTCAGGACAAAGCTGCCATCGACCGGGGTGTCGAACATGGCTTTGAAGAGTGGGCCAATGAGCAGAAGAAAAAGACCCTGCGCAGCCGAAAGAAGGCCCAGAGACAGCACGATTTGAATGAGGCAGGATTTTATTTCGCTCAGCGGTTCAAGCACTAAAGGCTTGAACCAGGTTCGCAGGCTGATCCGGGGATTCATGCAGTTTTATTGCTCTTGGCAGCGCGTTTGCCCTGCTTCCATTGACCGATTTCGCGGCCAATATAGTCAGCAGCGTTGTCGGCAGCGAAACCCTGCAGGCTAAGCTTCACATCCAGCAGGTCTTTTACCATCTTATCGCGCTCAGAGCCAGCAGCGATCAGCTTTTTAGCGACAGCCAGCAACTGATCGGCGGGCATATCGGATCCATATTCGGCGACCACAGGCTTGCCCACGGTTTGGTTCAGCAAACTGCGCGGTCCGGTCTGTGGAATATGGCTAGGATAAATAGGCATGAGGGGCACCTGGAACAAGCCGCATTCCATGGTAATCGCACCGCAGCCTGTTATCGCCAGGCTTGAGAGGGAAAGCAGCTCCAGATGCATACCGGGCATGACGCGGAGCGCCTGCGCCTGGCTTTTGCCCTTCTCCATATGATCTTTAAGGGACATAGTACCGATCTTAACGCTGGGATCCTCGATCAACTGATCAGCCACCGAAAGAACGACCTGCAACCCTTTTTCGCGAGATAAGGTTTCAGCCAGCTGCTGAAAAACCGGAAGTGTGGCCTGAAAGCCTTCCACGCGAGCGCCTGGAAAAATGGAAACCACCGGCACCTTGGGCTTTAGACCCAGCGAAGGAGCTTCGACGATCACGCGATCGACCCGATCCTTATGGGGACTGCCGATATAATAGTATGGAACGCCCGACTTCTGGACCAGCTCGCTGCCCTGTGGGCTGATACCCAGGGCAATCTCCAAACGCTGACCCACGGTGGCGAAGTCGATGCCTTTGATAGCGCCGACCGGCGTGATTTCATACAGAACAACAGGTATATTTTGCGCTTTAAAGAAACCGGCCAGCTCATGATGCAAAAAAGAATAACCCACCAGGATGGCAACCTGCGGTGTGGATTTTTCCAGGTCCTGAGTCAGCTGGGTGTAAAAGGCCAAAGCCTCTTCCGACATTTGCGCTTTATCATGAAGGCCGAGGCGCAAGCAGTTTTGGAGATCACCAAGTTTGGAGGATCGGGTACGACCCGACCATTCGCCGAAAATCCCCAGGCACTCGACCTTGGGGAATTGGTCGTTCATTGCCAGGACCAGTTCAGAAGCCAAAATATCGGCAGACGCAGAACGGGCGGAAATGAAATAGCTCGACCTTTTCAACGACAGACTCCCCTTTCACTGCGTTTGAGGAACTCGATAAATTTCCGTCGCTGCTCGGAATCCGGAATTTCCAATTCCATGCGGCTGACGGCATCCTCGATCGTAAGATTCTCATTAAAGAGGATTTTGAACATATTCTTTATATCAGAGATGCGCGTCTTAGGTAAATCAGAACGACGCAAACCGACCACGTTGAGGCCAGAAATACGGGCGCGATCACCCTGGACCATACAATAGGGCGGCACATCCTGCACCACGATGGCTCCCGCTGCGACCATGGCTCTCTCGCCGAAGCGACAGAACTGATGCCCGCCGGACATACCACCGAACACCACGAAATCAGCCACTTCCACGTGACCAGCCAGGTGCACACCGTTGGCCAGAATACAGTTGCTTCCGATGTGACAGTCGTGAGCGATGTGGGAGTAGACCATAATCAGGTTGTTATCACCGAGCGTGGTCATACCACCGCCGTTGACAGTTCCTGTGGAGATGTTCACATACTCGCGCAAGCGATTGTTGCGGCCAATGACCAGCTCGGTGTCTTCCCCACGATATTTCAAATCCTGAGGGTCCGAACCAATACTCGCCATCGGATAAATCTCCGTGGCTTCCCCGACCGTGGTCTTGCCTTCGACCACAGCGCCTGCACCCACCTTTACGTGTTTGCCGAGCTTGACCTTGGGTCCGATCACAGCCCTCGGACCGATGCTCACACCCTCATCAAGCTCCGCACCCTTATAAACCAGGGCAGTCGGATGAATGTAAGTTCCGTGAGGCGCCTCTTTTTGCTCTTCCGCTCTGTAGTCCAACATTGATTCTACTCGTTAGCTCAGCTTGGCAGTAAATACACAGGACGCAACCAATTCACCAGCAACCTTGGCTGTGCCGTTAAACCAGAAGAAATCCTTCCGTTGCTTGTCCACAAGGATATGAAGTTCCAGGGCATCACCCGGAACCACCTGACGGCGAAAACGGGTTTCACCAATCTCGGTGAGCAGGCAGGTATTTTTTCGTTCGGGGAAAGTGAGACGGCCCAATATTCCGGAAGCCTGGGCCATGGCTTCGACGATCAAAACACCAGGCATCACGGGATTACCAGGGAAGTGACCTTGCAGATAGGGATCGAGGCTGGAAACCATCTTAAGCGCACGGATGAATTCACCCGCGCGATAGTCCAAAACTCGATCCACAAGCAGAAAAGGATAACGATGGGGCAACCAATCTTGAATGGAACCCAGGCCGGCCGCGGGCGTGGAACTGTTTGCACTGCTGTTTGCCGAATCTGAATTCACCATAGTGGTTGCTGCTCCTTATTTCTTAGCCGTATTGCCTTTCTTGCTTTGTGCTTCGAAAGCGGCAATCACATCCTTGGTCATATCCACAGGATCCTTGAGATAAAGCAGACCCGCGCTATTGGTTTCAAAAACCATATCCACGCCTCGTTGCTTCGCCATATCATTGACCAGTTTGCTGACGGCGATCGCGATCTTTTGCGTGGCGGCCTGCTCTTTACCCTTGATTTCGTTCTGGAATGTCATCTCTTCATTACGAAGAGACATGAACTTCTCTTGAAATTCTTTTTGTTTGCCCATACGGGCTTGTTCGTTCAAAAGGGGAGCTTGTTTTTCCCACTCTTGATTCATCTTGTCGAGTTCTTCCTTTTTCTTCATCAAATCTTTTTCTTTGGCCTTGATCTGTTTCTCCAGATCAGCCCTTGCAACCTTGCCTTCATCAACATTCAAGATGACGGCTTGCATATCAACAACAGCATATTTGCCGCCAGCGCCTGGGGTGGCCACGGCCTGAGCCTCGCTTGTTCTGGCATAGGTAGTACAAAGAACAAGCAGTGGCAACCACTGACGAACTTGACGTAGAAGTCCCGAAACATGCATGGGCGACATCCCTTTTGACTAAGTTGAAAAAAAGTATCAATAACCTAAATAGAAAATGAATTTTAGATCACCGGGTCGACCATTTTCAATGGGATAAGCCCATTCGAAGCGGAAAGGCGCCACAGGCGTGATCCAGCGGAAACCAAAGCCGACGTCCCGATTAAAGCCCGAGAGTTCCATCTCCTCGGTCTCATCATAGACACGGCCCATATCATAAAACAAAAGACCCTTGATATTGGCTTCCTTGATAATAGGCATGAAATACTCGGCTTGGAACAGAAGTTTTCTGTTACCACCCTTATTGATGACCTTGGCCTCGCTATTGGGCGCCTGAAGAATACCGTATTTCGGTCCCAAGGACAGGTTATCGTAGCCGCGCATGTTCTCAGCGCCACCCAAACGATAACGGGTCAGCATGGGAATAGGCTTATCTCCGTTCGGCCATAGCAAACCGAAATCACCGAAGAAGCGGAAGTAGGTCCGATAGGTCTCGGAAAAATCAACGGGCAGGAAGACGGCGGCCGATGCCGTCGTTTCCAGGAACTGACGGGAACCGCCGAGGAGGCTGCCGCCGGTGAATTCCTGAGCGAAGCGCACATCCGAACCCTCGGACGGATCGATATAGTTGTTGGTCGCGTTACGGGCCACGCCCAGGATGATGCTGTTTTCGCGGCCGGCTTCCACAAAGCTGCCGACCAGCGCGGTCTTCGACTCGATATCGATGATCGACGTTCGATACGTGATCGAAGCGCGGACCAATTCGATAATCCGTCGACCGACGGTGAGACTGCCGCCGCGGCGACCTTCCTGGATATCCACGTCATCGGCGATCAAACGCACTTCGTTACGGACAAAGGCTGAGAAGCCGAGCGACCAGTACGAATCGTTCACGCGCGGATCGGTCAAACCCAACTCAAGGGAGTAGTTCTTGCCACCGTTCCAACGACCGGTGACATTCGAGCGCCAACCCTTACCGCTTTGGTTTTCTTCCGAATATCGGCCTTGACCAAACCATTTGTTCTCAGCAGCTTCCGCCCCTGGGCTGAAACCCAAGGCCGCCTGCAGCTGACCGGTTGGCTTTTCTTTAACTTTGAAGCGATAGTGCAGAATCTGCGGTTGGTTTTCATCACGCTGACGGACGGTCTGCACTTCCTCAAAGAAGCCGAGTCGTTCCATGTTGGCTTTCGATGTCGCCAAACGTGTGCCGCTATAGAGTTCACCGTCCGCAACTTCCAATTCACGCCGCAGAACGTTGTCGCGTGTCTTGGTGTTGCCGATGAAGGTGAAGTCCCCGAAATAGACTTTCTCACCCTTGGCGATTTCATAATTCAGGTAGACCAGCTTCTTCTCGCGGTCGTAGCGGTGCTTGGGGTTGACGTCAACGAAGGCATAGCCTTTGTCACCGTACTTATCGATCAGCATCTCGACGTCCTTGCGGAAGTTCGAGAAACGGAACAATTCATTCGGCTTCAGCTGCATCCATTCACGGATTTCCTCGACCGGATAAAGCACGTCCCCGCTGACTTCGATGCCACCCACGTTGTACTGGATGCCTTCTTCCAGCTCGAACGTCAGACGCACGAAACGGCGATCTTCCTCGATCACCTTCACCGGCGCGCCGACATTCACTTCAGCAAAACCCTGGTCCTTGTAAAGGTAACCGATGACTTCCGTATCGCGTTTGATGAATTCATCATTATAAACCGAACCCGGAGCCGAAATATTCGACATGCGCGTGAAAGGCCGCGAGAAGAAATTGCCGATCAGTTCCGCATCCGAAAAGAAGTGATTGCCCATGATGTGCACGTCGCCCACCAGGACTTTGCCGCCTTCTTCAATATTATAAAGAAGCGTGACTTCATTTTCGTTGTTGGGATTGACTTCGATTTTATAAGAAGCTTTGGCGAGATAATAACCTTTTTCAAGGTACTGCTTCTCGATCATCCGCAGGTCATTGTTGATCGCCGCTTCATTGACGATCGTATAGACCTTGGTTTCAAGCTTGTCCTTGAAATCGTCTTCTTTCAGTTCCTCGATGCCATTGAATTTGATGGCGACGATAGCTGGCTTTTCTTTGACATCGATAATGACGCGAACGCCACCCGAGATCGCTTCGCTGAAAACTTTAATATCGGAAAAATAGCCGAGTTCGTGCAGCTTTTTAATGTCTTCGCGAATGGTCTTGGGATCAAGATTTTCGCCCTTGGTCGACCGAATGCTCGTAAGGATGGCATCAGCCTCGACCTTTTTATTGCCGCGAACAACCAGTTCCGATATGCGTTCCGCAGCCGAAAGGCTTGGCTGTAAAGCCGCGAGCAGTGGAAGTGCGATTAACAATCGTCTCACCAGGATCCCCCAAAATCCACAATATTTCCGTCTTCCATCACCACCTGGTAAGGCAGTCGTTTGGCCAGCTCCCCGTCGTGTGTTACGAGCAGCATGGTCACCTGATTCCGTTTACCCAACTCCACCAAGAGCGATTCCACCAGTTCCCCGCTTTTTTTATCGAGGTTTCCAGTGGGCTCATCGGCTAGAAGAATCGGTGGCTCCATGAGCAAAGCGCGGGCAATGGCCACTCTTTGCTGTTCACCGCCGGACAGTTCTGCCGGACGATGATTCAGTCGATGGCCGAGTTCCACCGACTGCAAAAGCTTGATAGCTCGATCACGCAGAAGGCTGCGATTGCCACCGGCAATCAGTCCCGGCATCATCACGTTTTCAATCGCCGAGAATTCCGGCAGCAGATTGTTCATCTGAAACACAAAACCCACTGTACGATTGCGAAAGGCTGACGCTGTCTGATCGCTAACGTGCGACACATCCTTGCCGTTCAGCCTCACCGTGCCAGCACTTGGAGTATCAAGAGTGCCGATCACATGCAACAGCGTACTTTTCCCGGAACCAGAACGGCCCGTTACCCCTACCATCTGGCCCTTGCGAATTTTGAGGTTTACACCCCTTAAAGCCTGGACGTGTTGCTCGACAACTTGATAGGTCTTAAAGACACCTTGAAGCTCAATAATAGGGGTCGAATCCGTCACGAATACCTCAGTCCCTGCGAAGGGTTTTGTCGGGCAGCGATGGCAGCTGGATAAAATGCGCCGAGAAGGCTCAGAATCCAAGCGGCACCGCAGATAATCATATAATCGAAGGGTAAAAAGCGAACGGGCAGACTGCGCAGAGATAGAAGGTTGACCGGCAAATCAGCAAATCGCAGTTGTTTCAGAAGAAAACAGAGTCCCAAACCTAAACCCAGCCCTAATACGATGCCGACGGTACCGATGGTAAAGCCCTGCACCAGATAGAGTCGACCGATATCGCGCTGCGTCATGCCCAGCGAACGCAGAAGGCTGATCTGCTGTTTTTTATGGAAAACGGTCATCATCATGGTTCCGCTAATGGAAAACGCGGCCACGAGAATGATCAGCATCAGGATCGCGCCCATCGTATATTTTTCCAGCTGCAATGCGAAGATCAGAGCGGAGTTCGTGTGTTTCCACGTCTTTCCGCTCAAGCCTTTAACTTCCTTCAAGCGATCGGCCAGCGGATCGATGTGCATGGGATCTTTGGTATTCACGCCGACCCCAATCACAAAATTCTCATCATCCAGGGACGGTTCGTAGTCGGACATGAATTTGCGGCCTTCATCCAGTGAAACCACCGCTCGCTTCGAATCGTAGTTGAAGAGTCCCGAGTGGAACACGCCGACCAGCACATAAGAACGAGTCACCGTCCCACCGCTCATGATGGTGGATGTAGACGCTGCCTGCGGACTGAGCACGGTGATCTCATCGCCGATGTCGGCGCCGAGTTGCCCGGCGAGACTGTCCCCGAGGACAATGCCTGGCCAACGGCTGCGATCCCCATCGGTGGTCACCAAAGGAGCATGTTGGCTTGCGATATCGGTAAGCTTGCCCTCGGTCATCGACGAACTGATCGACCAAAGGTCGCCACCAATGTTCGGGTCAATCCCAAACAGCTCAACCGCAGAAAGGTGCTTGCCTTGTTTCAAGACCACATCGGCCTGAATGAAAGGCGCTACCCCCGTTGCTTCCGGAAACATTTTTTCAAAATTGCTCAGGGGATATTTTTGCAAACTGAAACCAGCCAAGGCATTCTCGGCAAGAATTTCTAGATGAGGCTGACCACGCAGCATTTTGTTTTTGAGATCCTGCTCAAAGCCACCCATAACGGACAGGACGACAATCAACGCGGCAACGCCGATCATCACGCCTATGATGGAGAAAGTGGTCATGAACGAGAGGCCATGCCGCCCTTTGCGAGCTACAAGATAACGCCAGGCGGCCCACTGAATAAAACTCAAACCGGCTCGATCTGCCACGCATTCATCCCCGTTTACCCGAGGCGATTGTGCATGTGCCCCCGAGGTTTAGGGGACATAGTATGTTGAATTCGCGTTAGATTTCAAGGATTCGATACAGGAACTTACGAGTGCAGGTTTACCCCGCGTCTTTTCCCTGTCAGTGGGATCTGCTATAGTAAAGGTAACTAAGCCATTGAGCATAGGAAGTGCCCATGTATAGAGTGCTGATCGTCGATGATGACCAGGAATTGGCGCTTGTCATTCAGGACAAATTGAAAGACCTGGGTGAAAGCATGACGGCTTCGGCCGGCTATGAAGCCATCAATATCTTGAAGACCCAGACATTCAACCTCGTCATCTCGGATTACAATATGAAAGACGGCGACGGGGCTTCGCTGGCCCATTACTGCGTGAATCATGGGATTCCGGTGATTGTCGTTTCTTCATTTCCCGAAAACCACATCAAGCCATATCTGCCCGAAAATGTTGAATTTGTCAACAAATTCAATGCCATACGAGGCAAATCCCTGGAAGAGCTGGTCAGGCAAAAGCTGAGTAAAAAAACCGCATAAATCTCCCTCAAGTAAAGCGCCGGTTGACGTGCCATCAGGCTTCGCGTAACACGATGGTCTGTCCATCCGGAGCTTTGATGACGTTCGAACATTACCAATCCCATTGGCAAAAATCACGACTGGCTGGCCTGGGCATGGCCTTTCCTGTCACTGTGGCACCTATGGTCGGACTCAGTCATGTGGCGTTTCGCCACTTGATCCGCCATTTCACGCCAGAGGGACTCCAGCCCCTCCTTTTTACTGAGATGCTATCGACCCGGCGCCTCCCCTTTGAGCGCATTGATCAAGTCGATGAACTGCGGGTCATGGATCAGGAAACCCATTTTGTCCCGCAACTCCTCGGCAACGAGGAAAGCTACATTGCCCGTTCCATTGATAAACTCATGCCTTTGAATCCATGGGGCTTTGATATCAATATGGGCTGCCCCGCGCGTCAGCATTTGAAACACAATTGGGGTGTTCGCTTGTTAGGCGATCCGGACTACGCGGCGAAAATCGTGGCCATGACCAAACGCAGCTCCACCAAGCCCGTCAGCGTAAAAATGCGCTGTGGGCAGGACAAGGCGGATCCCGATTTTCTGGAACGTTTTACCGGGGGATTGGAAGAAGCCGGCGCTGACTGGTTAACCATTCACGCCCGGACGCAATCACAGAGGCATAAAGGCGAAGCGGATTGGACGCTGGTCACAGACCTGATCCCCAAGCGCAAGATTCCGATTGTAGTCAACGGCGACATTCAAACCGCCGATGATGCTCTGCACCTGCTGCAGGACATCAAGGTCGATGGCATTATGATCGGCCGCGCTGCAACCGCGCGCCCATGGCTCATTTGGCAAATTGCTTTCCGCTTGGGATACGAAACGCCACCAGCTGCGTTTCCAGGGCAGAAACCGCCGGAAACCCCCGAAGAGGAAGGTCAGGCTTTTCTGAGGGCCATGCTGCGATACTGTGATTTACTGGACCAATATTTTACGGATGATGAGAAAAAACTCAGACGTTTGCGTTTTCATGTCGTGAATGCCTGCAAGTGGCTGCTTTTCGGCCACGCTTACTATTCCCGCTGCATGAAAGCTAAATCACTGGACGAGGTCCGAGCGATGACCCAGCACAGTCTGGACAGCTATCACTTCCCCATGAGCCAGCGCATTAACTTACTTTAAAACCGCCCGAGGCGTGATGCTGTAAAGCGCCTTGCCGTATAAACTCCCTAGCCAGAGCTTGCCGTCCTTTTCTTCGACCGACGTGATCCCGGGCACGACCTGCCCGTTAGGATCGTGCAAACTTTGCAGCCAATGTCCCTGGTCATTGAAAGCGGCGATCAATCCATACGGTTTGTCCTTCGGCAAGAGGCTGTCGGGCAGACCAGCAATAAAATTCTTAAAAAACGGCCTGGAATGCAAAGTATCGAGCAAGGTATTGCGCGGCGAAATAAACGCGACCCAATATTTCCCATTCGTCATACGGCTGAGCCCATCAGGAAAGCCAGGCAGATTATCCATGAAAATAATATTTTTGCCGGCTTCAGGTCCGGTTAACCAGACCTTGCGAATGCGATAACGCGAAGTTTCCGAAACCAGCACATAGCTGGCATCAGGCGCAACGGCCACACCATTGGCAAAACCTAATTGATCGACCAGGACCTCGGTACTTTTGCGGGCCGGATCAAAACGAAAGAGTGTTCCGTTCTCAAATCCTTCCAGGACATCACGCACGTGCGTGTCCATAAAGTACTTCGACGTCGCCTCACTGAAATAGACAAGGCCATCCGCCCCGACCTTCACATCATCCACAAGTCCGAGTTTGCGTCCTGCATGCGATTCGACCACAAGTTCGGCGCGACCTTCAGGATTGACCCGCCAGAGCCCGCTGCGATCCACGCAGGCATACAAATTTCCGACGGCATCAAAATCAAGGCCCAGGACCTGTCCTGGCAGCGTCACAAAAAGTTCTGCAGGATTGCCTTCCTGAAAGCGTTGAATGCGGCCACTCGCAGACCCCGCATAGATAAGCCCGGACCCATCAAGGGCGATGTCTTCAGGGGCATCCCAAGTGCCGCGCCCTACGACGTCAGCTTTCACGAGATCCTGATTGGGTGGCAATGTTGTGAGCAGACCAGGGTTATGTGGCGGATTCCAAGCTTTGGCGTCAAAGCCTTCGGGACGGCAGCCGGTCAAAATCCAGAACAGGGGCATCAGGTAAGAACGAAAACCTGTCATGGCAAGCTCTTTATCCAAGAATGAGTCGAGCCCCGAGATTAGCAAAGCGCGGCTCAATTGCAACCTTAGTTCGGCAGCATTTGGATCTTGGCCATGTTGTTACTGGAGATGACGGTTTCTTTGCGCTCCACGCGTATCATGTTATTCGGACCTAAAAATGCCCCTTCCAAAATGATTCGATCCTGGGAAACGGTATGGGGCTTGGGCGCGGTTATATTCTGCGTCTTTGTTTTGCTGGCGCAGATGGCAGCACCCACCAGATTGTAGGCCATGCGGCGCTGCATAGCGGGTGGAGTCGCACTGGGATAGTTTGGCAGCTGAACACCGGGTGGCGGTGCTGGAACATTGATAGCAAGACTGGGATACGTACCAGGAGCGCAGTTGAGCGCCTTGATACACTGGCTCGTCACCTGATTGAAGCTCAGTCCCGCATACACCGTGTTCGATGGAAGCGGTTGACAGGAACTGATGTAAGTCACATGGTAGGTCCCATGGCCGCCGGGAGCCAGTCGATCAATACTCAGTTGCGTACAGAGAGCGTTGGGACAAAGGTCGGCGGGACTATTCACTTCGCGAAATTTCAAATCCTTTTCCAGAAGACTCGTCAGAATGGAAAGCTCGGCCTGGGCTTTGGTCTTAGCGCTCATTTCGGCATCGCTCTGGTTCATTCTTGTGAAAAACTGTGTGGCAGCAAAGGCAATGATCGACAGAATACCGACCCCAATCATGAATTCAATCAAAGTCATTCCACTTGCGTCTTGGCCCAAATTATTCCTGTTTTTCCCGCTCATTGAGTCCTCTTTTTTTGGTCCTGTCCAGCTCTAACTTTCGGTATAATGAGGACAAAAGCTGAGCTGTTCGGCTGTGGGGTTTGCGCCGCAATTATAAAAGAATGAATCTGGTTATGGTAAGTATTAGGTAAGGATTGCAAGGTCTTTGGGTCTGCCTCCGAAGGTGCTACAGAATGTTTGGCATCAAGACTTTAGAATAACCGCACAATTTCTCGATTATTAAGTTTACGCCCAAGAGCGCCGATCAGTCCTAACAGATCATCTTGGAGATTTTATGGAACTGCTGGGGCACAGGCCATTAGGCTTCATGCTTTCGATTCTTCTACTGTGTGCTTGCGATAACGGCACGCAGGTGGAGCAGCGTCGTTCCATTTCACAGACCAATACTGATAGCCGCAACGAAACAGTGGATGCCACAGCCAATGGCACAGGCACGGATCCTACTTTTGGAACCGTGGACCCTGATTTCCGTCCCGAAGATCCTAATACATTTCCCCGGAAACCCGGTGTATCCTTTCCCGCGGTAAACTTTACAGTCGAAGGCGTGCCTTCGGGCCCATCCGATCGTTATAATTACACCTTACCAGTCAAAGCAGATTCCAGCATCAGCCATTATGCATATAAAGTTGATTCGGCACAAACCTGTGATAAAACCGGAGGCTATACGGTTGGTGAGGCCAAAAACCCCATCACCATGAGTCTCGATAAGATGCCCATGGGGCCTCTGTATCTTTGCGTCATCGCCTTTCATTTCCCCACTCGTCAATGGCAGGATATGACCAAGGCGCTGAGCTTCAATTGGGAAAAAATTGTCTTCAAACGGACTTTCGACAGCTACTATGAGTTTGTGGATACGGGCTGTAAGAATAACGCTCGCGTCACCGCCAAGCTCACAATTGAAGGTGAAGGCGGCAGCTATGTCTGGCAGCAGCTCTCCATCCCTGGCTGTCGTAGCGATCCGACCTCGTACACAGACCTGATGTCGCTCATCAAGGTCAGCGAGACCACCATGGAAGGCGCGTGGCACGAAGGCGCCACCGTCGCTGGCTGGTTTAAATTTACCTGGACCAACCCGGAGCGCACGTCCTTTAAGGGCTCCTGGGGTTATGGAGCGCCCGGCGTCAAAACCGAAGGCGTCTGGAACACCATCGATAACTAAGCGTCTGGCCCAGATTCTGCCGCCCGGTAAGACGCACATCCCCCAATTCTGTACATTCCCCTTCCCTTCTTTCGTTTTTCCCTCTTAAAAAATTTCAGTTCCGCGACTTTTTCTCGCCTTAACCGCATGATATTTCAATCGTTTAAATTCATACCAAAAACGCATTAAACTTCGTGCCGCGCAATCACGAAGGTCTGTTTATCTTGTGCTTCTCATGCACAAACTTGCTTCTGAATATGATGGAGATCCGTTACATGATTATCAAGCCAATCCTCAAAAAAACCGCGATACTGGGTGCTGCATCACTTCTGGTGGTGGCATCCTGCGGTAAGAAAAAGAGCAGCTCAAGCGCGTCAAGTACCGATGGATCTGTTGAACCCAACGAAGATACGGTTGTAACCTTGGAAACCGGCGCTCTCCAACTTGCCGGTGAAGTCACGATTCTCAAAGGTAAGGACGCCGGCGCGTCTTTAGCCATGAAAGAAGTCTCCTTCAAACTCGCCGACAGTCGCACCGTTCGCCTGCGCATGACCAATGAGGCTTTCGAAGAAGTCGAAAGAGCTGGCGAAATCATGTGCTTCCTGTCACAGACCAAGTTCTGGGAACAGGCTAACGCCGGCATTTACCAGGCCCAAGTTGATGAAACCAAATGCAGTCGTGAACAAAAAGGCGGCGACAGCGGTGGCAGCGGTGGCGGCCAGCAAGGCGACTCGAGCGCCAACCAATCACCTTCCCTCGTGACTGTCTACGTGAACTCGACCCGCGAAGAAAACAAGCCTTTGATTGCTGAAATGCGTCTCATGGAAGGTGACGACGCTCAATATCATGTTAAAGTCATTGTCGTGGAACCACCCTCGGACGAAGCTCCAGCGGGTGTCTTTGAAATGCGCTACACAGGCCATGTCGCTGGTCAGATCGCAGGCAACGGCTTTATCCGCACCAAGCGCACCGCCGGCGGAGCTAAATTCATTTTGGAAACTGGTTCCAATGAATCAAAAGGCGATCGTTCAAGCCAAGGCCAGGGTATCGCCGAGCTGGAAGTTCTCGATGAAGAAACCATCATTGGCTACATACACAGCAGCAGCAAGAACTCTGAAGGGACGACTTACAGCCAATCCGCTGTGGGCCAAGCCCGCTTTGATGCCAATTACCTCAACGTCGATTACAAAGTTGCCTTCTCACACCCAGGTGGAAGCGGCGAGGAAGCCTTGCTCGGTTGCTACGATCTGAACAAATACAAAACAGCCATCTATCGCTATGACCTCGTTGATGCGTCCGGCGCGACTGTGGCACTGAATTCCGGTTTCCCCGTTGAACTGAGCAAAGACGGTAAAGTGCAACACGGTTGGGCTGGTTATCATGGTCTCTGGCTGGGCGACAGCACCAGCGTTGCAACCGGTGACACAGTAAACAAAGTCGAATGGACCAACGGTCAGAAAGCATCCACACCTTACACAGTGTTTGCAGCGCCTGGTAAACTCACCAAGCTGACCAAGGCCACTGTGACTTTGGGCTCGTTGAAAGGTGTCGACATCAATTTCTACGACAACGGTAGCAACTACATCGTGAAATGGGATGGCTCGACCCTGACCAAAACCGCAAAAGTCACCTATGGCAACAACGGACCGGAAGAAGAAGCGGCCACCGGAACTGTGGAAATTCCACAGTGGGGCGCGAATCTGTGGATTCCAAGCTTGAATGCCAACATTCAAATTTCGCCATCGATGCCCCTCAGCGACAGCCTGTCCCTGAGCTATCACTCACAGAAAATCGTTTCCGGTACTTCAGATGTTCCAACTTGTAGCTTGGTCTGCTTTTCGAACTGCCCAGAAATGACTCCTGCTGCAGCCGACTTCGAACGCTCCCAGGGTGGTCAGATGGGTCCCATGTCCTCGAACCTGTATAAAACCACATCTGTGACCTGGGGTCAGACCTCCTATACTACGAACCAAACCCAGGACATCGAAGAGCCTCTGGCAACCTACACCTGGGATGCAACCGCTCAGAACCTGAAAAATGGCTCAACAGCTTTCACATTGCCTTCTGGATTGTCGACTGATCAGGAATCCTCAATGCAAATGCAAAGCGTTTACTCAGGTGCGCTGGTTTGCTCGGACGTCCATGCCGCCATCGCGGACAAGACCATTGACCCTTGGCGCCTGACCAACCAACTGGACACCTACTACATGTTCAATGCCGGTCCTATGCCCTGGACCAAGTTCATCGCTCTGAAAGGTTCAAATGGTCAATTCGTGACCTTCGACGCTCCTCTGGAACTGTCTTATACTCACACCACAGCCAATGACTGGGACGGCAACACAGATGCATCCATCATTGGTAAATCGTACCGCCTGCAGTATGCCGGCCCAGGCCAGCTCCAGGGTATCCCCTGGAAAATGGCTAAAGACGTCGGTCACCACATGCCACTGTTCAGTATCCGCAGCGGCGCTCAAATCGGTAACTACACTGTGTATGCAGTCGACGGCGAGCAACGTCTGGCCAAAGCCGCTGATCAAAACAGCTGCTCGTCCATCGCTCTCGACAGTGCTCCTGCACTGCCTGCGATCGACGCTTTGCCAGTCATCACCCACACCGCATTCGGTGATGCTGATTCGGAACTCCGCTATGTCGGTGGCGTAGCTCAGTAAGTCAACACTGAACTCCAAGTTTGCAAAGGCTGTAAGGGATCTCCCTTACAGCCCTTTGTTTTTCCATGGTATAATGCCCAGGATAACCCTTATTCTGAATTCATCAACGGGCGATGCCATGCGGATAAATCGATTGGATTGTTTAGCTTTGGGCCTGGCGCTTGTCGCGGCTCCTCTAGGCGCGGCACCTTGCGCGCAGCCGGGTTTTGACCCCAAAGCGTGGAACGATGTTCCAACCCCACCGATCGACGCCCATGATCAAAAGCTCATCGATTTCATGCACAAGCCCACCTGGGTTGATGGAACGTTGCAGCCTGACTGGCAAACCGATGCCATTGTCATCGCGCATCGGGACCGGATCGAACTTGAAGCCTACTTCAACGGCTACGGTCCGGATAAAAAACACCTCCTCTGGTCTGGCACCAAAAGTATTTTCAATGCGCTGGTGGGGATAGCCGTTGCGGACGGCAAACTTGATCTGAACACATCCATAGCGGATTACATGCCTCGCTTCGCCCATCTCAAGGATGTGAAGGTTGATCATTTTCTTAGCTACTCATCGGGTTTGGATTGGAGGGAATCCTATGAGGAAGGTCTTCTACCGCAACAATCCTCGATTACCGGCCTGCTCTATGGCTTCGGACCCAGAAGCATTGAGCGCGCTCTTGAACCCTATCATCCCAAATATAAACCCGGGACACGCTGGAGTTATTCCAGCGGAGACACCGCTTACCTTTCCGTTCTATTGAAAAAAATCTATGGCCTCGAGTATCGGGACATGCCTTGGAAAAGGCTTTTTGAACCCTTGGGAATCACCTCAGCCGTGCTGGAAGCCGATGCTGAGGGCGTATACTATGGACCGTCCTACGGCTACATGAAGGCCCGTGATTTTCTCCGCTTTGGCGAACTCTACCTGCACGATGGCTGTGTCGCTGGACAGGCTCTGCTTCCTGCCAAAGGTAGCATTCCAGGTTTCACTCATCTTTCCTGGACTGAATTCTCCATGGCACCCACGGAAGCTATTCTGAACCGCATCCAAGGCAAGGTTCCGTGGCCGGATCAAACCGGACGCCATTTCTGGATCAACCTGCCCCGTGATGCCAGTGGCAAGGCACCTCCCTATTCAAACGCGCCGGTGAATATTCTCATCGCCATGGGCCATTGGGGGCAAAGACTCTATATAATACCAGCCTGGAATATGGTCGTCGTGCGATTGGCCAATGATCGAACTGAAGAATTCTGGGCCGAAGATAACTTTTTTGCCAAACTTGCCAGTTGGCGAGAAGCCAAGGGGTTTCTATGAAACGCTGGACAGTCCTGATTCTGGCTCAAGTTGCGATTCTAGTGCTCATTCTGTGGCCGGATCATTTCACCAAACTGCGCATTCTCGATATTCTCAATCTTGGCAGCGGCTATCGCGCCAAGGAACTTTGCACCTGTCTTTTTGTTTTGGAACGTAGTGAAGAGGCTTGTAATGACTGGACCCGCGACATCGCGCTCAACGCCGCCTATTCCGTCGATGCCACTCATAAAATCGTGACCAGCAGCTATCAATGGCTGGGATCAGCGCTGCCTCTCTTCCTATCAACGGCCAGTTATCAGGATGAAAAACGCGGCTGTCTCCTCTTGCGTTAACGAATCTTTTCCGCCAACTGCAATCGAGGAACGGCACCCACCGCATCCGGCGCAGCCTGCCAACGTTGAACGATGATCATCCAAATTTCATCCACCGCACCCGGCGAAAAAGCCAAACGCACCTGTGACTCGAGAAAAGTGCGCATCCAAGGAAAAACTGCAAAGACGCTTTGAGTCTGCGTCCGGCGACTGCGTTCGGGTGCATATTTCGGTGCGACAACAACTCGAGTCATACTTTGGTGGGATGCAATGCGCACAGCATAACCTCCCGCTTTTGGCAAAAGTCCTTTGATGAAAAGAACATAGCTGCCTCGTTCCAAGGGACGCGCCTCATCCCGAGCGAGTGGCTGAAAATCGCGCCAAGGCTGACTAATCTCCAGCAGGAGCTCCGACCCCACTTGCCTTTGGCCGGGTTCCAGCAACTTTTGCGCATGAAACTCCCAAAGCCCGCCCAGAGCCAATTCTGATTGTTCGGCCGACCAAAATTTTAAATCCAAAATTCTGTCAGCTCGGACAGGGCTGCTATAGAACGCGCAGAAGCACAGCCAGGGAAAAACCCAAGAGCAGGAAATCTCTAAACAAAAGGGCAAAGATCGGCAGATGGTCATTCCATGCATCCGTGCGAAGGTTCGGGAGGCCCTGTTGAATCAATGTTTTCAACCTGTATCCTTCATTCTATCGCACTGCATAATTGGCGCGGAAGTCCCGCCGAGACAACTTTTCAAACTAAAAACACGCGGATTAGCCTAAAAAAACTGTTCGTAGGAAACCGTTGGTTCCTGTAAGAATGTAAACATCCTGACAGGTGAGTGGCTTAAGATAGGAAATGGAATCTATGGGGTCACACGCCCTTTCCCGCAGAATACTATCCCTTATATTGGCGACTTCGACGCTGATTACCACCGTTCTCACTTGCATCAATCTTTATCTGGATTATCGGTCAGAGCTAGGTTTGCTGGAAAATGCGTTTCATCAACTGGAGCGTTTGACGCTGAATCCACTCAGCGCAGCTGTGTGGAGTTTTGATGATGGGCAAATTCGAAAATTTCTCGATGGAATTGTGGCGACAGGTGATTTTATCGAAGTGACCGTGAGCGATATTGATGGCTCACCGCTTTACATCATGCAAAGGCCATCGCATCCTGGACCCGGCTCCTGGTGGGAAACGCTGATTACTGAGCCCAAAGTCACCCGGCGCTACAATCTGAACCTGCAGCAAAACCCAGAGCCACCAAGAATCGTTGGTTTTCTGACGGTCAAGGCTTCGAAAATTAATATCATCGAACGCCTGATGGAAAAATTGCAGGTGATTTTTATTATGCAGGGCATCAAGACCTTCCTGATTTCGCTCATTATTCTGGCGATTTTTCAAAACTATGTTACGCGCCATTTAGTTCAAGTCGCACATTATTTGGAGTGCTATCGGAAAAACGGCTTTCGCGCCGGCCAAACTCTGAACCTCAAACGTCGACCTGGGCGAACGGACGAGCTGGATTCCCTGGTCACAAGCTTAAACATCGTGATCAGTGAACTGGACCGGCATCACGAGCAGAATGCACAACGCCTGCAGGCCACCGAGAGGGAATTGGAAACGCAGCGGATCAGTGCGATTCAATCGGCGCGATTGGCCAGCCTTGGCGAGATGGCTGGCGGTATCGCTCACGAAATCAATAACCCACTCGCGATTATCATGGCATCGGCGCAAAGGCTATCACGCGAACTCGGAAGGCAAAACCTTGAACAGGTGCAACGCTGCACCCAACAGATCCTATCAACCGGGGACCGCATTGCTCAAGTTGTCAATAGCCTGCGCAAACTTTCGCGTGACGGCACCAATACGCCACGCTCGGAATTTCGCGTTCGCCAGCTGATCGATGAAGTGATGGGCTTATGTGAGGAAAAAATTCGGCGGAATGGCATCAACCTGGTGGTCGATGTCCCGGAAGATGTGATGCTCTATGCGAATGAAGTGGAACTTTCGCAGGTTCTCTTTAATCTTCTCAGCAATGCCTGCGATGCCATTGATCAACAGGAACAACCTTGGATTCACCTGCTGGGCCGCCGCGAGGGAGATCGCTTCACCCTATCTGTGGTGGACTCTGGCAGTGGAATTCCACCGGCGCTGGCCGACCGTATTATGGAACCCTTCTTCACGACCAAGGAACTCGGCAAAGGCACCGGCCTCGGTCTCAGCATTTCCCTGTCGATCGCCAAACGTCATGGCGGAGATTTGCGCCTCGATCCGGCGTCGTCACATACCAAGTTCGATCTGCAGCTCCCCCTCAGGCCCATGCAGCAGCAGGCGTAAAATCAGTCATCAGGTCGAAGACCCGCGAAGACTGGCGTCGCCCGCGAACTTTTCCGATTCCTTGCCGCAGTCCGGCAACGATTTCTTTTCGCCATCGAGCGAACACAACGTGGTGCGGACATAATAGTATTCCAGAATTTGCTTATAGGTCCAGGCACGTTGGGCAGCAAGGGCTGCGGCCCCCATCTGGCTCATGCCAACGCCATGACCATTGCCCAGGCCTTTCACTAAAAACTGTCCCGGCTGACGATCGCGTTCAATCGTAAAAAGATTGGAAGGCAGACCCGGCACCGAGCGTTTGAAGGCATTGACCGAAATCAGCTTATAACGACCTTTGTGGTCGATGATAGCCAAGGACCGCACTCGACCCGTCGGCGTGCGACCGACCATGGGAACCACGATGTTACGCACGCTGCGATCACCTTCAAGGGCGCCGGACGCACGCAGATCGTGAGTCAAGGAAGCCAGGGTAAAGCCTTTTTCCCACATTGTTTTGTTAAGCTTCATATCACTGACTTCCGGACGAGCCACCGTGAAGGGGACCGACTGGCTCCAAACGGCCAGCGCCTCTTCGGTCTGGCCACCGCTGTCGGCGTGATAATAAGCTTGAATGACTTTGCCATGATAGGTCAGGATCTGGCCGTCCGTTTCGCGAACCGCAATATCAGTCCGCTCGGAAATCAAAGAGGTTCCTGTGTAAGCCTGATAATTGATCGTGTCATCCACATCCCAATGACGGGACGCTTCAAAGCGACGAGCATAAACGAGGTGATAGACGGCATAGGTACGGGCCGCAACGGCCTGAGTTTTCAAGGCTTCCATGGCCCATTCCCGATAGACTTCGGAGGGGACAACCCCGCGAAGATACTCGCGAAGTCCGATCAGGTTGATCGCTTCCAGTTCCCGAGCGCCCGACGTATGGGTCACGGGGCGGACATAAAGGCGACCCTCGTAAGTGAAATTCGGCGCTCCACCCGCCCCTTTACGCTCCAGGGTGAATCCCCCTGGGCAGTGGATCATAACCGGCTGCTGCATCTCGGCAGCGTTCAGCGCTATGACCGGCTCTTTGGCCGTTACAGGGCCTTGGGCGACGGCCCGATCGGGGCTGGCGCTATATATAGAACATGGACGTTCGGAACGGACCGTGATCTGGTCCCGGACCGAGTCCAGGCCTTGCGGGGGGTAATTCCGCTCATGGGGAAAAACCTTAACCCGAACCACAGTTTGCGACGTAATACGCTGCGAACCCAACTGCAACATCACAGAAGAACCATCATCAACAGCAGCCCGTCCGGTGTTTGTAAAGGCTAAGGCAACAATCGCACAGCCCTTGATTACCAAGTGTTTCATAACATTCACCCCCGGTCTGTCCTTAGTGCCCGCCTATCTAGCATCCGATTCCGATGCCTGGCAAGTCTGGGGTTGCGGACCGGCGATAATGACGGTGAAATCATTGTCTTTTTAATTTTTTACCAAAATGACTTGACTGGAAATTCTGGCATATGTATAAAGTGACTGACCTGCTCGATCCCGGGCAGACTTACTCAGTGGAGCCGACTATGCTGTACGCCGAAACTTTGTCTACCCCTGCCTCGCAAACTGAGTGGCGTGAAGAGAACGCCCCTAAACTCATGGAAATCCTCGATCGCTATATCATTGCGAACATAGGCGAAGACATGACATTGGAAAATATGTCCGATGCTGTCAAAATCTCCAAGTTTGCTTTAACCCGACTCTTTCACAAGCACTATAAGCAAGCGCCTATGCGCTGGCTGTGGTCGTTCCGGGCTAACCTGGCCAAGGACGTCATTCAAATGGATTTGGGTTTACCGCTCATGGACGTGTTGACCCTCTGCGGTTTCAACAGTCCTCAGCACTTCTCGCGCTTCTTCCGGAAGACGTTCCAGCAAACGCCATCCGCGTTGCTCAAGAACCTCAATAAGGAACCTACAGGTCCACGCGACGTTCAGCGTCAGCAACAGGAACTGTATGAAGCCTTTGATCGGGTTGTGACGGCTTCTCTGGAACGCTACAAAGCGTCGTTCAAAGAATCTGCCCCTGTTTAATCAGGCGGACATCATTCGTTCAAAGTCCTCACTAGATCCCATCGAATTCTCGTATCTCACAAGGGAGCCCTCTCAGGGGGCTCCCTTTTTTTGTACCCCCTCCCCATTTTGGGCTGCGAGGCCTCACCTTTTCCGTTACTATAGTGGCCAATTCCTGTGGTCAGAGACATAGTCCTTGCTGGTTGAGGTGCACGTATGCGATTCCTATCCCTCCTCGTCCTCATGACGACAAGCCTTTCGCTGTCCAACTGCTCGCTGAAAACCATGGCTGTCCAGCAGATGGGCGAGATCGTCGCCGACGGGGTCCCTGCGTTCGAGAAAGATGATGATCTGGAACTGATACGGGATGCGATTCCAGGCAATCTGAAACTGCTGGAAGCGATGCTGGAAAGTGATCCTGGTAATCGCAAAATACCGACAATTCTCGCACAAATGTACGCAAGTTATAGCTTTGCTTTTTTAGAAGGGGATCTGGAAACGCCGGGCGTAGGTGATAAAGCGATGCTGAAAGAACGCATCAACCGCTTCTATGAACGCGGTCAACGGTACGGTGAACGGGCTTTGATCGGCAGCAATAAAAAATGCGAGCAGGGTCTGAAAGTCCTCACCGAATTGGACAGCTGCCTGAGTGGTCTCGACAAGGATGATGTGCCGGCCCTCTATTGGTATGGTTTCAACATCGCCGCATACATGAACCGTAACCTCGATTCGATGGCAGCTCTGGCCCAGGGTCCGAAGATGGAAAAAGTCATGCAACGGGTGGTCGCTCTCAACGAATCCTACAACTTTGGATCGGCTCATCTCTTTCTCATGCTTTACTACGGCGGGCGCTCGCAAATGATGGGCGGCAATGCTAAGAAGGGGGATGATCATTATAAGGCCATACAAAAGCTTGCCGGCACTGACTTCGTGCTGGCTGACGTCTTCTATGCCCGCTACGTGCTGGTGCAAAATGATGACCGTGAGGGCTTTGAAAAAATGCTGAAAGCCGCGATCGCCAGGAACGTCGACACGGACAAGGCTCCTCAGCTGCGGCTTTACAACAGTCTGGCCAAATCCCGCGCAAAACTGTATCTTAACAGCGTTGAAGATTTATTTTAATCCGGATCATACTTTGAGGAGACGATTGGCATGCGCTTACCTTCACTCATGACAAATTTCGCTGTCTACGTCGCAGCCTTGCTGGTGACCAGTACGCTGTCTGCCAAGCAGATCAGCTTCGGGATCGTGACACCCAAGGGCAGTACCTGGACAACCATCGTCCAGAACATGAAGGAAGACCTGGTAAAACAAACAGGAGGCAAACTCGATCTTTCCATCAAGGCAGGCGGAGTGAAAGGCGACGAGGTCGATATGCTGCGCGCCATGGAACAGAAGACTCTGCATGCAGCGGCTCTTTCGGGCGTCGGTCTAGGACAACTCGTGCCGTCCATCCGTATTCTGGAGGCCCCGCTCCTTTTCAAAACCAATGAAGAGCTGGACAAGGTTAAAGAAGTCCTCTTCGATGACTTTGCCAAGGAGTTCGACAAAAAAGGCTATGTTTTGCTTGGTTTCGCCGAAGCCGGTTTCGTCAACGTCTTCTCGAAGCAGAAAATTGATAACGAAGCCGCCCTGAAGAACATCAAGATGTGGGTTTGGACTGGCGACGACGTCGCCGCCCGGTTCCTGGAAGAATTCGGCATTCGCTCCACCCCCCTGGCCCTGCACGAGGTCGGCATGGCCCTCGACCAGAAGTCAATCGACTCGTTCTATGCTCCTCCTCTCGCCGCCTTGGCTTTCCAATGGTTCTCGAAAGTGAAGTACATGATCGATTATCCCTTTGTAAATTCCACCGGCGCCTTTATCATGAAAAAAGACAAGTTTAATTCGCTGCCAGCCGATCAGCAGAAGATCCTACGTGATACGGCCAAAGTTTATAGCCAAAAGGTGATTGAAGCCTCTCGGAAGGATAATGAGATTGCGAGGGGCAAACTCACTGAAAGCGGCATCATGTTCCTGAAACCTTCGGACGCCGATATCAAGAAATATCAGACTTACGCAGATAATGTTTATAAGAAGAGTATGCCTGTTATATACTCCAAAGAGCTTTTTGACAAAGTCCAAGGTATCTTGAAGAGTATGCGGAAGTAACTAAGGTGGGTTCCATGCTGAAGAGATTAGACGATTTTCTGGAAAAGATCGAGAGGGTCGTGATTGTAGGCCTTTTTGCGGCCTTGATCATTGTCATGACCATGAACATTATCCAGCGCAATGTATTCGGGCAATCATCCCACGAAATCCTCGAATACCTGCCTACCATGGTCATGTGGATTTCCCTCGTTGGCGCCTCGCTCGCTTTGAAAGAAGGCAAGCACATCAGCATGGAATTTGTACTTCGCTTTGTTCCGCAAAATAGCAAGGATCTCCTGCATCGCCTCGTAGCCGCCTTTGGCTGCGTGGTGATGCTGATCTGTCTTTATCTGTCCCGGGACTTTATGGTTGGTGAGCTGAAGATTTTCGGCGCCAAGGGCTATGTTTCATCGGTCATCCCCATATTTTTCGCTACCGCTGCCTTTCGGTATTTTATTCTGATCCTGTATCCCCTTCATCAGAACAAATAGAGGCTGACCGATGTCGATTCTAACGATTATCCTGATTCTGATCGGTGTTTTTGCTCTTATCGAAGTTCCTCTCTTTACCATATTCGGCGCTCTAGCCTTGGTTTGTCTCTATTTTGTCGATATGGACATCGACAACATGCAGACGGTGTTGATCGAACTGAACCGCCTGGCTTCAACCCCGATCCTGGTCGCCCTGCCTCTATTTACTCTGGTAAGCTGTATTCTCAAGGAAACCAAAGCCCCCCAGCGTATCATGGCGTTTATGGAAGCGCTCGTAGGCTGGGTCCCGGGTGGTATGGCTATTGCTGGCCTGCTTTCCTGCGCACTTCTCACGACCCTGACCGGTGCCAGCGGAGTGACGATAATCGCCCTCGGCGGCATCCTTTATCCCATGATGCTGGAAAAAGGTTACAGCGAACGCTTCACACTGGGACTGCTGATCACCGGTGGCTGCGTCGGTCTCTTGTTTCCGCCCAGTCTCCCTATGATCCTTTACGGTGTGGTGGCCCAGACCGATATTAATACGCTTTTTGCCGCAGCGTTCGTACCCGGCGTTCTGATGCTGGTCATCATCTTCATCTATTGTTTCATCTATGATTTCCGGCGTCGGAAGGCGCTGGGTCTGAAGCTATCGGACGCACCCTTCAGTTTTACTGAACTCTGGCGGGCAACCAAAGATGCCATCTGGGAATTGCCGATCGTTTTCATCATTATGATAGGTATCTACGGCGGTTTTGTAACCGTGAATGAGGTTTCGGCAGTTATCCTCGTCTGGGTCATCGTGGTTGCTGTTTTCATCAAAAAGGAATTCAAACTTTTCTCGGATCTCCCCCGCACCATGATCGAAGCGGCAGTGCTTGCCGGCTCCATCATCACTATCCTCGGCTTCGCGGTCGGCTTTACTGGCTACATGATCGACGAGGATGTCCCAACGACGATGATCGAAAGCCTGAAAACCGTCACCGAGAACAAATTGGTCTTCCTTCTGGTCATGAACCTCTTCCTTCTGGTTGTCGGCTGTGTCATGGATATCTTTTCGGCAATTGTCGTCGTCGTGCCGATTCTTATTCCCATTGCCGCGCAGTTTGGAATTGATCCCATTCACCTCTGTATCATCTTCCTCGTAAACCTGGAGATCGGGTTTGTGCATCCACCGCTGGGCATCAACCTTCTAATCGCGAGTACGCGCTTTAAGAAGCCCATCCCCGAACTGGTGATTGCAACCCTTCCGTACCTGGTTCTGCTGGTGATCTCGCTTCTGCTGATCACCTACATTCCATGGTTTAGCCTTGTCGGGGTTGGTGGCGGTAGCGCACCCACTCCCTAATTAGGGGGCTACTGCTCGATCGTTTGTCCCAAAAGCTGGGTGCCTGCGGGCAAACGATCATTGTCGCGAAACATGAAGTACGAAACCTTGATCAGGCTATCGAGCCCTTTCACGCTCACCAGCTGTTCGTTTGACTCGACCCAGAGCCCATAGGTCACTTCCTTGAGGTTCTGAAGTCCTGTAAAGTCACTGATGGCCAGACCCGAAAGCACCAGCTTCTCCACCCAAATCACACCTTCCAGTCCAGTCAGAACTGTCAATTTCGGGTTGTAGGCTATTTCCAGATTTCCGACCGACGCCAGGTTTTTCAAACCCTTAACATCGCGAAGCTCTTCATGATGGGTGACGCGAAGCTTACCCGCTCGCGTGAGCGCACTTAAAAAATCCAAGTTCGTCATCGTACCCATGTCTCCCAGCCAGAGCTCATCATCCACGGCCTGGAGCTTGCGGAAAATCCGCAGTTCTTTGGCATTTTGTATATTCGCCAGCCTGCCACGTAACAACTGCGTGATCTCATTGAATGCCTTAACGGACTTCCCCCCCATCGATAGGCGCAGATTCAATTCCTTCAATCGGCGGAGCTGGGGAAAGGCGACAAAGTCGGCTTCTAGTTCTGCTGCCAGATTAAAATCAATAGCAAGCGCCGTGTTCAAGTTCTGAAACAGTGGAATTGATGTGGTTGTTTCGCTTTTATACTGAATACGACCGGTCACCTCAATGAACTGATCCAGCACGGGAAAGGTCTTTGGGTCCATCATAGTGAGATCCAGGTCTCCTTCCAGAATCTGACAGTTCAATGGATTGGCGACCGAGACGGACTGTAGAAAGTCACTGACTTTGCAAGCAGTCCGCGACATGATGGAGAGCGACTGCCAATTCTCCGAGGAAACATTGCCTGCTTCATCGAAGGCTCGATAGACCAGTTTTGAGGCTCCACGCGACACGACCAGCGGGTTTTCACTACCATAAATCAATGGGTTGGGACAGACGAGCAACGGACTGTCCTGAGGCACAAGACAGTATTCGATATGAGTGCCTACCAAGGTATCATTGAAAGATAAAAACTTGATGGGATATCCCGCTTCCACAAAGTAGGTTGGCCGCTCGAAGTAAGAGATGGAGGAAAGACGCTCCGTAAAGTCCGGAATGACTTTGGGTGCCGTATTATCAATCGAAAAATCGAAAGGGTTGAGGCTTAGGCTTCCATCCCGAGCTTCACTCAGAACATGAAGCCTGTAACGCCCTTCCGTAACAGGAAGCTCAATGGATTCTGTGAGATTCAAAAATTCTCGACTGGAAATCGTGGTGTTCAAGTCACTGCTTTTGATACAGCGCACTTGAGTTACCTCTTCCAAACAGTATCGTGATCTGGATTTTTCCGAGCTCCTTATGCGCACAGAGCTCTCACCCTGATAGACAGACTTGGCGGGTTCTAAGTGGACCTTGAGAGGGACGTCCAAAGATTGAACAGAAAGCAGCTGAAAGGCTTGGTCGCTTGGTTCGAGGCTTTTGAACAGAGCCTTTTTGCCTGGAATGCGTACTATAAATTCCTGCCGTTGCGGGACGCCCAGGCAACCTTTGGAACTCACTCGATAGGCGTTGCTGGGAAGCGGCTGCAAAGCGCTATCGACGACGGAAAAAGCCGATTGATTCAAGTCCAGAACCTCGGCCTTGTCATTTTTAATCTGAATCCAGGAAAGATTCTGCAGATCACCATCCATGGCGCCGCAAGCGAGCTCTCTCTGATCAATTTTGTTTTGCAATGAGTCGCAAGAGACTAAAGCAAAGCCACCCAACCCGATCAGAAAGATCAAGAGGCAGTGCCGAATTTGAAAAGGGACAAGCAGTTTCTGCATATTAGATATCCTGTGGACTTGTGTAAGACGGGAGCGCATTTTTAGACGCTTCCAAATCAGCTTTCACCACAATGTTCAAGTTCTGCTGTTCGTTGAGATTGCCAAAACCTTGAAGGCTTTTGAGCTTCCTATTTCCCTGGATGTCAATGGAACGCTGCAGCTGTTTCAGCCCTGGTGCAAAAACGATAGACTCAAGGCTCTCGTTATCCTTAATGCTCAACTCGTATAACTGAGTGAGATTCGCCCAACCAGAAATTTCTTTCAGTTCAGCATTCCCCTCGATTCTAAGGGTTGGCGCATCATCGGTCTGAGAATCAAATCCTTTGATACTAATCAGGGCGTCATTCCCCTTGATTGTGATTATCTGAGTATGCTCGTCCTGCGCTTGCCAATTGATCTCCTTCAAGCTTCCGTTGCCCTCTATGGTGACACGCTTGAGTACGCGGAGGGATTGAAGGGCATTGACGCTTGTTAATTCAGAATTACTATGAATGGTAAGTTCGTCCTCAACACCTTCAAGTTTCTCAAGACCGGCCAGTGAGGTAATACCAAGATTCGAAAGCCACACCTTACGGAGAATCTTCGAACTTTCAAGACCCTGTAAATCTTTAAGAGAAGGCAAATCGCTCAATTCAATACTGTTTTTTATGACACATGACTTCAAGGCCTCCAAACTGGATAGACCACTCAAATCATTGAGGCTAAGCGAGTCAATAGATTGGATAGCTGTCAGAAAACCCAGATTTTTCAATCCACCTAGGCCATCCAGACTCAATTTGGCCTCGACCGATTTCAAAGAGCCGAAAGCCTGGAGTTCCAATGAGTCACCAAACAAGAGGATGTTGAGATTGCGGAGGCTTGTAAGTTCATGAAAGCCCGATAACTTCTCGAGTGCGTCGTTCTCAGAAATTTTGATGTCCTCGACACTGATTAGGGATGCTAGCATGTCGATCGCTCGCAATTCAGGATTGAGCTCTATCTGTAAACTGTTGAGTCGGCGCATGTTGGGAAAGGATGGTAGAGTCTCGCGATCGGACTCGAAGAGGAAAATTTTCCCGCTAACTCCAACCAACGTCCTCAGTCGCTCATAGTTTTCAACAGCTACCCGGTTTACAGATAGATCACCGACCAGCTCTGTACAGGTAATGGCTTCGGGCTGCGCAAGAGCATTCAAAAGTTCCTGCTCTGTACAGGTTGATTTGGCGAGAATACGCAGGCGATCCCAGCCAGGAGCACGGTTGCCGGAAAGATCCTTGGCTCGATAGAGTAAAGTCCAAGCACCGGGCGGAAGGGCCTCTGGGTTTTCCACACCAAAGACACGGATGGCGTCGGGCTCGCAGGATTCGCTTTCATCTTTTTTTGAAGATACGAGACAGTATTCGATTTTAACCTGGCTCAAGGGTTCGCTTTTGGATCG
Organism: Oligoflexus sp.; assembly: GCF_035638955.1. Classification (GTDB taxonomy): domain Bacteria; phylum Bdellovibrionota_B; class Oligoflexia; order Oligoflexales; family Oligoflexaceae; genus Oligoflexus. The sequence continues at coordinate 58,021 of NZ_DASQYZ010000287.1, read as the reverse complement.
AAAGCCCAAGCGATAGCCCTGCTCCAAATAGAAGTGAGCCTTTCCATCATAGAGAAACGATTCAGCCTGAGTAAAATCGACTTCAACGATAGGAATCGTGCTGTCCACTGTGAAATTTTGCAGGAGAAGTCCACTCAGACCATTGCGATTTTCTGCGACAATGCTGAGTCGATAGACGCCTTCCGCATCTGGTATGCGAAGGGTCCCGTCAAAGTCTTGAAAACTGCTGGATGCAAATGCCAATCCTGGCCCATCCTTTAACTTGCAGCGATCCTGTCCTGCAGCTTCAACACAAAAGCGTGTTCGGCTGACCTCATCAACGCGAACTTCTAGAGTCTCGCCACTGCGAAAGTTACTGCGTGTCACCGGAAGCGTAATGAGAGGGGGTGTCTCATCCCGAACCAATTGCACCCGATTCAGCCCATCCTGATCCACCAGGGTCTGGCTAGCCTCGGCTTGAAGCGGAAGCCGCAGGAAGACTTTTTCCTGCTTCTTGATCTGGAGACAGCCTGAGCTGGTAGGGCGGTACTGATCGCTGGGAACGGACACGAAACCTTCACCGAAAATTTCATAGGGTACGCTTGTCAGATCTACCGTTTGACCCTCTGCATCATGGATCCGGTAAAGTGAAAACTCCGCGTTTGGAAGGAAAACTTCAAAACCACAGACCAAACGTATGTAATCGATATGGTTATCGAGCCGACTGCACGCGGAGAGCGCAAAAGTTATAAAAGCCAGTCGAAACAACACTATTACACCCTGCTTCGCCTCAGTGAATCATTATGACGCACTTTCGGCGACATAATAGCTCACTTGGACGCTATGTCAAGAGCATCTTTATTCCGAATAACCTATTGCAATTATTATATTATTTTATCAAATGCAATCTGGCATTTGGGCTCGACCCTTCCGACGATTGATAGGCCTTGAAGGAGTCGGATGTATGCAGGTTTCAGCAAGACTTCCTCTGAGTTCTGCACCTATGACCTCAATCTCATTGACGCAGCCCTGTCGGTTTCGGGTACAATAAGCTTTATGACCTACATCTTGAGGGAGCGCCCTATGCGATTCGCCCGAAGCACTGCGCTTCTGCCGTTGCTCTATGTATCCTGTCCGGCTGGAGCTGCAGAGCGTGAAGCGCTCTTTGTTTCGCCACGTGCAGCGGGGCGCGGCGATACGTTTGTGGCCGCTTTCGATTCCAATGAAGCCACCCGACTCAACCCAGCGACGCTGGCTGAAAGCCGATCCACGTTTCAGCTGAGATTCCTGCAGTTCGATGGCATTGTTGGGCAAAACTCCATGGATACCATGTCGGATCTCATGAACATGGGCTCGGTCGACGACGGACTGGGCTTTCTGCGCAGCTTTGATGACAAGTTTGGCAAAAGACAATATCTTCGAGGCCAGCTGTCAGCACTGTCGATGCGAATCAAATCCTTTGAAGTGCAGCTCTTCGGAACCAATGCCTCATGGCTGGAACTTCGCGACCCCACGACGCCTCAAGCTGAGTTTGAATCGGATACCATGGCCGGCGTGCAGTTCTCCTATGCGAGGCCCCTCGGTTCGCAGCTCATTCTAGGCGCCACCTTCCGCCCGATGTACCGCCTTTATATTCATGGCCAAATGAGTTTCACCGACATCGTGGAATTTGTTCCCCCATCGGCAACAGAGTTTGATGATTACGCACCGCTGCAAAGCGGCCAAGGCTATGGCGGTGATCTGGGTCTGATCTGGCGGCCAAAGCCTGCCCTTCGCCTGGGTGTGACTGTCCAGAACGTTGGGGATACGGCGTTTGAAAACAGCGATAAAACCAAAACACCGCCCAAGTTGGAATCTGTTGTCAGCGCAGGCGGCCTCTATCGCATGAAATTTGGCGCCTGGGATCTGGACCTGTCCGCAGAAATGCGTGATCTGATGAATCGCCAGGGGCTCAACCTCACACGCCTTCTGCATGCCGGTGCTGAATTCGGTCGGAGTTTTTATGGCAAGGATCATGATGTGGGCGCCACAGCGGGTGTTCGTGAAGGCTATCTGACAGCAGGAGCTTTTATCGATGCCTGGGCCTTCCGTCTTGATATTTCCAATTACGCTGTCGAACTGGGAGAAACTCCAGGACAGCGTATGGACCGCCGCTGGGCCGGAACTTTGCAATCCACTATGAGTTTTTGAGGAGTACCCCATGTGGCGTCGCCTGTTGATAGCGCTTCCCGTTTTTTGGACCCTGACGGCCTGTGATTTTAATCTGTATCAATCCGTGGTGAAACCGGAAACGGATCGCGCCCTTATGGAAGACGCCCGCATCAAAATTGATGAGCAGGACTATGCGGGAGCTTTGAGCACCCTCGAAAAGGTCGAACGCGATAGCAATGATTTGCGCCTCCTCCGTAGCACGGCCCGCCTGGGCCTTTCCGGACTCAGCATGTGGACGATTCTCACCGATATCGTGGACGGCACAGGCTTTGAGAGCAGCAGCGGCAACGGAGTGGATAATCTTTTCGATCAAATCTCGGGCGCTGTCGTGGGCGAAGGCGACGAACGCACCCTGCGCCTGACCGCTCTGACGGAAAGTGTCACAGATCTTCTCGCAGCACCCGATCGCAGCGCCAGCCGCGTGAAAAATCTGGCCTGCTTTCTGGCCGGCGTCATGGCACTCCCTACCGTAGCCGATGCCACAACCGCCATTCAAAACACGACGACCAGCCTCGCGAGCCTCGCATCTACGGTCGACGTGACAAATCCCAATGCCCAATGTCCAGACCTGTCCTCGCTCAATACGAGTCTCACTACGATTGCCACCGTGCAGACCCAGTTCAGTTTGATTCTGGACGCCACAACAGATTGCAAGCTTCTCGACGCCACCGGGACGGGAGAGGACCTGAATGCCATCGAAACTCAATTGGCCAAATTCAACCAGAATGCCGATGCTGGCTGTTCCACCACCCCAGCTTGCGGATCAGGTGCAGCCTGCCAGGCCCTGGGCCTGCAGTGTGTTTATGATGCTTTGACGACGGGATCGGGCGTGTCCACAGCCGATGATGGACAGGTGACCAAATGTGAACTGGTCCAGAACTGTTTAACTCCAGGTACCTGTTTCTAAACGTTGGCTGAGGAACCGTTGCATGATCCAGAAACCGTGTCTCATTATTGCTGAAGACAGCCGAACCATTCGAGACCAGCTGCTCTTCTTTCTCAAATTGCCTGAATTGGATGTCCTGCCTGCCGAAGACGGCGTCGAGGCCCTGGCGCTCTTTGATGCGAACAAGGACCGGGTGCGCGTCGTGCTTACCGATATTCATATGCCTCGCCTGGAAGGTCTTGATTTAGCGAAGATCCTGCGTCAGGAGCGGGGTTTTACCGGACCCATTATTGTTCTGACCCAGCAAGGCGACAACTCGATGATCCGCAAAGCCAAGGAGCTTGGCGTCAACGGGTGGCTGATCAAACCTTTCAAAGGGGAAGAGCTGCTGCTGATCATCAAGCGCTTGCTGGACCAACAGGAAAGAAAGAAGGAGGTCAGCTGACCTCCTTTTTATTCTCTATTGTGTTTCTCTAGTGTTTAGCGAGTGACCTTGTAGAGACTGACGTCAACCTTGGCGTTCATCGGCAGATCCGGGAAGCCCAGGTGGTTGTCGTTGATCGTATAGATCGTCGTTTCCACACCATTGACAGCCACTTTCCAGCGGTACTGGGACAAGTCCATGTCCAGCGAACCGAGGTCGAAGCTGCTGTTATGTTCCGCGGCATAGGTGAAGTTGATCAACACACCTTCGTTGGCCTGGAACTTACAGTTACGCATGTTCAGCTCGGAACCCGCAACCGTAAAGAGACTGCCATCACAAAGGCCTGACTTCAAGCCTTTGATCGAGATGCTGTCTTCCAGAACCGTACGACCCAGGTCGATAGTTAGGGCATCCAGACCAGCAGCGGGATAAACCACCAGGATATCGCGAAGGGCGCGATAATCACGGGACTGGAACACAACTTCATCACCATCAATACTGACGGGAATGCTACGGGTCGTAGTCGCGTCATAGACACGAACCTGATTCCGCACATCAGCCGCAGCATAGATGGGATAACGCAGTTTGGGGCTCAGGGTTTGATCAAAGCTGATGCTCACGGCAGCGGCGTCCGCTGGAACCGCACTCATCCGCACCAGACCCGAAGCCGCGGTGTAGGTGAAACCAGTCGTCGGCTTGCCATTGACGGCAACCTTGATGGACGAAGCATTGGCGTTGTTACCAATTTGGAAGTCTGACTTCAGCTCGCCGTCTTTACGGTAAACAGCTTTGATTTCATACACCATGGGGGCATTGGCAAAGCGAATGCTGCGTGCGCCTTTATCATAAGTAAACGCCGTGGTGGGCGCTCCGTCCAGATAAACCTGGAGGGTGGAGCTATCCGCGAGGTTACCCAGATAGAATTCATTTTTCGGTGGTTCATTGGTGAATTCGTATTCCACGCGAATGGCGGAACCCGAAGCTGGAGCGGAGGTGAATTCCAGAACGTTACCGGTCAGCTTATAACCTGCTGACTGCAGCTGGTTGTTCACATAGACTTTCAACGAACGGGCATAAGGCTCATACTGCAAAGCGAATTGGGTTTTCAAAATCACGCTGAGGTCATACGAGATGGCACTCAGTGTGCTCGAATAATCCGCATCGCAGATCGAACCCCAGGTACCGCCGGTACGCGTGATGGCATCCGCATAGATAGTGGCAGGATGGAAGGCTGTGTTACAAGCGCTCTGTGTCACAGTTGGGTGCCACACAAGGCCATAGGTCCGGGCATTGACACCGACCTTACGGATCGTATTCAGGTAATTCACCAAATAATCCGCTTTAGCCCATGGATCGCTGCCGCAATCCTGACCTTTGAGTGAGCAGTTATCTTCATCAGTCACCACCAGGACAGCCACAGTGGAGTTGGTGCGCAGCCAGGAACCGTTCTGGTTACATTCACCCTTCAAACCGTTGACGGCTTGCAGGATACCGCGTTCGTTGCCGCTACCTTGGATGCCTGCATTCACAGCACTGGCGAAAAGCTGTTCCGCATTGCGATCGCCTTTGCGGATCAGGCCACGCAAACAGCCTTCGTTCGGGTCTGTTGTCACAACACCAATTTTCCAATCCGAGTCCTTCACATAACTCAGAAGTGGCAGAAGTTTGGTGCTGAGGTTACCCTGCTCTTCTTTCATGGAACCCGAGGTATCAACAACCACGAGCACGTCCAGCAGACCGGAAGCATTGGCGGATTGCGCGAAACTTTCGGTTTTGAATTCCTGCTCGGAACCCTGACGGAAGGCTTCGGTCACAACCGGGCGATTCACCTGATTGAAATCCAAGCGCGTGGAAACCACGTTGTTATCCATTTTAAAGCGCTGCTGGATCTGACCATTGGCCACATCCAGAGCGAGGCTGCCAGGGGCCAGTGTGGTCGCCTGGAAGCTCCAGCTGGCGGCCGCCACGGCGGGCAAACCAGGGCCGTCCTCACCGCGGTCTGCCGCGGTGTGGTCATCTCCCTGGATATCAAGATCAGTACTGCCCTTCTCAGCGGCAGTGGCGTCACCTGAATAGGTTTCGCCACCCACCACGGGAATCATCTGTTCCCGAAAGGCAGGTGGTGGATTATCACAAGCTGCGAGAATCACTGCTAACAGTGCCCCTGAAAAATGGGCACGACTCCGTAACGGGCTGAATATACTCATGGACTCCTCCTCTAAGTGCGGCTGTTGACCGTCCTTGTTCCCACCGCTTCGGATGCTTTTCCGTCCCTGCATCCAAACATACAAAACGGTAAGTGATGCTTGTCATTTATTCAAACCGTGTAGGCCATTGATACCAAAGAGGAAGAAACGGTGGATTAAATTCGCCCCAAACCCTTCGGGCGCAAGGAATTCGTGACCTCGACGGAAAAATTCAAACCTGACCATACGGCCAGGTCAGGATTTCAGAATTTAGGGCTTGGGAATAACAGGCGAAAACTGGAGTGACGTCAGGACATGATTCAGGGGCAAAACAGCTGGAGTGCGTCTTACCGGGAAGTAATATTGCGCTTGTTCAGCACTTCCATCTGGATGAGGTTCGATAGGAAGCCTAAAGCCCTCTCGTTAAAACTGTGCCAGGGTATTACGAAATCGGCTTGAGCCTTGGAAGGCTCGATGTGCTTCTGATACATGGCTTTCACAGATCCCAGATACTGGCCGGCGCAGTTATCAAAACTGCGACCACGTTCCGCAATGTCGCGTCCGATGCGACGAACCACGCGAACGTCATCTTCCACATCCAGAAAAATTTTCAAATCGAAGAGCTTCAGCAGCTCGGGATAGCAAAGAGAAAAGATGCCGTCAACGATGATGATGCTGCTGGGGTCCAGACGTTCGGTCTTAGGCAAGCGGGTATGCGTGGCAAAATCATAGCAGGGGCGCTCAACAGAAAGGCCATTGCGCAAAAGACTGATTTGCTCATGCAGCAAATCACGTTCAATGGCATCCGGATCATCAAAATTCTTTTTTGCGCGCTCTTCCAAAGCTGTTTCAGAGAGATCGCAGTAGTAGTGATCGATGCTGATCACCAAAGGACGTTCCACTTCCAAACGATTCCACAGTTTACTGACAAAGGTCGTCTTGCCTGAACCAGAACCACCGGATACGGCGATCATAAACGGGGACGTCATGGGAGGACTCCTGAATTTTTTGCGGTCGCGGCAATGTAAGGGAGTTTACCGGGAATGGCAACAGTTCTGGAATCCTGTTTGACGATAAATTTTCGACCTTCGCGGTTTTACGCAATCGTCAATCGCGGTTCAATATACGCTTTAATGTCGTCGTCTATTTGGGTAGATAGAGGCAGATTGTACGCAATTGAATTTTAGTCAGCTCCAATCAAAAAACGAGGGAAAGCCATGCTTCGCAACGTCATGCTTTGTTTTGCCAGCCTGCTCATGACAGCCGCAACCCTGGCCAAAACTTTTGACCTCGGCGGCATAAGACCTGCCAGATTGTATACGCCGCTCAACCTACAGCGAATCCAAGTCCTATCCTCTTGTCGTCATGCTGCACGGCGTGCGCAGTTCGGCCGAGCAAACGGACCTTTGGCTGGGCCTGACACGTGTGAACGATCGCCAGCAATTCCTTTTGCTCATGCCCAATGGTCAACAGGATTCCCAGGGCAAGCGCTTCTGGAACGCTACGACTGAATGCTGCGATAAGGAAAAAGCGGAGTCGACGATATCGCTTATCTGAGTGGCTTGATTGAGGAGGCGAAGAGCCGCTTTGCCGTCGATCCCGAGCGGATCTATATCATAGGTCACTCCAATGGCGGTTTCATAGCCTATACCATGGCCTGCATTCGGCCGGACCTGATCCGTGGCGTCGTATCCATCGCCGGGACCACTTACGTTACGGCCGAAGAGTGCAAAAATCCGGCGCCAACCAATATTCTCCACATTCATGGCGACCTGGATCCCACCGTTGGTTATGAAAGCCTGAACCGTTCGCCTGGAGCGCTGACAACGGTCGGCCGGTGGGCTACGATCAACGGTTGTCAAACCCGGACCGATCAAGCCGATGCTCTGGATCTTGTCCGCGTAAAATGGGAAGTGGGCGTGGATCAGCACGGTAAGCCGGCGCTGGATGGCAAGTTCCTGGATTTCGTCTCCCTCGATTTTAAGAAAGAGACGGATACCTCGATTTGGTCGGACTGCACGGGGGACAGCCGCGTGGAGCTTTGGAAAGTGAAAGGCAGCAAGCATGTGCCTTCATTCTGGGGAACCGGCGTCATCGAACAGGCCCTGAACTTTGTACGTTAAGGCGTCCGGGGGCGGTTCAGCCCCCAACTGGCCTTTGTCAGTTGACGCTCCTCCGTCACTCTTCTAAGCTGGAAAGCAAGGCTTAAAGGGAGTGGTGAATGAAACTTGTTCAGGTTTCCGTGCTCGTCAGTTTGTTGGGAATGACCGCCTGCAAAACCAGCCAGTTCCGTGGCAAAGCCATCGAAGCGGAAAAGGCCGCGGAAGAGGCCGGCGTAACCACGACCACGCCCAAGGTCACGACGACCAATCAGACGGCTAATGTCCCCGTCACCTCCACCGTCATCGACACTTCAACCACCGATTTGCAGCTCAATCAAAGCTGTGACAAACCCGTGCAGCTCCTGATGGCTCAAGTGAAGCTGAGCTTCCCCGAAAGCAAAAAATGCGAGTTCAATAAGGATCCCAACAAGGAACCGAAAGAGGCTTTTTTGCAGGCTCATAAGGTTTCGACTCTGCCCATGAAACTGCCTGAAGGCAGCGAAATTTGCAGCATGACCTTGGAGTCACCGGCCGCTACCAAGCTGCAGTATGACGACTTCATGATATTGACGATCGATGATTTCGTGATTTTTTCCAGCAATAAGGACATCGTGCCGAAGCTGGCTCAAATCAATGGTCTTTATAAGTGGGATTTTCTGAAGGTGCGGGAGATGCCTGTTGATTTCAAAGCGCTGCCCTACTGCATCGGTGCCATGGAGCGCTGTATGTTTCCCGGCACGGACACCGAGGGGCCGGTGCTTTTGAAACTGAACTATACTGAGATTGCGGGCATTACCAAGGCCATTCAGGGCAAGGTTCAGGTGCCTGTTGATATTGTGACGACCGGCGATAACGATGATTCCGATGATAAGATGGATTGCTTTCATACGGCATTGGATCTCACCGTAACACTGAATTACATCAAGAAGCCCAAGTGAGTGGAGAAGCTCAGGCCTAAAGGCCTGAGCTTCTGAAGGCTTGAGTTTGAGAAGGAGCCCCTGTATGCGAGACCTCCTGCGAATGGCCTTTTGCATCACCTGCTCCTGGCTCATGCTGGGATGCCAGTCGACCCCTCAGAAAGGCAAGGGCATCGCCGAGAGCTGCTATCAGCCTCTTTATTGGCCATCAGAGGCCTGCCCTCCTGGCAAAAAATAGCAATCCCAGCCCATCCAATTTGCTCAGTGTGAATGGTCCGGTATTCGCCGTGAACACTTGAGGACGCTCGCCACAACTCGTGGATGAATTTCCCAGAGATTTCTGCAATATTCCCCCCAACAGTTTGGTCAATTCTCATGTTGAGTCAGGTAAACCTGTCACAATCAGGATTTCCGACCGCGGATGACGAAAGTCTTCTTTCTTTTTCACTATTTAAGGATGAGCAGCATGACAAGCAAAGCGTTCAAGGCGCGCAGGTTCAGCCGTCGCCAGGTAGTACTGGCCGCTGTGGGCCTCCTGGTCCTCGTGATAGCAGGAATCAGCTGGAAGCGTTTGCAGTCGGACACTCAGAACACATCCAAGCTCTTTAAAGTACAAAGAAAGAACATAGCTCAGTCGCTGCAGCTTTCGGGCAAGATCTTCCCCGAAAAGACCATGGTAATCACGGCGCAGCAATCCGGACGAATTGTAGCCCTGGACGTCAAAGAAGGCGCCAAGGTCGAGCCCAACGATCTGCTATTCACCATGCAGCTGGAAGCAGCAGGTCAAACCGAACTTATGGATCTGCGGGCACGTGTGCGCGCCCTGGAATATGAAGTCGGATCGGCATCGAAACTGGTGAAAAATAAATCGCTGGTTAAAGAACTCATCGGTGTGGATCAGGTCGCTCGTGAAGAAAGCGATCTGCAGAAAATGCGACTGGAGCTGGACTCAGCCCGCGAACGCCTCAGTATTATGGAATCCAATCTGGGTCTTTCACAGGCGGCTCCCAAGGCCCGCAACTCGGCTGGGACTAGCGGTCTTGTTTATGTCCGCTCACCGATTCAAGGGATTGTGACCCTCGTGGACAAAAGGCCTGGTGACTTTGTTATGGGTGGCGCCGGGATGAGCGCGGGCGTTTCCGAAGTTGGCGGCAGCAACGATCGCATGGTGATGGTGGTTGCGGATATGTCCAAACTTCAGGTCCGCATCAAAGTCATGGAAGCCGATCTGCGATTTGTCAAACAAGGCCTGCCGGTCAAGGTCCGATTGGATGCCTATCCGGATATTGCCTACGATGGCGAAGTGGAACAAATCGGTGGCCAGGGTCGGGCGGAAACCAAAGCCGGTTACACCTATTTTGATGTCTATGTTGGAGTCAATCAAAAGGACGCGCGCCTGCTTCCCGAGATGAATGCCACCGTTGATCTGATTTTTGCCGAACAGGAAAACGCCCTCACCCTTCCCGTTTCCTGTGTTTTGATGCTGCCCACGCAATCTTATGTGCGGCTGCAGGATTCCAAGAATCCACAGGGCTTCCGCTACGCTCCCGTGCAAACCGGAGCCATCAACGCTATTGACGTCCAAATCGTTTCGGGTCTGAAAGAAGGTGATGAAGTCATGGAAATCGACTTCGCCTCGCCCCAGATTTTTGAAGTGGCTGAAGGCCCTGGCAAAACCGCAAAGAATGAGGCGGTGAAGCAGTGAAAGAACAAGGGACGCTCATCGATATTCACAGTCTTTCCTATCGTTATGGACGTGATGCAGCGGCTTTTCTAGCACTTAAAAATATTTCGCTGCAGATCAAACAAGGCGAATTCGTGGCCATCACCGGAGCTTCCGGCTCGGGTAAATCCACGCTCATGAACCTTCTGGGCACGCTGGCTACGGCGCAGGACGGGGTGTTTGCCATTGAAGGTGAAAACACCGCTCATTTGCATCCGGATGCTCTGGCCTCGCTGCGCAATCGCACCATCGGTTTCGTCTTCCAGCAGTTTCATCTGCTGCCGCGTCTGACCATTCTGGAAAACGTGATGCTGCCGCTGAATTACATGCAGCCGCGTCCCGATGCGGACGAGCGAGCCCGCTATCAGCAACGGGCGATGGAACTCCTGGGTCGCCTGGGCATCCAGGATCAGGCGCTCAAGCTACCGACCAATTTGAGCGGTGGGCAAAAGCAAAGAGCGGCGATCGCTCGATCCTTGCTGCTGGATCCAGCGGTTATTCTCGCCGATGAACCCACCGGGGCTTTGGACTCGCACAGTTCATCCGAAGTCATGAAAATCTTTGCGCAGCTCCATGCCGAAGGCCGGACTGTTATTTTGATCACCCACGATCCCGAGGTCACGCGTGCCGCCAAACGCCGCATTGAACTCAAGGACGGAACGGTGGTCGGCGATCACGAACAACCGGGTTTGACGGCGGAGACGACGAGTCTGCCGAAACCATCAACGACAGAACTGCCCAAGCCGGGCTGGTTGTCCAACTGGCAATCCCTGGCCCCTTTGCGTCAGGCATGGCAGGCTCTGGTGTCATCCAAACTGCGAACGGCTTTGACCTGCCTGGGTTTGATCATTGGCGTGACCTCGATCACGACCATGCTGACCCTCGGGTCGGCGGCGCAGGACGTGATTCTGAAAATTTTCGATCGCTCCGGTGCGGATCGTATTTATATAGGTCTCGATTACCAGGCGTCGCGAACCAACTCCAATGGCTATTGGCAGGGTCTGCACATCGACCAGGATCTGCCGAGCATGCAAGCGACCTTTGCCGCTTACGGCCGCATTTCCATGCTGTGGGGCGATTTCAATCAGAATGCTGTGGTAGGCGGTGTGTCCACCGAGGTGAAAATCGATAGCATGGGCAACCATCACGATTTCATCGACCAGGGTCTCAAGATCACCAAAGGCCGCATGTTTGCGCCGCATGAAATGGAAAGTGCGGGAGCTGTCGCTCTGGTGGGTTCCGACTTCGCGCAATCCATGTTTCCCAAACAATACCCGGGACGTTATACCAATCCGCAGTTTCCGATTGGTGAAGTGATCTCACTTCGCGGACGCTTGCAGACAGCCGTGACCATCATTGGGGTCATGGGCAAACGCGATACGACCTTCAGTGAAAAGGACATCAATGCCCGGATGTTCGTACCGCTTTCACTTTTGATGCATTACACCACTGAAAAACGCAGCACCTGGATATCCGTGGTGCCAAAGCCCGGTGTTTCTCATCGCTGGCTGGCGGATTCCGTGGTGCATTACCTGAAGTTGAAAACGGCGATGAAATATCCGTTCCGCGCCGAGGTCCCTGAAGAAACCATAGGCCAGATCATGCTGTTCATCACCATCTTCCAGGCTCTGACCACCTTGATAGGCGGTCTGTGCATTCTGGTGGGCGGCATCGGCATCATGAATATCATGCTGGTGACAATTGCGGAAAGGATCAAGGAAATCGGTCTGCGCAAGGCCCTCGGTGCGACAGGTCACGATATTGTACGGCAGTTCCTGGTGGAGTGCATGCTCCTTTGCGTTGTGTCCGGGGTGGTGGGAACCGTGATCGGGGCCGTGTTCTGTAACGTGGTCGCCCTGGTCGGACATGCGGCCCTGCCTGAAGTTATCCCGCGGCAGCTGCTTTTGAATCCCTTGGGTTTAATCCTCGGATTAGGCACAGCCGTGTTCTGTGGTATGACGTTCGGCATGATGCCGGCATTGCGAGCCTCGAAACTGGATCCTAGTGAAGCTTTGCGGAGTGAATAAAAATGACCTCTCTTTCGTCTTATTCCATAGCGGCGGTCTTTCTTTTGGCCGCCTTTCAAACCAGGTCTCTGAGCGCGGACACCAAACGCATGCAGGACGTGGCAACGCTGCTCGGTATTGAGAGCGCCAATGGCAGCCCGGCCTCCAAAGAAGCCGAAGCCGCCGTGGCTCGTTTGGTGGACCGGGGACTCAAATCGCACCCGAATCTGCAGACCCGGGAAGCCGAACTTCAGGCCAGTCGTGCTCGGGTGGATGCGGCTCAGGGCACTTACCAGCCCAAGCTGCAGATCAGTGCCAACGCGGTGCGGCAGCAGATTGAAGATCTGAAAACTGACGTAAAATCACGACGGGACAGCCATGACATCAATCTGGTTCTAAGAGAAAATCTTTGGCGCGGAGGACAGGATGCCGGACAAGTCGACCTTGCGAGACAAGACCAGTCTCTTGCTGAAATACGAAACGTTTATGAAGGAGAAGGGCTATCTTTTCGTATCGCTCGAGTATCTCTTGATTATAATTTCCGCTTTTTTAGACAGTTGATTGATGAAGCATCCCTGGTCGATGCTGTGGAACTTCGGTCGTTGGCCGACCGAAAATTTAATGCAGGTCAGGTGGGAAAAATCGATCTTCATTTGACCGGTATGCGGGAAAGTGGATCCCGGGCAGCGGCGGCGCGAGCTGCGATTGAAACCAGGCAGGCGTACCTTGAACTCTTGAGCGCTTTGGGGCCGCAGGAACCATCTGAGGCGCTCACCCAGGACATTCAGGCTCTTACCAAATCAGCTCTGCCTATTCCATCCGCACTGCCTGAGCTCAAGGATATTCAGACGCCAACCCTGAACGAGCAAAATTCCCTGATTGTGCAGAAGCGGGCTGAAATAACCCTGGATCAAGGCTACCGCGGACGTTACCTGCCCCAGATTGATCTGGTCGGAACCGTGGGCCGGAACAATGCCAGCAGCTGGCTTATGGAGAATGACGATCAAAAAGCCAACAGCAGGTCGATGGACAGCACGGTGCAGCTCCAGTTCTCGTGGAACCTTTGGGATCGCACGCAGGACTATCTGATTCGGGCCGCAGCGGCTGAAAAAAATGCCGCGACCAGCGAAGTGAACGCCGTTCGGCACGAAGCGAATATGGAAGTTCAGAGCTTAAAGGCTTATATCGTCGACCTGCATAAGTCGCTCAGCATTTCCCGGGACGCCTACCGCCAGGCAGGTGAGCTGTATGATGCGCAGCGAAAACTCTATGAAGCCGGTGTCATCGGGATTCAGCCCCTGATGGATGCCGAGCGCGAGAAACGTGATGCCATTGGCACCTGGCACCAAAGCGTCCATGAGCTGCAGCTCAGCCTTCTGCGCTGGCAGGCCCTGCAGAAGGGTTACCTGACATCAGGTTCCATCCCGTCCAGTGAAGTGGCTCGCAACAATTAAGATGAGACCCGCGATGCCAGGCGCGGGTCCCGACTGTCACTTCTTTTTCAGCGCCGCAATCTGGTCAGCGATTTTTTCGGAATCCACGACCGGATCCACATCCTTATCGATTGCGGCAATTTTCAATTCAGGATTGACGATAAAGGTCCAACGGTTGGACATATTCGCCGCGGGCATCTTTGCGCCATACTGCTCAATGATTTTGGCCTCAGGATCGGCCAGCAAAGCAAAATTTAAACGCTGGGATTTGTGAAAGCTCGCATGCTTTTCCACGGTATCCGCGCTGATCCCATAGACCTCTGCACTTTGCGCCCGAATCTTTTTGATGTTATCGCGAAACGCACAGGCCTGCTTGGTGCAGCCGGGGGTATCATCTTTCGGATAGAAATACAGCACGGTCCATTGACCCGCGCGCGATTTCAACTCAAAATCCTTGCCTTCATGGGTCTTCAAAGTGAAGTTCGGAGCTGGATCGTTGACCTTAAGCTCCGCAGCCTGCGCGACCGAAAAAGAAGACACCAAAGCCAGACCGGTCAGCCAACGTTTCATACAACCTCCAATTTTAAAAAGCGCCGCATGGCCTGGGCCACCGGCTCGGGATCATCCATGTGTAAATGATGTCCGCCATCCAAAATTACCGTTTCCAACCTGGGGACGCGCTGTTTGCGTGTGCGCGTCAGCTCATTATCAGGAATGATGGACTGTCGGGCTTCGATGTAAAGGGTAGGCGCCGTGATGCCTTCCAGATAAGCCAAGGTCTGTGCCTCGCTGAATTGATAACGTGACGGTAATTTCAAGCGTGGATCATGCTTCCAGCCCACGCCCTGGCCACGCACCTCGGCCCCGCGCTCGGCGAGAGTTTGGGCGCTGGACATGGTCAAAGGTCCATTTTTATGCCGAGCCCGCACAGCCTCGTCCCAGTTCTCATAGATGGAATTGCGCAGACGACCCTGCTGGATCCAGCTCTGAATATAAGCTCGCATCTTCTGCGGCGCTTCCTGTTCAGGCGTGCTGAAGGGCCCAAGGCCCTCGATAAGAATGAGCTGGGGAATCCTTTCGGGAAAGACACCGGCATACAAACTCGATATGACCGCGCCCATCGAATGACCGAGGAGGATATCAGGAGCCTCGTCCAAAGCCTCCATCAGTTCATGAACCCACACCAGGTAGTTATGAAAATCGTAGGCCACACCCTCGGGAAGCGCACTGGAATGGCCGTGTCCTGGCAGGTCGAAAGCCATGATGTTGACTTCAGGGAGCAGTTCGGACAAAGGCCGGAAGCTGTAGCAGTTATCCAGCCAACCATGCAGGGCTACCGCGCGTCGCGACGCGTAAGGGTTGGACTGAAAACCATGCATTTCAAGCCGTGAATGGGGCAGTTTGATCTGAATTGGAACCATGAATTGTCCTGAACAAAAGGGGCATGGATGCAACGGTCGTCGCCCATTATGTCCATATCTTCACAAACCTGCATTGAATTTTTTTTTGAAATCAGCAAGATTGTGTCGTTTGTCATTCCAAGGAAGGAATGGGAGTCACATGAAGAATTGGTATATGGACTGGGTGTTTGGCACCATCTCCGGTATTTCGATTATGGCGGCAAAAGGCCTGCCGCGAACTCTTGAAGAGGCCGCCCTGTGGCTGGGTTATGCGGCTTTCTTTGCTTACTGCTGCCGCTATCTCAACCCCGACCTGGATGTCCGTGGCAATCGCTGCGGCCTTCGTACAGCGCCTCTAGGATTTCTCACGCACGGTTTAAAAAAGCTGCGCCTGCGGCTGCTCCTGGGGCTCATCAAACCCTTGCAGTACGTGCTGAACATCCTGCACAACATGATTTGGGCGCCGTTTGGCTATTTCTTCACCCACCGAGGCATTCTGCATTGGCCACTGATCGGCACCTGGCTCAAAGCATCCTGGCTGTTTCTTTTAGTGGCGCCCTGGCTCCATTATGAGGGTTATGCACTTGTTGACGTTTATAAGAATGTGATCCTCTCACCCTGGTATTTGATCTGGACGTTCGCCGACCTTTCCCACATTGTCAGCGACATCCTGATTGCCAAGATTCAAAAACGCAAAGCCTTCGTCCCACCGGCATTTATTGCGCCGCGGGGTTGGATTATGAAGGTTTTGGGTCTGAAATCGAGTCGATGGTTTGCGATCTAGCGGATCATGCGCAGAATGTGCCAGCCAAAAAAGGCGCCGGGCAGGAGAGCCGAATAGATAATTTCCAAAAGGAACACGGGGACGGAGCGCGGCGTTTTCATGCTGCCCCAGGCGATATTCCAAAAATTGATCAGGGCCACGGGACCAGCAACCATAGCCACGACCAACATGCCAACGGCCGCATAAGGGGGCTGTCCTGTCTGTCCACTGGGCGTCCTGGCCCAAAGCCAAACACCGAGTCCAGCAGCATAAAGAAGGGTGGCGCGGGTTATTGAGGGTCCATGAATTTTTGCCAAGGGCTATCCTTTCCCAGTTTTAAGACGCCTTCCGGGTCTTCTGGTGTTCCAACGGCAACTCGATCACAAAACAGGTATTGAACTTCTGTTTATCGAGATAGAGCCGCCCTCGATGCTGTTCGACGATACCAAGACTCATACTCAGGCCGAGGCCCGTGCCTTTGCCCACTTCCTTGGTCGTGAAGAAAGGCTCGAAGATTTTGGTCGCCACAGCGTCGGGAATACCTTCACCGCAGTCGATGACTTCAATTCGCACGCGTTCGTGATCGCCGTGTCCAGCCACTCGAATCCAGGGATCAGCACGATCCTGATCGACTATCGCATCGATCGCATTATTGATCAGGTTAATCAGCACCTGCGCAATTTGAACCTGACTGCATTCCACCCGCAAAAGTTCATCCAGCTCCTCGACGTCCACTTCAAAGCGAATGCCGTGATTTTCAGCCAAGGGTTGCGTGATCGAAACCACCTGATCGATGAGCTTGGAAAGGCTGATCAATTCAAAAATCTCCTGATCGCCCTTCCGGGAGAACATCAGAAGACTGGATACGATACGAGCGATGCGATTGGTGTTCTTGTCAATCACCAGAGAGGCCCGGTGCAGGACTTCACGGTCCATGATCCCCTGCCCCAACTGGTCGACCAGGATATCGTTGTAGCCTTTGATGATGTGCAGTGGGTTATTGATTTCGTGAGCGATGCCGCCGGCCATCTCCCCTAGCGTGGCCAGTTTCACAACGTTGCTGGCGATCGCACGCTGATCGCGCACTTCCTGATCCTTGAGGTGAAACTGCTGCTGCATACGCGAGTTAAAATAGTGCAAGCGTGTGGACAGGGTATTGACCGTATCCACCATGGCATCCAGTTCATCAGGGCGCCGCGGAGGAACACGGTCCAAGGCCAAGGGGTCCCCAGCCTGATCCGCTTGGAAATCATAGATACCGAGATATTCCACGATCCGCTTCATATGCTGCGTGACGAGGACCTGGAAGATCCAGATGATAATAAGGGAAACAATAAGGGTCTTGAGTCCCTGGGTCAGGAAAAAGTAGATGGCCTTGTTCGAGAGCCTCACAAACATATTCCGCTGCGAGGCCTCGACGGAAAGGACACCGATCTGCTGCGTCGGAACCTTGGGATTGAAAAGCGGGTAGATTTTGAGCGTTCGCCGCTCGTTGAAAATCTTTTCCAGCCCCACGTAGCTGAGGACAGCCCCTTGGGCAGGATCCGCATAGGCCTCGGCATAGACCTTGCCGTCCTCGCCAAGGACGACAACCTTCATGATGTCACGAATGCCGGTGATGCCATTGATCTGTGTTTTGACCGATTCCACATCGAAATCATAGAGGGACTCGGTGATATTTTTCACGCTGCTATGCTGAATACTCTCAAACGTGGCCTCAAGGCTGCTCACTTCCACACGATAGTCCATGTAGAAGGAAATCGCGGTAAAAAGAGTCGTCAAAGCCGAACTCGCCACCAGGATGGTGATGACGAGCCGTCTCTGGAGAGATCGACTGTATTTCCGCTCTTCTGCCATCAGCTCGCCATAAATATTTTCTTCATGAGACCAAGACTCCACACCCGGAATCGATCGATATACGAATACGCGGCTGGAATCACAATCAAGGTCAAAAGTGTCGATGAAATCAAACCACCGATGATCGCCACACCCATACTCGTCCGCTGCGCGGAAGCTTCATTCAAACCGATGGCAATGGGCAACATACCGGCAATCAGCGCAAAGGTGGTCATCAGAATCGGCCGCAGACGCGTTCGACCGGCCAGAATCATGGCCTCGTTGCGTCCCATGCCCTCCAGGACTTTCTGATTGGCAAAGTCAACCAGCAGAATGGAGTTTTTGATCGCCACCCCGAGCAGGAGAATGCAACCGATCATCGAGAACAGATCCAGTGATTTATTGCCCAGATACAGAGCGGCCACGGCCCCGCAGATGGCCAAGGGCAAAACCAACATGATCGTAAGGGGCGTGATGAAGGACTCATAGAGACTCGCCAGAACCAGATAGATGAAGAGCACACCCAGGGTCATGGCGACGATCATATTTTCTTTCATTTCCTGGTAGCTTTCACCCTGACCGACGAACTTGAACGTAATCCCGGGGGGAATCTTCATTTCCTCTTGCAGGATCCTCGCCGTGTCAGTCATGGCCGCATCCAGACCGGCTCCACCAGGCGTGATATCCGCATTCAACTGAATATAACGCATCCGGTTACGGCGGTTGATCGTGGACGGACCTTCGGCTTCCTCATAGCTGGCAAAATCGTTCAAGCGCACGTTGGAAAAATTCATGTTCGGGACGTAGATTTGCGACCATTCCTGCTTCAGATTCCGCTGGTTCTCCTGCATGCGCAGGCGGATATCATACTCCTCGCCATTCAAACGGTACACGGCCGGTGTCACACCTTCAATTTGTCCACGCAGTTCAGCGCCGACACTATTGACCAGCACACCCAGGCGTTGCGCCCGCTTCTGATCGATATGGACCTGAACTTCAGGTTTGCCGGGACGATAGTTGATGTCCACATCCTGCAGCGCGGGATGGGTCTTGATACGATTGAAGAGTTCGCGAGATATGACTTCAATCTGTGCCAGGTCAGCGCCTTCGATGTTCACATTATAAGGACGCATACCAGCCGCGACCAGGTCAATATCCTTGACGATGGGATTGGCACTTTTAAACTTGGATAGCTTTTTGCGGAGCTCATCCTTGAATTCAGACGTGTTGATGTTACGATCCTTACGCGGAACCAGCTCGACAAAATATTCCGCGAAATTACTCTTATTGTTTTTTCCGACTGTCATCGCCGTACGTCTGACTTCGGAGAAATTGCGGACTGTGTTTTCCACTTCCAGGGCCAGCTTCGACATTTCATCCAGACTCGTGCCGGGTGGGGTATCGAGTGTGATCAGGAACTCGCCGAAATCCTGAGGCGTAAGGAACGTTTTAGGCACATACTTGGCCAGACTCATGCAGGCCACGAACACAATGAGCGCACCAATGATGAAGAGTGAGGGCCACCGCACCACGCGATTCAAAAGACCTTCATAGAGGTGCTCCAGCCAATCCTGGAAACGACCAAAGCCGCGCAGCAGAACCCCCATGGTATGGTAATAAACGCCTTTTTTAACTTCCTTATGCGCAGAACCGGCAAGGTAAGCCGACAGCATGGGCGCAATGGTCAAAGCATCGAAGAGACTGATGGCCATCGCAAAGCAAATGGTCAGTCCAAATTCCTTCAGAAACTGACCCACGATCCCCTGGAGGAACGCGATCGGACCGAACACGGCGATAACCGCCAGCGTCGTGGCGACAACCGCCAGCGTCACCTCTGACGTTCCCGTGATCGCAGCCTCGACCGGAGACTTGCCCATTTCGATATGCCGGAAAATATTCTCACGGACCACAATCGCGTCATCCACGAGAAGGCCGACGGCCAGACTCAAAGCCAGAAGGGTCATGATGTTAATGGTAAAACCAAAGATCGCCATCAGGATAAAGGCGCCGAGCAGAGAGTTCGGCAGGGCAAGGCCTGTGATAATCGTGGAACGGCCGTTGGCCAGAAAGAAATACACCACGATAATGGTCAGGATGATACCGATGATGATCGATTCTTCCACATCGGCAATGTTAGCCCGAATCAACTTGCTGCCATCGCGCACGAGTTCGATCTGCGGAGCGCCCGGCTGATCCTTCATCGTGACCGCCAGTTTTTCCATTTTCTTGATGACGCTGTCCACCACCTGCACGGTGTTCGAACCCGACTGACGGTAGACGTTCAGAAAGATGGCCTGCTTGCCATTGAAATAGGTGCGTGTGGTTTCATCCTTCATGTTATCGGTGACCTGAGCCACATCGCGAACCTGAACGGGAACTTCGTTGCCCAGAAAATTCACAACCGTCTTGCTGATTTCATCAAGCGAACGGTATTCACCCAGGGTACGATAAACGATTTCCTTGCCACCTTCGGTCACCTTGCCTGCGGGGATATTCATCCCGGATGCGCCAAGCCTTTGTGCAATCATGTTCACAGAAAGCTCGCGGGCTTTCATCTTCTGGCGGTCGAGCAGAACATGGATCTCGCGTTTACGGCCACCCAGGACTTCCACCAGGCCCACTTGAGCAATCTGTTCAAACAGCGGACGTATATTACGATCCGCTAGATCATAAAGCTGCGTGGGGGGAAGATCGGCAGCCACGGCAATGATCGCGACCGGTTGTTCGGAAGGATCGATACGGCGAATCAAAGGCTCGTCGACCCCATCCGGCAGGCTGCGCCGAATCAAGGCAATTTTGTCTTTGATCTGCTGCTCGGCATACTTGACGTCGGTTTCCAGCGTGAATTCCGCGGAAACCACACTCAGGCCTTCCTGGTTCGTCGAGCCGACGCTTTTCAAGCCTGGAATCGTCGCGATCTGATCTTCCAGTATCTTGGAAACGAGCGTTTCGATTTCCTTGGGGCCAGCGCCTGGATAAACCGTCCAGACCGACACAAAGGGGAAAGTCACGTTCGGGAAGAGGTCCACGCCCAATCTGAAGAAGGACATGCCACCTGCCGCCAGCATCGCCAACACAAGGCAGGTGATAAAGACAGGCCGTTTGATGGATAGACTGGCGAGATTCATGCGGCATCTCCGAAGGACTTGAGTTTGGCTATAATACCAAGGATGTCAGCTTTCGCTTTAATCGTCCCGAGCTGAGCACTGGAATAATCCTGTTCAAAGAGCAGGATCTGATAGGTCGTGGTACGACCGCGTTCGAGGCGGTTCTTCTCATATTCAAGCTTTTGCTTCTGTGCGCTTTCAATTTCG
The DNA here is from genome assembly GCF_035638955.1 of Oligoflexus sp. Lineage (GTDB taxonomy): Bacteria > Bdellovibrionota_B > Oligoflexia > Oligoflexales > Oligoflexaceae > Oligoflexus. Next base: position 36,841 of record NZ_DASQYZ010000287.1, on the reverse strand, counting down.
GTGGCCAGGTGCAAACGGGTCTTGGCGTCGCTCAGCTGGCGAACCAAATCCTCCCACTCCTGACGCGCATTGAATTCCTTCTGCTCCCGATCCAATCGCGCCGCTTCACTGGCTTTCACCAGACCACTGCGCTCCCGGTTGATCAGATCCCGATCGAGTGGGGTCGAGAATTTCACGCCGATCACCATGCTGGGCTTGTCGGCCTTGAAAGCATCGGTGGCCGCTGTGCCGAAGGATTCATCCCGTGAGTTGGTGGCATAACTGCCGAACACGGAGACTTCAGGTTTGAATTTTTCGCGCCACTGTTCCACTTCCGAGGCCGCGACTTTTTCCAAGGAGCGAGCGACTTCTATATCAAGACGCTTGATGGCACCGGCAGCCATGGTCATATCACTCAGCATGCGCGAGCTAATGGGCATCACGTCGGCTTCCAGGCGGTCCCCTTGCTGGGAACGCAGGGAATTGAACGTGCGTTGCAGGGAGACGCGGTCGCGTACGGTCAGTTCCAATTCGAAGCGGCGGGCTTTTAAACCCGCTTCCGCCTGCAGAAGATCGGCGCGATCGGCCAGAGACATGTTCACGCGATTTTTAACCCAATCACGAATTTTTTGGAAACGCACCAAGGCGCTTTCCTGAGTCCGAACCGCGTCAGTGGCCAGGGCCAGCTGCCAGTAGATAAACTCCGCTTGAGCGAGCAGGGCCTTGACCTTGTACTGTTCACCCTGTCTTTGCGCAGACAGTTTTGCTTGCGTGGTTTCACGGGTCAGATCATATTCACGGCCCATCCAGTTTTTCCAAAGAGGCTGCACCAGGTCGAGCTGAGCTCGGCCTTCGGACCAGTGCTTGGTGCTATCATCATTCAATCCAACCAGGGGATTCACCACCCCGGGGGCTAGAAAAGGTGGAAAGTTTTCACGCTCGATATCAATCTTGCTGAGGTTATAGGTCAGCTGGGACTGCAAACCGAAACTCCAGGCTTTCTGAACGCCCAGGCTATAGGACAAGGCTTCCATCTTATCGCCTGACAAGGGACTGCTGGGCGGCTTTTCATCCACCGAGCGGGCCACCTGACCAAATACCTGAGGGGTAGTGTTCAAATCGCTGGAATATTCCCTCTGCCGGGTTGCTTCGATAGTGGCGTTGGCGCTTTTCATCGACTGGTTGCTGCTGCGCACCTGGTTGAGGTACTCCTCAAGCGTCAGCGTTCGCGCTTCACCCACGCTCCCCAAATCCAATGACAGCAGCAGGGCCCACAGAGCCAGAAGCACTCGTTCTGTTGGAACGAGTACGATTCCCCGCTTTTTGAAAAACTCGAACATCACGGCCTCCACAAGACGCGCAACTACAGACTTTTAAGCAGACCTTATGACTCAGGATAAACGGCTCTGCGGCCCAAGTCGAATTTTCCAGACGCAGAGTTTCGCATTTCCCCGATAGCTTAACGGACATCGCCTACAGGACTTGAGACATCATGTGTCGATTCAAGACCTTCTGTTCAAAAGCTAGGCAAAACACCCAGTGCAGAACCCTTTGGTGTTTTGACAAGACCATCGGGCTATGAGACCATCGGCGCAGAGTTACCTGCGCATGCCTTAGGAGTTATGCATTGGACCATACCCCAGGATTTCTTAAACTCGTTGCACAAGCCCAAAAGGAAGTGAAGGAAATCGACATCGATGAGGTGGCGAAGCGTTTAAAGTCCAGTAAGGATTTTGTGCTGATCGATGTCCGTGAAGAGTCGGAATGGAAAACCGGCCATCTGCCTGGCGCTATCCATATCTCCAAGGGACTGATTGAACGGGATATAGAAACGAAAATTCCCGATGTCTCAACACCGCTCATTCTTTACTGTGGTGGCGGCTATCGTTCCATTCTTGCCACCCAGAATATTCAGAAAATGGGCTATACCCAGGTCCTTTCCATGACGGGTGGCTTTCGCGGCTGGACCGAGAAAAATTTACCGCTGGTTGAAGACGAAGGACCTTGAGTCCAAAGGGAAAACAGCCGATGCCAAGAGCGAATCCCTGGCATCGGAGGCTTCCTGGTCACACTGGGCTACAGATTGCTCTTGATCCTGCTCCTCGTTCTGCATGGAACGAGCTATGGGCAAACTCTGCAAAAGGGTGTCGCGGATCTGCGTTCCTGGAACCCTGACGAAACTCCCCTCTTGAAACTGCAAGGCGAAACGGAATTCTATTGGCAGCAATGGATTGTCACCGAAGGCCGAACCGCACCACCCGTGCTGATGCACATCCCATCGGGTTGGAATTTTGATCATCCGTTTCCGGCCCATGGGTATGCGAGCTATCGCATCCACGTGATTCTTGATCATCCGCGCGAGCTGCGTTTGATGATTCAAAGCATTTATTCAAGCGCACGCATCTTCGTTGACGGGCGGCTTATCACCACGATCGGACAGTTGGGAAAGACCCCCGAAACGAGTGTGGGAGCCTTGCAAGGAGCCTGGGACTACAGTTTCACACCCAGCCAGGCCGCGTTCGATATCGTCGTCGAAGCGGCCAACTTCGATATCTTTCTAGGTGGCATGATGACGCCGATTTATATGGGAACGCAGGACGGCGTAAGGGCCAACCTTCAGGGTTTGACCGCCTACACGTTCTTCATTGTCGGCACCCTGTTTATCATGAGCCTTTATCATTTTGGCCTGTTTTTCCTGCGACGGACGGACCGGTCCACGCTCTACTACGGACTGCACTGTTTTTTTGTGGGTCTCTATAGCCTGTCAGCTGATCCGGCCGACACTTGGGGCGTGCTCCTGCCCACTGAAATGCCGGTGCGAATTTATTTTTATAATTTTGGCTGGATTGCTTGTATTTCATCCTTCTTTCTTTACACGAAATCCCTGTTCCCTCAAGAAATGTCGTCGCGCCTGGTGAATGGGACCGCGGCTTTTGGCGCCATTTATCTCGGGACCATTGCCTTGCTCCCTGTTCGAACCTACGTGAACAGCACCCAGACCTATCAGCTGGTCGCCCTGATGATTATCTTCTACAGTCTGCTCGTGATCGCCCGAGCCTACCGACGCAAAAGGGATGGCGCTCGGGTGTTTCTCGTGTCCTTTCTGATTCTGTTCGCCATGACCGCGCACGACCTTGTGATGGTACGTGGCTATTATTCGCATATTCCCCTGGCCGGACTTGGTGTCTTTATCTTTACGCTATGCCAGTCCTATTTGATCTCCGCGCGTTTCTCCCATGCGTTTCATCGCGCCGAAACATCGGAAGCCGAGGTCAGGCAGCTGGCCTCCACGCTGGAAGCCAGGGTCGAGGAACAGACGCGAGAAATCCGTTCCATCATGCAATCGATTGAACTGGGCATCTTCGCCATTCATGGTTCAAATCAGGTGATTCATAAGGATTACTCGCAGTATCTGGAAAATATCCTGGAAACGCAAAATCTCGAAGATCAAAAAGCGCTCCCGCTTCTGTTCGCGCAAAGCAATATCTCCGAAGATTTGCAGCATCAGATTCAAAGTGTGGTTCTCACCACTCTGGGTGAAGACGTTTTGAATTTTGAACTGAATAAAGAATCCTTCCCCCGCAGCATGGTGCGTTATACCCGAGACGGCGAAGTTCGCAATTTCGAACTGGGTTGGAACCCCATCATGAATGATGCGGATAAAGTGGATAAACTCCTGGTGAGTGTGAGTGATGTCACCGATCTTCGCAAATGGCAGGAAGAGGCCAGGCATTCGGCAGAAGAACTGAACATGGTCGCCGAAGTCATCAATATTCGCGAAAGCGAATTTCACCGCTTTGTTAAAAGCTCCTGTGAACTTTTGCAGCAGAATATCCTGATCCTGACCCAACCGGATGTCAACGTGCCGATCGCCGAACTCTCCAAAATCGTTCTGATGAATCTGCATACCGTGAAAGGCGCGGCACGGACCTTACAATTCCGGGGTCTCGCCGAACGTATTCATCAGCTGGAGCAAACCACCAGTGATGGCGTGAATCGCGGCCATCTGATGGATGAGCATCAGCTGCTGGTTCGGCACTTGGAAGAATACCAGCGTCTGGCCGTGGAAAAGTTGGGCAGGACAGCCGACAACCAAATTCGTTTGGTCCTGCCTGCGGGTCAGGCCATCAGCGCCTATTCATTCCTTCAGGACTTGCGACAGCGGGCGGAAGCGACGCCGCTTGATCCCCTGCTGGCAGCGCTTCGGCAGCAGCTCTTCACGACTCTGCCCGATCTGATGCGGGAGATCCTGCGCAGTGCCGAATCGCTAGCCCGCGACCTGCGCAAACCCATGCCGGTCATAACCTTGAAAGTTCCTCAACTGCTCGTGGAGAGCAAGGTGGATGAAATGCTCCGTCACATCTTTTTTCATCTGATTCGTAACGCCATGGATCACGGCATCGAGACATCCGAACAGCGTGTCCAAAGAGGCAAATCCCCGGCTGGTCATATCCAGCTGCAAATTGAAGAGGACGGTGCCGACCTCGTCTTCCGGCTCCAGGATGATGGACAAGGGCTCCGCCTCGACAGGATCCAGGCTCTGGCCCAGGAACAGGGGCGGCTCACTTCAACGTTATCCATGGACCCGCAGTCCATAGCCGACATGATGTTCTCGATCGGGGTCAGTACGGCCTCGCACATAACCCAGATTTCAGGCCGAGGCATTGGCATGACAGCGGTCGCCCGCTTTATACAAGAGGCTGGCGGCAGCATCCGGATTCAGCTGCTGTCTCTGGAAGTTAAACCGGGTGAAGGCTATCCCTTTGCCTTGGTCATGCGCCTGCCTCTGCATCGATTCCAACGCCCCTCATCCATCACATATCAAGCCGCTTGAAGACCTCCCGTTCAGCTTGGTCGTATGGGCCAGGTCTGTAGCAAATCGCTCACCGTTTTTTGGGAATTGGTTCGGCTGCCTACATCAAATAGCCATATATAACGGTTTTATGGATGGCCCAGGAATTGCTCCATGAGATGGAGGCCCTAAGACCTGGATGACCCTTCGATGAAGACAGGTGGGTTATGGGAGACCGTGAGACTCTCACGGCCATTCGATAAAGAGAGGTGAGTTATGAAGACTGCGAATTGGAACCCTCGAAGCAAACCGATTGTTGTAGGTGTTTCTTTGGACAAATCCGACGAACCGATGATCCAAAGCGCCTCGGCTTTGGCCCGCAGGCTGGGGAGTCCACTGGAGCTGGTTCATGCCACTCAGCCTATTTTTAACTACATGGGAGCGGGCGACGTCGTCGTGAATCCCTATTATGGCTACGATCGCGTCATCAACGATATGGAAGATGAAGAATCACGCAAAGGCTTGGAAAAGCTGCGCCTGAGTTTGCCCCAGGACCTTCGGATCGGCACTCATGTTCTGCGCGATTATACCTCCGAAGCCCTGACGACCATTGCCTTGGAAGTTCAGGCAGGGCTTATCATGTGTGGGATGAGCAAGCGGGCAGGCCATAACCTTTTCGAAGGCATATCGACCGCTTTCTCGCTGGCGGCGCACGCCGACATCCCTGTACTGATCCTGCCTTCCGGTGTGCCACAGAATTTTGCCGAACGGCCGCGCATTGTGGTCGCAGACAATCTCCAGCTCGAAGGACGTTGCGCGCTTGCAGCCGCGATTCAAATGGCAATATCCATGGAATGCTCTGAGTTTGGCCACGCTCATGTGCATAAGTTGAGCCACGCCGGGGTGCACCACATGGTCGATAAAGTTCGCGCAGCGATGAACCTTGGTAAAATACAGCCCAATCCGGAATTTACGGCTGCCAGCTATACGGAACAGCTCCGCGCAAAAATAAGCGAGGATCTGCGTTCCCGTTTTCAGAATATTCCCGGCGCGCAGGACGTGGCCTCGCGCTACGAAGCCCTGGTCAGCTTCGGTCAACCGGCAGAGGAATTGCAAAAAATCACTCAAAATCGCCGTCCGCAGCTCCTGATTTTTGGTCGTCACCATCTGTTCCATCGTCAACGTTTTTCAATTGGCAAAATCCCGTACGATGCGATGATGGAAGAAGGCGTGGCCACCATGATTGTGCCTGATGCCGGCTCGATAGAGGAAAGGGGGAACGTATGAAGCGCATACTCGCATCATGTTTTCTGATCGGCTGGACCGCGACGGCATGGGGAGCTGAAGAGTTGAAAATTCCGTCCACCGAACAGGCTTCGGAACGGGGCCGATCAGCGTATGCCTCGGAGCAAAAGGCCCGGGAACGGCCGATCCGTTTCGAACAGGATTGCCCGCCGCCTGAAATGGTGGATGTCATCCAAAGTTCGAGCTGGAATACAGTGGAAATGGGGGTGAGCTTTCCATTAGGTGAGGGCCTGGGTCAAGTCAGACCTTACACACGCTACACCTGCCCGTCCCCTGCCCCTGCGGTTAAAGATCGCAGGTGAAGAGCTTGAGTCTCTCCTCGTCTCCGGGAAATTGAATCATCTCCTGGAGCGAAAAACCGATGCCCTGCAGCAATCGGATGGAAGCCTCGTTGTCGAGGCTGGTCACCGCCAGAAGTTTCAAAAGGCCAAGGCTTTGTTTCGCATACTGGAGCGTCGCGACCGCTGCCTCGCGCGCCAGGCCCTGAGACCAGTACGCCGGCAGGAACGCGAAACCTAAATCGGGTCCCGGTAACGTATCCCTTTTCACCAGCCCACAGATGCCCGCAGGTGACGGTGCGCCGTGTAATTCCACGGCGTAAAGACCGTAGCCAAGCCGTTCGTAGTTATCGATGAAACGGGTCTGAATATAGTTCAACGCGCCGGGCACATCGCGAACCCCTCGATCGCCAATAAAACGGTGATAGGACGGTTGATTCATCAAATCCAAAAGGAACGCAGCATCGTATAGAGTCACATGCCTCAGGAAAAGACGCGGGGTTTGTGCAATGACCATGGTTTTAATTCCTTGTGACCAGGACCAGAGGAACGTGGGGCGAGAATAATTCTAAGGTTCGGGGAATTCAAGAGAGGGAAAAAGACAAGAGAGGGAAAAAGACCAGGGGCTTTGTTAGCAACAAAGCCCGAAGTGCAGCCCGATCAGCTGCAGGTCCAGCTCATGCCACGCAGCTTATCCACAAAACCGCTGTAGCTTTCCTTGCACTTTTCAAACTCATGGTTGAACTCCCAGAGTTTGTTTTCTGTGCCAGGCATTTCCGTCTCTTTGTAATAAAGAACCTGACATTTTTGATTGCTCATATCCATTTTTACGCGACGGGTGTTGCCAGAGAGCTTGCACACGGCTTCCATGGCATTGGCTGAAGCGGCAGCCGGTGTTTCAGGATTGACCGCCTCCGTTGGGGCCATGGTTTGCGCGGCAGGCGCGGCGGCTGCGGGTTGAGTCGCAGCGGCGTCAGCAGCCAGGGCTACGCTGGATGCAAAGAGTTGGCAAGCTAATATCAGACTGATTTTCATTGGGTTTCCTCCACCAGTTGGACAGACCAAAAACCATTCGGCGCCTCACCCGCAAATATTCACAGTTTTTTTGAGGCAAGGCCCGTCCAGTGGAGTTCGCCTGTTGTCCCAGGCGATTACAAATCTGATTCGGCCGAAGAATGCGGCGCTTTTTCAAGCGCCATCGCGTCTCATGACAAATCAAAGAGCAAAAATGAGGTGTCGCCTGCATCCGCGGTGATCAGCAGTTCCTTCTCACGGGATATCGCGAGGCCGTCACCCGGCTTTAAACTCTGATCTTTAATAAGAAGACTGCCGCTGATCATTTGCAGCCAGCCGTAACGTTCCGCAGCGAGCGGCAGCTCCAGGGATTCGCCCTTGCCGATTTCGCCGCGATAGATTCTTACATCCTGATGAATATGCACAGGCGCTGTTTCCTGCATCGGTGCGACCAACAGCCGAAGTTTTTCACCTTCCAGATTCTTGACGGCCACCTGCTCATAACTGGGTTCGATGCCGCGTTCCGCCGGTTCAATCCAGATCTGCAAGAGCTCCAGGTCTTCCGTGGCGGAAGGATTGAACTCGCTATGTTTAACGCCGGTCCCGGCGCTCATACGCTGGATTTCTCCTGCTTTCACCAGCTCCTTGTTACCCATACTATCTTTATGCTCGATGGTTCCACGCAGCACCACCGTGATGATTTCCATGTCGGCGTGTCCATGGGTAGGAAAGCCCTGGCCAGGGGCCACGATATCCTGATTGATCACGCGCAGCTGACGAAAACCCATGTGCCGGGGGTCATAGTAGTTAGAAAATGAGAAGCTATGCCAGCTCTTGAGCCATCCGTCATTGGCGAAGCCTCGATCTGAACTTTTTCTTGGTAGCAACATGATCGTTCTCCCTCAGGTTGATCCCTACCTTATCGGTAAAACACGATCTAAATATAGTATAATTATTAGTTTGACATGATCAACTCTATAGATCATGTTGAGGTAGGTAAGCGTAACCATGCTGCTTTGAAGTGTTCTTGAAATGTGCGAATTGAAGAACAGTTTCTACACTGCCTCCATATTTCGCCTTTTATCATATTCGTCTTCAAAGACATATTGAGACCGAACGCCTTCAATCCATCGACACACCTAGGAAAAAGGAATCGACATGCAAGCCCAGCTGTTCATTTCAAGCGCTTTACTTTTTTTCGCGTCCGCTCCCTCATCCATGGCGTGCGGCCCTGAGAGTCCGGATCAGGTGCCCGGACCGCAGTTCAGTGTGCACGACCAGGATGACAAAATTGTGTTGACGTACCGTGACAAAACCGCACACGCAATCTTTGATCATCTTCGTGATCCTGAAGTGAGACGTTTCACCTCGAATTTTTTTCAGATAAAAACTGGCTTTGGTGTCCTCTGTGTCGCCCAGCCTGGTCTGCAGAAGTATGAGTGCTTCCAGGAGTTCCAGAATGATGGCGCCGTTCAGGGTTTCTTTCCTTATGCGCAGGCTTTGAAAAACAGTGCCTACTGGCTCAAACTGAATCTCAAGAGTCCCGCCTTGGAAGCTCTCTATAATAAATTGTCCGATCGGGTGAATATGTTCGTCAATGACGATGGCTCCGTCGCGACCATCAAACAACGGACCGCGATCACTTGCACTAAGCTCGAGCAGCCCGATGCCACGCTGGTGTTTGATTGCAGTCAGCTCCTATCGGGTGGCGGTTTGCCCATCGGCACGGGCTCGGATCCCATGATCGGGTCTGGCACTCATCCTGTCCAGCTTGACGTTGAGGAAGGAGCCAATCCATGAAACACCTCATCCTGCTGGGTTTGTTCCTGGCCGGGACCGCCGGGGCACAATCGGTCAAAAACATTTATTTTCCACCGGTGGAAACGGTGAAGGTACCCTACACCATCTATCTTTCGGCTGAGGGCAACACCAAAGCCTCGGCCGGATCCTGCACGCTGAACCATAAGGGGATTGTGCTGGTTGATCAGAGATTGGAAGGCAAGGATAGCTTCAAACTGAGCGGAACTTTCCACCTCAATGATCGCGTCAAAGCCGTCCAGCTTCGCTGCGAGATCGAGGGTTACGAACCAATTGTGGAATCGGTGGAACTGGTCAACAACAGCATCAAAACCGAACAGTGTTTTTGCGACCACAAACTGTATCAGGAACCCGTGGTGGACCTGGATCGCGGCATAGCCCACGTTCGTTTGAAAATTCCCACTTTCCGTGAAGAAAAAGTCTGGTTGGGCGGCAAGTCTTTTGTCCAGCTCACGAGCCATCACAGCGACATCGTCAGCAGCAGCTATACGGGCGAACCCCTGCTGCCAGAACTCCCGATGACCAACTTTTATTTTGCCCTGCCGCTCGATGCCCAAGTCACAGGCGTAACCGTCAAGCCGGGCCAGGTCGTGGGTGGTCTGAATTTACCTTTAGTGCCGCTGGCAGAAGAAGGGTCGCCTCAATTTGCAGGGGCCATTCCTCCGCGCTTTGATGACAAGATGTATTTCAGCAGCAAAAATGAAATTCTTGTCGAACGGGATGCCCGATTCCAATCGCTCGTCGATCGCGAACAGAATCTGGTGAAAGTCTCGGTTCCCCTGGTGGATTTTATCGCCAAACAATCCAATATACGATATTACGACGAACTTGATGTCATCGTTAACTTCAAGAGCGCGTCGCGATGCTTTCGGGCTCCGTTCCGCGGGCGCGATGCGGTCGATTTTTATCGATCGCAGCAGCTGGTGGGATTGAATCAGCTGATCCTCAACCCAAACGATGTGCTGGATATTTGCCGCTCGGGTGAGCCCATCCTGCGTCTTCGACGAGACCAGCCGCAGATGGCGCGTGCATCGATTAATTTTGCCGGACCTAATCTCATCATTGTGTCACCCCGAGATTTCCGGGACGCGGCCGAACGCCTCCGTCTGCACAAGGAAACGCTTGGCATTCGGACCGCTGTTCTCGAGTGGGACGGTGGAACGGCTGCAGACCTGAAGGAAAAGCTCGCTTCGGCAGCGCAGGGGTTGCGACCCAATTATATGCAATGGGTGCTGCTCCTGGGCGATGTCGATCGCATCCCAACGTATTATGATGCAGCCCTGGGCGATCCCGCGCTCGGTGATTATGCCCTGAGTGCAGGTGATGTGTACTACACGCAGTTTCCTGATCAACCGGAAAGCTACACGCCATCGCTGGATCCCAAATTCAGCATTGGCCGCATTCCCGTCAAATCGTTGGACGAGCTGCAAAAAGTCATGGACCGCACCATAAATTACGAAAATAATCCACCGACCGTGGATTATTATTATCAGTCGCCAACCATTGCAGCGACTCTGCAGATGACCAATTCTCGCGATACGGGCAGCGCTAATAACTATGCTGAGTTCATGGAGAACAGGATAGCGAAGCGCTATTTCAACGCTGGATTCCGGCCGGAGCGAATTTTCCGCACGGATACGGAAAAGCCTTTGAAACCTGTGAATTGGTCTCCGGCCAAACCCATTGATTATGCGGCTCTGACCGTGGCCAGCCCCGAGCTTTACCCGCAGCTGCTATTCCACATGGAAGGTTCGCAGGATCTGATCGACAATGCCGTCAAGCGCGGTACGAGTATTCTGATCAATCGAGGGCATGCCACCACCCGGCAATGGGCCTGGCCGGGCTTCAGTTACGACACCCAACGTTTTTCCCTGTATCCCACCGATAAACCACCGGTCGTCTTTGCGATTGCCTGTCTGACTGGATTTTTCGACAGCGAAACTATTCATCAGGGTCACATCACGAGTGATCGCAGTGAATTTCAAACGGCCGATCCGAACGGACGATTCATGGCCGAGCAGATGTTACTCGATAGCAACGGCGCGCTTGGGCTGGTGGCCGCCTCGCGCCAGAGTAACTGGACTTATAATAACCGCCTGACCCTGGGCCTGGCGCGTTCATTGATCGATCGAGAGAATAACGGACTGCCGATGAGTCAGCGGCTGGGTGATGTGATGGTGGATGCCAAGGTCTTCGCTAAAAAAATCACGGGTTCCATCGAGGAAGCCAAACTTTTGGAAAGCACCAACCGGCATCATCTCCTGGTATACAACCTGCTCGGCGATCCGTCGGTCGAGATTCGCCAGGCAGCCCCCATGCGGATCCAGGGACGCCCGTCCTTGAATTATAATGATGAACAAAAGACCTTGCGCGTGCGCTTTAAAATGGAAGCCCTGAGCTGTCCCGGCTGCGATCTTTCGCTGCAGAAGGACCAGCCGATCGCTGTGTTGATGGACGCGAAAAACCAGGTCATTCACCGCGCGCTGGCAACACCCGTCGTGAGCGAATCCGGCGAAAATCGGGAGCTCGTCCTGAACGGCGTGACGAATTACTGGGGCAACTCTTTTAGAATTTATATTAGCAACGCCGGCTTGATTCCTTACCAGCAGGTGATCGACAATCGTATCCAATGATCGATGTGATCTCAGCGTAACTGGGTGACCGGTGCAGGCCGGTTGCCCAAAAATTCCTCACAGTGATTCCGAATTGCCTTTCCCACAAAGAGCCAGTCATACTAACAGCATCTTGCCAGGAGGGCTTTGATGAAATCGAAAGGGAAAGACGAGAGAGGGCCGGAATCATTTCTGACCACGGATCCCAAACTGATCCTAAGGCCGCCACGCCCCTTCAGTGAACGCCATAGAACAATGCTCAAGATCCTCGCAGGCATTGCGGGAGCAGCGCTGGCCCTCATACTGATGACACGGTTGAAAAGATTGTTCTGAGGTAGAATGAGGAGGAGAAGTCCGCCCCAGGGCGGACTCTCGCGAATGAGGCTTAGGCTTTGGTTTTTCCAACCAGTTTCACGTCCACCGAAAAGTCATTCTTGATGACCTTGTCCTTAACATCCTTGATCTTGCTTTCCACGACCTTCGACACATCGGTAATGCTGAAGCTGGCAGGGCTGCCGTAGGCGACACCATACTTGGTACGATCGATGTTGATCTTGCCAGTCACTTCCACTTTGCCAGCGTTTTCCACCACGGTTGCAGGAAAGCTGATTTCCTGAGTTTTGCCGCGGATGGTCAGGTCGCCTTTGACATCATATTTGGTTTTGTCAGTGGCGTTCTGCTTCATATCCTTGATCACCAGGACGGCTTCCTTGAATTCATCCACCTTGAAGAAATCTTCCGACTTCAGGTGACCTTCCAGTTTGCTTTTATACTTGGGATCGGTCACGTCCTGGTTGGCGATCGTGGTCATATCGATCACAACGCGACCTTTGGCCGCACCCTTGGCGGGCAAGTCGAGCTCACCTTCCTTCAGGCCGACAGTCCCGGTATGCGCGCTGTCCGTGAATTGCTTGCTACCACTCCAGGTGATGGTGCTGGCGCTTTTGTCAAACTGGTATGTGGCCGAGTAGGCTGCAGAGCTGGCAAAAACGAGAGCGGCAGCGACGAGCGAATACTTTTTCATCGATTCAATCTCCTGAAAGTGTAAAATCCCAACGGTCAGTTTTCAAACTGAGTCCGAAGAACCAGCCATTGTCAGCAACAACTGACACCCATCTTAACGGAAAAACATGATTGAAATAAAATATAATTATTCATTATATTTGATCGATTTAATCGATCATGTTTCCGGCGAGAGGCCATCCCTCTGAATTGTCTACCATTATAGACCGAACTGACCGCGTTGTCAGCCCCCACAAGGGTTGGTAGACTCGCCGATCAACCAGCCTGGAGAGTGTCCCTTGTTGAAGCGTATTCTCTTCCCAAGTCTCATCATCGCCCTGCCCCTGACAGCTCAGGCGGACGAGGGCCAATGGCAACCGCATCAACTGCCCCTATTGAAGAGCGAGCTTAAACGCATCGGCATTCAGACGCCGGCCGAAAAACTCGCCGATCTGAACCGGGCGCCGATGACCGCAATTGTTTCGTTGGGTGGCTGTTCCGCATCCTTTGTCTCCCCAAAGGGACTGATTGTCACCAATCATCACTGTGCCTATGGAGACATTCAACATAACTCCACCGCCCAGAGAAATTTTATCGCGGACGGCTTCCTGGCCCGATCCCGGACCGAGGAACTGCCGGCCAGCCCCAATACACGCATTTATGTGACGGACCGGGTCGATGATGTGACCAAGGACGTGCTCAACGGACTTGATGCCAAACTATCTGGCAAAGCGCGCTATGAGGGAATTGAAAAACGCATCAAGGCGCTGATTGCGACGTGCGAACAGGACAAAGCGTATCGCTGTTCCGTGCCGAGCTTTCATCGTGGCATGGAATATTATCGTATTCGGCAGATGATGATCCGCGATGTGCGCCTCGTCTACGCCCCATCTGATAAAATTGGTAACTTCGGTGGTGAAATCGATAATTTTGAATGGCCCCGCCACACCGGTGACTTTGCTTTTCTGCGAGCTTATGTCGGCAAGGACGGTCGACCTGCGGATCCGTCGCCTGAGAATGTACCCCTGGCGTCCAAGGATTTCCTGACCGTTTCCGCCGAAGGGCTTAAAAACGGCGATCCTATTTTGCTGGCAGGTTATCCCGGTCGTACCAATCGTTATAAACTGCCCAGTGAGATTCGCTTCGTGCGTGACCTGAGCTACCCTCGGCGGGTCGCGGAGTATGAAGCAGATCTGGCTGCCATAGCCCAGGCGACGAAAAATAATCAGGAAGCCAGTGTTCGCTACGCGAGCGTTGCGAAAAGCATCAGCAATGGCTTGAAAAAAACCAAAGGTTTGCTCGAAGGGTTTGGGCGCCGGGATATCGCGACGATCAAGGACGAACAGCAGGCTGAATTTCGCAAATGGATGGAACGCCAACCGAACGCGAAAACTTTACAGGGCGTGCTCGCCGAGATGGATCAACTGATCCAGGCCGATTTCGTTTTAACGGAGCAGCAGTTCGCGTGGTCCGTCGCGACCAAAAGCGACCTCCTGACCAGTGCCATCGCTCTGCATCGACTGGCTGTGGAAAGGCAGAAACCGGATGCGGAACGTGAATCCGGCTATCAGGATCGCGATCTGCCCTTTATCAAAGCCCGCCTGAGCCGCCTGGAGCAGACCTTTGTCAGCGAAGTGGATCAGACGCGATGGAACACGGCGCTACAGCGTTACCGGAAGTTACCGGGTGACACGCACCCGCTGGGACTGGACGCGCTTCTGCCAGATGTGGGAGCGATTCCTGGCCTCTATCAAAATTCCACTCTGCACGACACCAATAAAAGATTGGAATGGATGAGCAAGGACCTTGCAAGCTTGACTCAATCCAACGATACACTGGTGCAGCTGGCCGTGAAACTTCATGACATCAACATGTCGCTGCAAAACCGCAGAAAGGAAATCGACGGCAACCTGGATCGCGTGATTCCTGAGTATATGCGAGCTGTGATTGCCTGGAAAAAATCCCAAGGCAAACCGGTTTATCCCGATGCCAACTCCACGCTACGCGTCACCTATGGGACTGTGGCGTCCTACGCCCCCAAGGATGGCCTCGTCAAAGGGCCCTTCACGACGGTCGAAGGTATTTTGGAGAAATACACAGGCAAAACTCCGTTTGATACGACCAAGGGTGTCCTGGACGCTATCCATAGCCACCGTTACAGCGTCTATAAGGATAAGTCCCTCGGCACGGTTCCGGTGAATTTTTTATCCACCGCGGACACGACCGGTGGCAATTCCGGCTCGGCCGTGATGAATAAACGCGGGGAACTGGTCGGGTTGAATTTCGATTCCACCTATGAATCCGTAACCAAAGACTGGTATTTCGATCCTTTGATGACCCGGGCTATTCACGTGGATATCCGCTACATGCTCTGGATCATGGCCGAGGTGGATAAGGCGGAGAACCTTCTGAAGGAGATGACTATCCGATATCCTAGTGCAAAGGATAAATCTGCACATTGAATCGGATCAGCATGTCGGCTTCCGTGGATTCAACTTCCTGAGCGGAAAGGATACTATGATCCTTGACCTTCTCAATGAATTCCGGGAGCCGACTTTTTTTGACGGAAATCATCATCGTTTCAAAATACGCATCCTGCGAGGAATACCACTTTTTGAAGGCACGTTCCGCATCCTGCACAGCATAATGATGGAAATTATTCATCGTCATGCCGCTGTCATCACTGTCGGTGAAGCGAATGGTATTCTCGCGAATAAAATAGCGCTGCGTTTCGGTATTTAAACCCACCACTTCTATGCCCAGAAGACAAGCCAGCGCATATTCAACGTCGAGAGCGCGATCGCGTCCAAAATAACCCTTGAGTTGTTCCTTGGTAGGATTATTCCCATAAAGACCAAAGGCACAGTAAACCTCAGCCGCAAACACCATCCCGTGCAGGCGGGAAGGAAAACTTTCCTCGACTTTCTTAAAGGACCGTTTCAGGCTATCCAGTTTTTCCTGCAAAACGCGTCGTTCTTCCGGCTCCTCCGTGGCGTCCATTTCGAACACCAAAAGTCCAGCTGTCGCCAAACGACCAGTCAGACCGAAGCATTTAATAAAACTTTTCCAGTAGCGGCTGTTCAATCGACGTTTGCCATTTAAAAATTCGGACAAATATCCCCGCGAAGGAATGCCGCAGGACTTGCAAAGTTGGGCTATGGAAAAATGCGGATGCGATTGTTTTTTCCGCTCAAACAGGGCGCGGAATATGGTGGATGGCTTATCACTGCCTAAAAACTGATTATAGATGAAGGACCGTTCTTCCACCGTCAGTGCCATACTTCGCTCCGCGCATATTTGACTATTAAGAAACATAGGGATATAAGCCATAGTCCTGACGTATGAAGCAGGGATTTAATGCACAAGTGTTCTTGAAAAGTTCCTTATGAGAACACAAACAAGTTCTATTTGATAAAAATGCTGGACACTTGGAGTCTAAACCCCGGCTCAAACTTTTTCAAGCACACGGGCCAGGGTCAAGCCGCCGTAGCAGGCTGCCAGATGCGGAGGGAAAACTTTCAAGCCCAGAATGCCCAGCCCATAGCGCAGCAGGACCCCGAGCATTCCAAAACTCATCATCACATGAGGGCCAGCTGCTTCATGCCCGTTCAGCTCCTAGCCCTTTTTGTTCGCGTAATAGCCAAACACTTTTTGCAGCAGCGCGGTGCTTCGTTCCACCGGATTGTCGCGAATCATTTTTTCCTGACGCCCGATTTCCACAAAAAGGGCGTTGGTGGCTTTCTGACTCACATACTCGTCAAGATTGACGGCGGGCAGGGGCACACCAGCCAAGGCTGCCGCAGGACGGACGGTCGTTATCAGCTGCGTGTAGTATTTGCCAACATTGTTCTGCTGTGTGGCTTTCGCGACAATCGGTTTAAAAGTATCCATCAACTGTCTTTCACTGGTACTGCGAAAGTAGTTGGTCGCCGCCTGGTCGGGTCCAGTGAGAATGGTTACGACATCCTGGAACGTCAGCTGAGTGATGGCGCGCTTGAAAATCGGCATGGCCGAACTCATGGCCTGCTCAGCAGCACGATTCAGGCTTTTTTCAAAACCATCCACCTGGGCGCCGAGTCCCGCGCTACGGGCCAGTTGAGCCGCCTTCTGGAGTTCCGTAGGAATCAGAATGCGATGCATCGATTGACTGAAACCGCCATCCTTCTGCAAAAGATTGATGCCGACTGTGACACCTTTCTCCAGAGCCTGTCGCGTGGCTGAGACCGATTCTCCCGGGGTTGGGGCCATACTGGCCTGACCGATTTGGATGGCCTCGGTGATGGTGTCTTCATAACCAACACAAGAGCTCATAACGCATGCAAGACCCAGTAGCAGTTTTTTCATGACCCGACCTTTCCTGTTATTGCCAAGGCGGCTGGCCAAAAACTTGGCAAATGCCCCGCGTGTTGTCAACTGTTTCGGTGCAGACGGCACGGGTTCTGCAAGTCAGGGGATAGCAGATGGCGGGCTCAAAACAGAACACGCGCATAAAGGAATATGCAGTGGATGTAAATGAAAAAGCGCTGGCTGTGCATCACATGCTTTGTCGTGTTTATCAGTGTCCCATCCCTTACTTCCACGAACTCGATCCACTCAGTGAACTGATTTCATCTCTCCTCTCCCATCGCACCAAAAACCGGGACTCGGGCCGGGCCTTTAAAACATTACGCGCCCGTTTCCCGGAATGGGAACTCGTTCGCGATGCCAGGGTTCAGGACGTGGAAGAGGCGATTCAAGCCGCGACCTGGCCGGAGCAGAAGGCACCTCGCATTCAAGGCGTTCTGCAAGAGAGTACCCGGAGGCGCGGGGAGACACTGTCTCTGGAGTTTCTGGCCGATATGCCTGTGCACGAGGCGAGGCTTTGGCTGGAACAACTCAAAGGGGTCGGTCCGAAAACCAGCGCTGCTGTGCTGCTGTTCAGTCGCTTGCGCATGCCGGCTCTTCCGGTGGACTGCCATCACCAACGCGTGGCTGAACGCCTGGAACTCATCCCAAAGCGCCTGACGGCGAGCAAAATGCACGACCGCCTTGCAGGTCAATTACCGGAATATTTTTCGGCCCAGGAGGTTTATGACAATCATGAAGTCCTCATGCTTCATGGTCAGCGCTGCTGCTTTTTGCATAATCCAACCTGCAGTCGTTGCGCGGTGCTTGAACTTTGTCCAGAAGGACAGCGTCGGCTCATGCCGCGAACCGTGGATAAGGGCTATGATGAAACCATAAGCACCGTGGGGGCGCCATGAGCAAACTCCTGCCCTTCAATTATGAACTCGACTACAAGACTTTGAACTTCCGCGAGCATCCGGAACTCTATCGGGTGGGTAAAGGCGAGCAAGGGGTGCTCATGGTGGAACCCTATAAGAGCGAAATACTACCCCACTGGAAATTCAAAACCCCGGCACTGGCCAAAGCATCCGCACAAAAAATCCATGAGCTTTTTTTGCAGTACAAAGCAGTTCATGATTTTGTGGGTATGGATATGGCGCGTAAATTCCTGCAGATGGGCTTCACCCGAGCCCGCCGTTATGCGAACCATCCCAGCGGCCGTAAGTATAAACCGGGAACGCGCGAAGAAACGCCGCGCGGTAACGATCCTGAAAAAGCGGAATCCGCCCGTATCTATTACGACATTTATGTTAAGGCGCGCGAGGACGCTGAGTATAAACATCTCAAGCAGCAGCATCAGCAGACCTATGAGCGCGCCCCTTCGCCTTCCGCATTTGATAGTTAGACTTGACAACAAAGTCAAATTCACCTTCGCTCGCCAGGTTTCTTACAACCTCACATGCACTTCCACTCATTTTTTTTCTGCATGCATTTCCACACAAATCAATGAAACACAGGATTGCATTGAGTTTACTGTTGTCACACAAAAAACAGTTCATGAAATATTAAATGAAATCCCCGGCGACACCGTTTAAACCATACTCAGAACATCTTTCGAAAAAAATTTGTAACCCTTCAGTCGTAGCGCGTGCAGCTCAACTTCGAGACGACGCGTTCCATCAAATTCAAGGAGAAATGAATGAAATTTTCCATGGGTAACCTTTTGCGTTTTGGAATGGCCTGCCTTCTAACCGTTGCTGGGCAACAGGCTTATGGTGCCAGCGTCAAGGAACTGATTATCAAAACCAAGGATGGCGTGAAAGTCGACACGCTGGTGATGGTACCCGAGCAAAGTTCGGCACAAGAACTTGGCGTCGTCGTGATGAATCATGGTTTTCTGATGAGTAATGCCTACTATCGGAATGTGCTGGCGGAAATCGCCAACCAGGGTTTTGTTGTCGTCGCACCCCAAACCATGGCTGCCGGCGGGCTGCCCTTCGGCAAACCTTCCACAGCTGTCGAAGCCAAAACCACAGCCGACGTCATCACCTGGATGAGTACGAATCTGAGCGCTCGAATCGGTCAGGACGTGGACTTCACCAAACTCGCTCTGGTGAACCATTCCCGCGGGAGCAAGGTAGCCTGGACCATGCTCCGTGATGGTCTCGTGAACGCCAAGGCGATCGCTGCGATTGACCCCGTCGACGGAACCATGGACGGAACCGGTCTTGCCACCAAAGGCGTTCAGTTGAAAATCCCGGCCATGATCATCGGCACCGGCCTCGGCGGTCAGAAGAATTTGGGTCAGGCCTGCGCGCCGAGCAACGTGAACTACAACCTGTTCTGGGACACCGTCAGTGATTCCCCATCGTGGCTCTTCGTCGCCAACGACTATGGCCACATGGATTTTCTGGATGAAAAAACCAATTGTGGCCTCACCTGCAGCGTGTGCGTGAGCGCCGCCAAAGACAAGTCACGTCCTGACCTGCGTAACTGGATCGGCACCACCATCGGGTCCTTCCTGCGTGGAGTTGTTCTGGGCGACAACAATTCCCTCGAAAGCGTGGAAAACAACCCGCTTAACCTTTCGTTGACCAAAGCGAATCGTTAAAAAGTCTATCGAGGGCGGCCGGTCCCGTTGGGGCTGGCCGCCCATTTTTTTTGTTCAAGATTTCCGGGAATTATACCGAAAAGGCCCATATAAATAGATCCCGGAGGGCCTCCATGCGCAGCCTTATCATCGCCTGGACACTCGTCAGTGCCTGCACCCCCGTTAATGTCAGTGATAATCGAGTGATGTCCGACGGAAAATCGAACGGCGCGATCGGTGTGTCGACCGGTAACGGCGATGCCACTCCCTCGCCAGGCACCAATCCCAAGCCAGCACCTGGGGATCCGAATCCCGCCTTGGCCAGTTTTCTGCCCGTGGCTTATACCGACGAACTCGAACCGATGATGCAGCGCCTGTGCACAGAAAGCTGCCACCAGGGTGCGCCCACTCCAGGTCCGATGGCTCTGAATACTTCAGATGCTCTGAAGGCGGCGCGCGCGGGAGCATCCGCCGCGATTGATGCGGGGCGCATGCCACCCAATCAGGCAAGCTTGAGTGCAACGGATAAAAAATTCCTGAGTCAGCTGAGCGTTTCTCTGAAGAACTGGAGCAAGAACGAAGCTTATGCTCAGACACTCGGCGAATTTAAAATCACCTATACGCCTGCTGTGGTGGCTTTGAGCACAGCCTTGTGTGTGACCTGTCACCAGGGCGACCAACCATCAGGTGGATTGCGTTTGGATTCTCAGGACCAGTGGAAGATCGCGATGCCACGCATTCTCAGTGCGATTGAAGCGGGACGGATGCCACCACGCGTGGATGAGGTCCAGGGACCACGTCTGATAAAATTTTTGAGCACGTGGCAGGATCAGGGATTTCCCTAAAAAAAAGGACTCGCGCATGGCGAGTCCCCGCATGTGTTGTCTCTGTCATCACCTAAGCTGATTTAGCGAGCAGCCGGAGCTGCTTCCAAAGTCCAGGCGACCTGAGGCACTTTAAAGCCCGGAGCGCCGATGGTCAAGGTCCCTTGTGCCTGGGCGAAATTTTCGCGGTTTTCTGCAGAAAACACGAGTTTTCCTGCAACCAAACTGGCATCAGCCAGAGACGAGACGCCACCCGGTCCCGCCATGGGCAAAGCAAAAGGCTGCAGACGGACCCGATCACCATCCTGATAAAGACGCACGTTCTGCTGACGGCCACTGCCGAGTTCCAATCGTCCTATCAAACCATTGGCATCCTGACCGATAATCTGCAGCGACAACGCCACTTCCTTGAGGGGGGGCGGCATGGTCGGGCCCGGCACAGGCACCATGATTTTCAAAACCAGATTTTTGGGAAGCACTGCGGCGGCCGGTTGGGCCACGGTAAATGTTGTGCTGCGATCCGCCTCCAAAATTCCACCATCACGGAAGGGCAAGCCAGCCTTGACCCGAAATGTGTAACGCTCGCCAGCTGTCAGCGGCGATGTCGGAATCAATTCCAATCGACCACCATCAACCACAATATCGGATGACACGTCCTCGCCTGCTGCATTCTGCAGACTCACATACATCTTCGCCACATCCACAGCAGAATAATTCGGCCTTGTGTCATCCACCGGTTCGGCAAATGCCACGGACGGGCGTACAGTCGGAGCGATCATATCGTTATTGCCAAGGTCAGGATACAGACCGAGGGGATGAGACCCCTTGGGAGTCAACTCCTTCAGAAAGCTCACGAGGGCGGTTTTTTCATCGGCCGTCGGTGTCCAGCTCACATAACTGGTGGCGACATCAACAGCATCTTCAAGCGAGCGAGCCTGCCCCTTCATAAAGAAAATACCGTGACGGTACGCGCCCAGGAGCGAGGGAACTTCAGCCGGTTCACCCGATTTTCCCTTGGGCACGATGACGCGACTCGTATAAAGCGGAGGCACATGGCAGCTGGTGCAACGCCCTTGGCCTTCAAACAGAGCTTTCCCCTGCTGGCCCAAAGCGCTGAACGAACCGTCGAGTTGCGTGCGATCCGTTGGACGTGGAGCACCCAGGAGAGAGTTCAAAAATGCGGAAAGACCAGCAGCTTCTTCATTTGTTGGCGGACGGTTCAGGATGGACGTAGGTCCCATAAATCCGAAGGAATCGGCATTCGACGCATAACCGGTCCAGCCCAGCGAGGTGGTCGCGGCTAGAATCTGCAGAGGCCTTACATTGTGCCACACATTGGGTCCGAAGCGCCAGATCATGCCATCATTCTGAGCTTCCACATGGCAGCTGGTACATGAATGATTGGTGGCATATGTCTGACCTGGCCGCATAAAGACTTTTTCACCCAAGGCAAGGCCCGGTGCACGTGGATCATCGGTCAGCGGGATCACCTGACGAATCGTTCCATCGAAATTGAGGATGTACAGTTCAAAACTTTGAAAGCAATGCACAGCGACCGCATCCTTCATCACTACAATCTGACGAGGACCCGAGCCAACGCTGATACGGTTTTTCTCGACCATGCTGGCTCGATCCAGAATCGCGACCTGGTTGGAACTTTCAGACGCCACCCAAACCTGATCGCCCTGAACAGCTACGCCGCTGGGGTTGACAAAGGGCCCCTGGGACCCATCCTGTCGCGTAAGATCCGTGAGCTGCATTGATTCCGGCCGCCCTTCTGCATGGGAAGCAAGGTCCACAGACGCGACCATATGGGTGAAAGGCTTCGCTGTTGGATCGGCCTGCGATGGCAAAGTCTGCCCGTCGGTTGCGGCCACGTAAAGGCGATCCCCTTCAGGACTGAGAGCGATGGCACGCAGATCCGCGGCCACGGAACCAATGCTCCGAATCATCTGCCCTCTGTTCGTATCGACCACGAAAATATCCTGGTCTTCGGCTGCCGGACGAGTCTTTCCAGGACCATATTCCTGGTTGGCGGAACGATAGGAGGCTGCATAAAGAGTGGAGCCATCCTGCGATAGAGCCAAGGCTCGCGGATCAAAACCGACCTTGATGCGTGGTTTCAAACGACGACTGGGCAGATCGACAACGGCTATGGCGCGCTCGGTCGCAAGCGATACGTAAAGTGTCCTGGCATCAGGACTCAAAGCCAAGCCCGTGGGTTCATCGCCGACCCAAAGCGCATCGATCAAAATATTGCGCCGACGATCGATAAAACCAATCGAATCCGCCCCACGCTGAGCGACCACAATGTAAGGCAGTGCCTCACTTCCGATCACTGCGGCTGGCCAGGATCCGGTGATGACATCAGCCGCCTTGGCAAAGGTTCCATCAGCATTTTGTTGAAGGCGTGTCACGGTATAGGAGGCGCCGTTGGCTGTCCAGATATCGGAACCCACCTGTGCGGCACCATAAAGCGGTGTGAGATAATGATTCCGAAAACGTTCGGATGCTGGACGAAGTTCCGCCTTCATTTCCAGTGTGTGTCCACCCGCCTGGCTCACAAATCGGTATACGCCGGGCTGATCGGGAGTGAAACGCGGATGTTCGCTGCCTTGATTGTGGACATGATTCTGCGCGCCCTTGGGTGATGCCTCCAGGGTCCATGCAAGCTTTGCTGGACAGGTTTTTCCACCTGCCGATTTTGGCAAATAAAAGGTGTCGCCTATGCTGATCGCTCGCGCATTTTGCAAAGGCAAACGGACGAGACATTCTTCTGAAGCAGGGAGGGGCCCGCTCATCGGTAATTGCCCCAATGCCAGGACCGCTGCCGCGGCCATCCATCGTCGCCTATACATTTCGAACTCCCATCTTCCGGTGAAGAGAAATAGTGCGGCGACGATAGACGAAGAGAAGGTGGGAAGTATAGATAAAATTTTCGAACCAAAAATGTGCGAATCGATTAGCCGACTTTAGGATTCAGACTATGTTTCGCGGCGATCGCAGAAATGCGCATCAAGCGATCGGGGTGAACAGGTTTTTCGATGAAGAACACATTGTCGTGAACTTCGGCCTTGAATTTGAACTCGGGAACGTAACCCGACAGGAAGAGGATGGCTGTCTTTTGATTGGGCCCTTCGCGGTGTCGCACGATTTCAGTGAATTCAAGCCCATCCAGGACAGGCATGCGATAGTCTGTGCAAATCAGATCGAATTTCTTTTGCCAACATTCGTGAAGGGCCAAAGCTCCATTGCTGCATTGCGTTATCGAGATGTCGGAAAAATGTCCCTCGTACATATCGGCAAGGACTTCAAGAATGGAGGGCTCATCGTCGACCAGTAGAATATTCATGGGAGCCCCTTCGTGGCTGTGATTGTTTTTAATTATAGGCTGTCCGGCCTGGCGCGACAAGTTTCGTCGCTCGCAATCAAGGTTGGAATGTCCTTGTGAATTTTCTGGATTGTATTTCCCATCAAAGCCTGTTATCGGCCTTGATAGACGATCGAACAATCAGGGATGGGAGGGGCCCAAGATGGCGCTTTACGAACTTAATATTGATGAGAAACCATATTCGGTGGAAGCCGATCCAAGCAAACCCTTGCTCTGGGTCCTGCGCGAAGACCTGAATCAAATACAAGCCAAGTTTGGTTGCGGTTTCGGCCTCTGCGGTGCTTGCACCGTGTATGTTGATGACACTTTAGTCCGAGCCTGCGCCTACCCAATTTCGACCGCCGCCGGTAAAAAAATTACCACGATCACCGGACTCAATGATGAACTGGCGCAAAAATTAAAAGCCGCTTGGTTGAAATATGACGTCCCCCAATGCGGCTACTGCCAACCGGGGTTTGTTTTGGGCGCGCATAAGCTTTTGAAAAAGACGGCTGCCGATCAAACTCCCAATTTAAGCGAAGTCACCAATCTCTGCCGCTGTGGTACTTACGATCGCATACGTCAGGCTGTGCTCGATGTGCACGGTCAAGCATCATCGGGGAGTTGAACATGCTCAATTGGAAAAGTACACGTCGGGACATGATCGTGCGATCGGTGGGCGGAACTTTAGGACTGGCCTTTGGTTTCAGTCTGCCTTGGGCTTTGCGGGATGATGCCAACGCAGCAGGAGCGGAATCCGTAGTCTTGAATGCATTCGTTCGTATCTTTGCTGATAATCGTTTGGAAATTGCAGTGGTGAAGGCCGAGATGGGCCAGGGCGTGGCCACCTCGATGGCCATGCTGATCGCTGAGGAACTCGACGCCGACTGGTCCCTGGTCGCCATTCAACTTGAAGGCGAGACAGGGCCTTATACCGACCCTAAAGCACCGTTTGCGGGAACCTTTGGCAGCACCTCAGTCCGCACCAATTATGAACGTCTGCGCAAGGTCGGGGCTGCTGTTCGCCAGGTGCTCGTGCAGGCCGCTGCCACGCAAACAGGTAAGCTTGCCAGCGAACTGAAGACCCAGGCGTCATGGATCCTGGATGCCGAAGGACGTCAGCTTGTCAATTATGGGCAGTTGATTGAAACCGCAGCCAAACTTCCGCTGCCTACGGAAGTCGTATTGAAAGCACCCGCCCAGTTTAAGCTCATCGGTCAGCGCCAGCATCGAAAGGATACGGCCCTTAAAACGGAAGGTCAGGCGGTCTATGGCCTGGATGTGCGGCTGCCTGGAATGAAATATGCGGCTGTCCGCCAGCATAAAGTCTTTGGCTCCAGGCTCATCAATTTTGCCGAACTCCAAAGCCAGATTCCTGCGGATTACCTCCTGATGGAAGTCCGCGGAGCCATCATGGCCATTGGTGCGAGCTACTGGCAGGCCCAAAAACATCTGGATCGACTCGCGCCGAAATATGAAACGACGCCGGCGATGGATGCCAATTCGCAACCCGCAATGGAACAAAAATTAAGCGCAGCCGTTCAGAATATGAGCGGGACCAGCGTGCACAAACGTGGAGATGGCGTGGGAGCCCTGGCTCTCGCCGAAACGATCGTTGAGGCAGAATACCACACGCCGTTTTTAGCGCATAGCGCCATGGAGCCACTGAATTGTACGGCCTGGATCCAAGGCGATCGCTGTGAATTTTGGGTTCCGACCCAAAGTGCTCAACTTGTGACATTTGCTGCAGCCCAGGCCCTTGGCCGTGCGCCCCAGCAGATCAGAGTGAATGTAACCTATCTGGGTGGCGGTTTTGGCCGCAAAGTGGAAACCGACTACGTGGTGCATGCGGCTCTGGCTTCCAAAGCCATTCAGGGTCCTGTGCAGGTTATCTGGTCGCGTAACGAAGACACCCAGCACGATTTCTATCGACCCGCTTATCAGGCGAAACTCAAGGCTGGTCTCAGTGAAGGTCAGCTCAAGGTCTGGACTGGAAAAAATGCCGGGCCTTCGATCTCCAAAAGGCAGAATCCCAGCAGCACCAAGGTTGATTTTTCATCCATCGACGGTTTTGCTGATATTCCGTATGACGTCACTCATCAGGAAATGTTTCACCAGGAGGTTGATCTCGGTATACCCATTGGCTACTGGCGATCGGTTGGCAAGTCACAGAATACCTTCTTCGTGGAATCCTTTGTGGATGAAATCGCTGATCGCCTGCAGACCGATCCGCTGCAGTTGCGTAAAACTCTGTTGAGCGGCAATCCAAGGGCTGTGCGCCTACTCGACAAGCTGGCGGAATTCTGCCAATGGGACACGCGACCCAACCTCGGCCTCGCCTACTCGGAAGCTTTTGGTTCCCTGGCAGCGATGGCAGCTCAGGTGAGTCTGGTGAATAATAAAGTCAAAGTGGAACGTCTGTGGAGTGTGGTCGACTGCGGACCGATCGTCAATCCTGAGGGCGCGGAAGCGCAGGTGCAAGGCGCGGCCCTCTATGGGCTGGCCGCAGCGCTGTTAGGGAAGATCACGATAACCGGAGGCAAGGTGGACCAATCCACCTTTGCGGATCGACCCTTTGTAAAATTGGCTGATGCACCCCTGCATGAGGTGTATTTTATGCCAAGTACCGCAGCCATTGGTGGCTTGGGTGAAGTGACCACACCTCTGTCAGCTCCGGCAGTGGCGAATGCCCTGTATCGGCTGACACAAAAAAGGGTCCGTCGATTGCCATTCAGCGATTTTTCCTGGACATAAGGTCCGGTGTCAACATTCTGAGCCCAGGAACCTTTGCCTGCATGGCATTGTCTTCCTGGGCTTCTTTTTTTATGATCTCAATATTTCTTTGGAACCTCACGAGCCAGAGAGTTAGACTAGTTGCTTGCCTCTGCGCTTCAAGCCTGAATCGGATGGCTTGCGGCAATTACGTTGAAAGGTCCGGCGCAAGGGTCAGAACCCGTGGGCCTACGTGGCCTTTCGTGAATCAGGAACTCTATGAGGCGGGGAATATTGGTGAGGCTTTTAATTTGGCACCTAAGTATTTTCTTCTTAAGCACTTGGACCACTCAAGCGTACTCAGAACAAGCTTTTGTTCTCGGTGAGAACCATCGAGGAGAACTCCTTGGGCGTTTCATGACTTTGCTTGAGGATCCCGGTCGGAGCCTGTCCATAAATGATTTTCTTTTAAATGAACAGCCAACGCGATTCCGGCCGAACGCAATTGCCAAACCTAATCTAGGATTCTCCAAATCGGTTCATTGGGCCAGATTCCAGATTGATAATAAAAGTACATACTCAAGAGAAATCTTCCTAAACTATCAATACCCGCTTACCGATTTTCTGGAAATTTTCCAGGTGAACTCATCAGGCGTCACCTTGAAGAAGTCGGGGGACAAGGAATTCGCCCCATCTGCCTTGATTCCCTATTTTTCGCCTGTTTCCAGTTGGCAGATTACGCCCGGCGTGAACACATTCTATGTTCGGATCCAGACCAACGGACTGGTCCAGTTCCCCGTTTCTGTTTGGACTCGTGATCAGTTTTACCAGACCAAAATGATTGAATTCCTGGCAACAGGAAGCATGTATGGCCTCATCGTTTCCATGCTGTTCTATAACTTGGTGTTGTTCGCGTCGTTCCGACAGAAACTTTATTTGGTCTATGTAACCTTTCTGGCTTTGAATTTACTAAGCATTGGCAACCTTCAAGGCGTGTTCCAGCCGCTCCTTTCGCCCTCGCTTCTTCGCTGGATGAGCAACGAAATCTACCTTTCCGCAGCCTCGGGAGCAACGGCTTTCGGGGGGCTCTTCGGCATCATGTTTCTGGATCTGAAGTCAAAGCAGAGGGCACTTTACTGGGTTCTTTTAAGCCTCTCCGGTGTTTGCTTTGTCCTTGTCCCTTTGTCTTTCATAAGCTACGATTTAACCGGAAGTCTTTTGCTTTTGGCAAGCCTTGTGATGAACGTCGCGTTGCTCGTAAGCGGCGGTGTCATGTGCCTTAGGAAATTCAGGCCTGCGTACTTCTTCACTCTGGCATGGACCACACTCTTTATCGGCAACGCGCTCTTTAATCTTTCTTTGCAGGGCATTCTTAAGGAAACATTCCTATCATCATGGTTCATCCCTATTGGGCAGGCCTTGGAAGTTATTCTGCTATCACTGGCGATCGGTGACAAGATGGACTATCTTCAGAAAAAGGCAGATGCGGAAATCCTCAGTCTGAATGCGCGCCTTGAAAGGCACATCAAAAATATCGAAATTATCGTGGATGAGAAAACACGCAATATCAAGTTGATCATGAAGCATATCCATCAAGGGATATTTACGGTCTCCGGCAATGAGCTGAAAATTGGTCCTGACTATTCCGAATATCTTCGAGCAATGCTTGCGGACTCTGATATATCAGAACGAAAGCTCTCCGATCTGATCCTGAGCAAGTCAGACCTCAGCGATGATGTTAAAAATCAGCTAGAGTCGATTCTGAGATTCTCGTTGGGTGAAAACATCCTGGCTTTTGAGCTGAATGCGGACAACCTGGTCAGAGAAATGGAATTTGTGGATACGAAAGGATCCAGAAGGATTCTCGAAATCGATTGGGCACCTGTCATGGACAAGAAGCAAATAATCGAGAGCATTCTGGTCACCGTGAAAGATGTCTCTGAAATCCGCCGTCTTCAGTTCGCTTCCCAGGTAAAAGACCGCGAACTGCAAATCATTAGCGAGATCATCAACATACCGCAAGCTAACTTTCAAAAGTTTATAGAGTCGTGCAGGCAATATGTAAGTGAGAATAGGCGGCTGATTCTATCGAATCCTGGCCTAAACCGGGATGCTTTAAAGATCCTTTTCATTAACCTTCACACCATGAAGGGGACTGCGCGGTCCTTGCTCTTAAAAGAGATGGCCACAACATTCCATCATATCGAACAATACTATGCCGGTTTGCAGCGCGGCACGGAAGTCTGGGATCAAGAGAGGCTGCTTTCCGAGTTGAATCAGGCGGAGCACCAAATAGACTTGTATGAATCGATCAATAACGAAAAGCTGGGGCGCGGCAATGTCTCACCCTATTTCCTCGATGAAAAAATCGTAAAGCATCAGATTGAACTTCTGCACAAATTGGACTTCTCCCTACTGGATGTAGATGCAAAAAATATTCTGGAAGAGACGCAGCAGGTTTTTCATCGCTTATTTTACAGCTCGTCAGTTGACTTTTTTGACCATATATTCGTTCATTTGGAAAGGTTGGCAAAAGACCTTGAAAAAGAAATGCCTATCATTTCGATAGTCGATCCTGGGATTAACCTATCGAGAGACGCTCAGGATATCTTGCAGAAAGTGTTCGTGCATATCATTCGAAATTCCATGGACCATGGCATAGAAAGCGCACGCGATCGAATCATGAACGGCAAAAACCCGCGTGCCTTGATCCGGATGAGTCTTCTCGAGAAAGATAATAACCTGATCATAAATTATTGCGATGATGGACGAGGGCTTCCTTTGGGGGCTCTTAAGAAAATCTCTGTGGAGCGTGGCATCCTGCAGGCGAATGAAAACGATGACGTGCGGATCGCAGAAGCAATATTCGAATCGGGGCTTTCGACTGCTGAAAGGATCAGCGACATTTCCGGTCGAGGCGTTGGCATGGGGGCAGTGCGGCGGCTGCTGGAAGAAGCCGGCGGAAGTATTGAAATCTGCTTTCCGGAGCCTGGGAACGAAAACACCATCGCATACCGGGCTTTTGAGTTTAATATCAAACTACCAGGAAAATACTTTCGTCTGATTCGGCAAAATGAACACCATGCGGCTTGACGGACCGTAACTACAATTCGTCAAGAAACCACACCCTTAACTTGGGCGCTATTTGACTTCATGACACTTCTTTCGCAGTGGGTGATTCGTACTCTGATCACACGGCATTATTTTCTCTGTAGGTGCTGCAGGAGCTGTCGATAGGGATCAGGCGGCAAGCTAACTCCGGTGGCAAATGAGCATTTTTCCCAAAGACAGCCCAGCATTTACGATTTTCAACAAGCTGAAAATCATGGGTTTTGCTGTGCTTCTTTCTTTTGGATCTTCCCCGGTGGTTTTGGCTAAGGACAGCCCCTCTGAAGCCGCCTTGATCCAGAAAATCGTTGTCCTCGAGGACCGCCTGATTGATAACCCTCGCGAGGTACTGGAGGAGGTCAAGCACCTCATCCAATCCATGGACGCCACCCAATATCCCCACGCTTTGTTGCGAGCGCAGCTTTTCGCCTTGGAAGCCGCTTTTTCCAGTGGAGACCGCAACCTTGATATCAGACAGATCGATTCTCTTCTGGAACAGGCCCGGAAACTGCCTGACATGCTCGAGGCCGTGCGTTTGATTGTGATAAAAGCCGCCATCGTCAGGGAAACAGACGCCAGGGAAAAATCCCTGGAGTACCTTGCGGAAGCCGAAAAGCTTTGCACCCAGTCGAGCGAGAAGGCGCTTTGTTCCAGGATCTGGCGCGATAAGGCCTACTATCACTACCTCATGGCCGAATATCCTAAGGCATTGGAACATATTCACAAAGCCTTGAGCCTTATCGATAAGGACGATCCTGCACTGCAAGTCGACTACCAGACAGCGAGCAACACACTGGCCATAATTTTGGATACACTTGGCGATTTCGACAAAGCCTTGCCACTCTACGAGAGAGTCTATAAGTATTTTTCGGATAACCACAAGCGCTACTACTCATCCGTGCTGGCCTATAACATTGCGAAAGGCATCCTGTTAAATACGAAAGGCATACCCCGAGACAAAGCCCTTCCGTATTTCATGGAATCAGCGGCCATGGCGGAAGGGATCAATGATGTGCTCAGCGTAGCCTGGGCTCGAATGGGAATAGGCGAGTATTATATTGCTGTCGGGCAGTATGAACAGGCCCTGGAACCGCTTCGATCCGCCGCGCAAGTCTTTGCCCGCCTGTCCGTCAAACCTCAAGTCGGGGACTGCTCGCTCCTCCTGGCCCGCGCCTACCTCAAACTGAAGAACGTGAGGGAGATGGAAAAAGAGCTAACGACTGCAAAAGAAAATATTCCTACCGAACGTCAGGCTGAAATGAATGAAATAAGACGTTCAGATTACGAACTCGCCAAATTAAAAGGCGATTTCACCCAGGCCCTGGAGCATCTTGAAAGTTATAACAAGGCCTTCGAAGAGAAAGCCGAGAAAGATCAGCAAAACCAGCTCAACAGCCTTCGTGTCACGCTGGGACTTGAGGCCGAAGAGCAGCGATCCGACGCCCTGAAGCGCGAAATTGAACTCAAGCAGAAGCTTCTGAACGAATCTGAAACCATTACCTATCTTTTTCAGGGACTCTTCGCAGCTTCTATTCTTTCCATTCTCAGTGTCGTTCTTGTCGTCATTCAGCAGCGCCGGAATCACAAGCGGCGCTTATGGATGGAACAGGTCCTCGATTCCATCGACGAGGGCGTTGTCACAATTGGGCGGGATCTTCGGGTGCAAAGTGGTTTCTCCAACCAGGTGATCGCGATACTCGGGCTGGAAAACCAGGAGGTAGCGGGCGCTTCCATGGTGGATTTGGTGTTTCAAAAAAGCCGATTCAGCTCAGACGAAAGGGCTCTATTCCTTGAGGTCCTGAAAGTGTCTCTCGATGGAGGGGAATTGGGCTGGGACTTAAACGGTCATCAGCTGCCCAGCGAGATCGCCCTCAATGTGGAGCCGCAGCGTATCATTTCGGCTAGCTGGCAGCCCATTTACTCAGGGAGCGAAATTGTTCGGTTCATTGTGGTCATCAAGGACATCACAGAAAAGAAAATGGCCGAACTTGAGTTGATTCAGCGCCGCGAGCTGCAGGCCAAGTCGCAGGTCCTCCTGGAGGAGGTGCTCGGCGTGAAAATGAGCCGAGGTCTTGCTTTTATACAGGATATGAATCAGCTCAGCGAAATCCTGAAGTTGAAGATTCTTGATTCCACTCAGATCGGTTCATGTCTAAGAGAGCTGCATACCAGGAAGGGCATTGCACGTACGCTCGGGCTCAGGACTATTTCGGACGCCATCCATAGTCTGGAAAGTAGTCTTGTCCAGTTTCAAAAGATGACTGGAGCCGGCACCGACGTCCAGAGAGACTGGCAGGCGCTCCTGCATATCCTGCACGAAGTCGATGACCTTCTGAGCTTTTCCCGCGCCAGGTCGCGCACGGAAGAGAACGATCACCTATTCAACCTGATGGCAGATCTGAGCCAGGAGGCCGAGCGGCAGCTTATTGAAAATGACTGCGTTTATGAGGCGATGGTTGTGGAAGACGGCTATCACGCCTGGACAGCCGGCACTCTTGCGATCCTGCGGAATATCCTCGTGCATGCGGTGGCGAATAGCGCTGATCACGGCTTTATCCGGGCCAAACGAAAAGGCCGGGACATACGTCCAGCCAGGTTCTCTGTAAGTGCTCGGCGCGTTGCGAACATGGTTCATGTCACGTTTGAAGATAATGGCATTGGTTTGGATCGGCATGCACTTCAAAAGCTCGCAGACGCACGGGGTTTTGTTCCGAAGGCTGGGCAATCGATTGTGGATGTTGTGTTTCTGGATGGGGTCTCGACCGCGGAATCTGTCACAACTCGCAGTGGTCGCGGTGTGGGAATGGCCGCGATTCGCGAAATCTGCGTTGCCTCTGGCGGCAGTGTTAGTCTGTCTGAAAGGAAAGACAGTGGCGTCACCCTTGAGCTGGCTTTTCCCTGTGACGCCAACCCTCAAAACTTTTCAAATGCCGGATGACTCCAAGAATCCTTGCGGAAAGCCCACCAAAATCCAGAAGCTAGAATGGAATGATCTGGTCTGCGACCGCTTCCAGTGTATCCACCTGAGGTTTCGCTCCAGTTGATCGCATCCACGAAATCAGCGGGCGCACGTCGGTGTTATAGGAAGAGGAACTGCAGTTGCCACCGATATGAACACCGATCTGCCTTAATTCACCCTGCACCAATACGAAATCAGGACCGCCGGAATCACCACCACAGATCGTTTTCTGAGGAGAAAACGTATCGTAGGTTCCCTGACTCTTGTTGAACTTCGACATGTAGCTTTTGACTGAACGTAAAATACCACGCTCCCGACCATCGGATTCATACGATGTCTTCCCATAGCCCGCTTGAATAAGAGGTGTCCCGATAGGCGTATGAACCAGCGTGGCAAAACTAACTGGCCTGTAGGGTTTGGGAAGCCCTCCTGTGAATCCAACGATCGCCACGTCTTTGCTGGGATGAACATGCATCGCAGTAACAGGGCGCATAGGTATTTCCTCTGACCATTGAATTCCAAAGGCCAGGACCAAATCTGGAACTGCATCGGTGCCGGCAAGACAGTGCTTAGCTGTGAGTGCGTGTGATGAGTCCAGGATTGTTGCAGTACAACCATGAAGGCCCTGGAGCGAACGCGCCGTAAACAATAAGGTGTGCTCGGCGACTAAGCTGTTGGACTGTTCCAATTTGCCACCCACTATTCGGCTCGAACTTACGGATTCCTGGCCTGCGCACGCAGAAAAAAGAAGCAGTGAGATCAACGCTCTCATCATTATCGTTCCTTCAGTATCCACTCTTTAAAAAATACGCGCCTCTTATTGGCCTCGCTATCATAGTTCTTCGCCCATCTCACGATAGGTGACCACAAAGAACTTTCAGCAGCTCAGCCTGTATCATATCAATCGTCGGTTAAAACTACTTTGATTTTGGATGATTGCCACCATGCGGCTCCTGAAAGAACCACTCAATTCAATGGCAGAGCGCGATTCATCCATCGTAGGAATTGATCGAAAGGTCGAGCGTGATGGGCGCTTGGGTTGAAGTGTGTAATCGATTGCGATATAAGTTCGCACGATGTCCGTACATGCCATTCATCACTAAAGGATTGATTTATGGGCTCTGTCGCAAACATTTCCGAGGCTAAAGTGAGTTTCTGAAGGGATCATTCCCTGGACGCAGTTATCCCGCGAGGGCGTAAAACTGCTCGAATGGAGTGGAGCCCTGAATATCGATCTGACCTTTTTTGATCATGGCCATCATCTCAATTCCGGCGATGGTCTTCGCGGCCGACATGAAAGTTTTAAAGCCTAGCATGGGCCTTGTCCTTTGCCTCACTCGCCTGTGATCCTGCTCGACGATATTATTGAGATACTTCACCTGCCAGAGCTCAATGTCTGTTGAATGTTCGTGATTGAAAGCCTTGAGACCAGCGGCGTTTGCTCCCGACTTGTCTGCGTTGATCTTTTCGGGGACACCGTGCTGACGAACGGCCTTTTTCAAAAGCCTCAGCGCCGCTTTCTGATCCCGCTTGGCTGTGAGCAGAAAATCGATGGTCTCACCATCCTCATCAACCGCGCGGTAAAGCCATTTGAGCTTTCCCTTGACCTTGATGGCCAGCTCATCCCAGAACCACCGGCCCGATACCGGCTTTTTCCTTTCTCTGAGCTCGGTCTCGAGTTCGGGGGTATAGTGAAGGACCCACCTGTGGATGGTCGAGTGATCAACGTAAACGCCGCGCTCAGAGATCATTTCCTCGAGGTCTCTGAGGGATAGCTTATAGGAGAGATACCAGCGGATGGAGGTCAGGATGATGGACTTTTGAAAATGCCGTCCTTTGAAGCTCAGTGCCATAACCACTCCCTCGGTACGGTGAACTGGCAACTATGATTAGTTCTGTGTCAAGATGCTAGAGATTTTTGCAACAGAATGCTCTCTTGTCATAGGCGATGTTCAAGGCTTTCAGGGGTAGGAATGCCGGTAAAGAAATCAAAGTCAGAATATACAGTCCGACTGCGAGTTTATTTACTGATCGACAGCAACGTGGAGCACAGAGCGGTCTTTCGAGGATATGGTGGTTTTTTTTGGCAATCCTTACCACTGCCCGTATTCTGCAACAGAGCCGCCCAAGCGGGCGAACTCCGTGTGCTCACCAAATGGAGATCAGAGGTGATCTTTGACGAAAGCGGTCACGCACTGCAAGGCATCCTTCTGGTTCTCGGGCTTGTTGATAGTATGGAATTCATCTGGATACGTAATCTCCTCGACGGTGCGACCCAGCTTGCGTAATTCTCCGAGGTAGTCTTTGACCATAGAGCCTTCTTCTTCACCTCCAGACATCACGAATAGAGGTGCCTTCGCCTGAGAGATAAACGGTCTCGCGCTGTTGGCCTCGATCCGTCGCTTGCACTCCTCAGGATCGCTGCCGAGTTCGAAGGTATTCTCGCTGCATGCATCGACACCGAGGATCTCGAACTCGTCAGCGAGGTTGGCGACGCCACCCTTCGCAAAGACAAAGCGAAACCTCTCACTATGCCGGGCATGGAGTTGGAACGCGAGCATCGCGCCGGCGCTGTGCCCCATTACACCGACGCGCTTTCCATCAATTCCACCGCGTGCTACTACCGCGTCGATTCCTGTCAGCACGTCCTCGGAGGGGAGGGTCGTCCAATCGCCTACGTTCACCATCGACTGGTAAGGACCGATACCATGAATGTTGCTCCGGCGGTCGTCTGGGATGAACACTGCGTAGCCGAGCGCGGCCCAATATTGCCATTCTGCAGTCGAGCCGATCGTCACCGCGGGCACGCCAAGTGCGATCCCCCCCATTGGACCGCCGTGGAGGTCGACGAGCAACGGCACCGACCCGGCCGATACACGTGGACGGACCAGAAATCCATAAAGTTCAAGTCCGTCGGTTCCTTGCCAGCTCACTTCCTTGATCTCAGCATGTTGGAAGGTGCTCGGGCCAACGAGCTCAATCACGAGCTGGTCATGCTTGCCATTGGCGTCGATGACCCGGATTTCCCTCTCGTCTAGCAATCCATCGGCCTGATAAGCAATCCGACGACGATCGGGTGACGGCGACATGCTATCGTTCTCAAATCGCGAGCGGAGTGCGATGGTCTGTAGACTTCCATCGAGGCCAACAGTACAGACGTGGCTCTGGAGTGCAGACTTCTGGCAGGGAAACGAGATCGACCCGCCGTCGGCAGACCACCACGCCGATAGACTGGCACCAACAAAATGGGGAAACTCGGCGAGCAAACGATGCGGCGCGCTCCCGTTCGTTCCGACCACCGCTGGCTCCGCCACCTGCAACACATCCTGCACGCGGTCCCACTCAAAGTACACGCGAGTTCCATCCGGGCTTGGCGCGAACGAGAACAGGCCCTCAGCGGGTACCGGATCAACGAGCAAAGAACACGCGTCCGAGTTGGCGTCACATCGCAGCAATGACCCATCGAGCTGCGTGGCATTGGTGGTAGCCACGAGGAGGTCTTCTCCCAGCCAATCAAGCTTGGTCACCCAGGCCCCGGAGATGGACTGCCGGGGCTTTAGCAAAGTCCCCTCGATACTCCACAATCGGGAACCTTTATCACTGTGGGTAGCCACGGCCAGCCTGGAGCCGTCAGCATTCCAGGCGATCGCAGGATCGGCCCAGAAACTGGAACTTAGTGATTCGGGCAAGGCAACACGACCAAGCTTTTGGCCATTGAGTCCTACAAAGACGATCTCCGATGCGGTAGCGATGGCAACACGGTCTCCATAGGGAGATGGAAGGCCGGTGCTGCCGAATCCGAGGATCGTCCGTTTGCCGGTATCAAGAGCGATGCGCTCGATCTGTCTTCCCTTGGGGCTGAACAAGGTCACGACGAGGCTGCTGCCATCGGCGGTCCACGCGATCCTGTCCACGCCGATCCCCTCGTTCATCTGCTGGTTGCGGGCCACGACAGAGTCGATGAGCGTGGGCTCGTTGAGCCCACTGATTGACGAATCGTCATTATCCACACCGTAGCAAGTCGCGCACACTACAAAACCCATCAAGAGCGCGCAATTCATTCGTTGCATTTGTTTACTCCTCATTCCAATTTAATACCCAAGCATTTGACCCGATGGCTTCGCAGATAAGGCCTCTAGGATGGTACAAAGA
>NZ_DASQYZ010000286.1:0-2793 GCF_035638955.1 Oligoflexus sp. | reverse complement strand
ATGATCCTTGTCGCAGGGACTTCGGGCATTGGCAAAACCACCCTGATCAATGAAGTTCAAAAGCCACTTCTCAGGCGTCGGGGCCTGTTCATTAAAGGCAAGTTCAATCAATACAACCGTGATACACCCTATGAAGCCTTTATCAGTGCGTTTTCGTCCCTGGCCGATCACTTCCTGGCCCTCCCCGAAGCTCAACTGACAAGGATTCGCGAAGGATTGCTCAAAACTCTTGGGCATAATGCCAGGGTTGCGGTCGACCTGATCCCCAGATTCGGAGCGGTTTTGGGCGAGCTGCCTGAACTGGAGGATCTCGGCAGCGTCAGCAATGCCAACCGTTTCCGTCTTGCCCTGGACGCCATTGTCAGCGCCATAGTCCAGTATGAATACCCGCTGGTGATATTCATTGATGATCTCCAGTGGGCTGATGGCGGCTCGCTCGGCCTCATTCAAAATATATTTGAGCGCCGTCAGGGTGCTCAGCTCTTTTTAATTGGAGCCTATCGGGACAACGAAGTTGATCACCTGCATCCCCTGACCCGTTGCCTTCAGAGCCTTACGGATATGGGGCTCGATATTGCCCGGGCGAGCTTAAATCCGCTCAACGAAAATGATCTTGCCGGCCTGATAGCCGACAGCCTTCACTCGTCTTCGGCTGAAACAAAGGACATCTGCGAGGAGGTCATGCTTAAAACCCATGGCAACCCTTTCTTCGTCCATGAAGTGCTGACACAGCTCTATCATGCCAAAGCCTTCAATTTTTCCGCTCAGCTTGGCCGCTGGGAATGGGATATCAAAAATATCCGTTCGCTGGGCCTCAGCTCCAATGTCATCGATTTTCTCATTATCAAAATCAGAAATATGGGGGCAGAGGTCATTCCTCTCCTGGCCCATGCAGCATGCATAGGTCATGAATTTGACCTTAAAACACTTTGCACATTGACCGGCACAGGCCTCCAGGAGGCCTCAAAAATATTGGCAGGACCTTGTCAGGAGCATATCCTTATCTACGAAGGCCCGTCCTTTCTATTCCAGCATGCGTCGAGTGAGGAAAGACCTGCTGACACCTTTGATGGAATCAAATATCGATTTGTTCATGACCGCGTGCAACAGGCCTGTCATGCTCTTGTTCCTGAAGCTGAGATCAAGAAAATCAAGCTGCAATACGGAAGACATCTTCTGCGAAATTCAAGCAGCGAGGATGTGAAAAAAAATCTGAGCGTGCAGATTGCTGAACTTTTTAACAGTGGCGTTGATTATATAGAAGGTCCTTCTGAACAAAGCCTTGTTGTCGATCTGAATCTCATGGCTGCGAATAAATCTGCAGCCTCCCTTTCCTATGGAAGCTCAGTAAAATTTGCCAGACTCGGTTTGAAGCTTCTGGAGGATATCGGTGGAGGGTATTCCGATACCTACCGAAACCTTATGCTGATTGCTGCGGAGGCGGAATATAGCAACCAGAACGCTGACGCGGCAGAGCAGCTCTTTGAAGAGCTTCTTTCCAAGGGTGGTGATCCCTATTCCCTGGCCCTCATATATGAGAAAAAAACGGCCCTCTATGGTCTGACTGGAGAGTTCGACAAGGCCTGCGTGAGTGGTATCGAGGCGCTTAAGCACCTTGGGATTCGTCTGCCCAAAAATCCGCATATTTTGCTC
Source organism: Oligoflexus sp. (assembly GCF_035638955.1). GTDB lineage: Bacteria > Bdellovibrionota_B > Oligoflexia > Oligoflexales > Oligoflexaceae > Oligoflexus. The sequence goes on along the minus strand of NZ_DASQYZ010000286.1, from coordinate 1,140 downwards.
GGTATCGCTCTAAGCATGAAGACTCTTTATATGGCCAGAAGGCTGCGAAAAAACAACCGATTAACGAGTCAGATGCTGTCTCCTCAGGTGCAAGATAAAAATTACAGACTTATTGTGTTGACGCTATTCAGCATGCAATACAATGCCTTTCAATCTGATATGAAGTTCTTTACCTATGTTACCGCTTATGCGCTTCAGCTCATACTAAAACATGGACCCTCTGATGGCGCGAGCAATATATGTAGCAGCTTGGCATTAATGACACTTCTCGTAACCAACAACTATTCTCATGCGCAAGAGTTGGCGGAACTATCCATCGAAGTGGCCGAAACACATGAACCTAGAATCTACTTGGGGAAAGTGTTATTTGCGAACGCTTATTGTCTTCTTCACTGGTCAAAAGATGTCAGGCGAAGCATAGCGCAGCTCTCAACTGCCGAGGATCTCCTTTCGCAGGCTGGCGAAGTGACCTGGCTCGATACCGCCCGGGCTGTAAGAATCTTTTTCATAATGCACTTTGCACCTTACATCCAGGACATTGCGAAGCAAGCCGAAGATATGCGCGGTGTGACGAAGCTGAAGATCTCGCAGACAGCCAAGCCGGGCTATTCCATCACCCAGCAGTACCTAAGGACAATGCAAGGACTCATACCTAACATAGTAACATTTCGGGACGGAGATGAAACTGATAGAGAGGCGATCGCTGGCGTTGTGGAGAAGGTCCCTACTGTTTCGACCAGGACCAACTATCTGATCCTTCAAGCCCAGAGCTTTGTCATATTCAATGAATACGAAACAGCTTACCGCTTGCTTAAGCTTTGTGAACTGGATAAAATCCTGGGTTCTGTAGCCGTCGCATATCATAATTTCTTTCTGGGCCTGTGTACTTCCGCTTTGTATCAGCAGGGTTTCGCAAACTATGGGCAGGCTTTTCTCAAACTTCAAACTACTCTCAGGAAGGCAAAAAAATGGGCCGAAGTAGTCCCCGTAAATTTCAAACACTTTGCGCTTATTCTTGAAGCGGAACTGCAGCTTTTCAAAGGGCAATACCTGAAGGCAACAGCACTCTACGATGAAGCCATCAGCACTGCTGAGCAATACAGCTATTTTTGGGTCGCAGGCCTCGCTGCTGACCGCTGT
>NZ_DASQYZ010000285.1:0-13986 GCF_035638955.1 Oligoflexus sp. | reverse complement strand
TTCTTTCAGAAGTTAACGGAGCCAACAAATCAAGTGCAATTCGCCATTTTGTTTTAAAAATTCTTCGACTCTTAGGAACGCCGCACTCATCCAACTTCTTTTGGTCATCGATCCACGACTGGGGCAAATAAAGTCGGCCTACGAGGCCACAGCACCGTATTCCAGCGAGTCGATAGGCTGATGGTTTCGATCGGTCAGCAGGTAAGCGAGTGATATCTGCCATGCATCGGCATTTTCAAAGACATCGGTCGCACTCGATAGGCTGAGGTGATAACGAACCTTCCGCGGCACGACCTGGAGAATGATGAACACATGTCCCTTCTGCTCCGAGGGGACCAACTCGATCTCATGGCTTTCAAATACATTCGAAAGCCGAAGGTTCAACCCCAAGCGCTCCAGGTCTTCGCCAGACATCCACTGGTACTTTTTCACCCCGAAATACCGAAAGAGCTGCTCGCAGTCGTCCTGCGCCGCGGATTTCAAAAGTTCACTATTAACGACTTCGTTCAAAGAATCATCGAACACGAGGCCTGGATTGCTCAAACCCTGGCAGCGAATTCCCGCGATGAAGTAAGGACTCTCGTAAGCAGGCTGTAAAGAGGCGCTGGCTCGAGCCTCAGCCGCAACAAGATGCATCGGTAGCATGAACATATGGGCAAAGAAGACGATGATAGGAGCGTAGTTCATAAGGGCTTCTCCTCAGTCGGTCCGAAATCCATACATTATTCATCAGTTTTCACAAGACACAACTCACGTGGCCCTCACCTGCGATCAAGTCGGGCCCGGCCGCGTGGGGTTCCTCCGACAGGCGCAGAAAATATCTCACGAATAAATCCGACAGGAGGCTTCGCCCGGTCCATAAGTATGGAAAATTATACGACGTTTGAACTGGCAAGTAAATTGCTCTTACGAAAAATCCATAGCTTCACGAGGCGCAGTCGCGGCTCTGGGCTTGAAATGAAGGTGTACAATCGCAGGAGAAACGCAATGCTGAAATCGGCTAGACAGTATTTCAAGGGACTAGGCTTCCTCGCAGTTTCAGGAATGCTTTCCTGTACAGCCGCCAACAACGATACCAGCCAGGTCAAGGCGGCAGTCGCGCGTGAATATCTTTGGCCAAGACAGGCGCAGATTCCGGTGTGCTGGGAAAACCCATCCCCCGAGCTCGAGTCGGGCTGGACCAGCATGCGGCAGTCACTGGAAGAAGAATACAACGCGCGAACGCCGATCAGGTTTGTGGATTTTGGGCCCTGCCAGGCCCAAAGCCAGGGTGTCCGCGTCCTGGTTTCCGATACTACCGATGCTGCAAGACCGGGCATCAGTGAGCCGGATTTTATGGGGCCAGCCGTGAGTGGGAAGAAGGATGCGTTGCGGCTGAACTTTACTTTTCAAAACTGGCGCAAGGATCTCTGCTCCGATCCGACGAAAGTCGGACTTTGCATCAGGTCTTATGCCCTTCATGAGTTCGGCCATATCCTCGGACTTCAGCACGAGCACCAGCGCGCGGATAATACTTGTGAGCCCTTTGGTGATACGTACCGGGGTTTAGGCGATGGCTATGCTGTGAACTGGGGCACGACGTATGATCCCGAATCGATCATGAACTACTGCATGAACGCTGGAAGTCTCCTTGCCGGCGTGCAGCCCACCCTCAGTCGCGGCGACATCGAAATTCTCCAGCGGCTCTATGGTGCGGAAAAACACCTGCCCGACCACCTCAGCAGTCTGGATCCTGGAAAACTTTCGCTCAAGCAGGTTGATTTCAGATTCCTCGATGAGTTGGCGCATAGCAAGGGCCACATAGCGCTTGGGGAAACCAGGCACCAGTCGACGTTCGGAACCTGCGGCAATTCCGTTGTGCATGATACTTTATTCGAAGCTGCCAAACACCTTATCCAGCACCATCGATTTGAAGTCGTGAGTTTGGAACTGCCCATGATCGACATGCGAAAGGTCAATGACTATGTCCTCGGGAAAACCCCTCTCGGTGATCTGAAAGTCGGCTTTTCCGCCTTCGATACGCCCGAGCTCAAGGCCTTCCTCCAATAGCTCGAAGCCTATAACAGAAGCCAAAGCGCTGCCCATAAAGTCCAAGTCGCAGGCTTTGATGTGCAGCATCTGGCTGAAAGCGATTTTAAATTGATCAAGGATCATCTCCTGGCAAATGGGACCCAGTATCCGTCCCTGGCTGCCGAGCTCGACGCCTGTCCTGCGGCTCCGGCCCCAGGACCATGGGATGCCTGCGAAGCCACACTCCAAAATATCGTGAAGGCTTTCCCTACTGTCGTCTTCGAAACCGGCAAAAGCCGCGACTTTTTCGAGCTCGCGGTTCAGAGTAGGCTGGCAGAACTTTATGTTTGGAGCATGGATGAGGTGGGTGGACCGCTTTTCAAAAGAGGGTTTGAAGCTCGCGACGCTGCCATGGCGCTGTCCTATCTCCATCAGGCGAAGCATCTGTTTCCGGGAAAGAAGATCATTTCTTATGGCGCCCTTTTCCATATGACCAAGGACGCGACCCGCATTCAAAGTCCTCTATCACCGATTGAAAATATGGGCCTTCATCTCGCCAGGAATCTGGGTGATCAATATGCAGTTATAGGCACCGTTGCGAATGTCTATACGGTTCAAGTCCAGGGCATTCCCCTGCGCGCTTCGCTGCAAAGTCAATACGCGTATGAGCCGGGCAACCTTCTCGGTTATCTGAATGGCTTTGATCGATTCCTGATGTATGACGCGATCCATAAATCCCAGAACCTTGACATCCATGCCAAGGCCAGCGAGATTATTTTCCCTCACAACGTCGCTCATCCCTATGCAAGCCTTGAAGCTCTGGCGACGAGCGTTGAGAAGGACTACATGACATTCGTGCCGCGGGAGCAGGTTGACGGAATCTTCTACTTCCACAAAGATGGTCCAGGCATCTGTCAGTAATCCTCTGTTCCACCCCTTTTAGTTTTTGAGCTGCTGGAAAGCAGCGGAAATACAATCCACAGTGACCTAATACCTTGAATTATGAGAGCCAATTCAGGCCTTCAGCCCGTGTTCTGCGGCAACGATTTCAATTGCTCGGTTGAGCCAGGGGGTGATCATTTCATAAGTGTGCATGTCCATAATCACAGGAAACCGACCGAGGAGCCACTCGTTGCGCATTTTTTCGGTGAGGGCATCGGGCGCGAGGCTTCGACAACATGGTCATGGCTTCACCGCTTGAAACCAGCGACGTCGACGCTCCGCATTTATAATCAAGGAATCCGACCGTTCTTAAAGTTCCCGTGAGAATCCTGAATCACAATTGAAGACCTATTGACGTTCAGGTTCGCAGCGAAGATCGCAAGATTGGTACTTCCCTTGTGCCTGACGCTATTAAAGATTATCGCCTCATACCCGGCGTCAAAAGCTTGCCTTCCGAGAATTTGCGTTGGACAGGGAACTTCTTTCCAGGCACTCCATTCGATTTTTTCGACTTCATATTTTGTTATCTTGAGAAGCTTTCTCACGTTGGCAGAGGTAAGATCAAGGACATTCTCAAGATCCACCGTGGCCCAAAAGCGGAAATGAGGTTCCACAATATCAAAGCCAGTTTCACGTCTTTCAGGGAAAACTGCATACTCGTCCGATGAGAAATAGAGGGGTGAATCAAGGTGTTTGTCGCTCCAAAATCTCCCAGTTCCTGGTCCGCTTCCAAGAGGAGTATTGCTATACTTCAGATATGCGCCGCGACAGAATTTGCCTTGTTGCAAAATCCCTAAATTGTCCGGAAGGTTTGCGAATTTCTTTTGGCACTGCGTGCTGATCTGCCTTTTCACCTTGTCCAGAGCTGTCATAAGTCCCGCCTTAACATGCAGGCTTCTGGACTTGTCAAGTTGCGCAAGCAATTCCTTGTACCTTCTGATTGACATCAGCCTCTGAATACCTCTCTGTTTTCAGGGTCAAGGTGAGAATTCAAGAAACTCATAACCTCGGGCTCCCGCCTGATGTAACACATTTCTATTGGTGTCAGTCCATGAAACGCAACATTGCCTTCGTTGAGCCAGATTATTATTCTCTCACTATCACCTTTAAAGACATTGATAAGATACGGCACGAGCTGAGTCAAGGGACGCAAAGCTTTGCTGGCTTCAACTGTAATTTTGTCATCCCGAAGGATTTGATAGTTGATTTTATATGCCTCCGCAATCGCCTTGCGCTTGAATCCAGCTTCCAGAAAGCTTGAAATAACCGGCTTGTTGTTCTTGACGAAATAAGATTGGTCAATCGCATGCGACATAAGTAAACCCTCTCAAAAACCATGAAACCAAAGCACATGCTTCATTAGCCTTATCGGCTAAATCCACCAATACTTTACCACAGTAATACCAAAATTGTACCATTTTTGTTCCATATTTATGTAACTAGCTATTATCAATGCCATTTGTGTTGCTTGGTATGCCAAGAATAAATGCATGCACATGAATTCTGGCCTCCCTTCCAGACTGAAGGGACTTGAAACAAGACGCAAATACTTAATATAGATGGGAAAAATTGGTTCCCTGCTTTTGTATAAAAGCAGCCCGTTACGATTCAGGGTTTTGTTGCGCTTGCAGACGCTGAATGAGGAAATATCTGGATTCGCGAGCGATCATGCTGCCATGGAACAGAAGATCCCAGCAGAGTGTCCCTCTGCTTCGAGCTGCCGTTTTCGAATGATCCTCATCGACTCAAAGGGCTGAGAACGAAAATCGTGCGGGCCCAGGCATCCGAAACTCTGATTTGCATTCGTGAGTAGACTATTTTTCTGATAGGCGCGCCAAAGTTTGAACCGATGTAGGAGGTTTCCTGATGGGTGTAATAATCGGTAGCGGCGGCAGCGCTGGCAAAAAGAGGGGACAGGTCGGTGGCGGCGGATCAACGATTCATAAAGGTGCAGTGGGTGGCGGCGGCACTTCGGGTCGAAGTGTTGGCAGCGGCTCTGCTGGAAAGGGCAGCCCAGTGGGAACACGGGTGTGACTTCGGCATCCCAATCGACGGCTTCGGTCATCTGATGCTGCGAGATCCTTTTTCAAGGCAACGGATGATACCGCTGTCGCCCCAGCCCTTGGTTTTCCAGGCTTTAAAAACCAACCCCTCAATTTGATCGTCATGCCCTTCAAGGACATGCATGCATTCGTCATATTTCTGAGGACGCGGATGAGTTTGATGTTGAGTGAGAAACGATAAAGATCCATCAGAAGTCTCTAGTGCTCTTCGTAGGAAAGACAGCATCAGCTTACCTGACTTGTGCTGCAGAATGTCAAAAAGGTGAATATGATTTGAAGGCTTGACCCATTCGCCTTCGAGCGTGATCCATCCTGCTAGGCACAAATAGGCTTTAAAACCTGCCCGGAGTTCAGCTGAAAGCAGAATTGTGTGAAGGCTTCCCTGCCTTGTGTGGCTGACCGCTTCAGGCCCATCTGATGACGGTCTAAAGACTATTGCTCCCTGGTCTGCGATTTTACACGCGAAGGAGGACCAATAAAGCGGCAAATCCTATCAGGTTTACAATGATAGCCGCGACAACGCCCACCCACGCGCTTTTTCTGGCCGATTGAGCATCGTCTCTCAGTTCGGAGATGACCTTGATGTGGTCACTCAAGGCTTGAAAGATTTTCTCATAGCTCTGTTCCGCGGTTTTGGCGATGGTGCCGTTTGCCACAAGGAATTCTTTTTGGATCTGCTGCCTGATATATGCGGTCTGTTGTTTCATGGAAGTTTGGATTTGAACCGTGAGCCGCTCGGATTCGTCGCGGAGCCCCTGGCTTATGGTCTGACTGTATTCGCCCATGCAGACATCGTTTAATGCGACGAATGCAAAGACCGGATCATCGAGCCCGATCAGGATCCGGTGCTTTTCAGCTACTTTTCTTGCCATCTCATCAGGGTTAAGCACGCAACTCTCCTTCCCATTATTGAATTGCCCACACTCCCGAGGCTAAATCGAGCTGACTGTATATGGATTTTTGCACTCTATGGAGTCTCGACTTTTGCATCAGTTTGAAGCCCGGGTTTTCCCGAACCTCTTCGTAAGTCAGAAAGAGATTTTGCTGGGCCGATATGTCTTTTAACGTCAGCTCGTCGGGGTCCTGGATTTTGATGATTGCCACCACTCGATCCCTTATGGATTCATAAAGCCCGGATTGTCCAAAGGTCTGGCCCTGTGAGCTTCGTATCTCACCGCCAAACTCGTTCAGCCAGACCACAATGGAGGCATTCTCCGGGAAGCTTTTGGCGATATCAGCAAGGCACTTTGTGGCGGATCTAAAGACGCATCTTCCTCGCATGCGGATTACTGGATTGTAAGCGAACTGATTAGGAAAGTTCTGAAAGTTGTTGGTGACCATTGTGATGAGCGCATGGGTCGGATTAGTAAACCACTCACGCATAAGTATATTGCGAAGCTTGTCGATTCTACCGATGAGTCTGTAAAAAAGACACTTCAGCGGCTTGAAAAATGTGGATGTTTACTACGGATGAGATCGAAGTCCGGACCACAGGGCTGGACGGTCTACCAAATACCCGCGTCAGTTTTCACAGAAATGCAGAGTGATATGGAAGCAATAGAATAGCGTTTGCTTCGGTGTACTGACAGCCGTTCGAGGACGGTTCGAGGACGGTTCGAGGACGGTTCGAGGACGTCGAGTTGAAAGCCCATTCAGGCAAGGGCTGCAAGCTCATTCGAGGACAATTCGGGGACAATTCGAGGACGGTTCAAGGACAATTCGAGGACAGGAAGAAGATTTTTAATTAACTGTAATTATTATGTTTTTTCTGACTTGCTGATAGATTACAATTTAAAAAGACGCGGCATTTAGATGATTCCAGCCATCTACCTGCCGCTGGGCCAAACCACCTCCTTACAGGCGAAGTAGCTTATGGGAAATGCTTCCACAGAAATTGGCATTCGTCAAAGCAAAGCCATTCAGCAGCAGATATTTGAGGGCTTGATGAAAAGCCAAGCATGTATCTCTTTTGCTTCCAGTCAGCCAGCAACAACTGCCTTATCAAAAGCGAGCCCCAAGGCCCCTCACCACGGGTCCGCAAATTCAACAGGAAATTATCGAGCTAAATCGCGACCGGTAAATTTCGCGACTTGGCGGAGCTGCGCACGACTTCAAGCTCGGAATCGAAGTATGAAATTTGGGTCCAAATCAGAAGCTGAAATACAAGAGCCCAAAAAACCTCTTCCGCAAGCTGAGACTGATTCCAGCACTTGGAAGGAAAAGTACCTGATCGACATCGCGCAGCCCAAGAGCGAGGAGATACAGAAAATGGTGCGCCTGCTTCAGGAGTCGAAACCAAGCGAAGCAAACAGGCAAGCGGAGTTGAAATCCATGGCATGGTGCAGGAGAGCTTTATAGTAGCAGCAGGTAGACCGACTGAGCTGCTCAAGGACAACAGTTTCAAGTTTGAGCGTTGGCCATTTATAGGCGTTGCATTTGCCTGCAGCGCTTGGTTGACGACTTCTCTATGGGAGACGCTTGGGGGAACCCTTGGAGCCCTCATAGTTGCCGCTGCGTTTGAGTATGCCCCCCCATTACTGATCGGCGCAAAAACCTCTGATGTCAGATCGCGGCAGATCGCCGTCTATGGAGCTGTAGCGATCTTTCTTACGAGTATCCTCTTGTTCATTTCGCCTTATGTTCAATTATTCAGCAACGAATTTAAACAATACCGTTCAGCTCAAGCACAATACGACTTGGACATGGCCGCCTATCAGGTGGAATCTTCCACTGCAGCGAAGCTATTGGCAGCAGCTGAATCCCGGTATCAAAACTCGTCCGTTGACTATCAAAAAAATAGAAGAGACCTAGGCGACGGCGCACCGGAAACTTTGCGCTCGAAACGTCAACTCGATAAAGACTTTGCAGCATGGAAAGAGCAGTCTCAAACGAAGGCTGCTCCACAAAGACCCTCAGCCCCCATACTTTCTGACGAGATCCGAAAGGCTTGGCAAGATATAGCTCAACGGGTTGGTCTGCAGGCGATTGCCTGCCTTATGATGTTCGTATTGCACAGACTTGGACAATAAAGCGAGGTGATACAAAACCGCCGTTAAAAAAGCAAATCCCCCCGAGAGGGGGAAGGTCTTGCGACCATCGAGACGAATTTTAGAAGCCTAGTAACTCCTAAAATATCCCGCCTCGATCTCCAAAGCAAGACATCAGGAACATTTTGTCAAAATCCAACCGATTTCAGCCATTTTTGCGGCCTAAAGCCGCAGCTGTAAACGGGTCAGGAACCTTTTGCCTGGAGAGCCATGGATGGCTGCAGCAGCAATCGATCGTGAATATGAAGGGCAGGGTCGCCCGCGGAAGAAAAAGTTTCCGCAAACCAGCAACCCATCCCATTATCAATTTGCCCTGTGGTCGTATGAGGATGGCAAACGCATCGCCGTGCCGGTTGGCGGCGTGCGAAGTGATAAGAGAGCGGAGTATCCGTTAATCTCGACAACGATCATGAATGAAGGCACACGCACAGAGACCCTCATCTGGCTTCATTTCGACTTGGATTTTAAACGTGCAGATAAAAAATGGATTCGCGACGGTAAAATGGACTGGCCGACTATAGGTGCAACGCTGACAGAAGACGTTCCCATGTTCCTACGCTACCTGGCCTATGTGGTCCGCTCCAGTGGCGGCAAGGGGCTGAGCTTGGTTCTCGCCATCTCGCCTCTGGAACTAATTGATGAAACGGGAGATGTTCAGAAGCTGGCTTTCAAGGTACAGAACATGGTCATCCGCATTCTAAGTTATAACGGAATGGGTGCTGATGAAGGCGCGCGTGGCCTCAAGCGGCTGATGCCCAACATGCTCCGATCCGACCGGGTTCTTGATCAAGCGGAATTCGTGCAGCAAATGATCCAGAAGCGGCGTCCTCGGGTGTTGCAAAACCTGCTTTATGCACTGCGCTTTCATCCTGCTCTACGTTCCCAGAACAAGCAGGACCGTGACGACATCCTGTGGCCCGACACACGGGTGGAAAAGCCCCTGGCGCGCCTTTACGCAGACCTTTTGGATTCAGTGGGGCCCTGGGGAACGGAACAGATGCGCGCGCGTGAGATAATGGCTCGGTATGGGATATCAAAAAATACGGTTTATAAGCTCCTCGCTAATCCACCCAAGTGGCTTGGAGTGGAGCGTCTTATCGCCGAAGGGATCCGTCTCACTATTCGCCCCGACCGCTCACTGACGGACAGAGCATATACACTAATTGAGACTCGTACCTCTTCAAACAGGCAGCTTCCCAGGATCTGGACTATCGAGAGTCCCGAGAACGTGCGTGCCGGCGAGCGGAATCAATGGCTCGTTTCGCTTATTGTTTGTTGCAAGAAAAAGGGGTTTGGCCAGGTCGAGACCCGTGCAGCGTTGAGCCGGATTATCACCCGTGTTCCCGGTTGGCAGAAGTCGCAATCATTGACGCGTGGACTCAGCTCGATACTGCGGAGCCTTTACCATCATCGGAGCTCTCTGAAGGGCACACTACCAGACCTGGAACTGCCAGGCTGGTTGATCGAGGCACTGCAACCACGTAAGTAAAAACAACATTCCCAAAAATTTTATAAGAAGGGATCCCTTCGGGGATCTCAAGTGTCAGCTAACCAGCCGGTGGAGAGACCCGATCCTGTTCCCGAAGGAATTCTCTCTGAAGATTTCTCCTCCCAATTCCGGAACGGAGTTATGCCGGGGAGTGTGAGGGCGGGCCAAGCCCTCAACCTGGTCGTTGATATCCAAGCGCCAAATTTGGAGAAAGTCGCGGTTGAAATGGTGCCTTTGTCTTTATCGGAGCCCGGGCACGTGGAACCTTCTGTAGCCGACGCCGCGCCGGGCTGCACGAACGGGGTGCCAAGCCCCGAGATGACACGTGGCGATACCTATGATCATCTTTCGGGATCAGCTCTTAGCGGGGCATTTTCGAAGGCACTGATGCGATCGACTTTGCAGGCCGCTGAAAAGGCCAGGATTTTAATCGAGGTGACGAGCGAGACGGATCCTGCGTTGAAGGAAAGCCTGCGTCGAGAGTGGCTGGCAAAGCTGCAAAATTAGAGCGATTATGCGAGTGAGTTTTCTGTGCCACGCTCAGAAGAATATCTTCTGAAGAAGCAATAGGATGCGACGATGAATATATGCATCCAGAATCCAGTAGTATTTTGATCGTAGGTGATATTGTCAGATAGGCAGCCGTCAGAGCTTTACCGTATGATTCACGAGCGCAATGGCCCAATACTTGTTCAGGGGGATTTTGAAGGAAACGAGCTATCACTCCAAGCGGCCTCTAGTTTGAGTCTGTCAGCGGTCAGCAGGGCAAAGAGCTCCAACATCCGATCACACAGCGCCGGATCCTTGTCTTCATATCGTTTAAACGGCGTGCGAGCGTGGGCCGTGCACCCCACAAAGCGCGTGACCCCCCTTAGGAGGAGCAGTGGTGCCGCCCTCCAAAAACCACTTTACTAATGGTGGGCCTCCGCAGGTTTCTCCGAAAATACCATAAGCTTAACCAGCCGCAACAGACTCTGAAATCGTTGTCTTTTGGGGGACGACCATGCATTCACCGAGCGAAAATGTCAGATTCTTCATATTCTTTCCGAAGAGAAGAAACCAAAGTTCTGTGAGGCGGATATCATATGCGGCTGGCGCTATCGTTCTTCATATATATTCTTGCTGCTTGGTCTAATCATGCTGCATCGATTCCTTTAGACCTGGGGCCTTTAAGTCGGGTTGATGGACATGAGTTAGGTCAATATCTTGAAGTTTGGGAGAACCGTGGTGAGCCAGCCGACCCCGCTGCAGTTTTCGCAGGGAGCTTCGACCATTTCTTTAAAGCTTCATCAAAAAGATTTCCCAGCGCTGGATTTACTGACGGTGAATTCTGGGCCAGGATTGTCATCATGCAGCGTGAATCAGGCGCCAGCGATCTTCTGCTTGAAAGTCGCTACGTCTTTGTCGATGAGGTCACTCTTTACCAGCTAGCTGCGACGGGGGATGTCTCCGCGTTAACAAGCGGAGACAGGATTTCAAAGAGTTTACGTCCTATTGCCTTTCGTTCACCTGTATTCCCTCTCCAACTGAAACCGGGCCGGAACGTGTTTTATCTGCGAGTAAGAACCCAGGGCTCGAGTATATTGGCTCTTTACCTCTGGGATCGTAAAGGCTTCGAGGGTCATCGCTTCTATGACACGCTTGCTCTGGGGCTAATGTTCGGTATCATTGCAGCTCTGTTCTTTTATAATTCCTTCCTCGCTCTTTCATTCAATAGCAAGACCTATACTCACTACAGCCTTTTTTTATTGGTTATGATAGGTACCCAGCTTTCACTTCAGGGGCTTTGGCCCTATTTTATGGAGGAAAAACTTGGCATTTGGCTGACCAATCATGGATTTCTATATTTGGCTGCCCTGGCCAACATCTGCGCGACACTTGTCACCATATCGTTCCTCGATGTGAAGCAGCTGATGCGGCGGACCCATGTTGCTTTACAAATTGCTTTAATCAGCGCTTGTGCAGTTTTTGTGTACTGCTTCTTCGCCACTTACAGTCAGTTTGCGAAGGTCAATAGCGTGTTCCTGGGTATACATTCTCTCACGCTGCTCGCCATTGGAGGTATCGCAGCAGCCCGTGGGTTTCGACCTGCTCTTTATTACACCATCGCCTGGGTCTTTTTCCTGGGTGCCAATATATTAAATACCCTGCATTTTGAGGGCATCTATCACTCGCCCCTGACGGTACAGTTTAGCAACTTTCTAGGGGCTGTGTTCGAAGGACTTCTGATGTCGTTCGCACTTGCCAGTCGCGTCAACTATATGCGGGATCAGGCAGATCGAACCATCCGAGGGCTGAATTCGGAACTGCAACATCAGATCGCTCATGTTGAAGCAATTGTGGCCGAACGAACGGAAACGATACGAAATATACTGGATCACGTGAGAAGCGGTTTTCTCATGATTGACAGGGAAGGCCTAATTCTTTCGGGGTTTTCCCGGTCCTGCACGACACTTCTCGGCACAGCTATGGATGTAGGCCAAAAACTTTCTGAGCTCCTTCACATGAGTGACGAGGAAGAGCGCGTCTTCTCACTGGCCCTGGACCAGATCTTTCAGGACACCCTGCCTCTGGAAGTGACACTGGCGCAACTTCCGCTAAGCGCCAGGGTCAAACAACGCACGCTCAAGCTTGAATATGGCGCCGTGCGCAAAGGTGATGGTCTTATAGCCAACCTGTTGATCACGATACAGGATGCGACTGAGCTCCATAAACGTCAGCGAGAAGCGAGACGCAATCGCGTCCTGCTCACGATTTTGAGAGATCTTGAAGCCTTCAGGCAATTCATTGGCTCCAGCTTTGATACGATCCGGCAACTGAAGAGCAATGGCAACAAGCGGGAGGTCGCTTTCCTGCTTCATACTCTCAAAGGCAATTGCCTCATCTATAAAATGAGACCGATAGCTGACTTTATCCATCATCTTGAAGCCCAAAGCATTTTGTCACAGGATGGCTCGAAAAAATTGTTTGCGCTGTTCGAGGGTTTTCTGGATAAACATCGGTCGTTTCTGCGAACCGACTGGGGTTCGTACACGTCCGAGATTAAGATTTCGCCCTCCCAGCTTCAAACACTGCGGCAGCTCGTAAGTCAATTACCGTCTGCGTTAAGGGACGAAATGGAGAAGTGGATTGACATGGCGATAGCCCGCCCCTGCTCGCAGGTTATGCAGCCGCTGATAGACAGTTGTAGGATAACGGGCAAACGTCAGGGTAAACACATCAACTTTGAAATAAAAGGGGGTTCGATTCGCTTACTGAGCCGTGATGAAGAAAGGGTGGCCGAATTACTGATTCATATCCTCAGGAATGCCGTCGTCCACGGCATAGAATCGGACAGAGCTTCTGCAGGAAAACCGGAACAGGGCCATATTCAGCTTGAGTTCCAAGCGGATTCCGAGGCTCTTTCCATCATATGCACAGACGATGGTCAAGGATTTGACCGCTTGCAATGGGAGCGCGCAGCGGTCGAAAAAAAACTTTTGTCACCAAGCGAAGCCCTGGACACACCTCTTGCTAAGCTCGTAAGTCTTGTGGCCTGCGGAGGCTATTCAACTGCGGCGGAAGTCTCCCTTGTTGCTGGCCGCGGCGTGGGTCTTGAAGGCTTTTTTCAAGCGATCGAGCAATGCAAGGGCAGCATTAGAATCATCAGCGAGAAAGGGTGCGGGAGTCAGTTTGTTATCGTTCTCCCGCGTGGTTCTCCCAGGCAGCAAAAATTAGCATCGTAAGCTTACCATCCATGAGAACTCTGTCGGTGGCAGAATTCGGCTTTGTTGGATTGGTTTTTGCGCTGCTTCACTTGACACCAGGATTTACTACATCAAGGAATTGAAACATTTTGCTTAAAATGGAATGGTGATATTCTTTATAATTACTGTTTGTTATTTTCGGTCTGCCAGGATTTTACCCGAATCGGCATTAACCCCCTATAAGAATCGTCAGATATTTTCACCAGCTGCGGGTGATGGGGCAGGATACGATCAGGTGGCATCAGGTGCTGGCTGTCGAAGATGGGGCATTTACGAATAAAGAGGGTTTCGCAAATCCATGAGTGGGCAACATTTTCCTTCGTTCTCAAGATAGACTAGAGACAAGTTAGCTCGGCGCTCACACCCTGGTAGCAGAGAACATGCTTGCGTTACGTTACAGACCAATCTGCTAATCCAGCGTTTCCGAGACCCACCAGGGTTGCGCGCCCTGGCAACGTTCGCCTAATTTTATAATATGACGCCATAATGAGATGCGAATGCTACATATCTGGAACTTGAATGTTTTGATGTTACTCGTTACTGGACTCTTTGTCCCCGTGCGGGCATTTGGAGAACCCCTGGTCGCACTTAGGGAAGAAAAGGCTGAGTATTTACTTGGAAAGTATCTAAGGTATATAGAGGATCAAGACGGTAGCCTAACTTTTTCAGAAATCAGGTCAGATGAATTC
>NZ_DASQYZ010000284.1:0-4520 GCF_035638955.1 Oligoflexus sp. | reverse complement strand
TCAAGCCCACGTTCCCTGGCCATCTCTTCAAGGTCGCGGTCGCTCAGTTTATAGGAAAGATACCAGCGGACATGAAGCATGATGATCTGGCGCTCAAAACAATGTCCTTTGGTGTCAAAAAGCATGAGCCGGCCTCCCGAGGTTTCCTCGAGAATACCACCGACTTACCCAGGCGCAACAGAACCAAAATATCCCTCCCTTTGGAACAGGCTGGCAAAATCAGCAACCCTTCTGGAATTACCCTTTATGAGAAGGCCGGACATGGTTGGACCAAGACTGCCGAGTTTCCGTTCTCGGGATACGATGCAAAATACAAACTGCTCCTCTTCAACGGAGAGCTGAAGCTCTCTCAATCAGATCAACCTTTCGCCCTGCATGTTACAGCCGTCCATTGCCATCAGACGGGGCGAGGCCTCTGTGTTATCGACCATTTTCAAGGCGTTGTGGGACGGAATGCGAAAGCAAAGACCGACAACCTTGCTTTTTCTCTAATAGCGAGTGATCCAAAAACATACAACCAATAGCGAGCACGCCCATGCTCGCCAATATCTATCCAGGGCTTTGGTTGTTTGAGCATAGTGGCGTCAGTCCAGCCTAAGGGCACATCGATTTTTGAGAAAAAAATCTGAATTGATGACTGAATTTGAAGCAAAAAATCATCTTCACCGTTAAGTCAAGCGTAACATCGATTTTAAGGAGGACTTATGAAATCGTTATGGCTCATGATCGCCCTGGCCAGTGTCGCTTCCGTTCCAACTTTCGCACGTGCTGCTATCAAACCCCACGCCCCTGTTTTGCAATGTAACGATGCCGACCACGCGCGCGGCAGCTGCGTAATTCTGCCATTGGGCGGCCAAGCTGTTGAGGTTGCTAATCTCCGTTTGCTCTTCGTTGACCTGGAAGATAACCGTTGTCCTTTGGATGTCGACTGTTTCTGGGCCGGTTACGTAAACACGACTCTTGTTGTGGAGAGCCCGAAACTTGGTATCCCGCTCCAGTACGTTGAGTTGAGTCTCGATCCTCGTGAGGAGCTGTCGCATGTGTGGGTCAATGACGCCGCAGGTCTCACAGTGATTCTCGAAGATGTCTCGCGCACAGAAAGTGCCGAAAACGCTAGCGTCTCGCACCGCGGGGCCAAGGTCATCGTTGGTAGAAACCTCAGCCCCAGTCCCAATCTTTGAGTTCCTGGAGGTCCCCGACGCCAACGGGAGCCTCTTCCCGCAGATAGAGCCGCTTTTGATGGACTGACGTATTTCATCAACGACGCTGAAATCTCATGTAGATAGGCAATCGCGTAGTCAGTCCGGGGCAGGTCGCCCCGGGATTGGGAGACTGGTTTTGGATACCCGATGGCCTACTGGAGCGACCAGTGGGTCTTCTCACCCTGGAGCCCCTGCAGAAAGAGTCAATTATTCGCCGAAGCTGCAGTAATGATTGCCTGACCAACTTTCTTAAGCAAAGCATCATCGTCGGCGGCGTAGTCAGGCTGAAATTTTGCCCAGAAGCGACTCTTTTTCATGCGATCTCCTTGCTTGTGCTTAGTGGCACAGGAGATTCAACTAATCAATGGAAGAAAATGGCGGGGAACCCTCGTAGCGGCCAGGATTTACTCTCTGACTTTCCTAATTTACTCGATGCAAAAGAAAAGGCGCCAAAATAGAGAAAAGTGCAAAAGTTCCAACCCAACTGCCGACCTAGACTTTTTGTAGTGATTTTATCGAAGTTTTTCCCGAATGGTCTGGCTTCAATCCTCCCGATCGAATTCCAAATATAGAAGGTTTGGAATGTTTTCATTCAACCGACTTAGTTTCACAACTTCCCGCGTCAGAAGATTTATTTGCTCTTGTTGTGCGCTACACAGGCACCGCCGTAGAAGCTTGACTCTTCCGTATTTTCCCAACAGGCAGCCGTAGGTTTTCACTGCCGCGTTTGGATCGCGAGAATTCTGAATGATGGTATCGACAATTATGCGGTTGAGATGAAACAGATACTGCGCATTAATGATAACGTTGTGTGAAGTTCTCAAAATGGAATCTCCCAGGAATGTTTCAGGCTTTGCAAAGGCGAAAGAATTGGGCATAAGTTCAATCGCCACTTATTGAATACCTCTCCAAACGAAAACTTAGCTTCTTAAGAAAGCTTTCGCACGAGTCCCAATTTTGTGACATGCTGACAAGTACACGAAGAAGATAAAGTGGCATGATTGTTTTAGAGAAAAATCGATGGGTTAAAGCCATTAATAACCGCCTCTCCATCCAAAGCTGCCAGGGCGTAAACGAGTTTTGAAAGGTGATCAATATTGACTAGCTTGTTGAGAACTGCCTGAAAGCCTGCTTCCATCGACATCGCTTGACAGTGCAGGACTGCAAAGGCGGAAACAGCAATGGCTGGCGTTTTTTTAAGCGTGTTTGCCTCAAGCTCTTTTCTAATAATTCGGAGAAGATCGAATCCTGTTTTATCAGGCATGGCGAGGTCGCTAACAATGACAGTCGGACTAAATTTTTTTATCATGTCTATTGCTGCAATTACAGAGTCAGCAGACTCAACCATTGCACCTCGCCGCTTTAACAGCCACGTAACGCAGAGCCTGACATCAGGCATATCGTCCACAACCAGTACTTTGATTCCTGATAATGGCGCGGGTCCGTCGGGCATTTTTTTCGAATATCCTTCGAGTTGCATAGATTCAATCTCCCATCTTTTGGCTGCAAAATACCTTCTCTAGGGGCTTTTTTCCATGATACAGATGGAGGAAAGTGAACCTTTATTATAGATAAATGGGCTCCGAACCGAGTAGAGGTTGATGCCGAAGAAACGTTTGTTCACTGGATGGATGAATATGGATTTAATTGAGTTCTTGAGGTTGAGGCACATTTTTGCAGCGACGTGCTTCGACGGATATAGCCTCAAATTTGTGTTACAAGGTTTTTTCGACTTTCACCATGCTTTCAGCGTTGCCTTCGGCTATGACGTTTTTTCGGACACAATCAGGGCTCTCAGGAAAAAAGCAACCTAAGAAAACTTAAAATCAATGCCTTCAAAAATCGCTGCAATGTTACGGCAGGCTTGGCTGTACAGTCCAGCCTGCCACCATTTCTTTTTGTTATAATGCAATTTGTCCCTACTGACTGCCAATGTTTTACCCCAACCAATTGCCTGGCTGGGGTATTTTGCGAGGGACTGGAGCATTTTTCTTTATACGGGCGCAGATGGCGGATCTCTTGCCACCTCTCCCTTTGCATTCACCATCCCGGAGCAAGCACCCGGTAGGGCTGATCCGTGCTCGAAAATCGATCGCACTACCGCATTTGCTAACGACTCTGATAAAATATTTTGAACATCAAACAAGGCGGCCAATTTCAATGAATGTCCTTTTTGTTGATGACGATCAGGAAATACTTTTCTTGTACAGGGATATTTTTCAGTTTGCTTTTCCTGAAACCATAATCGCGTTCGCCACTGACGGAGAAAAGGCTCTCAACTTGTGCAGGGATCTTCAGCTCTCCTTGATTATTGTTGATCTTATTATGCCTCATATGGATGGCGCTACTTTCATAAAAAAACTAAGATCCGGACAAACGAAAAACAGGTCCACTCCTGTTGTACTGGTGTCTGGATTGGTTCCTGAAGCCAACGATGCGGCGCTACAGGCTCAAGGAGTCAATAAAATTCAAAAACCTCTGGATATCGCCCAGTTGATCGAACTCTGTTCGAACTTAACAGGATGTAAACCAGCTTCAAATTGAGCTGGCAAAACAAGGACCTTCATCATGATATCTTGGTTTATGGTGTGCGCTATCCGGATCTTTGAAATACCTAAAGATACTCCAGAAGAAATATCTGCTGATGCCTTCACCGCTTGATCTGAAAAATTCCACAAACGTTTTTTATGTCTTTCCATCCTCCGCGGATAAGGCATCGAAGACTCCATCTCGGACTGCCCAAAAAACTGTTATCGCTTTATGAGCACCAGAAATTGATTTCTGATTTGCCGCTTCACGGGATTTTCTGACTATTCACTCGGTTGTGTTTGTCCCTCACTTCCTGGCCATTTCCCGGTCCCAATTCCTATGACGCCTTTTTTCGTGACTTCGACATAGCCCCATTCATCTGAGTAAACCAGTTGAGTTGCCGGGCCTTCTTCTTCATGGGGACAATTGTCAGCTTCTCCCGTATTCATTGCCACCTCCCGGACAGAATTCTTGCATTTCTGATCACACGCTACAAGTGATGTGGCGTCTATAGTGGCCTATGCGATCGCCCTTACCCAGCTTGAATCGTCCCATAAAAGACAGGCAATGTGTCCTTAACGTATCCTTGAGGACTGTCCTTAAAAGTTGAGGTCTGTCCTTAAGGTCTCCTTAAGGATTATCCTTAATCTTGCACGAGGTGCGACGGGCGTTGGTGAATACGAACAGGTGACCCGAAAAGGGGTCCTGCTTCAGGATCTCCTTCACCTTGTTGAACAGCGTATCATACGAGGCACGCATATCGGTCGGGCCCTTCGCCATGAAGATGTT
>NZ_DASQYZ010000283.1:0-25661 GCF_035638955.1 Oligoflexus sp. | reverse complement strand
CGTCAGTGTATCGCTGCGGACGCCACAGAGATAGCCCATAAGTGCTGGCTCGGCGAGATAAAGCTTGGGCGACTTGACCAGACGCTTGGTTAAATTGCCGAACCAAGGTTCCAACAGATAAACTTGGCCGAGCGCCTCCAGTAGCGGAATAGACCAGGTGCGTATTGAACTTCGTCAATCAGCACAGGCGAAGGATGCTGGGCAAGGAACTGTTCGGGATCCTGCTCAGCCTGCTCCGCGAGAAGCGGTCGATCCAATGTCACATAACCATGCTTCGGAAAAAGATGACGAAGGAGCGTCGTTTTGCCAGACTGCCTCGGCCCTACCAGGACCAAGGCTGGGAACTGCTCGGCGGCTTCCAATAAGGTTTTACTAAGCTTTCTTTCAATAAATTCCATATGAATCCAAAATTCGAGGTTCTCACCTTAAGATTTTAAGGTTCAAAACTTAAAATTGTCAACCATTTGAAATTATTTATAAATATTAAGCCTGAAAAGCCATTTGGACCTGAACGCTACGGGTGTCAGGCTTCTGGACAGTCAAGGCGGGTTCAATGGCTGTCATTACCGGCTCTTGAGATTGCGTACGGGAATTGCTCTTAGGGAATCGGCTGTTGTTGTTGTTGAGACCCTAGCGGAGCTGATTAGCCATGAAAACCTTGTCGTCCCTGTCCGAAGACCTATTGATGGACCAGTATGCCCAACCTGCTTTTCTTCCCCCTCTCTGGCGTGTGATTTTCCAGGAAGCCATGCGTGGCCACCACATTCTGTTTTCCAAAACCGTTTTACAGTCGGTTTCCGAAACACAGGTTCTGAGCGGTGAGGCAACGGACTCGCTGGAGGAATTCTGCGTTCATCTTTTTGCAGCGCCAGACCTTAAATCGATCCGAACCATGATCAGCTTTTTACCCCAAGACGAACAAAAGCAACTCTTTGTTATTTATCTCAAGCTGATGCAAACTTTGCGGGAAGAAAACAAAACTTCCCTGCACTGAGCAAACCGCGGGACTGGCGTTTTTTGGTATGATGAAGGGTAGCTTAAAAACCTTCATCGCTATCAAGAGGCTTTCATGGCAGACGCCAGCTCCCCATCGGATTCCAAAGGCATGTGGCAGGCTCTGCGCCGGTTTCGCTTGATCCGGCCGGAAGATGGTTACTCTCAGGAAATCGTCCTGCTCGTGATTTTGATTGGCAGCGCTTTTACGCTGGCTTCCCTTGTCTCCTTTTCTCCCTTTGACCCTTCGAGTTACAACTTTTCCTTTCCACCCCGGACGCCGCAGAATGTCGGCGGTATGCTGGGGTCGTACCTTGCGGCCTCGCTGATCTATCGCCTCGGTGTGGTGGCGTTTCTGCTGCCGCTGCCTTGGCTTTGGATGAGCGTGGCCTGTGTTTTAGGTCAGAATGATGCCTTTCGCAAATCGCGCATCGTCGGCTGGGGACTTCTGTTCGTGAACCTTCTGATGGCCGCTGCGGAGTGGGCGCCTGATCTGTCGATCGAAGGTCTGAAGTACCTGCCAGGTGGTGCTGGCGGCTACTACATGCATAAGAGTTTTACATATGGCGTGGGACAGGCCGGTCTGACGATTTTTCTGATCGCAAGCCTCGTGCTGGCTTTGGTGATGATTCGGCAGCAACCCCTGGTCAAGCCAGCGCTGGAATCGCTTCGTGATCAGTGGCTGCAGTATCAAGGTTTACAACCTTCCAGAACCTCATTCTGGAGCCGATTCCAATGGAAAAAGAAGGCGAAAGTGGCTGCGCCCGTGCGTGAGGAGATGCGGACGCCCTCGTTTGATGAACCCGCTGTCGCACCTGCGCCCATGACCAGTCCTTTGGCCGGCATTACTATCAAAGAAATGGTGCCGAATGAAATCGTGTCCCCCGCACCCTCGGAAAAAGTGAAGGTCGAAACGCCTGTCACTCTGGAAAAAACCACCTTTCCGGATCTGGAAGAAAGCACGGACGCTTCCTACGAGCCGCCTCCTGCGGGCCTGTTTCGCACCAGTCCGTTTGTGGCTGCGATTGATGACGGTCAAAAAAAGGAATTCGAGCAAACAGCGGAATCCCTGGTCAAGGCTTTCAGTGAATTTGGCATCGGCGGTGAAATCATCGCGATTCAGCCTGGACCCGTTGTGACAGTTTATGAGTTTCAACCGCACGCCGGCACCAAACTGGCGAAAGTCACCGGCCTGCTCGACGATATCGCGTTGGCCCTGCGGGTGGACTCCATCTTTATTCATCCCGTATCCGGCAAGCGGGCCCTGGGCGTTCAGGTGCCCAACAAAAAGCGGGATACCGTTTTCCTCGGCGACCTCGTGCAGAATCAGGTCTTTCAAAACGCCCAGTCGCCTTTAACCTTTGCTCTCGGCAAAGCCTTGAATGGCGAGCCGATCTGCTGTGACCTCGCTGCCATGCCCCATCTTCTGATGGCGGGTCAAACAGGTTCCGGCAAGTCGGTCGCGATCAATGCCCTGCTCTGCAGTTTGATTTTGAAAGCCCGACCCGAGCAGGTTCGCATGATCCTGGTTGACCCCAAGATTCTGGAACTCAAAATCTACGAAGGCATCCCGCATCTTCTGATGCCGGTTATCACCGAACCTTTGAAAGCCTCCCTGGCCTTGAAATGGGCCTGCCAGGAGATGGACCGCCGTTATCAGCTGATGGAAACCTCCAGTGTCCGTCACCTGACAGGCTTCAATCAGTGGTGGGATACGGCCTCGATGGAGCAAAAGGATACGATTCGTGAACGCTTCCCCGACCATGAAATCAACAAACTGCCCTTTATCGTTATCGTCATCGATGAGCTCGCGGATTTGATGTTGATGGCGTCCAAGGATGTGGAAGCCTCCATTCAACGTCTGGCGCAAAAAGCGCGCGCCAGTGGCATCCACCTCGTCCTTGCGACCCAAAGGCCTTCGGTGGACGTCATCACCGGTGTGATCAAGGCCAACCTGCCTTCCCGCATTGCCTTCAAGGTGTTCTCACGAATCGATAGCCGCACCATTCTCGACAGCATGGGCGCCGAACGCCTGTTGGGTAAAGGTGATACACTCTTCCTAAGACCCGGCTCCTCGCGTCTGGAGCGTATTCAAGGCGCTTTCCTCTCCGATGAGGAAGTGGTGACCATGGTCGATCACATCAAGAAATCTTCGGAGCCGCATTACGATGCGAGCGCCATGGAATGGATTGATGCAGAATATCAGAGACAGGCCAATCCCTCGGGCATGGAAGCCGCGGAAGCACCGGGCGGAACCGATCCGAAATGGGGTGAGGCGATTGCGATTGCGCAGCGTCAGGGTGCAATCAGTGCATCCTATCTGCAGCGCATGCTGAAAATTGGTTATAATCGGGCCGCCCGCATTGTGGAAGCCATGGAAGCCCAAGGCCTTGTGGCCAAGGCTGACGGCAGCAAACCGCGCGCCTGGATAGGATCTTCGACATGAATGCTTGGAAAGACGATAGTGCCTACTCAGCTCCCCCGCGCCTGGAAGAGGACATGTGCACGTCCAAGGACGGTGTGCATCTGGAGGTCCTGCGCAGCAAAACATCCAGTCCCTGCATTCCCGTGATCCTGGTGCCGGGCATGATCGGGACCGCCACCATGTTTGCCGAACGCATTGAAATTCTACAGCCGCGATCCGGCATTGCCTTCAGTCATCGAGGCTGCGGGAAAAGTTCCAGTCCGACCGAAGGTCACTATGATTTTGCCTCGCGCTGCCTCGACATTGACGCGGTAGTGGACCATTTTCAGCTGCAGGAATACTTTATTTACGGCTTTTCGCGGGGCGTGCCGATGGCCATCCAGCACGCGTTGGATAATCCCGGCCGTGTGAAGGGTATTGTTCTGGATGATGCCGAACCTATTTATCCGCGTCTGACCCACTCGTGGACGCAGAAGATGGTTGCGGCTCAATTCCTTTGGGCCCATCCCTTTGCCTTGGAGCGTATTCAGAAGGAATCGGTGGAATGTGATCTTTATGATCGGCTGCCGGAAATCAAGGTTCCCGTCCTGATCTTTCGCGGGGAATTGGACGGTTCCCTCCTCAGCAAGGGCGCGGCTCTGAGGATGAAAGCCAGGCTGCCTTTGGCCGAACTCATTGAGCTTCCCAATAGTGGACATGGAGCAACCCTCGAGGATTTTCCTGACTTTCGTGAGGGCATGAACGCTTTCTTCAATCGTCTGGATCCTCGGCCCGAAGCTCGTCCAGCCTAGCGCTCAGTTGTCGGCCCATGACTTCGAGGCTGAACACATAGCGCGCCGCTTGAGCCCGGGCCTGCCTTTGCGCTTCTGTTTCCTGACAGGCCTGCCACAGCTTTTCCGTCAAGAGCGTGGCAGCCCGCTCCTCGCTTAATCCGCGATAGCTGCAGCCAAAACTTTTATCCACCAGACATTCTTCCAGCGAACCCACTCCCGAAACAAAAAGCGGTACGCCACAGAGCAAAAATTCTTCGGCCACGCGGCAGATGACTTCGGAACCCAGACTCGAGATCACAGCCAGATCCGTGGCACTCATCACTTCGCTTAGATTTTCCACGCGCCCCGTCTGCAAACGCCAGTTTTCACCTTCACGGAGTCTTTGATCAGTCGCCATGCGTCGAAGCTGGTCCGCGGAAATATTCGCACCCTCGCCGATGATTTCCAGCAGGGGTTCCTGCCGATTTTTCGGCCAGAGCCGCAGCAGCTGACGGAAGATACTGAAAAAAGTCTGATGACCTTTGATGGGATCCAGTCGGCCCAGTATGCGCAGGGTCGGGCGCCTTTCCATACCATAGGATGCCGGATGAAAATGAAATTTGCCGGTATCGATGCCGAGCATGACTGGCATGACTGGCTGCCAGAGAATGTTTTGAAATCGATCGTGCAGAATGCGGGAGGGCACGAGCACCGCCGAGCAATGCTGCATATTGAGTCGGGTCTTCAAAGGTGGCAGTCGATCCGTGACATCCTTATCCTGCCCGCGAAAGCGAATCCGTAGAGTATTCGGAATAAAGCGGGCTAAAACGGTTTCAGGACCGCCGAACAAGAAAACGGCGTCGGGTCCGATGCTTTTCTTCAAACGCCGCAGTTTGAGACTTTCCCCCAGACCAAAGTCCTTGAAGGAATCTCCCGGCAAATCATAAGCTCGGGCCCGATGCTCGCCCGGCGAATCGGCAAGGCCGGAAAAAAACACGGTCCAGCCGCTCAGGCGCAAAGCCCGGGCTGTACTGAGAGCATATTCAGTGATGGCACTGTTCCAGCGGTTGGAACAGAGAATCCAGGCGACGCCTTGGGTCATGAATGCCGCCTCTTTTCCTGAATCTTCGCATATTTGATATAAGCGTAGAGGGACGATATCAAAGCATAGGTATAACCTGGGTATCCATCAAGAAAACCAAGCCGCAAAACATACCGGCTGAAAAATTCCAGCCAGGGTCGCAAAATGTGGCTCATTATAGGGACACGTTTGCCCTCCGCCATATGCCGCTCGGCGATGGCGGTCGTATAGCGGTTGAACCGCACAAAGTAATCGTTGAGGTCTCGATAGCTGTAGTGCCAAAGCAGGCCTTGCGGCAGGCGTTCGACCCGTCCGGCAACTTTGAGCTCTTCATGAATAGTGCCGACGTAGCGACCCTCGCTCCGTAAAAAGAGTCGGACCGGCCAGTCCCGGGTTTTGCCAAACTGCATGCGGCGTCCCATGAACACGAGCCGGCGCTGCAGGCGGAAGGCCTGGACTCCGGTTTCAGCCCGCGCTATGGCCTCGGGAATCGCCTGTCTTAATCCGGCATCCAATTCCTCGTCCGCATCGACAGACAGCACCCAAAGGCGGGTGGCGTGTGCGAGAGCGGCATTTTTATGGTCGGCGAAATGGGTAAAGGGACGCTGAAAGACCTTGGCCCCAAATTCCTGGGCAATGGCCGCCGTGCGATCCGTACTGCCGGAATCGAGCACGATGATTTCAATGTCAGGGGGAAGACTCTTGAGACAACGGGGAAGGTTGGCTTCTTCATTGAAGGCAATGATAACGACAGAAAGGTCGAGGGGCTCGTTCATGGGATCTCATATGAGATGCCCCGATCGAGCCCTGAGCATCAGAAAGGGGCGTTGGTTGCCGTCCAATAGTCCTGGTTTTCGTTGATACGCAGCATGGCAGGGTAACCGGCCATCGAACCTTCGTCACGATTGTACTTCGTGAGAACGACGATTGTCGCGGCCTTGCCTTGTTTAATCACACGACCCACTGCGACAATGTAATTATATTGGTTTTTGATTTCAACATAATCACCGACAGTGCCAAGACGGGGGGTGACGGTACAAAAGACTTTTTTGTCCTTGTCCTTGTCACGACTGGCATCCACGAACGAGCTTTCTTTAAGTTTTTTGCAGGCCTTCACGGCAGCTGCGAAAGAAACGTTGGAAAGTAGAACAGAAGACAAAAACCCAGCTACCGAAATCAGCCACATCCAATGCAATAACGACTTCAACATCCGCATAAGAACTCCACTTCAATTCCGCTCCTGGCCCAGCACAACGGGGATTCGGCCAGTTCTGCGTAGTATAGAGCAATCCTCGTGCCTGTCAATATAACTCTGACAAATTGATATCGTTGGCCTTTCTTTGCGGCCGTAAGATTCTTTTCTCGACAGCTGTCGGGAAACCTTACAATCTGGGGGCGACCCATCGTCTAAGGAGGGGCTTATGAATCGATTATCAAAGGAAATTTCCCCATATTTGCTGCAGCACGCCCATAATCCCGTGGATTGGTATCCCTGGGGAGAAGAAGCGTTTACACGCGCACGTACGGAGAATAAACCCATATTTCTTTCGATCGGCTATGCGACCTGTCACTGGTGTCATGTGATGGAAGGTGATTCCTTCGAAAAAACCGACGTTGCCGCAATTTTGAACCAATATTTTGTGCCCGTGAAAGTCGATCGCGAGGAGCGGCCTGATGTCGACGCCATCTATATGCGCGCGGTGCAGGCCATGAATCAGCGTGGCGGCTGGCCACTTTCTGCAGTGCTGACACCCGACGGCAAACCCTTTTGGGGTGGCACTTTTTTTCAACGCGATCAGTTTAAACAAATCCTCGGACGGCTGGCTGAAGTTTGGAAGAACAAGCAGGAGGATATTGAGGATAGCGCCTTCGAATTGATGGAACACCTGAAAATGCTCGAGGATCAGGTCGCCGAAGAAAAGGAATTCGATACGAAACCCTTGAAAGGCTTCCTGGAGCGCGAGCTGAAGGCCTATGATCCGGAATGGGGCGGTTTCGGTGGGGCCCCTAAATTCCCCCCTGCCATGTCGCTGATGGCTCTGATGCGCATCGCCCGTTATCAAAAAGATGATCAGGCGATCAAGGCTGTCGTCGGCACTCTGGATGGGATGGCTCGCGGCGGCATGCGAGATCATGTGGGCGGCGGCTTTCACCGTTATTCCGTGGACGCCACCTGGCTCGTGCCGCACTTCGAGAAAATGCTCTACGATAATGCACTTTTGACTTTGGCCTATGCGGAAGGCTATCAGGTCACACGGTCCGACGAATATCGCGAGGTCGTCGCCACCACTCTGCATTACGTCATGCATGATATGCAAAGCCCGGAAGGCGGTTATTATTCGGCTGAAGATGCTGACAGTGAAAAGACGGAAGGCAAATTCTATGTCTGGACTCTGGATGAGTTGAAAAAGATTTTCAATGCAGAAGAGTTCGAACAGTTTCAGCGATATTTTACTGTGGAAGAGAAGGGTAACTTCCATGTCGATCGGCGGGTCGAGGAGCTTGAGGAAGCGGCTGGTATGAAAGCGGTGCAGCAGGCCAACATTCTGCATCAGCAGAAGGCTCCACGTCTGGCCACCCTTGCCGATCCCAATTACCGGATGCTGATTGAGAAACTGCAAAAGGTTCGTGAGAAACGCATTCGTCCCTTGCGTGATGATAAGATTCTGGCGGCGTGGAATGGCCTTATGATCGGAGCCATGGCGAAAGCCCATAAGGTTTTTGGTGCCGAGGCCTGGCTGCAGAGTGCGCAGCGGGCGGCGCATTTTGTCCTCAATGCGATGCGCAAGGAGGGAAGGCTGCAGCGTTCCCATCGATCCGGCCAGACCCGGTTCAATGCCTATCTGGAAGATTACGCCGGCATGATTTTCGGCCTGATTGAGCTCTATGAAGCCAGCTTTGACTCCCAATGGCTGCGGGCAGCTTTCGAACTGCAGACCAAACAGGATGAACTTTTTTGGGATGAAATCAACGGCGCCTACTTCGATCACGATGGGGAAGATGGGACCGTGCTGCTGCGGGGCAAGGATTTTCTCGATAATGCCACACCGGCAGGCAATAGCCTGAGCGCCTGGAATCTTTTGCGCCTGAGTGCCATGAGTGGTGTTTTGGAGCAGGAGGCACGAGCGGCGCAGATACTCCGGAAAACCGCAGACCTCATGGAAAGATTTCCTGGTTCCTTTCCCATGATGATGCTGGCCTTGGACTGGATCAGCGGTCAGCACTGGGAAGTGGTGATCGCGACGGACCAACCCGCACAGGACCTCGTATGGCCGGATCTCAGCCCGGCCTTCAGTCCGCATGCGGTCTTTCTTCGCGCGGATGAAAGTCTGACGGATATTTGCCCAGCCCTTTCTGGCAAGGGCACACGCAAGGGAAGGACCCTCTACTATCTTTGTGAAAAAGGCAGTTGCCAGCAGCCAACGGATGATGCTGAATTGGTGCGCAGAATGCTGCAGGACACACCGCATATTTAAGAGGATATCGTCCCATGGCTCAGGCAAAAACGGCAGAAGAATGGATCCGTTGTCTGAAATTAACGCCGCATCCCGAGGGTGGCTATTACCGCGAGAGCTATCGTTCTTCCGGACAGATAGCGGAACCCTCGCTGCCCGATGGCATGAAAGGGGAAAGGTGCTATGGAACCGCTATTTATTTTTTGCTCGGAGCCGGTCAGGTGTCGCGCTGGCATCGTATTAAGAGCGATGAGCTCTGGTTCTATCACGCTGGTTCCCCTTTGGAAGTGATCATGCTCCTGAATGATGGGGTTGAAAAAAAGTTGCAGCTGGGCCTGGATCTGGCAGCGGGACAGCAGCCTCACGTTATGGTACCGGCGGGATGCTGGTTTGGTTCGCGGCTGATGACGGGGCGGGATAATTGCTGCCTCGTCAGCTGTACGGTCTCACCGGGTTTTGATTTTAAAGATTTCCAGCTGGCCACGGCGCAGGACGCTGAAAAATGGCCGGCGCTGTGGAAGCATCCTGAACTCCTGCCGGTGATGTCCGCAGGGCGCTAAAAACCTACCGAACGAGCCAGCGTCGGCTGGCCCTTCCTCCATTAAAATTACCCATACTGTTTGATAGCGGCCATCCGTAACATTTATGTCCATGGATTCGAGGCCCTCAACGCAATAGCTGGCGCCAAACCTTTGAAGATCTTAACTCAATTTCCGGCTTTCTGGATCGGTCTTAAGATCGGCTGATGTTCCGCCGAAAAGTATATAAGAGACACTAATTTATACGGGTGCAAAGAATTGAGCATGAAGTCTGTCCATTGCCTCACTCTTGTGTCGCTGCTTCTGGCGGCAACCCTGACCTCTGCCTGCAAAAATGATAACTTTGGCAAGACCCCTTCCAGCAACAATAAGAGCCTCAATCCAGCGGAAGCTGTCCGTACTCCTGTTCCAGCGGACAAGGAAGTGATTCCCCGGGTCGAATATCCCAGCGATCAAGGCGATTTCACCAACTTTGAAGTGGGTGAGGAAGCCTCCATCGCAACCGATATTACCGGCACCTATCTGTCCATTCCTCAGGGCATCAAGGAAGCCGGCAAGGCCATCGCCATCCGCTCGCAGGAAAAAGTCGCCGACGCCATGGTGCAGGCTGTTAAGATTTACATTCCAAGGAATGCCGGCGCCGCGGATGAAAACATGGTGGTCCTGTATCGTATGACCTCGGACAAAGGTGACAGCTTCTACGGCCTGATTCCGAAAAAGGATATTGAAGTCAGAGATAATTCCGTGGTTTTTCACCCGAAAGGCCTTGGTGTTTACCAGGCTGCGATTCTTCCCGTCTTCGTTGGGGAAGCACGGCAGGTTCCCATTCTAACGGCCAATGGTCCACGCCTGAAATTGGTGTCGACCTACGATACCCCAGGCACTGCCGCTGATATTTTTGTGGACGGCACCACCGCTTATGTCGCGGATGGAACCGGGATTGAAGTCCTCAACCTGTCCCCTGCGGGGGTTCTCACAGCCAATACCCGCGTCGCTGGAACCGGCATCATCAATTCCATTCTGGGGGCCGGTCGCCGTCTTTATGTGGCCGCGGGCCTGGCGGGACTTGGGGTGATTGATCTGGTCAATGGCCTCACCCTGCAAATGACGGACGCACGGGGCAACACCAATGGTCTTGCCGTCGCCGTGAACCTCAACAACATCTATCTAACCCAGGAAAGCACTGCTGCAGGAAATTCACGAGCCGGCATATCCCGCTTCGATATCCAGCAGGTGCAGCCTGCCTATGAAATTACCGCGACCATGGGAGCCGACGATGAGGCTCCCCAGAATGCCTACGCGATCCAGATCGATGGAACCGTGGCTTACAGCATCAGTCGCACGCGACTTGTTAGTCTTGACATCACCCAGAATGATCGCTTCGAACCCCTGAGTCAGTTGACCCTGGACGGTTCGGCCGAACGACTTCTGTTCCATTCCAGCCGGCTTTATACTGCCGAAAAAAATACTGGCATTTCCGCGGTGGATGCGCTGGTTCCCAATGCTCTTAAGGTTCTGAGCCGGCTCGCGCTGCCTCAGGTTCTGGATGTAGCGGCCAGCGGCAAATACCTCTTTGCAGTGGACGCCACCAGGAAAGCCAGCCTGATTGATATCAGCGATCCCTCACACCTTCTTGTCTTGAACACATACACGTTGACTGGAATCCCAACTCGCGTTCGAACGTTTGGAAATTATATTTTTGTGACCATGGGTGACACAGGGATTGCCGTTCTGGCAATTGAAATCCCGACGGTTCCCTGATTTTGGAAAGGACAAGGATGTCCCGATTGCGTCGAGAAAAACTTGGTTTGGTGCCTATAGTCTTGGCCTTGATTCTGAGCCTTGGCTTTCTCGCGCTTTACTTCACGCCTGTGCAATCCTACCTTGCCTATCAAATCGGCCGTCCTTTGGAATTTCGATTCCGTTCCTGGTTGGGCAAAAGTCCAGCGCTAGATCCTCGTCTCAAAATATTTGCCTTTGATGAGCAGACAGTAGGGTACCTCGGGTACCCTGATTTAACTTTGGATAGCTGGTTGAAACTCGCCGAACACTTTGGCGCCAGTAAACCGCGTGCCCTCTATATCGATAAACTTTTTAGTTTGCCCCTGCAGGAGCGGGTCTATGATCGTCTCGATCCTCAGCATGCTCGCGCCTTCATCGATGGCATTAAGGGCGTTGGCGTGCCGGTGGTGTCAGGTGGTTTTATCTCAGCTCTGCAGCTCCCTGGCCGCAAAATGATGTCGCTCTTCCACCCCGACTATCATGTGAAAGAAGCCCCGGCCTGGCCACCGGTGGAACAGGGCTATTTTTATGGACCGCATCCTTTCCTGCGGGATGCCTTTCGCATTGGGCATATCACGAACAGTGAATTTGGCTATGCTCGTCCCTTCATTCGCATCGATCCCCAATCCCTCGTTCCCCATGCCGCATTCCTGACCCTGGGTGCCCTTCGGGTGCGGGGCCAGCAGCTGTTTCTGGGTGAGCAGCCGATTCCTTTGAATCGCCGCAATCTGATTCCGATCAATTTCAGCGACCGCGAAGAGTATGTGTCCCGCGGCAAAACCAAAAGTTTAAGAGTGGTTTTGGAGCGCATTCGTCAGAATATTCCGGAGCCCGGCATCACCAGCGAAGATATTGTGGTGATCCTGCCAGCGATGTTCACCGGCAATGCCGACTGGAAGGATACTCCTATCGGCCGCCTGCAAGGCGGTTACTTTGGTGTCGCTCTGCTCAACAGTGTGCTGCAGAATGCCTGGTTGGAGGAATCCTTTGGTCTGAGTCTAACCGTGCTGGTCTTCAGTGTGGCTGGTGCTATGCTTGCGGCGCTGTTGCTGCAGCCCTGGCTTGCGGCCTTAAGCCTCATGTCCTTGACCCTTCTGCTGCCGATTGGTGGCCTGGTCCTTTTCACTTATGAAGGCTGGATTCTGCCCTGGCTTTGGGCCACGCTCGCCGTGGCCTTGGGCGGCAGTATCGTGCTGCTCGAACGCATGCGAGCCGAAAATCAAAAGTCGCGGCTGCTCATTAGCAGTCTTCGGGGCGCCCTGTCCCCAGAACTCGCAGACAGCATTGCCCGGAACCCAAAGATCCTGCACGGAGATCCGGTGGAACAGATCGTGAGCATCATGTTCGTCGATATCGTCGGATTTTCGTTGACGACCGAGCGTTTGACGGCAAAGGAATCCTTTCAGCAGCTGAAAGCTCAAATCGAATATATCGTGGAAAAAATTCATCAGTTCGGTGGATTGGTGGATAAAAGTCTAGGCGATGGTGTGCTGGCCTTTTTTGGCTATCACTTTGATAAGGGTGCGAGTCAGGTGGGGCACGCGGATCAGGCTCTTCTTTGTGCCATTGAAATTCAAAAGGAAGCGTTGAGACGGTCACAGGCTTTAAACGGCAGTGGCAAACCGATCTTTCCTTTGCGCATTGGCATTAATACGGCCACGGTTTATATTGGAAACCTTGGTACCGAGGGCCGTATCGATTTTACCTTGATTGGCAATGGCGTGAATTTCACCGCACGTCTGGAACATGCCTGTGCCCCTTATCGTATCATGCTCGGTCTGTCGACTTTCGATCTTCTGGCCCAATTTTCGCCGCGCGATCCGGGAGTCAACAGCAAAGAAATCCGCATCAAACATCATAAGAAGCCGATTCGCTGCTATGAGTTCAATCCCTTCCATGCCGCGGAGGGTGAGCTTCGATCCGTCCTGGATTATTATGGTGAGTATCATAAACTCTATACCAACGAACCGCGCTGGCATCTGGAGCCGGCGGATTACATTCCCTTGCAGACACCGCGCGGTGAGGCATGGTTGGTGAATTTCTCGGTGGGTGGGGTTGCGATCATCCTGAATCAGCGTGTGCCTACGGATGAAACCCTGCGGCTGAGTCTGGTGCTGGATGAGGGTCAGCTGCCTCTGGAGATCAAGGTGCGGACCTGCTGGTCCCGTGAGATGGAGCCGGGGCGCGTCGTCCACGGCTGCCAATTCCTGGATAATCCCGCTGAGAAGCAGGATCGCTTTGTTCAAGGTCTACGTGAGGCGATCGGCCGGCTGGGTCGAAAGGTTCAGCTCCTGCCTCGCAGCCGACCGGCAGCCTGATGGTTATTCAGCCGAAAAATTATAGTGCACGGCAAAGCCCACACTCCCGACCTGATTATAAGCCACGCCGCCTTTGTTCTTGACGTAAGCCAACTCAGAGTCCAACAGAGCGTATTCCACAGAAGCACTGAAGCTCCTGTTGATCTGCATTCTGAGCCCCGTGAAAAGGGCGGGACGCAGAGCTGAAGGCACGTAATAGGATTTGGGGTACTGATCGGGCAGCTGTAAAAAAAGGTCACTATCAGGGCTGTAGAAAGCGCCGAGTCCCAGATAAGGACGGACATTCATCTCACCTTCATGACCCACCGTGAAAAGGTACCAGAGTCCTTTCAAAGTCAACGACTGAACGTCATGACCAGCCAGGCGTTTCGGTGTCCAACCATAGAGCGCGTCAGCACCGAAGGTGGAACCGACATAACCAAGGCCAAGCGCGGCATTGCCAGCGTAACCGGCATGCTGCACGTTCATCATGACATCAGCCTGAGCCGAGGATGCAAAAGCCCAAAGAATCGAAGCGACGGCAAGGATGTGTCTCATGATTATTTCTCCTCGCTGCAGGTGTGATGACAGAGATCAAAGCGGATACTGCGATCCTCATTGATGGTCATCAGCGAGTAACGAACACCTTCCACCTTAGGGACGACGTAGTAAGGGATACCTTCTTCAAACGAGAAAAAGTCGGTCTTTCCCCCGCGATGGCCATGCAGGGAAGCCAGAATTTGCGCTTTGGAATTGTTGCCTTTCCAGAGCTCGACCTGCTCTTCACGATGGGCATCAACTACGGGAGGAATGTGCGAGGCCGTAATGGAATTTTCGTCGATCTGCTGCTGCAGCCAGGAAAAATCCGTATCGCCGAACTCAAACTGATTGTTATTGAACATCACGAACTTCAGACCAGCATACGAAAACGTGTAATCGAACGGCCCAAACATATCCTGGTAAATCAGTTTGCCGTGAGCGATCGCATCATGATTGCCCACTACGGTCAGAGCCGGGACCTCGAGCTTCTCCAGCGCACGGGCCGCCCAGATGTATTCATGCTGCAGACCATAATCGGTCAAATCACCCAGGACCAGGACAAAGCTGACATCTTCACGATCATTGATGCGATCCACCACCTGATCCAGATCATGGGGCGTTCCCTGGGGGTCGCCCATCAACGCGATCCGGATCGGCCAGGTCGGTTCGGGAAGGGCTCGGACTTTAGCGAGGTTGCGATCGGTGAGGTTTTTGTACTCACCGGGGACCGTAATGGCCCATGGGGTCAAACGCTCAGAACAGGCAGACAGCAAGATAAAGCAACACAAAATTCGCAGCATGGATTACACCTCAGCAACGGAAACAACAGCAACACAGCAGTCGCCTGCGAAGCGACAGACCCATCCAAGCAAAATCTGGTCTGACTTTTTAATATTGTTATTTCAGCTGGTTATGCGGACGCGTGCTGTCAAAATCCTGGTCACCTGCAGGCGGGTCGATCGGTGGAAAATAAGGCAGCAATAAATTGCCGCCCAGACCGTCTCTTCACGCGGAACCTAATCCAATTCGGGAGGTCATTCGTATATGTTCGAGGCGATTGCGAAAGGTCTGTGGAAAGCCATCAAATCGGGCATCATGGCCGCTGTGGTCTGGACTTGCGTTTTCAGTGCCATTCTCTGGTTCTTCTCGAAACCCACGATTCCGTATTTCAATTTCGTCAGTATATTAGCGCCCTATTCGCTGACTCTGTTTGGAACAGCAGCACTTGTATTCGAGTGTTTGACCCAGTGGATTGAAGCGGATGCTATGAAAGTCGAAAGATAAGCTGGCTCGAAAGGCTATAAAGGATGGCGGGGCATGTCCTGCCCCTGGATAAAAGCCCTAAGCTGGCTGGGATGATCAACGAGCCTTGCCCAAAAGCACTTTGCTCTGAATGCTTTCCAGGACATACTCCACGCGTCGGTTCACTAAACGATTTTCACGGGTTGTGTTGGGTACGAGCGGGCTTGATGACCCCAGCCCAACCGCCGTGAGGCGCTTGGCTTCCACGCCCTTCTTTCTTAGCTCCTTCATCACTTCGTCCGCGCGGGCCTGAGTCAGACTGATGTTGGAAGCTTCCTTGCCGCCTGAGTCTGTATGCACCAGGATCGCCAGCGAGCTGATATCTTTTTCGTCCTGCATCAGGACCGACAGATAATCCAGCACCGGATAGGATTCTTTCAAAATTTCTTTTTTGCTCCTGGCAAATTTCAATTGGGGAAGATCAATACTCTGTTCCAGAGAGAATCCCTCATCCTTCGTGTAACGGAGACGCAGGTTGGATTGCAGATCCGGAAAGGCCAGGAATTTTTTGCGAAAACTTTCACGTTCCGCCACGGACACCACGATTTCATAAAGACCCGGCTCCAAAAGCGCCGGACCTTTTCCTTCGCGGGCCTTGGCTGGCTGGGTTTCCACAGGCTGTATGCGATACGTTATTTTTGCTGGCAGATCGGAGCTTTCGATTAGCGAAAGATGCAAACCAGCTTTGCTCTTCACCAGCGCTTCGTTCTTGATTTCGTCATCAATCATCGGGGCGACTGCCGTACGAATCATCTGATCGTGCAGATTATTAGCGTCCGATTGTCCCGATATTATTAAACAGATCCATAAAAGCAGGAAGACTATCCTTGTCCATAACATGCGAAAAATCCTTGTCTCTGTTTGAAAACAAAAAAACCATCTAAAACTCGCTATAACAGTCCTATGAACATCTGTCCAAGATTAAAACTTGTGTATTTTTGGATGACTCTGATGACCATGAAGAGAAAACAATACAGTGAATTTCGATGATCGAGGTCCGTTCATTCTGTACAGATAATTGTGAACATGAAAACCATCAAGGGCAGGCGGGCTCTGGCTTCCGCAGTGATAGCTTGACTCATGTATTGAATTCGCTTCATCTCATGGCATCACGGAATATGTGCACAATCTTTTATTATCCAGGAAAAATCGAGCCTTGAAGGAACGGCGAGAGAAATTAAGAATTTGCAGAAGAAAAGTGAGGCAGGTGGCGGGAAATGCCCCGAGCCCAAGGCTTTGGGGGCTTCATTCCTAAAACTGAGTAGGCAGAACTATGAAACGCTGCCCGGTTTTCAGCCGCGCAAACCGGCCATTTCCTTTTTATTTTCGAAGACAATTCGGCCGTTGGAAATGGTGAGCAGAACCCTGGCCTTCAAAATATCCTGCGGCCTTTTTTCCTCGATCAATTCATTCAGGTCACGGTCCAGGACCACAATGTCCGCATAGCGTCCTGGCTCCAGAGTCCCCAGCTGCTTGTCCCAGAAGGCCGCCAGCGCTGCATTTTTCGTATAAGATTCCAGAGCTTCCTGCATTGTTAGATG
This sequence comes from Oligoflexus sp., assembly GCF_035638955.1. Classification (GTDB taxonomy): domain Bacteria; phylum Bdellovibrionota_B; class Oligoflexia; order Oligoflexales; family Oligoflexaceae; genus Oligoflexus. The sequence goes on along the minus strand of NZ_DASQYZ010000283.1, from coordinate 8,954 downwards.
TTGGTCCATGCTCCAACCCTTCGCTGGATAACGTTCCTGATTCTGCCGCGTGACTGCCGCATAGAGGCCCCAAAGCGGATTGGCTGATTCAACGGGTGTATCGGATCCGCTCACGAGAACAGCCTTGTTCTGCCGCAGTTTCTGCCAGACGTAAGCCCCCTCGTCCATGCGGTCCGCTCCAATTCGGGTGGGTACCCATGGAGCGTCCGACGTCAGATGCGTGGGTTGAACGGAGGCGATGATACCGAGTTTGCCAAAGCGTGGGATGTCCTGGGCATCCAGGATCTGCGCATGCTCGACGCGCAGCCGCAGATCGACTTTTGGAAATTCCTTGATCACCCGTTCGAAGGCATTGAGAACACTGCGATTGGTTCGATCCCCAATCGCGTGCACGGCGGTTTGAAAGCCGGCCTGAGCAAATCGTTTGGTGGCTTGATAGATCTGCTCCTCGGTCATGATTTCAAGGCCGGAATAGCCAGGTTGGTCCGCATAAGGCTCCAGCAGAGCCGCGCCCCTTGAGCCGAGAGCTCCATCAGCCATGAGCTTCACGGACCTGATTTGCAACTGTTGATCGCCTTTCACCACGGGCCCGGTCTTCATGTATTGGTTGATCAGCTCCTGATCGGCGCCGGCCAGCATCACGTTCATGCGTAAAGGGAGTTCGCCCTTGCCCAGGAGGGCTTCATACACCGCGATATCACCCGCATCCACACCAGCATCATGAAAACTGGTTAAACCCAATTCGGAACAGCGAGCCAAAGCTGCTCGTATTGCTTTCTCGCGCTGCGCCGGAGACTCGTTTGGTATGACGGATCGCACCAGGTCCATGGCCCGGTCCACCAGGATGCCTGTCGCCTCTCCCTCTGCGTCACGAATAATTTTACCACCAACCGGATCGGGTGTTTGACGGGTAATCCCGGCTTTTTGTAAGGCCAGACTGTTGACCCACAGCGCATGACCATCGACCCGGGTCAGGGCCACGGGCGCCTGGGCACCCAGTTTGTCCAGATCCTGCCGGCTCGGAAATTCCTTTTTCGACCAAAGGTTCTGATCCCAGCCACGGCCAAGAACCCATTCCGATGCAGGCGTGTTTTTAATCTCGTCTTTCACCTGATTCTGCACCACGATCAGGGAATTCACGCCGGCAAGATCCAGGCGGACAATTTGATAACCAAGACCTTTCAGGTGACCATGGCCCTCATGGAAACCAGGATACACCGCCTTGCCCTTGAGATCGATCAAGCGCGTGGTGGGGCCTTGCCATGTTTTAAGGTCCCGCAGGCTGCCTGTCGCCACCACACGACCACCTTGAATGGCCAACGCTTCAACCTTGGGTTGGTCCTTATTCATCGTATAAATTCTGGCATTGGTCAGCATGATGTCCGCAGGCGCAGCGGCCACCGGCATTGACGCCATCAAGAGCCCAGCCACGGTCCAACGCCAGCTGGAAATTTTTCCTGTCATACTTATTTCTCCAGGTAAAACCATTTGTTTGGAATGAACATTGGTCGCAGATTATCCAGCTTTTCCGGGGTTGCCAAGTCTCGAAAGATGCTTTTCTGCGTCAACAAAGACAGGGGGTCCTAGCCTGGGACTTACCGCAAATCGAAGGAAATGCAGTGGGATTTCCCCAGTCTTTTTCAACCTGATCTTGGCATTGCGGCATTTTGTATCGACTTCGCAGACCTGAGTCGGTATAGGTCAAGGCTTGTGTCGACAGGCCTTTGCGGGCCGGAGATGGCTTGAAATTTCAACCTTTTCGCCAGGGTGTTGCAGGTGACGATGAATACCGATGATCTTTTTTGGATCAATGAAACTGCTGAAAAGCGTCTGAAGTTTTTAGCTGATGCGAGCCAGGTTCTGTCGAGTTCACTGGATCATGAAACCACGCTCTCCAACGTAGCTCAACTCTCTGTGCCTATTTGCGCTGATTGGTGCGCGATCGATATTTTCCAAGCCGATGGAACGATTCGACGTTTGGCCGTGGTCCACGCCGATCGCAAAAAAACGGCTTTGGCATTTGAGCTGTTTGAAAAGTACCCGCCTCAGCCGTCGGATAACCATGGGCTCGTCCTGGTCATGAAAACAGGGGCACCTCAATTCTATCCTGAAATTCCCGATGACCTGCTGGTGGCAACAGCCAATGATAAAGAGCATCTGGCTATCCTGCAATCTCTGGGCATGAAATCGGCCATCATCATGCCGATGAAGGTGAATGGGAAAATTTTGGGCGCTATTACATTTGTAATGGCGGAATCAACTCGACACTATCAATCCAAGGATTTGGATTTTGTCTTTGATCTGGCCTCGCGTGCCGCTCTGGCGATTGAAAATTCGCGACTATTCACCGAAGCCAACGACGCCAACGTCAGCGAAAAGCATGCGGCTGCGGTCCTGAATACTCTTTTAATGTCGGCACCCGTCGCCTTCGCTTTTTTGGATAGAAATCTTTACTACGTTCGCGTGAATGCCGCCTTTGAAAAGATGACGGGCAAAAGCCAGAAGCAATTCCTGGGCACCAGGTTTGGTGAACATTTTGCCAAAGAGCTGAGTCGCTTCGGCATTCGAATCGACGATGTCATAGAAAAGCGCAAACCTCTTCTGAATATTCCCGTTCATGGGGCTTCGCCAGCCAACCCGCATGACATTCGGCACTCTCTGGCGAGCTATTATCCCGTGTTCAGCGAGAATGAAGTGATAGGTGTGGGCATCCTGATCTATGACATCACAGAACAGAAGCAGCTTGAGCAAAAAATAAGAGAGCAGGCCCACATCAATGAAAAACTTCATGAAGTGGGAACGGTCCTGACGGGCGAACTCAATCTGGATAAGATTGTGCAAACCGTGACAGACGTGGCCACTGAGCTTTCGGGAGCCCAATTTGGAGCCTTTTTCTATAACGTCTTAAGGGAGGATGGCGAAGCCTATACCCTTTATTGCATTTCGGGCGTTCCTCGCGAAAAATTTTCGAACTTCCCGATGCCCAGGAGCACGAATATTTTTGCCCCTACATTTAAAGGCGAAGGCATTGTGCGACTGGCGGATGTTACGCAGGATCCGCGCTTTGGGAAAAACGTGCCTTATCGCGGCATGCCTGTCGGGCATCTTCCGGTTCGCAGCTATCTCGCTGTGCCTGTGATATCCCGCACGGGTGAGGTTTTGGGTGGGCTGTTTTTTGGTCATGAAAAAGCGGGAGTCTTCACGGAAACCGCCGAGTATCTGGTCGCCGGACTCGCGCCTCAGGCGGCTGTCGCCATTGATAATGCGCGGTTGTTTGATGCGGCCAATATCTCGCGCACCCGTCTGCAATCGCAGCTCAACTTCACCGATGCGTTGACCAATAGCCTGGGCGAGGGCATCTGCGCTTTCGATCGCAGCGGCAAAGTCATCTTTGTCAACCCCGCCGCGACGCGCCTGATGGGATGGGAACACGAAGAATTCATAGGCAAAGAACTTGCAGATGTGTTCAATACCGGAGCCGGTCATGATCCGAGCCCTGAAGTTTGGAACGCCATTTTGAATGAGGAGCGCACGGTGGAAGGAGAAAATATCTTTATTCGCAAGGATGGCAGCTCCTTTCCAGTCAGCTATGTAGCGGCCCCGTTCATTGAAAAAAATGTCGTTCAGGGTGTGGTCGTGACGTTACGCGATATCACGGAGACGAGGCGTATCCAGGACGAACTCCGTCGGTCGCGCGAGGAACTGGAGCGTCGCGTGGTCGAGCGTACGGTAAATCTTACCGCCGCCAACCAGGAGCTTGAAGCTTTCAGTTACTCCGTCTCGCACGACCTGCGCAGCCCTCTGCGAAGTATTGATGGTTTCAGCCAGGCGCTCCTTGAAGATTATATGGATATTCTGGACACTGAGGGCCAGGATAACCTGCACAGGATTCGATCCGCTTCGCAGAAAATGGGCCGTATTATAGACGATCTCCTGAACCTGTCGAAACTCACAAGAACGCAGATGCGCCGTGAGCGCGTTCCTTTAAGTGAGATGGTCCATAAGATCGTCGAGGAATTCAAGTCCACCGACAAGGACCGACACGTGACCATGACGGTTCAGGACAACCTTTATGTGGTAGGTGATACCTCTCTGATCCGAATTGCCATTGAAAATCTTCTGTCCAATGCTTGGAAATTCACCAGCAAAAAGGCTGTGGGGCAGATTGATTTCGGCGCCGAATCCCTGGACGGCGAAACAGTATTTTATATCAAAGACAATGGCGCAGGATTTAATATGGAATATGGCTCCAAGCTTTTTGGAGCGTTCCAGCGCCTGCACCAGGCTCACGAATTTTCGGGAACCGGCATAGGATTGGCCACCGTGAGACGTATCATCCACCGGCATGGAGGGAGAATTTGGGCGGAAAGCCAGGTCGATCAAGGCGCCAAATTCTTGTTTACCCTGCCTGATTTTAAGCAGGAAAAGGAGACCAAATGGTGACACCAAAGACCATCCTTCTCGTCGAAGATAACCCTGATGATGAGGCTCTTACCATTCGCGCCTTGCGAAAGGCCCATGTCAGCAATGACATTATTGTGGCCCGTGATGGGGCTGAAGCTCTTGATTATCTGTTTGGAACAGCTGCGTACGAAGGACGTGACCTATCCCATCAGCCTCAGGTTATTCTGCTCGATCTCAAGCTTCCCAAGATTGATGGCCTTCAGGTCCTTGAGAAAATTCGATCCGATAAAAGGACGGAACTCATCCCAGTCGTTATCCTGACGACCTCCAAAGAGGAAAAGGACCTGATCGGGGGCTACAGTCGTGGAGCGAACAGTTATGTGGCCAAACCCGTCGATTTCGTCGAGTTCACCGAAGCCGTGAAAAGCCTTGGCATGTACTGGCTGCTTATCAACGAACGCCCCCCTTTCAAAAGGCCCTAATGAAAATGGAAGACAAGGCGAGTCTCCGGGTTCTGATCTTGGAAGATTCAGAAGATGACCTTCTGCTCCTGCTCCGGGAACTCAGAAAAAGTCGTTTTCAGATTGAATATAACTGTGTGGCCAGTGCGGCCGATATGGAAAGCAGGCTGCAAAGTCAACCCTGGGACCTCGTAATTTCTGACTACAATATACCGGGATTCGGTGCCCTTCCAGCCCTTAACATCATGAAGCAAAAGGGGCTGGATTTGCCGTTTATCATCGTGTCGGGAGCCGTCGGTGAAGAAACGGCCGTCGAGACCATGCGCGCGGGGGCTCATGACTATGTGATGAAAGGCAACCTGGTCCGACTGATGCCGGCTATTGAACGCGAACTGCGCGAGGCGCAAAGTCGGATGGCCCGCCGTGAAGCTGAGAAAGCCGCCTTGATCGCTAAAGAGGAGGCTATTGCCGCCAATCGATCGAAAAGCGATTTCCTGGCTCAGATGAGTCACGAGATTCGAACGCCACTTGGTGCCATCCTGGGCTTTTCAGAGCTGCTTTTGAATTCGGAGCGCGATGACAAGACCACCCGGGAAACGCTCGAGATCATCATACGGAATGGCCAGAGCCTCCTGCAGATCGTCGACGAGATACTGGACATGTCCAAGGTGGAAGCGGGTAAGCTGGCTGTCGAGTTGATTTCATTCTCGCTGCGGCCGATGCTGTCGGATATTGAAAACCTTTTGGGTCCCAAGGCCCGCGAAAAAGGCCTGAAACTGGATTTCTATTACGCACCCAAGCTGCCGGAAACCATCCAAACAGACCCCAATCGACTTCGTCAAATTTTGATCAATATCATTGGCAACGCGATCAAGTTCACGGAGCAAGGGGACATCAAAATCTTTGTGAACCGGCTGGAGCCGCCGCATGCATCGGCCGGTGAGATCATTGAATTTACTGTTGTGGATACGGGACTGGGAATTTCCGCCGAACAGCAGGATCTTCTTTTTAAACCGTTCTCCCAGGCCGATTCATCTATTTCGCGCCGCTTTGGCGGCACAGGCCTTGGCCTGGCCTTGTCGAAAAAGCTGGCCAACCTTCTGCAGGGTGATCTGATTTTGTCCGCCAGCGCACCGGGAAAAGGCAGCACATTTACCTTGCGGATTGCAGTGGACCGGCAGGCTTCCACCGTTTCACCCGCACCTGCCGCAGCTCAAGCCATGGCCAGTCCTAAGTTGCCGCTCAGCCAGATCCACGTTCTGCTGGTTGATGATTCGCAGGATAATCGACTGCTTATGTCGCGAATATTAAAATCCGCGGGCGCCACCGTCGACCTCGCAAACAACGGCATCGAAGCGATCGATAAAGCGCAGCTGCTCATTCACGATATTGTTCTCATGGACATGCAGATGCCGATCATGGACGGTTATACGGCGGCCGAAAAACTTCGACAGGATGGCTTTACAAGGCCCATTATTGCCCTGACGGCCAATGCCATGAAATCGGAACGGACCCGCTGTCTGGAGGCAGGTTGTGATGATTTCCATCCTAAACCGGTGGATCGCCCTGTCCTTATCAATATGATCCATCATCACTGTTCCATGTTTCGTTCGCGCAAGGTTCAAAAGGGTTGATGAAGGATCATCAGCCTGGGGGATTATCATGCTGCATCGGTTCTTGCTGGTTGGAGTCATGCTGTCCTGTCAAATGCTGCCCCGGCCGCAGGATCGAGCAGCCCGTTGGCGTTTTGTTCCCGCCGCGGCAAACATAAGCTCGTTGGCCCATAGTTCGTGTGGATCCATCGATGGCAGGTTCGTTGCCTTTGGTGGTATCGATGAGGCCAAGGGTTCGCCTCTTAACAATCAGTTGACACTTTATGATGAAGGGTCGAAACGCTGGCAAGCTCTCACGCATGCGGACGGCCCCGTACCTCGCAATTATGCGGCATTCGCTGTTTACGATCGATCCGTCTACATAGTGGGTGGAGAGACGGCTCAGAGTCCAGCCCATGCGGATGCATTTTCCTTTGATCTTGATGGTCAAAAATGGGAACGCTTGCCGCAGGAGACTAAGCTGCAACCGAGACGACAGGCCACACTCACCCGCGTGGGACAACAGCTGGTGCTGTTTGGTGGCCAAGGTGCTGCCGAACCCACCAGCTGGGCGCGCTATGATGTTCCCCATAAGCTGTGGCATGTGCATGCTTCATCACCCATTATGCGCGCTCGTGTTTCGCACGTCGCCGTGAGCCTGGATACGAGGCGAATCATGGTGTGGGGCGGTTTCGTGGGGCAGCAGAGGCAGGGGGATGGATTTATTCTCGATGTCCTGGGACAGGAAGTTCGCGCTCTCCCGGCGACGCCCCATTTGTCGGCTCGGGCCAATGCGCGTGCTCTCTACATCAATGGTTTGGTTTTCATTTGGGGCGGCGCAACGTCGGATGGAAAGGACAACAGTGGGGCCGTTTTCGATATCAAGAGCGAAAGCTGGCAAAGTCTACCAGCAATCCCGGACCCACGATTTGCGAGCTTAAAAGGAGCTGAAATCGCTCCTTGGGGTCCTCAAGGATTCGTCGTGTTCGGGGGAAGGTTTGGGACCGATGCCTTCAACCATGAACTGTGGTTTTTCGAGAGTGAAGGTCAGACATGGTCGCGGATTCCGACGCTCGATCATCCCCCAGGCCGTGTGGCACACTGCCTGGTTTCGCTGGCTCCCAACCGGCTTGGTGTCTTTGGAGGTATCGGCTATGCCGAGGGCACCAGGACTTTGACGCAGTTCGACGGCCTTTGGATTCTGGAAGAATAATTCCATTCCCGCTTTAACGGCAAACCTGACTGCCGCGCTCATAAGCTGGACGGCTTTTGCATCGGGTCAGCCAGGCTTGAACACGCTGATAATTCTTCAGCTGCAAAATCTCTGTTCCTTCATAGAAAGTGCCCAAACAATCCACCCAAGGGGCTATGGAAATATCCACAATCGAATAGTCAGAACCACCGACAAATTCGGATTCACTTAACCTTTGCTCCAGGACCGCCAGCAGTCTTTGGGTTTCCGTTTGATAACGCTGAAGTGGATAGGGATGATCGCATTTCGCCCTGGCATATTTATGGAAATGGCCGAACTGGCCAAACATCGGACCTATATGACCAACCTGAAAAAAGAGCCATTGCAGATGCGTGTACTTAGCCTGGCCTTTGGGAAGGAGTTTGCCGGTTTTTTCAGCCAGATAAAGGAGAATGGCACCTGACTCCATGAGAACCAGCTTTTTCCCATCCGAACCCTTGGGATCCACGATGGCCGGAATTTTGGAATTCGGGCTGATGACCTTGTATTCGTCAAGGAACTGGTCGCCGGCCATGATATCCACGCGATGAGCTTCATAAGGCAACTCGAATTCTTCGAGAGCAATACTGATTTTCTGGCCGTTGGGCGTGGCCAGACTATAGAGCTGAATACGATCGGGAAAAGTGATGGGCCATTTTTGAGACGACATGATGTTTCCTTTCGTTGCGCAGGCACAATAAGCCTTGCGCAGGATAGCAAATTTCTCCCAGGTGCGTCCCGTTCATCACCCCTCAGATCAAGGATACCCGGTGCTTTAGCTCCGGGAGGAATTGAGCTTGAGCTATCTCCCATTATCGGAGATTGATTCGAAAGTTTTTTGTTGACCGTAAATTAGTATGGGTTTAACCTCCAGGCACTTGTGAATGCATGGATTGGAACGCCGATGCGAACCCTAAGGACAGAGCTCAAGCACCTGGCCCCGCTCGAATCAAGAGTGCTTACGGATATGTGCATCTGTTCGAAAAATCTCTATAACGTGGCTCTCTTTGAAGTCAGAAGGAGTTATCGGGAAACCGGGAAAACCATGTCCTACCCGAAAATCGACAAATGGGCGCGTGAACATAAGACCAGACACTACAAAAAGCTCACCTCTGTCAATGCGCAGGAGACGCTGGGTAAGCTGGGTGAAGACTACGCCTCCTACTTCGCCCTGTTAAAAAAGCCCGATCTCCACTTTAAGCCCAGGCCCCCTCGATATAAAAAGGATTCCGGTCTTTTCAATCTGATTTTCAATGCCCGCGCTTT
>NZ_DASQYZ010000282.1:0-78599 GCF_035638955.1 Oligoflexus sp. | reverse complement strand
GCTCCTGGCAGGACCGAATTTCCCGAAATTATTGCAGAGATCCTTACAGAGTCAATTCGCCGCAAAATAGAGAACGAAAATTTTTAAACCTCGCGAATATCCTTTGGTGCAGCACCTTCGGATTGCGTAGAATGTGCCCATCCACACTTCCGTGGACGTTGAGGAGACCGCACCCGTTTGACATCACCCCCCTGGACCCCGGAAACGAGGTTATTGTGGCAAAGGATCAGCAACCACCCTTTGCAAGGCGATCAACGCCTCGATTTTTTGAAGAGACTCTGCCGCGAACAGCGTTGGACGACCGCATACGGTTCGCAGGTGATCGAAGAATACAAACGCTTTGTCTTTCTAAGCTGTGTAACCTCAAGCAGCCTCACCCCCAGTATCGACATTGACGAAACCTGGCATCTGCATCTCACCTATACCGAAGACTATTGGCTAACATTCTGTCCGCAAGTGCTCGAGCGGCCCCTGCATCATCGGCCGACGACCGGTTCGGCAGCCGACGGCCAGAAATTTCGCGAACAGTATGCACAAACTCTACAAATCTATTTTGCCTGGTTCGGACCGCCTGATCGGGTGATCTGGCCCAGCTCGAAACAGCGTTTCGACCGACCTGCTCGCATGCAGAGAATCAATCGCGATCAGTTCTGGATTGTTCGTAAACCTTGGATAAGGAATTCCATTTGACAGGAAATCAGTTTTTATCGATCTACGCCGCCGTCCTTGTTCTGACCTGGATTTGGAGCTTGTTTTCATATCGCTCCAGCAGGAAGCCCCCCGTTAACCCAGGCCTGCTGCAACCCGAACATTGGGCGATTTTGAGCGGAGGTCTGCCTCGCGCCGCGCTCACCAGTTTCACGCAACTTCTGCAAAAGGGGACCATTGTTTGGAACGGAGAGCAGTCACGCTATGAACCCAAGGATCCCGAGGGAAAGGATCCGATCGTCCAACTGTTACCCGATAACGCCACCCTTCAAGACGCGATCAAAAGCCTGGCGGAAGCCCATCGCCCAGCTGAAGAGCAACTGGAAAACTGGGGGCTTCGGTGGAACACCAAAGAATACGAAACACAACGCATGATCATTTTCCTGCCATTTGTCATCCTCCTGGGTGCAGGTGTCTGGCGCGTGTTTTTGGGAATCGCCCGGGATCAACCCTTTGGTTTTGTCCTGATGCTTATGTTCGTCGCACTTTTGTTCTGGCTTCATGCGGCGAAGACCCAGCCGCGCAATACCCGCGAAGGTCGAAACCTTTTGAACACATTCACCAGGGACAATGATCATATCCTGCGTGCCACGCCAGGATCCGAACTCGTACTCGCGGTCGCTCTCCTGGGCGATATGGCCTTGGAGGGCTCGGAATTCGAAAGGCTCAGAGGCGCTTTGAATCCTGCAAGCAACGGTGGTGGTCTGGCCGACGGTCTGGTGATGAGCTGTGGGTCTTCCGGTAGCGGCGGCGATGGTGGCGGCTCGGGCTGCGGCGGCTGTGGTGGCGGTGATTAAGGACACCTGGGCCCTGACTGAGCCTGACATGGGACTTGAACTCCGCGGGCCATTTGGTTAGCCTGAGCGCAAGGTTCAGCCCCTCCACCACGTCAGGGTTTTCATGAAAAAGCAATTGGATCGCCGCTTCAGTTCCTTTGTCGAAATGGGCGTCACCGCCTGGGAAAACAGAGACAATCTTGCCTATGCAATGAAGCTTCTGACGGACGGCGTTTGTGATGGCTGCGCCCTGGGAACGTCGGGCGTCAAGGATTGGACCATTCCCGGTATTCATCTCTGCTGGATTCGACTCAACCTCTTGCGGTTGAACACCATGCCGGCCTTGAAACTCGACCTATTGCCGGCCATCAGCCAGCTGCAAACGCTGAACGAGAAAGCGCTGCGCTCTATTGGGCGAATTGCGGAGCCGATGATTCGCGAACCGGGTGACACTCATTTCCGACGGTTGAGCTGGGATGAAGCTCTGCATCGCATCAGCCAAAAAATACGGGCTTCTGGTGTGGATCGTACCGGCTTTTATCTTGTCTCGCGCGGCACGGTCAATGAAACTTATTATGCGTGCCAAAAAGCGGTTCGATTCCTTGGCAGCAATGACATTGATAATTCTGCGCGTATCTGCCATGCGCCGAGTACCGTGGCGCTGAAGCAGATGATCGGTTACGGTGCCACAACCTTCAGTTATACGGATTTACTGAAAAGTGACCTCCTGGTTTTCGTAGGCAGCAATGCAGCCAACAATCAACCCGTCCTGATGAAATATTTGCATGTGGCCAAGAAAAACGGGACCCGCATTGTTACCGTTAATCCCTATCGTGAACCCGGCATGGAAAAATACTGGGTTCCCTCCGTTCCCGAATCCGCGCTGCTGGGCACTGTGATCGCTGATGCCAGTTTTGAAGTTCGGGTTGGAGGTGACGCTGCTTTCATGAACGGGGTGATCAAATATTTGATCGAACGCGGCACGCTTGATCAGGACTTTATTCGACAGGCTGAAGGCTGGGCGGAATTGGAAGCGTCCCTGAAAGAACAAAGCTGGGAATTTTTGGAAACCTCGGCCGGCTGCCATCGCGATCACATGAAACGATTTGCTGAACTGTACGAGACCACCAAAAGCGCAATCTTTGTCTGGTCCATGGGCGTGACCATGCACAAGGAAGGTGTCGATAACGTGCGCAGCGTGGTGAACCTGGCCCTGGCGCGCGGGAACATCGGTAAGCCCGGGGCTGGCCTAATGCCAATCCGAGGCCACTCCGGCGTCCAAGGCGGTGGGGAAATGGGCGCGACGCCCAATGCCTTGCCCGGCGGTGTGGGACTGACCGAAGACAACCGCGAGCGCTTCGAACGCCTGTGGGGTTTTCCTGTTCCCACCAAACCAGGACGTTTTATCGTCGAGATGATCGATGCCGCAGCGCGTGGTGAACTCGATGTTCTTTACTGTGTCGGCAGCAACCTTTTTGGGGTTCTACCTGACCCGCTTTACGTGAAAAAGGCCCTGGAAAACCTGAGCCTCCGCGTTCATCATGATATTGTTTTGAATCCGCAGATGCTGGTGCCCTCGCGTGAGGCTGTGATCGTTCTGCCCGCCACCACCCGTTACGAAATGGTCGGCGGCAATACCGAAACCAGCACCGAGCGCCGGGTCATTTTCAATCCCGAACTCGGCGCGCATCGCATCCCCGAGGCGCGTGATGAATGGCGGGTGATGATTGAGGTAGCCGAACGCGTGAAGCCACACGGAGCGGATCAGATTCAGTTTGATAGCACCGGGGCCATTCGCGAGGAAATTGCCCAGGCTGTGCCCTTCTATGAAGGCATTCAAAAGCTCAAAAATAAAGGCGATCAATTCCAATGGGGCGGCGCCATGCTTTGTGAAAATGGCCGTTTCGCCACGCGGGATGGGAAGGCTCACTTCGTGCCGGTCAAACCTCGTGACAACCGTGTGCCCGAGGGCTGGTTTCAGCTCACCAATCGTCGCGGTAAACAGTTTAACAGCATGGCCTTCCGCGACCTGGAACCCCTCTCCTCCACGCGCCGGCATGAAGTGATCCTGGCTCAGGAGGACATGCAGGCGCTGCAATTGAAACCGGGTGACCTCGTCCGCGTAAAATCCGCGATTGGGGAATTGCAAGCGGCTGTGAAACCGGGTCGCGTCAGACCTCAAACAGTCATCGCGCATTGGCCGGAATCCAATATTTTAATTCAACGCGGTCAGCTGGATCCCGAATGCGGTATCCCCGCATTCCGCGATGAGCTGGTGCAGGTGATTCCTGTTCGAGCCTCCTTAACAGGCACAAAAAGTCTATGAAAATAGGGTTTTCACAGGAAATCAAAACCTGGGATCGAGGCCAGGTCCAGGTCCGAACCGATCGCCTGGCTGAAGAAGCTCCCATGGAACTTATCATCGATCACTGTGATGGCCAGCACTGGCATCGGCAGAATATCGCCGTGACCATGCGCACGCCTGGTGAGGACAGCGCTTTGGCTTTGGGCTTTCTCTTCACCGAGACCGTGATTCAAAGTCATGCGGATGTGGACCGGGTCGAAGAGCGACTCGATACCAGTCGGCCCCGGGTGATTGTGCGCCTCAAGGATGGCGTGCGGGTGGACCTGCAAAAATTAACCCGTCACGTCTTTACCAATTCATCCTGTGGCGTGTGCAGTCAGGCCAGCCTCGATCAGGTTCAAAAACTCTGTCCCATCAAGCCGGAGATGTCCGTGACCGTGGACCCCGATCAACTGTTGGGTCTGCCACGCACCATGCGGGATGCTCAAAAGGAATTTGGGCAAACCGGAGGTCTGCACGCCAGTGGTCTTTTCCAGACCGATGGGCGTCTTTTGCTTCTGAGTGAGGATGTCGGCCGACATAATGCATTGGATAAGCTGATTGGAAAAGCCATGCGCCAGGGACGTTTGCCCTTGCGTGACACCATCCTCCTGCTCAGTGGCCGCGCAAGTTTTGAATTGATTCAAAAGGCAGCCTTGGCGGGTATTCCCTTTGTCGCCGCCCTGGGCGCTCCCAGCAGTCTCGCCAGCACGCTTGCCGACACCATGGGCATGACTCTGGTTGGATTTTTGCGGGAAACGAGTTTCAATATTTACTGTGGTTCGCAGCGCGTTTTGCTACGATCTTGAACAGGCCTGTTCTTATAAGGAAATTTTATGCCAGCTCCGGAAATATATAACTTTCTCGCTCAGCGGCAGAGCGCATCCATTCTGGTCGAACCCAAACCCGATCGCAGCACCGTTGAAAAAATCCTGCAGGTTGGGGGCACGGTCCCCGATCATGGCGGCCTGAAACCCTATCGCTTTGTTGTGGTGGAGGGGGAAGGCCGGGAGAAGTTCGCGGAATCCATGGTCAACGCGGCGATGGAAGCCAAAGGTACGTTGGATGATAAAAAGAAAGCCAAATTGAAATCCAAAGCCTATGCTTCCCCACTCCAGGTCGTGATTGTTTTCAGTCCTGAGGAGGACGACAAGATTCCCGAATGGGAACAGATGGCCTCGGCGTCATGCACCGGCTATGCTGTGGTCCTGGCCGCCAATGCGTTGGGTTTTGGCGCCGTCTGGAAGAGCTTTGGCTTTGAACCAGGCAGCCTGATGCAGCAAACGTTCCAATTGAAAAAGAATGAACGTATTCTGGGCTGGGTGAATATTGGGACGGAAATGGACCGTGAGCGGTCAAGCAGGACGCCTCTGGATCTTAAAAAATTTGCTTTCTTTCTGTCTTGAATTTACGGACTGGGATTGAAGGGTTCTGTTGCAGCTGGATGAGGCGATGATATCCTTGCAGCAACCTCGGGAGGCCGACTCATGCTTTTTGACACCAGTGGACATTGTTTCGAGCGTCAAATCATCATGCTCAACGTCCGCTGGTTGGTTTGCCCATCAAAACCAGCGCTAAGCCACTTGTAGTAAATCCACACAGCTCGCCCTTCCTAAAGCGAAATCTGGACTGCCAACACGTTGTTTTCAGGCCACTATTTGCCTTCGTTTAACTTTTTTCCTGTAATCCCGCTCCTGGACTCATGCCTCGACCTGCCTATAGGTTGGCTTCTTACCGCTGAGACAGGAAGTTAAAAATGTCACCTTACAAGTTCCTGGCCCCTGGCTTTTTATTTCTGATCGCTTCGTGCTCGGACAGCAGTTCCGGTCCACGAGGTACCACAGCCACGGTCACAGGTGATTCCGTAAACGTGGCAGGCGCCCTGGTCCTCTCATCCGATGCGGCAGCCGAAACAACGACAAGCAATCCCACAGCCACCCAGCCTGTGCAATTAACGGACGAATCCGGCAACACGGTGGCTGAAGGTCTGACGGATGCAGCCGGTAATTTCAGTTTACAGATTGATGGTGGGGCCCTGGGCTTGACCGAAACCGGCAAGACCATCAACCCTTTTGAAGTACCTCGCGTTCTGAAATTGAGTTCACTCTTCCTCGTCAATAATAATGCGAAAGACAAGGCTGTCGGCATTCAACAGTCCATGGTCCTTGATTCCAAGCGCTTCGTTCTGGATTCTGACGGCAAGCCTATGATGGAAACCGGTGTCCAGCAGGCCCGCAAGGTCGGGGCGATCGTCGGAAAAATCAAATTGGAAACAGGGGGTGATTTCGTCGGGACGGATATCTACATTCCTGGGACTTCCTATATTGCTAAAACCGATGCCGAGGGACGCTTCGTTCTTGGCTTTTTACCAGCTGGTATCTATGCCCTGCGTGCCGAACGTGATGGTTATGTGAGCAGTGAGTGGACCAATATCACGGTCATAAAAAATGAAACCACTCTGCTTGATGACGTAACTTTGCCCATTGCCATTGGCCCGCAAATTAAAACTTTTGAGGTCGGCTCGATCTCAGAATCCAGCGGCGAAGCCACGATCAAGATCAAGCTCCATGCAGCTACCAAATACCGCATCAGCAAGCGCTCGGACTTCAGTGACACTCAGTTTAAACCTGTTGATGCCGCCAAACCCGAATTTGAGTTGAAATTCGAGTTGAACGCCGGTTTTAAAGTCGTCCAGATCTTTTTGGAAGCTGCTGATAGCGATGGTCTCTCAGCCAACTCCGTCCTGACTATCGATCGTGACCCACCTCGCTTGGGTTCCATTGCCATCAATGCGGCTAACAATGTGGTCAATACCGAAAACGTGCCTCTGACTCTGTCAGCTGAAGGCGCCGACAAAATGCGCTTTGCAGAAACCTATGATGGTCTCGCTGAGGCCACCTGGACAGCATACGCGACAAGCTTTAGTTACCCCCTGCACGATACCACCGATGGTTTGAAAAAGGTTTATGTGACCTTTGCCGACAACTCCGGCAACCTTTTGGGGGGCGCCGGGGAAATTTTCACCAGCTTCACATTGGACCGCACGGCTCCAACGGATGGCAAGATTCTCCTGCTGCAGCCTGAGTCTCCCACAGGAGCCTTCAACACACCTCTCGCCTGGTCCGCAGATTACACAGATAACAATATCAGCTATCAGGTTCAGGTCTCGGCCCAAAGCAATTTCTCGACTCTCCTGCGCGAAATGACCAGCACAACCAAAACGTTGAACATCAATCCTCCCCTGGACAACGCTGGATCCTACCACTGGCGCGTGCGTGCCGTAGATCAGGCCGGCAACCGCTCAGCCTGGGTGGAGTCTTCGATTGTTAACAGCACAAGCTTCTCCGTCCAAATCCTGGCCGAAGCTTATCATGCAAAATATGATGCCAAAGGCACAGCAGGCCGTGACCGCATGTTCGCGAAGGAATTGATCCAGGTCGGGGACATCAATGCGGATGGAACATTGGATTATGCTTATTCAATTTTGCAGACAGCCTTCAACAGCAGCGGTGTTTCCTGCCAGGACTGTGGCGTCGTCAGGATTGTAAGCGGATCGGACTGGAGCACCTTGGGCAGTGTCAGCGATGGACTCGATAAAACCAGTGGCTTTGGTCACCGCATGATCACCTGTGACGTGACGGGTGATGGAAATGATGAGCTGATCGTATCAGCGCCAGGTCATGCGGTGGAATACAACAATGCCCATTACTACAATGCCGGTGCGTTCTATGTTTATCGCATGTCCGACTTTACTCGTCTCGACCGTGTCCAGGCCGATCCTGTCATCAGCGGCAGCGTTCCTGGTTACTCCAGCTGCAGCCAATGGGATGGCATCACCTGCAAGGCCTACGGCTGGCAGTTCTATCCAAACCCGATGGAGTACATGCCATGGGGTGAAGGCCGTTACCTGGGTTGGGATCTGAGCTGTGTAAGAAAATCCGGAGCGCAGGATGTTCTTGTGGGCGAACCTCGCTATCACGATGGAGCATCCTCCATCGGCCGCATTCGGCAATATAGCTACAGCAGTGGAGCCATGGTTGCCACCGGCAGTGTCGTTGGCACTACGAGTGATGCGATGTTTGGATCTGCCGTCGAGTATCTTAGCAAATTTATTTATGGCGGCTGCTCAAGTCAGGCCGAAACCGTGGCTGTGGGTGCGCCTCGGAAGCAGGATGGCAGTTTTGTAGAAAAAGGGAGCGTATCCCTCTTCCAGAAGAGCGGCGGCGTCTGGACTCCCTGTGCGACGATTGATGCGCTTGCAACAGAAACACATTATGCCTATTGGGGTGCAAAACTGTTTAACCTCGGTAACATGGATAAGGACGCTGATCAAACGGACGAGCTGGCGATTGCCACGAGCCATTGGAGCGGCGGTACCGTTCGCATCTATGGTGGCGCCTCGGGTACCCTGCTGAAGAGTTTGATTGATACATCATCCGGTTTTGGGCGCTTCGGCTACCAGATTGCAGCAGCTGGTGATTTTACAGGTGATGGACACAGTGAACTGGCGATCACCACTCCGGAAATGATGCTGAACGGTCAATGGGGTGCGGGTGCGGCTCTGATTTACCGTTGGAGTGATTTGGATACAGACGACACCAATGCCAACCCGGCTCCACTTTTGAAAGTGACCGGCATTCCATCCAGTTCGGCCAACCTTGGTGCCGGCTTTGTGCCCATTCTCGCCACTGCCGGTGACATTCATTCCAGCAGTTCCTCATTCATGCTTGCTGCCCCGGGACGAAACATCGGTGGTGAGTGGGCGGTCGGATCATTCCATGTATTCTCGAAACTCAAGTTGGCCCCTGGGTTGCCTTCCCGTATTGCAGGCGAATCAACCAACGCCCGCATGGGAGCTTCGATTGCCGCCGGTCCTGATGTCGACAATGATAACGTCTCTGACTTTTTTATCGGTCAACCAGGTGGACGTTGCAACGGCAAGCCCTATGGCATGGTGTCACTCTTCTCTGTACTCGATAATAAGGTGACGTCCAACATATGCTCTCTTTATAGCGGTGATAACCTGGGCAACGCCGTGATGTATTTGCCGGAAGTGTCGCAGCTGGCGTTTACCCGTCGCGGCTACGGTTATTTGCTGAGCCGGTGGGATTTCTTTAACTCCCAGGATATCAGCAGTTCGACCCATTATCCCAGCAACCGCACGCTGGCGAACAATTCCTGGAGCTATGTCTCGCTCTCTTCCTCCTATCGTGTGGATAGCAGCAACAATGAAGTTCTCACCAACGAGCCCAACGGGAACGGTTCGGTCCTGGTGACCAGTGTGTCCAGCGGCACGCCGCAGTGTTACTATCAGGGTACGGAAAGCGGCGTCTTCTTTGGATACTGGTCGAGCTTTATCAGCGACCTGGATGGCGACGGCGTTCGTGACATTGTCATCGGCGTACCGGGCAAGGATGTTGGTGGGGGTCACAAGGGTCGCATTTATGTGATCAAAGGTGGTTATGACTCCAGCACGGACGGTCGGGACTGCTACAACAGCGGTGGTGGCGCCGCTACCCTGAGTACCGATACCAGCTCCGCTCATGTCCTGTTTCACCTTGATGTTGACGACACCATGATTCAAACTGCCCTCGGCAAGGAAGGGGAAAATGGGTTTGGCTCCTTTGTCCTCGGTCTGCCGGATCTTGATGGAGCCGGAACGAATCGTGCGTATTTCATGGTTTCCAATACCAACATGGTGCAGGCTTCCAGTTCAGCCACGCCTCAGTATTTTATCTTCGCTTATGACGGAACCACAGTGAGCCTTGTCAAACATGAGACGGGCGATGCAGGGGCCATGCTGGGCGGTTATGCAAAAGTAATCGAAGATATCAACGGCGACGGGATTCAGGAACTGGCCATGAGCTATCCAGGCGGCAGCGGTCGCCTCGGCAAAACGGGCCATGTGAGAATCCTTTCGGGTGCGGGCATGGCGAATACCGCCTCAGCCAGCGATGATTTGCTGCAGATGCTGTTCAATCCGGATCCTACCGCCTCCAACTTCGGTATCTCATTTGAATATGCGGACATCACGGGTGACGGTTTGAAAGACTTCATTGTCGGCGCCGATCAATATGATTCCTATGCCTTCCAGAATGCGGGAGCCTTGTATATTTTCGCGATACGTCCTATACAGTGAGGATTTTATGCGCTTGCTCATGATGTGTTTGGGTTTGTTATGGATGCCGCTGGCGGCAGCTGAAACGGTCAGTCGAACCGTTGAGGCCCGGCAGGAGGGATCCTTGGTTCGCTGGTTCCCACAAACGCTGGAACTGGTCAGCGGCGCCAGGAATTCACTTCGCATCCTGAATATGACCAACCGGCCTCAGTGCTTTCAGGTGCAGAATCTGGGCGAACCGATGACGCTGGGCCCGGGTGAAAGTCGCATTATCGATTTTCCTGCCTTTCAGCACGGCCGCTTTCTTATGGGTTGTCCGGGAACAGAAGCTCAGGGAGGCGAGGTTGTTTTTCAGTAAGGCTAAGTTGCTGAGCGCGAGCGCCATTGTTACGAATCTGGAGCAGATGGCTGAATAGCGCCAGCTACTTCCAGGGAGGCATGGCGGTCCCCTCAATTCCAATGCTGATTGAGCATTGCTTATGACCATGGTTTGCCCTTGAATACTTTCAAGCTGGTAAGTGAGTTGATACCTTTTCCAAAGAAGCGAGGGTTTTTCTTTTATGACTGCACGTTGCAACCGAAATATCAGGGAACCTAAAAAGCAGGCAACCCTTGCGATCAAGAATGAGCACAATTTTTTTGATTTATCTGACCAGCGTCTGGTTGCTTACGCCCTTGGCTCCAGCCCAGACGAGTTTCATAGATAACGGTCAGGTGACGATTCCATTCGCAAAAGGCAAGAGATTTAAGCTGGAAGGCAACTGGGAGTTTTATTCTGAGCAACTTCTGACACCGGAGACAGTCAACGGAGCGACAGGCAGAACATGGATGCATGTCCCCCATGCCTGGAAGAAATATAAGATCCTATTCGGTACGTATCGACTGCGCTTTCAAGCCCAGCCACCTCTTGAAGAAATGGCTCTTCATCTCGACATTATCGCGACCGCTCACCGGGTTTGGATTAACGGGCGCGAATACCCTGGGCGCGGGCAGGTCTCGTCCGACCTCAAAGACCATAGAGGTGAAATAGGGACGCGACTGCTGGTCTTTTCTCCGCGTGAAAACAACGAAATTCTGATTCAGGTGTCGAGTAACACGACATTCGGCGGCATCATTAACACCCCCGCTCTATCATCAGCTCATCCCATCATAGCGGAGCAAGTGCTGATCGCTGTGTTCCAAGGCCTTCTGCAGGGTATCCTCCTCATGATCGCCATGTACCACAGTCTCCTCTATTTAATGCGCAAGCGTGATCGGTCGCATCTTTTCCTGGCCATGGGCTGTCTGGGAATTTTTCTGAGAGATTCCACCGTCGGACACGTTATCGTCCTTCAGGAAGTTTTTCGTAGTATTCCGATCGCACTCCATTTTAAGGTCCAGTACACCGGCGCTATGCTTACCACACTTGGTTACTTTCTCTTCACCCACTATCTCTTCCCCCAAGCCATGCGGCCCTGGCTCCTACGTTCTGTCGTGGGTCTGGAAATCTCCGCTCTGGTTTTAGCCTATGCTTTGCCCGTCGATCAACGAGACTATGCGGCTTTGATACATGTCCTGGGCAGTTTGCTGGCCATTGTGTTCGGCATTATAGGCGTCTATCGCATGGTTCGGCAGAAGGAACCTTACTCCTTGGTCTTCTTCTGTGGGATTACAATCTTCTGCAGCTTCTGCCTTATGGACCTCTTCCTCGTGACCAA
Organism: Oligoflexus sp.; assembly: GCF_035638955.1. Classification (GTDB taxonomy): domain Bacteria; phylum Bdellovibrionota_B; class Oligoflexia; order Oligoflexales; family Oligoflexaceae; genus Oligoflexus. The sequence goes on along the minus strand of NZ_DASQYZ010000282.1, from coordinate 66,956 downwards.
TTGGAATTCACCGATGCTGAGCCTCGCCAGCATTGCGACCTGCATTTTTTCATTCTTCCAGGCTGCGCTCCTGGCCCAGAGGAATGCCAAAGCCCATCGTGATTTGGAAAGAGAGCAGCGCAAGAATTTCCACGCCTATGAGGAATTGAGCAAACTGGTTTATCCCCATCAGCTTGCGCTCCTGAAAAATGGTGAAATCCTGGAGAATACGATGCCCGTTGGTCAAGCGGAGGGGATCGTCTTGCAGTTTGATATTATCGATAGCTCGCGGCTGGAAAGCGCCGTGGCCAAAGCCTTTTTTGAAAAGATATTCACCCGCACTAACGAAGTTATCATGCGTGACTATGATCCGGAACGTCTCATTGCCTCGGGCTTTCGCATCAAGGAATTGGGTGATGGTTTCCTGTGCTCTGTCGGTTTCCCCTTCGCTTCACCCCAAGGAGTTTCCCAGCCATGGCTGGCCCTTCAGCTCGCGGAGGAATTCGTTCGTATTTTTCAGGAAGAAGAGGCCTGGCTGGACCATAATGTTTATGGCCGCTTGCATTGCGCCATCGGTATTGCGATGGGCGAAGTCTCGGGTTACTTTCCTCAGGCAGGTATTAAAAATTATGACCTCTTCGGCTCTGGCATCATACTGGCAACTCGCTATGAGAGCATACGCAAGCATCTCTTTGCGAGCATGGATCCTATTGCGATCATCATTGTGCAAAACCGCGTTTTTGAGGGGCTGCCGGAACCGGTTCGACGGGATAAAGCTCAGCACTATCATATTCATGATATTGAGGCGAGTGATTTTCGGGTTCGCAATGACCCAGAGGCGACCTATTTCTATTACTGCACTATCGATAGCCTTGAAAGTCAGCAGCAAGCCTCAGCCTAGCCATACTCCCACTTCCCATTGCAAAGCACCCCTCAATGTCCTGTCTAAAAGTCACTCCGCTGGACTATCGATATCGACTATGGTAGGTCTGCCGATTAAAGGCGAATCATGAGCTTGAGTTTTTCATCGAACGCAGCGGAAGTTTATGGGCTCTATTCCGAAGATAAGCTGCTTGGTGGTTTTGTCCTTGCCTTTGGTGATGCTATGGTTTGGCCTAAGATTGCGGACAAAAGCCTTTTCACACGGGTGGATTTTTCCCTGCGAAACAGCGCTGAACGCAGCGATAATTTTCACCAGCGAGCTGGAATAATAATGAGGGAAAATCGACCGCATATAGAGCCAGAGCGCCGGTAGGCCGAGGTAGATCGAGAAATTGAAGACCTTGAGGGACAGGACCTTATCCTGATTCGGGATAACGATTTGAAGGACGCCCGAGCTGGAGCTCAACAGCCCCGAGACACAGAGACAAAAGAAGCCAAGAAAGAGCGGTCCCTTCTCCTGCCTTTGAACAGCGAAAAGTCCCAGATGGTAAAGCCCCAACGCAATCAATGAAAAAAACACCGCGAAATTAAATGTTATATTGGTAAAGAATAGCCGCTGAATTTGAGCCGGCTTTCCCACATGGCCCAGGTTGATCAGCCCCCTAGATAGAAGTCGTGATTCTCGATGTGAAGGACGATGTCATAGTTCGCAAGAGCCTGGCTGGCGATCGAGATCGGCTCAAGGAAAGGATAGGCAATCTTCCCAGCCTTATTCCGAATGGACTCTTTCAGGAGCTGGTTATTCACAAAGAGCCTGGCTTCCTGCTCCAGCCAAAACTTGTCAAATGCAAGCAGCACGGGCTTATTACTCACAATCCTAATCCGATAACTTGCTTGGCCATATTTGGAGAAGCCTGACTTTTGCCATCCACCCGATACATCGATATAAGCCGGCGAGACCTCGCCATCCGGATGGTTCAGGCCAGGGTCGATGAAGCGTTCCCAATAGAATTCCGCCTCTCCTCGCAAACTGATAGGCCCGTCCTGATCAAAGTCCCACCCACGCAGATCCAGGACACCCTTCACAATGCGCGGGGCTTCCCGGGCTTCGGCATCCATTCCTGCTTCATACAGGATACTCGAACCACCAGCACGATGTAACTGACGCCGTGTGGGTAGTATTACTGCCCTTTTATCACCGCATTACCTCGTACTTTTGCCTCATTATTTCGCTCATTCACTCGATACGAGAAATGAGGTATCACGTCGATGCACGACTTGCTGAAAATCGTAGTCTTTCTCGTCCTGACCACCGCTTGCCAGCAGGCAACGAAGGTGCACGACAGGACTCCAGGCGGTCAATTCCGTCAGCACGGGCTGCTGGACGATAGGAACGTTGTATCGCTCGAGGGAGAGTGGTGGTATTCCCACCAGCAATTCGTAGGCACAGAGAATTTCCGCAAATTACAGGAAAATGGTCAATTGACCAACCGACTCTCGTGGAATAAGCGACCGGAAGGTTCGTACGGCATCGGCACGTATGGCCTTGCTCTTGGGACCCTCCCGAAAGGTCATTTTGCATTCTACATACCTTCGATCGGCTCCGGATACGTCGCTTCCATCATCCGCGAATCAGACGGCAAGGTTGTCAATCAGGTGGGAGCGGGCCGTCTTGCTTCAACGCCCCAGGACTTTATTCCGGCCATTCAACCGATGGTCCTGAGGTTTCAGTCCGAGGAACCGGGCGGCTATTTCATCCTCTTTCATATCCAAAACGAAGCGATCAAACATGGGGGTTTCTGGAGCGCGCCTATGTTCGGTTCCCAGACAGCTATTCACCGTTACGTCAAAAGCGAAGAAACCTATGCCCTCGTTCAGGCCATTGCCACCTTCATTATGGGTGTCTTCAGTTTCTCTCTTTTTCTAAGACGTCGGCGTGACAAGCCCAATTTTTGGCTGGCGTTGACCTGTTTCCAATGGTCACTGATCATCTTTGCGGCTTACGTCTATCACGGTGACGAACCAAATGCCCTCGTGTTCCGCGCCTGGCTGGGCATCCGCTATTCAAACCTGACGCTGATCCCGCTATTGAGCTTTTTATTCATTAACCGCTCAATCCCGGCGTTTGCTCTCAACCAATATGAACGGTATTTCATAGCCATCAATTTGGTTCTAACGTGTCTGCTCTTCACCATGAGCTCTCGAACCCTCACGAGCTGCCTCCCCATACTGATGTTCAATGCGTTGGCACTGATGCTCGTCCAGCTTTATTCCATTATCAGGGCAACCCTGGCTGGAAACCGCGCGGCCCGCATCTGTCTGTACGGGTACCTTGCGTTGTTTTTCACAGCGGTTTTTGACTTTGCGATAATCAGTGCCGATTGGGATCTGCCTCGCACCTTTGCTTTTGGAATACTCGTACACCTCTATTTTCAAAATCAAGTGACCGCGATCCTTTTCGCCGAGGCCTATCGCCGGGCTGAGCACCTCGGCAAGCAACTTCAGATGGAAGTGGAACGACAAACACGTGACATAAAATTGATTCTTCAGAATATTCAGCAGGGCATATTCACAATCGATGCAATTGGCCAGTGCATCGAGGAGCAATATTCTTCCTACCTGGAAGAGATTCTTCAGACCCGCGACATACAGAGCAAGACTCTCGATGATTTGCTGCTGAAGCGCAGCAATCTGAGTGACGACCAGAAGGCTCGTGTGATTGCTGCGGTGGAGGCTTGCCTGGGCGAGGACGCGGTTGCGTTTGAACTGAACGAAGGCAATCTGATCAAAGAATTGCATTTGGTAATCGAGGGCAGCCCAAATAAAGAGAAGTTGATCGAGGTCGATTGGTCGATAATGCTGTCCGGTTCGGGCCGAATCGAAAAGATACTGGTTTGCCTGCGTGACGTCACAGAGCTTCGTGACCTCGAAAATCGCGCGGCCGCCAGGCAACTGGATTTAAGCATGCTGCTCGAACTGCTCAATTTACCCGAATCACGCTTCCAGCGTTTTTACAAAAGCACGCTACAGTTTTTAGTGGAAATGAATGAGATCATTGCGCACAACCCGCACCCTGAGGCAGGCGCAACCAAGCGTCTCGTTATCAACCTGCATACGATCAAGGGCAATGCGCGCAGCTGCGGATTCACGTCTTTATCCGACCAATGTCATGTGACGGAGCAACTTCTCGTCGATGGCCGCAACGGTGCCATGGAGTGGAATGCGCCGCTGCTTCTTTCGGAACTTGAAAAAGTTCAGAACATACTGGCCTGCTATGAGCGCCTGGCAAGCGAAAAACTCAATTGGCGGACGAATGCACGGCAGGTGCGCATTCAAAAGGAACTGGTTGAGGAGGCTATCAAGCAGCTCGGAGCAGCCAGGTCCGGCCCGTTCGACGGCAAGGGGTCAGGTGAGATTGACAAGGTGCGCGCTGTCCTGGTTGAGCATAGCTCCACGCGCATTTCCGCGATTATTGACGAACTCAAGCAGGGCCTTGTGTCGCTCTCTCGTGATCTGGGCAAGGATGTTCCCAATATAGAAGTCACAGAGGGTTCGGTTTGGCTATATGATGCGACGGCTGACATCATCCATAGCACGTTTGTCCACCTCCTGCGCAACTCCATGGATCACGGATTGGAACGCCCCGAGGAAAGATTCCGGCAAGGCAAGAGTTCCACGGGGAACATTAAGGTTGAGGCGCGGCACGCTGCCAGAAATCTGCTCATTTCATTCGCCGATGATGGGTGCGGCCTGGATCTTATCAAGATTCGCGATTTGGGGATGCGGCGCGGATTGATCGCGGACGATACGAATTCGCCTCAAATGATTGCCGAACTCATCATGTTGCCGGGTTTCTCCACCAAAGAGGAAGTCAGCAACATATCAGGCCGCGGGGTGGGAATGGACGCCGTACGGACCTTTATCGAAGAGCAAGGCGGGACGCTTGCCTTGGATTTAAAATCGACCCATGACTGGCGACACGCTGAATTTCAGCTGGTCATCACCCTTCCCGATCACCATTGCCTGGAAATCATTTCACCAAACGAGCGGGCATCATAACGGCGATTCAAAGCCAGATTCAGCATGTTCTGCTGTTCGGCAGCGATGAGCTGGGAGATATCGGTAAGGCTAACTAGGACGCTTTCCAGCTGCTCAGAGTGGTCTATGATTGCTGAACTTCTTAAGGATAGGAAGTGTGTGCCCAGTTTATACATGGATAGCAGATTATCCAACGTTTAAATCGCGGGCCATGGATTGAGCATTCGCTTGGCCGATGACCGTTCCATTGACGAGCACGCGAAAGTGAGCAAAAGCCCCGTCAGCCTCCGTACCACGCGCACGTATTGTAATCGTGGCCGCTTCGGCGACCGAACTACAGATAAGGATGGGCAACGCGAGCTTCCCTATATCACTCATTGTACGTTTCATGTTCAGTGCCCCCCAAAAAAATGTTGTCAATAAACAGGATAGCGCACAGAAACGTATGCGAGGCCTTGGCAAGAACAGTTCGCTTGGTCGCTGCAAACGCATGCTGTGATTGGATTTATCAGCACATCTGGAAACCCTGTGCAAAAATACATTGGCTTCCTTGAAGCGTCAACAGCTTAAATAGTCGATTGGTATGCTGATTTTTTCATGTGCGGCATCCCGTTTCATCTGCCACATTCTTTTGATTTGTGCGCACACGACCAGGATAACGAAACATTCAAAATCCTATTCACGCCCGGAGGTAACGCGAACAGCCTGACCGTGACGCTGATAATTCTGGCGAGCCACATAACCCAGGGGGCATATTCATAAGCCACCTCCATACTGAGTCCGCGGATAAAAAAGAATGAACGCGTGCTGGGCTGGGTGAACATTGGGGCGAAAAAGGAACGTGAACGTTCGTCCAGACAGCCCCTGGATATTAAGAAATTTGCTTTATTTCTATCCTGAATTCATACATTAAAATCATTATTTCGCCTGTGCTCAAGTTTCCAAACCTGACGCCGAACCATGATTCGGCACGAATATTACCCTATTTAGCAGGCTTCAAGACCATGCGATCCCCGAGAAGCAAAATGTTAGTCCTGGGCCCAGCCGCAATTTCCCTGACGCTTTTTGCCTATGCCTGCAGCAAGGACAGTGAGACGACAGATACAGCTGCATCATCGACCACCACCACGGATCCCGTCGATCCCGAAGACCGTTGTGCCACCATTAAAGCCTCCATCAGTGATGCCGGCTTTTCCGATAACGCCACCGTCGAGTGCGATGACACCTATGCTTACATTACCTCGGATACCTATCCTGATCATGAAGTCATGAATGGCATCAAGGAAACCAATGAGCAGATTCCGGTCCGAGCGCCGGGCCACAAAGTGCCGATTCCTCTTGCGCCGGAGCTGGCCACCAGCCCCACAAGCATTGATGCAGCCTTGGCCGTCGCTGTGAACGGCGTTCCCATTTATGATTATTCAGCTCAGGGCGAGCTTGACGTCAATACCTATGATCCCAACACGGATACCAAAGCCAAAGGCCAGCTCGACAATTGTGGGGGACATGCGGGTCGCGGCGATGATTACCATTATCACGTGGCTCCAACCTGTATGATCGAGAGCATGGCCAACAAGGGGGATAGTGCCGTTATAGGCTGGGGTTTCGACGGTTATCCTATCTATGGCAGCAAAAATCCCGATGGTTCCGCCATCGGCAGTGATGACCTCGATGTCTGCAATGGTCAAGCCGACTCCACCTTTGGCTATCGTTATCATACCTCGGCAGCGGCTCCCTATATCCTTCAATGCCTGGCCGGCAAGGTCGATAAGACTCTCCTGCCCCGCATTCAACCGCTGACGGATAGCAGTAATAAGGGCAAGGACGCCGGCACACCACCTCAAGGCGGTGTCCAGAGCCTGAAGCATGAAGTCGCTGCAGATGGAACTGTGACCATGTCCTACACCTATCAAGGCGCCAACTACTATATCAAGTATTCCAAAGCCACCAAGGAAAACTGCTATAACTTTGAAATGAAGACGGTCACCAATAGCGGTGTGGTCAAGACCGGGGAATACTGCCGATGAAAAAAATGCGGGTCCTGACCTTAATCATAACAGCGTTCGTCAGCCGGCAGGCCCTTGCTCACGAAGCCGAGGAAGCCAGCGTGGGTCTTACGCTTCGTGACAAAGCTGTGGAAGTTCGCCTCAATATCGATGTCGATAGCTGGGTCGAAGGCATCACCGGGTTGCCCCTGCCGATGGAACATCCCGAAGCGCTGGAGCCTATGCTGCTCATCGCCAGAAATAATCTTCAGCAGATGGTGCTGACCGTCGGTGGGAAAAAAGTGGATTTGGTGCTGGTTCAATTTCCCGCTGCAGAAGAGCTGATCCATGAGGCTGAAGATCATGGGCATAGCGGTCACATGCGATCGACTGTGATCCTGAAAGGAACGCTGACCACACCGGCCCAGGGTGAGGTGGCCTTGTCCGCTCCGAAGGAAATGGGGCCTGTGATCATGAGTTTCTATCAACCCAAAACCCTATGGGTTCCTGCGGCCTCAAAAGCCCACTTTAAAGTGGACGCGCCCCGGGCTGCGAAAAAAATTCCTGAGTCCCGATCCTTCTGGATCTGGTGCATGGGAATGACTTTTGCCGTTTTGTCTTTAGGAATTTGGTACAAGACTTCGAGGAATCCCCAGGTAGCAGCCTGAGTCAAGGCGGATGATGGTCGGATCGGTCCCGATCAAATCATCCGCACCAATACCCGCTCGTTCATGCAGGATTGCACGGCCCTTTTTCGGTGAGGAATGTATCGGCCGATCGGTCTAGGATGTTCTCAACCATGGTTATGCGGCGACAGCCGAGAAGTTGCCTCTAAAGCGTCTCCAAAAAGGCAAGGCGGGGCATAACACGATCGTCATGACGTGGAGCATGCAGAAAAAAGAGGTGCAAATTGTCATCCAGGACTCTGTATGACTGCATCCACCCGATTCTGTAAACGCCACTGACCCTCAGGGCAAAGATCCAGCAGCACACATCGTGTGCAGGCTGGATTATTCATAAAGCAGCAGCGCTGCCCATGAAGCATAAGAACCTCATGATTGTCATAAACCTCTTGCGCAGAAAAATTCTCCGGAAGCTGAACCTGGTTCAATGGGGCATCTCTGACCTCTTCCCAGGTCGGAAAGCGGCCCCTCAGTTGCTTGAAAGCCCGTCCCGAATCCTTGTTTTTCGTGCGATGTGAAAGAAGCGAGGAGATCAGTTCGCTTAAAGGATCGAGTTCGTGGAAATATGGGATGGGGCAGCCGTACGCGGCACAGAGTCTTTTTTGAATGACAAGAACTTTTTCTGTGACTGTCATGGTTAATTCCTTTTAACCTTGTTGACGCCCTTGAAAGTCCATGGGTATTTTTAAGCGGACAAGCTTTGCTTAGGTCCACAGCACGTCCTTGCAAAACCTGTGCTGAAAACAGGAATCGACTGGGTTCGTCCCCATCGGCATGATCCTAGCGGAACTGGCCCGCCAGAGCCAAGCTCAGGAGAACCACCTGCATCGCCGAGCCGAAAATCGACATGATCGCCATCGCCCGAGATCCTTGGGCGTCAATCCTGGCAAGAGGAAATATTCACTTAACGTCCTGGAAATTCCATCAACAACTGTGGCCATGTCGTCTCCAAATTTTTCTGGGAAGGGAGGAAATTTGAATCCGGGAGTGCTATATGAACTCGCGGAGAAGATCAAGACCATTGAGGACGGTTTTTCCCGTGAAGTGAACTCACATTTAAAGACAGTGGGGTTCCATCAAATTTCCTCAGAGTGAAACCCTTTTAATCATGACCAAGAAAATTTCCGCAGTCCCGAAGAACATGCGAGTGGAAACCAATGTCATCTCTACTTGATCCGGAAGTTTCCCCTTATTCCTGGCTGTCGGCTAACGCAGACGCAACTCGCATTTACTCGGTGATTATTCTTCCTGAACAGCGCGATTAAATTCCACCTCGCCCCACTCACCCTCCATGACTCTGCCGCTTTCTGTATCAGCACACTGACAACTGTCGCGTTACAATACATTCAGCAGCGGTGGTGCAAAACGATATCATTAGCAACTGTCATCATTTTTAAAGTGGTTTGAATCGTGCTCTTCGTCGATCGATCAGGGGCGTGAAAACTCGCTGAGTATGAAGTATAAAGCGAGTAATCACTCTGATTAGAAAAGAGAATGTTGAACTTTGGTTGCGCTGAAAAAGATGGTAGTCATGCTTCAAGTTTTCAACAGCATCGTCTACCGTGTCGTGGTTAGCGCTCAAAGTTCTCCGAGAATTTGATCTCCTGTTGTGTTGGGATACTTTGCTGTTGCTTGCTTAACTGACGGAGTTACGCTATGAGAAAGATTGGTTTTTTCATCCTGCTCAGTGCCATGAGCGCTTCCATTCCCGGCTGCGGTCGCAAATCCTCAAAGTCAGACCTTTCAACTGAATCACGAGCGGAAAGCCGTGTTTCGGGTGTCATCGCCGAGGAATGGACCGGTGTTCCAGGCGATAAACTTTCGGCTCTTCTGGCAGACAAAAGGTTCCCTTTGAACCCGACGTCCCGCTCATTTCTAACCAGTCTCGCGTCCCCTCGGAAAAACCTCGAAAACTATGGAACAAGGATACGGGGATACATTCAAGCTCCAGAAACAGGCGCGTATACCTTCTTTCTCAGTGGAGATAACGAATCCCAATTCTTTCTGAGCACCGATGACAACCCCGCTAGCCTTTCTCCGCAACCCATTGCTTTTTTATCAGACAGCGAATGGTCGGGCCGCGGCGAATGGGAAAAGTTCCCTGGCCAGGTCTCGCGAACCATTACGTTGCAGGCTGGTCAACGCTATTATTTTCAGGTTCTTCATAAAAATGGCGGCGCAGAAGGCGGAGTCGGGGTCGGTTGGCGCCTTCCCAGCGGCGAGATGGAACGTCCCATTCCGCAAGGGCGACTCTCGACTTATGAGAATGATTCGCCTGCTGGTGAGAATGCTCAGAACGACAGCTATCATAACCAGATTAAGTCGATGCTCCTCACCAACTACGGAATCGTAGGAGGAACCTGGGTATTTTCCACCGACGTCGACCTTAATACGAGGAACATATCCATCAGTCGTGAAAAATCGACAGGAGCGGTCGTCGATGCTGTGGGCAAACCCTTTTCGAAGGCTGTCGAGCTCGCGATTACAGACATACCGGTTCGGCCAGTCGGAGCCAGTCTGCAACTCAGCACCAGCAAACCGATCAGCGCAGGCGACAGTCTGCTGCTTATTTTCTGGGCCCGGACGGTATCCGCTCCCAATCAGATTGGACTCGGCAATTTCCAGTTCATGCTCGGGTCGTCCCCTTATACAAAATTCAGATCGTTCGAGCAGAGAGTGGTCGGCAGTGAGTGGAAGCAGTACATTCTTCCTGTCGAGGTAACGCAGGACATCCCGGCCGGGGACGCGAAATTCGTCGTGGAACTGGGAGTCGCAAAGCAAACCCTTCAGATCGGTGGCGTGACGGCGCTGAATTATGGCAAGTCCTATACGATGAGCTCACTGCCGGTTCAGAGTAATGACGATTACGTGGGACGGGAAGCCAATGCCCCCTGGCGCCTCGCCGCCCAGGAGCGCATTGAAAGGATCCGCAAGGCCAACCTTCAGGTCTCAGTGCTGAATGCCAGTGGTCAGCCCGTTCCCAATGCTCAGGTTCGCATTGAAATGCTGCGCCACGAGTTTGCGTTCGGCACGGCCATCCAGGAGAATCGAATCGCGGGCAACAAGAACCAGGACGACAAATACCAGGAAAAGCTACTGAACCTTGATGGCAAAGGCCACGGCTTCAACGCGGTTGTGTTCGAGAATGGTCATAAATGGAAGTTCTGGGAACAAAACAACTGGCCATTGAACAATGCGGACAACGTGAGAACCGTCCGCTGGCTCGTCGACCGGGGGATCACGGTACGCGGCCATACCCTTTTCTGGCCAGGCTGGGGAAACTCGCCTGATAACCTGAGAGGAAAATCTCTGCAGGAGATCAAGGACCGCATCAATGGTCATCTGACGACCATGCTCAAGAATCCGACCTATCCGGACCTCAGCCTGATCAAGGAATGGGACGTCCTCAATGAACCAACCGGCAATGTGGATATTGCCAATACCTTTGCGGGTTCACCTGGCTACCCGACGGGCCGGGAAATCTATCAGGACGTTTTCAAGAAGGTCAAGGAGCTGGCGCCTGACGTCAAAGCGTATGTGAACGAAGCGCAATTGACCAACTTTTACGTGAAGAGCGATGTCTATAAATCGTACGTGGAGGAAGTCGGCAAAGGCCTCAGGGACAGTGGCAGTGCAGCGAAGGTGGACGGCGTGGGCCTCCAGGCTCATTTCCGCTATCTGATCCCTCCCGCGGAAATGCTTCAGCACTTCGAGGACTATCATGTTGCGTCCCTCGGTGGAAAAATAAAGATCACTGAGTACGACAACGCCACGCTCGCTCCGGATGATATCCAGCGGGATTATTTTCGGGACATCCTGACGGCCACATTCAGCTACGAACACGCCGACGGCTTTCTGATGTGGGGCTTTTGGGATGGAACCTCAAAGAAGGCTGCCCTCTTCGATAGCGACTGGAACCTGAAACCGTTCGCGACGCCGTTTATCGATCTCGTGTTCAAGGATTGGTGGACCCCGACCACCGAGCTCAGGACCGATGCCAATGGCAAGGTTTCCTTGCGTGGCTTCAAAGGTACTTACAAAATCACAGTAACGGACGGTGGTCAGCAAAAAACCCAAGTCATCAAATTGGGTAGTGATCAGAATTTCACAGCTAACCTTTGATACCGACGATCGATATTTTCCTGCGATGAATGAAGGGGTGGAGCTGGGCTCTACCCCTGTTTTTCTGAGCCCATTCTTTCTTCCCCGTTTGCCCTTGGGGGGGACCCATCCTAGACTTTCTTTAGCATTTTAAGCGCGTTAAGCCCCATCCGTAGCCACTTAAACGACTCCTAACACCACACCTATCTGACTCTTGCAATTATTCAATGCAATTTCATATGCTTATATACAAAACAAGCCCAAACACCTCACCTCAACACCAAAGCCCCCTGGGCAAGAGGCTAGTACGGTGAAGAATTTTTACGGACCAAACCTTGAATAGAGATCCATGGGGCCAGGCGTACCCATGATTGGGGCCTTTGGCCTTTATATGGGGGGGGGATGTATGAGATCGACCGGAAGACGCAACTGGATTTATCTGTCTCAGCTCAGACGGCTGGCTTTCTATGCCGCGATTTTTACGTTCGGAATTCTCATCGGACGCTTCATTAGCTTTGTGTTCTAGAGGACATCGATCGACAGCATTCGCGACGAAAATTCGCGAACGCTGCCTGTCGACACACTTGCCAATGAAGTATGGATGGGGAGTGCGAAGCCATGAATCTTACCAAAGGTACAATTGCAGGAGCCATCCTCCTCGCTGCCGGCCTTATGGCGGCATGCGTGAACAAAAAAGATCTGTCTGGCAAAGCGGTCAATAACGGGAGCTTGAATACCCTCGAGAAACCCAAACCCACTGAAGCGGACAGTTCTGCGGAAAAAGGCGTCGACCCTCCTGCGAACATATTGGGGAGCTATCTCCAGTGCACTCAGGTCAATGTACCCTTTGATGCAGATAATGCCAGCACGGTAGGCTGCGCCCTCTATGATGAAAAGACGGCCGTGCGGGTTGATGTGAAGTCCATTGCGTCCAATATCGACTGGCAGTATGAACCTTCCAGCATTGCTGCTGAAGCGATCATTGATATTTATATAGCTGAGAACATGCCCAGCCTTGACTACGATGTCCACTACTCGTTTTCGGGTTTCCCGGGTACTTTTGCCGACCTACTTTCCGCATTCATTATAAAAATGAATGTCACCGACCCTTACGGAAATTTCCAAAGCTACCGCAATTCGACTTTTATGCAAAAGCCGGCAGGCACCGGGAGTGTGGTTTCGACCAATGAAGCTCCTGGTGATGTTATAGGGGGGGGCCTGGGATCATGAAGTACCGCACTCGCGCACTGGTTTCCAACGTTTGCTGCAGTGTCCTGGTCTTGCTGGCTGCTCTCGCGGCCAGCTGCTCCAATTTCCTTGCCGAGCAAAGCATCTCGGTCAGAGGGAAGGGACACTTCAAGGGGAACGATGCATCGGGAGACGTCGAGGTTGGCTCGATTCAGAAAAGCACCACCCAAAAAATTGAACTCAATTTCGCCTTTGACACAATCTGCCCGGAAAGCATTCAGGGCAGGACCTCTCCTGAGACCGACAGGACGGTCCTGGCAATTCTGGACGCTCTTGATGCAAGAAACTGTCAGGAGGCTTCGACTGGTCTGCGAAAGGTGACTGAGCTCGATCTCGCCTTCCGCGCACTGGTGGACTTAAGCCCCTTGAAAGGGTTGCCACCCAATATCAGCAGCCTCGAGCTTTTCGGCAACAGGATTACCGATATCACACCTCTGACTTATACCTTTCTGCGAAAGCTCGGTCTGGGCAATAATCTCATATCCGACCTCGCGCCACTTAAGAAACTTGATCTGGAAAGTCTGAGTATTGGCAACAATCCGGTGAAGGATGTTAGTCTGCTCAATAGTCTGTCCAAGCTTAACTCTCTCGATCTCTCGTCGTCTGACCTGAGCCAGGGTATTAATCTTGCCTCCGATACGATTCGACACCTCAATTTGGGCTTTTGCAATATTCAGGATCTTAATAAAGTCATCCTGCCTCCGAAAATCATCACCCTTGATCTGACCCTGAATCCCATGACGGATATCAGCGCCCTTGGGAAGTACCCATCCTTACGATCGCTTTTGCTCGATAGCGTGCCGGTCACTGATCTGACGGCCCTCGGCAATATTCCGGACCTTGTAAACATTGGCATGTTTGATGTCGCGGCAACCGATCTGACTCCTTTGAACCGTCTTAGGAAGCTCGAGCAATTCAGCTTCCGGTCCACGTCCGATGCGCCCACCATCGATTTTTCACCACTGAGAGGCATCACGACCTTCAAGCGGATCTTTGTAAGCGAATCCAGGTTCACTGATCTGTCGGTTCTTGGCGGTTCACCCAACGTGGAATTGCTTCGTGTCCTGAACAGCTCGATCACCGATATATCAATACTGAACCAATTCACCAAAGTTCGCGGAGTGGATCTTGGCGGTTCCGTGTCCATGACCAATATCAATACGCTGGGTTCGATGCCAAGCGTCGAGGTGTTCAATTGCAGCGGATGCAACCTTTCCGACGTCACATTCATGGCAAATTTTCCAGCTCTTGCGGAGACGTCATTGACGAACAATCCCGTGTCATCCATCGAAGTCCTGAAGACGCTCACGAAACTTCGCAAACTTGAGATTAGCGGGACCTCTGTCACGGATTTAAGCCCTTTGAATATGCTCCCGAACCTCAAGGAGATCGATCTCAGCGCCCTTCCCTCCGGGATCCTGCGGCAAATAACAAGTCCTCAGAGATTCAAGACCTTAAAATTCTCAGCTTCCAATATAACTGATTTGAAGGGAATGGAAGTCTTTTCGGGACTGGAAGCCCTGGATATCTCGAGCAACCAGATAACCGATCTCACTCCCATCGCGAGCCTTCCCCTGATTGAGCTCATTGTAGATAGCAATCCGCTGGCCAACGTGGTGCCGCTCTCCTCCATCAAGAATCTGCAGAAGCTTGATCTGAGCAATACCCAGGTCCAGGATCTCGGGCCGCTGAAAGGTCTTCGCCTCAAAAGCCTCTTTGCGTTTAGCATTCCTTTGGGCACAACAGTTCAAAAAACGCCCAATAACTGCCCGGCCGAACTCGGAATCGCTTATCCATTGAAGCGTTTCTGCCAGACCCCTTGAAAAGAGGACGAGCGTGGATTCACGCTCAGAGAGCGTCGTGCTCAGTTTAGGCACAGCGGTCCAGTGATTGAGGGGTTGATGGGATCGGTATTGAGGCAGATCAGTTCCTTCCCAATACCAATCCGATGTTGAGCAAAGATGGCGCTGGCCACCCTTTCAGGAAGACTACTGACACTGATACGAGGTGATATCTTCAATATTCCAGGCTTCGAACGACCCAATGTCTGAACTTGCCAGATCCGCGACCTGCAGCTGCCATTTGCCATTCAAAGGTTCACCCAAAATTTTACTGAGGCTTTCTTTCGGCAAAAGCGTGGTCGGATAGGTCCCGATGATATCATCCGCACCAATACCCGCACGGTCATGCAGGATGACCTGTTTGCCGGATGGGCTGATCAAGGTCACCTTGAGGTCACCACGATAAGGATGCTTCACGCGAAGGCCGACCTTGAACTGATCCGATACAGTTCCACCTTCGGACACATCGATCGCATCCACAAATCCTTTGGCATCGGCATCAGGAATACTTGCATTCGGGCTGGAGCTGAGGGATACACCCTGAGCCTGACCGACCCGCAGCTCAACCGGAAAGCTGACACTCAATTCGTCGTACTGCAGAGTGAGCTGAAGTTTAAGAACCGCACCACACGTGGCATCCGTTTTAACTTTGATACGCAAGGGCATCGCATTGCTGCCGGATTGTCCTGGCTCCAGATTGGGAAATTCACTGGTGCCTACGACGACGTTCACTTGATTATCGGTGCTGCTGAGTATCCCCTGCACATGAGTCGCGACCAAAGTTCCCGAGTTTTTCACGGTGAAACTCAGTTCCACTTCTTCACCAGGGATGATCACTCCGTTGTCGTTGGCGTCCTGAGCTTGAGTCAGATTCGCCGTGAGGATGGCATGGGGTTCTTCGATAATGTTATGCCGCAGAAAATTTTCCTTGAAGACGCGAGCGTGAGGACCGTTGCCATAGAGCTGCTGCGCCGTCAGGATAATGGCTTGCGCCATGTCCCGCATGGTCACCTCACCGCCCAAACCAAATTGAGCCTGCAGAATGATAGTGTCCACTTCCTCGCGCGGCACACCCAGGGCTTTCAAAGCCAGGAGCGACTGGAACAGCGGCGTGGACCAGAGTTCATCCGACTGGAAACCACCAGGAATGGTCATATGAGCTGAATAATGCCGGGTCGGATCAAAGCGAGCGGCTGTGGCGTTCAGAATACGGCCGGGCCAGCAGGGGCTGCCTTCACCGTGCCCATCCCAGCTGTAGATGAGATTGGGAAAAAACTGCGAACCCTGGCTGGTGCTAACGCTATAGGAAGCCGCCCAGTAGTCACCAAAACCTTCACCAATAGCGCCGGTGTCGCCTCCATTCCAGCTGGGGTTGATGCCGAAATGAATCGCATGACCATATTCATGCAGGATGACATCGGTATCTTCATTATCATCCACGCAGCCATGACCAAAAGAAAGGCGGTTGGTGCTGGGCTGGAAATACGAATTGTCATCACCATTCACGCCATCGCTATCCACTTCGATAGGCAGAGACTGAATCCCACGCGTGCCGACAAATCCAAGCGATTGCATATAGCGCTGGCTTTGATCGATATGATAGTAGGTCATCGCATCATTGAAGGCATTGTTGCCACGTGATGCCGTCCATTGTCCATCGCTGGTGGTGCTGGGTGCCGCCGTAGGAGGATCCCAGTCCAGGATTTTAACCCAGGGGCCTTCCAATTTATAAGCCGTGCCGTCGAAGCTAATATCCTTCAATTCACGCTGAAAATAGGCACTCTCGAAGACATCCGCACCCGATGTATCCTGCAAAGAGTTATTCATAAGGCTCGTCCGTGGATCCGGATCAAAAACCTTCGCCTGACCGTTGGCCGGGGTCGGCACGGCTTCCTGACGAAGTTTTTCCTGAGAGCTCTGCCATTCCGCAAAGGCCTGCCGACGATTGGTGAGAGCGCCTTTGGCCAGCATCTGTGGCCGCACGGCCCAGGGCTTGTGGCTGATGCGCTGATCTTCATGGCGCAGAATTTTACCCGATTCCGCATCGACATAAACCCGCCAGGCTCCATAGGGAGCTGTCGTACTCAAGTCCACACGGTAAACAGCGCGCAGAGTTTCACCTTCTGCCAGATACATCAAGGAACCGGCAGGAGCTTCGAAGAGTTTGCCGTGCACACCTAGAAAATTCCAGGCACGATCATAAGCATGATCCAGTACCAGGCGGCGGCTATTGCGGGCCAGGGTCATCGGCCGCGGCTGAACGGTGCTATAGACGGTATAGATACGGTTGTCAGCTTTCGCCACGCTGATGATGATTTCGGCGCCTTCAATGGGCACTCCATTCTGGGTCTGGCTGAAACGTAAATGCCAGCCGATCAGACTCTCCTGCTGCTTCTGGAGAGTGATGCCGTAGAGGTCAGGCGTTAAACCAAAATCAGCCGACTGTGCACGCAGGTAGGACCAGGCGGTGGACACAGGATTGTTGGCAGCCAGTGAGACCGGCATGTTGGGGAATATCTGATACTTCACCGTTTGACGTTGATCGCGGTGATACGTGGTGGTCCATTCCTGGGCGGCGAGATCGTGGAAAGGAACCAAAGAGAAACCCAGACTCAACCAGGCAAAGACAGCCCCTGGCGCTGAAAGCAGACCCATGTTTGCTCCGTGTTTTACAGTATTGTGCTACTGTTTTTATTCTAGGAGCTGGATCTGTTGCCGCACAGGGACGAAATCGCCTGGTCAAAATTCCACTTTCTGTCTGGTTTTTTTGGTTTGGGCGCGGGCCTTTTTATTCTCGACCCGGGCGCGCTGCGACCCTTTGGTCGGTTTGGTGGGGCGCCGTATTTTAGGGGGTACGGCGACCGTCAGGATCATGGTCTTGAGTTTTTCCAGGCAGCCTTTGATATTGGCTTCCTGAGCCCGGCTTTCATCGCTGGCAATGACAATGACGCCTTCGGTCGTGAGCTTCGACGCAAAAGTCTTCAGGAAGCGGGCCTTCACATCCCAGGGCAAAGACGGGCTATTGGTCACGTCCCAATGCAGGACAGCCTTGCTGTTGGTTTTATTGACATTCTGTCCACCAGGGCCCGAGCTGCGGGCAAAGCTGATGTCGAATTCTTCGTCAGGTATCACGATCTTACTGTTTACTTCGAGCATGAGATGGGCTCTCCTGGGTGTAGGCGACAGGCCTCCGTTGCTAAGACAGCAAGACTAATGCCAAAAGTCAAGCTCCAGGCAAAGGGACTTGCCCTGCCCCCGGCAAGCATGGGAACCTGGGCCGATGGGTAAAGGAAACCAAATGACTGACGCCTTTTGGAAAACCAAACAAATGGAAGACATGAGTCGTGACGAGTGGGAATCGCTCTGTGACGGCTGCGGCAAATGCTGTCTCTATAAGCTCGAAGATGACGAGACCGGCAAGATCGAATTCACCAACGTGGCCTGCAAATTGCTCGACGCCAAAACCTGTCGGTGCAGCGATTATAAGAATCGCAAAAAGCACGTTCCCGATTGTCAGGTTTTCAATGCGAAGAAAGTTCGCAAGATTCACTGGCTGCCTGCAACCTGCGCCTATCGCCTGCTGGCCGAAGGCAAGGACCTTCCACGCTGGCATCCGCTCGTGAGCGGCAATCCTGCCACCGTGCACAAGGCAGGAGTTTCCGTCCGCAATAAAATTGTGTCGGAAACCCATGCGAAAAATCTCGAAGACTTTGTGGTCGACTGGATTTTTTAACTCAGCTCAAGACGCCCGTTGCTCCGAGCAAAGCCACCACGATCCCCATGATCGATTCACCCGCGATGAAACCGGACGCCACAGGTACCACAAAGCGTTCGCTCATCAGTGTCGATTTCTTTTCCAGGATCAAGGCAATCAAGGCCCCGATGAACATGGCCAGCGAGTTGAAAAATGGCACGATCATCGACAGGCCGAGGCCGGTAGCCGATGGAATGAAACGCGTCGATTTCGGAAACAGCCTTTCCAATATCGGCAGAATAATCCCAACCAGTCCACCGCATAGAATGGCTATCCGAGCTGTGGGATGCAAGGCATCCACACCGGTCGCGAGGAGCTTGGCCACCGCAGCCCAGGTTTGAGCCGCTGGTGCAGGCCATTGGTCCGTCCCGAGCGCGTCCGCAGTGGGGACGAGAATGTAAAACACCGGCACCACCACCAGAGTTCCAACAAAAATACCGAGGAATTGCGCAATAAACTGCTTCCGCGGATTGGCTCCGAGCAAGTAACCGCTTTTCAAATCGGTGAGAAGATCACCGGCCGAACTCGCCGCGCCCGACGTGACGGCTGCTGTCATCAGGTTCGTCGTAATATTGGATGGCGCCAAAGCCCCAAACGTCAGCTGCGTGACTTTGCCCATCGCGCCCATCGGTGTGATATCGGTTTCTCCTGTCGCTCGACTGGCGACGATACCCAGGAAAAACGTAAGACCCACGGCCACCAGACCCATCCAGATACTGGTATCGAAATAATAATAGAGAAGCGCAACACAACCCAGAGAGGCGCAGGCGAACCCAATCGCAAACCAGGATGTTGGGACTTCAATGGCGCTGATGGCATCGTTTACGGCTTGGGTTTTGCTGGCGAAAAGTTTGGTCATCCCTTTCAGGGCGCGTTGGATCGTGCGCCACTGCATAAAGAAAGCCGTCAGACCCGAGGTGACCATCAACGCGGCCCCACCCCATGTGCTCCAGCCGACGATACTGCGATATCCAAGTTTGCTGGCGTCGATCGCACCCGCATCCAACATCATGGGAGCCAGGATCATATAGTTGATGACAGCGCCCAGCAGCAGCGACCACGCCACGCGCCAGCCGACGATCGCACCGGCGGCCATCATCACGGTGCTCATTTCAAACGAGACTGTCCACTTGCTTAAAGCAAATCCGCGAATGGTCCCTGGCAAATCCAGATGCCCTGGAATCGCAAAGGGCTTGCCTGCATCGCGAAACCAGGCAAGCGCGGCTCCAATCACGGCGGCAACACCCAAAGCTCGGGCTTTTATCGACGCTTCCGCACCGGTGGCATGTAAACTCTTTAAGGTCTCCGCCGCAGCCACACCACTGGGAAACCGCAACTGCTCAATGTTGATCAACTGGCGTTTCAGAGGGATCGCCATGAAAACCCCGAGCGCGGCGACAAAGAAAATAAAAATCATCAGAGCACCGATAGGCAGATGCCTGCCATTGATGATCAGATAGGCCGCGATCGCAGAAACCATCACTGACCCAGTGGAATAACCTGCCGATGAAGCCGTGGACTGCATGCAGTTGTTTTCCAGGATCGACATTTCCGTTTTGAAAAGCCGCGGAAAGGCGGCCATCAGAGTTTTATAAATGGAAAATGATAGCACACAGGCCGTGATGGCCACACCCAGGGACCAGCCGGTTTTGAGGCCGACATAGAGGTTGGAAAGGGACATGAAGGCACCGAGTAGCGCCCCCATCAGCACGGCGCGTAGCGTGAGCTGGGGAACTTTATCGCCCTGATAAACCTTCTTAAACCACTCAATTTCGTTAGGCTCGCGTCCCTCGAAACCTTCTTGAACTTTGACTTTAGACGCCTTAGCCAAGGTGCACGCCCCCTTTTTCTACATAATAATCGTAGTTGCCTTCATAAACGCGCAGTTCACCGTCGCGGATTTCAAAGACCCGATTGGCAACGGCCCTGAGAAAGTGCCGGTCGTGACTGACGACCAGAACCGTTCCATCGAATTCCTGAACGGCTTTCAAAAGGACTTCACGCGATTCAATATCAAGGTGGTTGGTCGGCTCATCGAGCACCAAAAAATTCAGCGGACTGGCCAGGATCAAAGCAAGCAGAACACGGCTGCGCTCCCCACCGGATAGCACCGCGATCTTTTTATGGACATCATCACCGCTGAAAAGGAAGGCCCCGAGCAGGTTACGAATGAAACCGATGGTGGCATCGGGCAAACGCGAACTGATTTCCTCAAAGATCGTGCTGTTGGGATTCAAAAGGTCAAGGGCATGCTGGCTGAAATAACCCACACGCACGCTGGGGCCGATGGCGACAGCACCCTGGGTGGGATCGGTTTCACCGACAATGGTTTTCAGCAGCGTGGATTTTCCCGCGCCGTTGACTCCGGTGAGTGCGATCTTGTTCAGCCGTTGAATCACGCCGGAAACACCGCGGAACACCTGTCTTTGTGTTCCATCCTCGCGGGTCCAGACCTTGCTCAAATCAGTAAGGCGCGCCACGTCATTGCCCGAGCGCGGAGGTGAGGGAAACGTAAAGTCGATCGTTCGTGTTTCAGGTGGTGCTTCCAGGCGATCGATCTTTTCCAGTTTTTTCACCCGTGACTGCACCTGGGCCGCATGGGAGGCTCGCGCGGCAAAGCGGGCAATAAAGTCCTCTTCCTTGGCCAGCATTTCCTGCTGACGTCGATGGGCGGCCGCCTGTTGCTCACGGCGCTGCTCACGTTCGCGCAAATAAAATTCATAGTTGCCGGAATAAACAGTCACCTGCTTATGGGCGATCTCAACGATGCGATTGACCAGGCGATTCATAAATTCCCGATCATGGCTCGTCATCATGATCGCGCCCTTGTACGACTGAAGCCACTCCTCCAGCCACACAATCGATTCAATATCCAAATGGTTGGTGGGTTCGTCCATCAGCAGCACATCCGGCTGCAGGGTCAAAATCCCCGCCAAGGCAATCCGCATTTTCCAGCCACCGCTGAACTGCTCTACCGAACGGTTGTAATCATTCGGTCCGATGCCAAGTCCCGTCAGCACCGCCTGGGCGCGCGATTCGAGATCGTAGCCATCGCGCTGCTGAAATTCCATCTGCGCATCACCATAGCGTTCCATCAGCTGGTTGAACGCATCCGGGTCCATTTCCGATGTGGCACCTGAAGCCAGTTGCGCCTCGACCTCAGCGATAAAGGCTCCCAGCTCCGACACCCGGCCGCAGCTGGCCATGACCTGTTCCAAAGCCGAACGCCCACGCATTTCGCCCACATCCTGCGAAAAATAGCCAACCACGGTATTGGGCGGGATGGTGATGGAGCCTGCGTCGGGATGATCCTCTTTCATGATCAGGCGAAAAATAGTGGTCTTGCCTGCCCCATTGGGACCAACCAAGCCAATTCGATCGCCTTCGCGAATCATAATCGATGCGTTTTCATAGAGGACCCGCTGTCCATGCCGTTTGGTCAAGTTTGTCAGATGTATCATGTGTCGGAGACTCGTCCTGGTGTTTTTACGGACCGCGAGCATATCGCGTTTAACCAGGGAGAGCCAGAATCTTCCATCCGGATCAGGCGAAATCACGATCGATGATGGAGGTTAAGGCGGTTTCCAGAAATTCAATCTGAGCCACCAGCTCCTGACCTTTGCCTCGACTTTGCTGCGGCAAAAGCAGGCGTTGATCAAACCAGCCGGTGAGCAGCTCCATCGACATGCGTAGGCGTCCTTCAGACAGACCGTCCTTGCCCATGCTGAACAGCCGACCCTCGAGCAGGTATTCCTTCAGATCCTGGCGGAATTCGCCGTCCAGGGTCCACAGCAAAGGATTGCGACCATAGAGATGCAGGGCCTTGCGGATCGGTGTCGCCATATCCCCGTACACGAGTTGATAGGCTTTGATCAGACTCTGCACGGCCAGCTGCTGATGACGAATATTGGTGAAGTTGCCAAGCGCTGTTTGCAAGCGTTGGAAGAGTTCCGCCGCCAGGTCCTCATAGGAAACCTGTTCGGTTTGTTCATGCGTGGAGTGAAGAACCGTGCGCAGGTCGCGATGAAAGGAGTCAGGATTTTCCTGGCGAACTCTTAAGCGCTCAATCTCGTCGCGAATGACCACGGCCTGATTTTTTTTGCCGAGCTTTTCAAAGCAGTTTAGGGTGAGCTGCAGGGCTCCGATTTCCTCGTCGATCGAGGCGCCATGGTTTCGCGTTCTTTGCAGAAAGCGATAACAGGACTGCAGGGCCGCATGCGGATTGGCTTCCAAAAGTATATGCGTAAGCCGGACCATCGCTTTGTGGCGAACCTCTGGCTTTGTTTCCATAATCAGCACCAAAAAGCGTTCGACCAGCACTTCGCTGGAAGGCTTTTTCTGGATATGCCCCAGGAATTCTTCGATCCCCGGGTTGTTTCCCGCGGTCAGTTGCATCCTCTAACTCCGTCTCTATGAGTCCCACAATTTTATCGGCTGATTGGGTCAAAACATTAAGATGAAGCCAATTATTCTGGATTCCAGAGGGGTTGGGCGAGGAATTACGAGGGGTAAAAGGGGCCCCGAAGAGCCCTTTTTAAAGAAAGTTCAGTGGTAGAGAGCGTGCCTTTGTTCGGTGATATCCGCACGTTCCAGATATTCCGTATAAGGCATTTCGCGGTCGATAACGCCTTTCGGTGTCAGCTCGATAATGCGCGTGGCCATCGATTCCACCGTTTCCCGATCCTGAGAAATCATCAGAATCGTGCCCTTATAGGCCTTTAAACCATTGTTCAGGGAGGTAATCGATTCCAGATCCAAATGGTTGGTCGGCTCATCCAGGAGCAGCACATTGGGCTGCATCATCATCATGCGGGACAGGAGGCAACGCACCTTCTCGCCCCCGGACAGGACCCGGGTTTCCTTGAAGACTTCCGGGCCGCTGAAGAGCATTTTGCCAAGGAATCCGCGCAGAAACTCCTCTTCCGCCTCGGACGGCTTGGTCGCATTGCGCCGCAGCCATTCGATAAGGCTCAGGTTCTCATGGAAAAAGGCCTCATGATCCTTGGGAAAATAGCCGCGCTTCGTCGTCACACCCCAGCTGAACTCGCCGGCATCTGCTGCTTTTTCACCCGCCAGGATCTGCAGAAGGAGAGAAGCCGGTTGGGTATCGCGACCCACGAAAGCGATCTTCTCGCCCTTTTCCACCTGAAAACTCAGATTCCTGAAAAACGTCTTGCCGTCCAAAGAACCGGTGAGATTCTTGACGTCGAGCAGCTGCTTGCCGGCTTCCCGTTCCTGCTGGAAATGGATATGCGGATAACGCCGCGATGAAGGTTTGATTTCGTCGATATTCAGCTTATCGAGCAGCTTTTTCCGGGACGTGGCCTGGCTGGACTTCGAAGCGTTGGCCGAGAAGCGCTCGACGAAGGATTTGAGTTCCTTGATCTTGTCCTCGGTTTTGCGATTCTGATCCTGCTTTTGCTTCAGGGCCAGCTGGCTTGCTTCATACCAGAAGCTATAGTTACCGGTATAAAGCGAGATCTGATTGAAATCCAGATCGGCGATATGCGTCGATACCTTGTCGAGAAAGTGGCGATCATGCGAAACCACGATCACGGTGTTCTTGAATTCGCAGAGGAATTCTTCCAGCCACATGATCGAATCGATATCGAGGTTGTTGGTAGGTTCGTCCAGCAGCAGCACATCGGGATTACCGAAAATGGCCTGGGCCAGCAATACGCGGACCTTCATCCCTGCTTCGAGCTCGCGCATCAAGAGAGTGTGCAAAGATGTGGGCACACCCAGGGACTCGAGCATGCCGCCGGCCTGGCTTTCGGCATCATAGCCGCCCAGATCGGCAAACCGATGTTCGAGCTCGGCGGCCCGATAGCCGTCCTCTTCAGAAAAATCCGGCTTCTGATAGAGCTCGTCCTTTTCCTTCATGATATCGAAAAGCTCGCGGTTGCCCATCAAAACGGTTTTGATGACCTCGACCTCTTCGAATTCGAAATGATTTTGCTTGAGAACCGCCACGCGTGAGCCCGGAGGGACTATGACTTCGCCGCGGTCGGGTTTGATTTCACCGGATAAGATCTTGAGGAAAGTGGATTTTCCTGCACCGTTGGCACCGATCAGGCCATAGCAATGACCCGGGTGGAATTTAATACTGACATCCTGGAATAGAAACCTTTGGCTAAAAGCCAGGGAGACTTGATTGGTGCTGATCATGTAACAAAGTCCATAAGATGAGGTTCCCGAAGGCGCCTACAGTAATTCATGGACATGCTTTTGGCTAGCACAGAATACTCAAGTCTTTCCCAGGGCTTAAGGCCGGCCGGCAAGACTGTGAGGCAGTTGGGAGACAAGGCGCAGAGACTGCTGGGGCAGGCCTCGCTCCAAAGCATCCCATTGCCGACGAACGATTTCCGTCATATCGCTGTTCGCAGCATGCCGCTGCCAGACCGCTTCACCGAAAATGCGCCAGGCTTCAGGACTGCGTTCCACCTGAAGGCCTGAAAGCCTTGCCGCCAGGTTATTCCAATCAAATAGCAGATAATCCTTTTCCGGTTCCAGGAGCGAACCGCGCACGCCGAATTCAGTCGAAAGAATGGGCAGGCGTGCGGCGAGATATTCAAAGATTTTCACATTGCTGCCGGATCCGCGCACAACCGGATTGATAGCAAAGTCGGCCGCTTGAAAATAAGGCAGAACGGAAGGCACAAACCCTGTGGCCATTATGAGCGACGCACGCGACGCCGGCGCCACCGAACCCAGAATCAGAAATTTCACAGCCGAATTTTGCAAAGCCTCGGCGTGCTTTTGCACAAAGTCCTGCAGCTGGGCGACCGCTTCCATATTGGGTGCATAGCGACTGCCGCTGAAGAGGATGACCCGATCCTGGGCCGTAAATCCCAGCTCTTCCCGTATGGCCGCGCGAACGCCCGCATCAGGAGCATAAAGAGCCGCATCAATTCCATTTGGGACGAGTTGAATCGGAATGGAGGTACGATTATGCGCCTGGAAGAAGTCATAGTCTTCTGTGGAACAAGCCAGGATTCCATCATAACGTTTGGACGCAGTTTGTTCCCATTGCAAAAGAACCGGTGCAAACAGATGCCGATCACGAAAGCCACCCTGTTCCAGAAGTCGGTATTCCAGATTGTGACTCAGCAGGACCCACGGTTTCGCCCGCCAGGGTCCGGGTATTGGTGGTACAAAAGGCAGATCACAGATGATGCAATCAGCCCATTGCAGTCGGTCACGCAAGGTTGCAGGGATCAGGCCGGAGGCGATTATGGGATACTGCCATAGACGGGGCAAACCGAGGCGACGGGCCAGAGTTTGAGCCAGACCAAGGGGCAGGGAAAGGTTGATTTCTTCCACCAGACCTGGTTCCAGGTTTTGCTGCAAAAGTTTGGGGCCGTTCCGGTAATCTTCCTTGCGACCGGCAAGGCTGTAGATGCAAACTTCAAAACCAAGTCGGGCCAAGGCTTTGGCAAAATTCCCACTCCGCAGATGTCCACCCGCTTGATTCGGGAAGAGTCGTAATCCACTGAGTATCAAAACTTTCTGAATACGTTTCAAAGGCCCCTCCAATCCACACAACTTATACCACAACGGCTCCGCAGGGGGCGGCACAGAGTAAAGAGCAAGGGTCCTGCCAGGATTTCTGGTTCCAGCGTTAAAAATTTATTGAATATTCCCCGTGTGTTAAAAAGGCACGCAACGGGGTTTCAGTCCCAAACCGTCAGATTTTTTGACAGGAGTCGCTGGACCGACCGAAGTGAAGGGCCTTGAGCCGCGTCTTCACCGAACTGGAAATTCCCTGTCGAGCCTCGCTTTTGTCCTGTGTTAGGGTAAAGGCCACGTTCTCGTCGATAGGGTGGAATATGCGTACAAAAGTCTTGATCACTGGTCAGCTTCATAACGTGGCGTTGGAAGGTTTTAGTCAGATCGAAGGGCTTGAGATCGTTTACAAGCCGGACGTGGTCTTTGAAGACCTGGTTTCCGATTTGGCCAACACTCATGTGCTGGTTTCTCGCAGTGAAACCAATGTGGATCGCCGACTGATCGACGTGTCCCCTCAACTCAAAGTGATTGCACGCGCCGCGGTGGGCGTTGGCAACATCGACCTGGAATATGCCACCGAGCGCGGTATTCTCGTCCTCAACACCCCTGGCAAGAACACCAATTCAGCCGCTGAGCTCACACTCGGTTTGATGCTGGCCATGCTCCGCAAGATTCCAGAAGCCCAAAATAAAGTCAAAGCCGGGGGCTGGGATCGCCATCAATACAGCGGCTACGAATTAAAGGGTAAAAAAGTCGGCATCGTCGGTCTCGGCAACGTCGGGCATCGTGTGGCCCGTTTCTGTCGAAGCTTCGACTGTGAAGTTTATGCATATGATCCTTATATTTCACCCAACGTCTTTTCCAATCATAATGCGACTCCAGTGGGCTCGCTGCTGGAATTGGCCGAAATCGTCGACATCCTGACTCTGCATGTGCCGAAGAACAAGGAAACCACGCTGATGGTGGATCGCGCTGTTCTGCAGGCTCTGGGACCGAGAGGTTATTTCGTCAATGCCGCGCGCGGAGGCGTGGTCGATGAGAAGGACCTGCTTTGGGCTTTGGACTCGCATGTGATCGCTGGGGCCGCCATCGATACCTTTGAAAAAGAACCTGGACCTTGGATGGAGCTCGTCAAACATCCCAATGTCTACTGCACGCCGCATATCGGGGCCTCCACGGAAGAGGCTCAGATCGCTATCGGTCAGACCATTGTGGAACAGGTTCGTAAGGCCATTGAAGGCGGTGTAGTCGATTATCATGTGAACCTGCCTCAGGTCGGTGTGATCGATAAGCCGATTTTGAAAGCGTACTCAACGCTCGCGGAAAAATTGGGTTCCATCGTGGGCCAGGTGCTCGATTTCAACCCCAAAACCGTGCAGCTGCAGTATCGCGGTGATATCGCCGAGCTGGATAATTCCATCCTGCGCCTGAGCTGGATGAAGGGTTTTGCGACCAAGGTCGTCGATGACTACGTGTCCTTTGTGAACGTCAACAAACACATCGATCGGCTGGGCATCGAAGTCAGTGAAAGCATCGACCCGAGCTTCACGAGCTACAATTCCGCATTGAAGATTATTGTCCGTGGCGCGCAGGGTCAGCAGATCACCGTCGGTGGCGTTGTGTTTGAAGATCGGCATATTCGTCTGACCCTCTACAATGATTTTCACTTTGAAGTGGAACCCACGGGTTATCTGCTCCTGATCGAAAACCATGACCGTCCCGGTGTGATTGGAGATGTGGGTCACTACCTGGCCCGTGGTAACATCAACATCAGTTCCTTTAACCTGAGCCGTAACAAAAAAGGCGGTCGCGCGATGGCCATTGTCACTGTCGATAGCCAGATACCGGTCCCGCACCTGAAGCAGCTGAAGGAACTCCCCAACGTGGAAAGCGCCAAGGCCCTCTTCCTATGAGTAACGAGGAATTGAAAAATCCGCTGACCCGCGAAGGCTGGCAGCGGATTGCCGAAGAGCACCGCCAGCTGCTCGAAGTGGAACGGCCGCGTATTGTTGAAAACATGGCCACAGCCGCTGCCGAGGGTGATCGCTCGGAAAACGCGGAGTACATCTATAGCCGCAAACGTATGCGTGAAATTGACAAGCGGCTTCGTTATCTGACCGGGCTTCTCAAGGATGCCCAGATCGTCGACCCACGCAATATTCGCAGCAGCAGCATCGAATTTGGCGCCACCTTTGTGATTGAGGATGCGGAAGGTCAGACACGCGAATGGACCATCGTCGGAGTTGGTGAGTCAGATGCGGATAAAGGGACCATATCCTGGAAATCCCCTCTGGCAAGGGCTGTATGGGGCAAGAAGATCGGCCAAGTAGTCACTGTACAACGCCCGATGGGCGATGCAGATTATGAGATACGGGATATTCATTACGCCGGACGTCGGGTGGAATAGAACGCGTCTGTTGGATTTTTCGAACAGAGTCACTTGCCATAGTCTGTCATCACGGCTTCAAAACCTCTGAATTCTGGCCTTTCTGACCACTTTTTCCCCCTTCCTCGATGGAATGAGTTTTGCTCTTCACGGATTCGTCACCGTGAAGAGCGGTCATACTAAAGCCAAAGAGTTGAAGAGGGTCAAATCAATGAAGCTGAAGCGTGTATTTGCTGACATCGAATGCGAAGAGTCAAACTCCTGGGGCTGTTTCTGTCCTTGCTGCAAGCAGTATCAGAGCTACGAATGCCCAGAGACAGGCGGAGCGCTGACCAGCTGCCCCGATTGCCAGTCAAAATTTATTGTGACGTTTCACCAGTGAGAACTGGAGTCGAGCGGTCGGGGTACTTACTGAAAATTGCGCCCACAGCCGGTACCTTGGCCAGCTCGACCTGATCTGCGGCTGCGCTCCAGGCTTTCAGCATAGAGCCCAGGTCCAGGCGTAAATCAACAGGTTGTCCCACGATACTATTGTAGCCGGTTACTCCGCCTCTGCCGTATAGATTCTCTGTATCAACCAGCTGGCTCGTGAAACTTTGTAGGCTCTCGACAAAGTCTTGCACATTGGTATAAGTGCCCATCCGTTGGCTATCGATCAGGCGGCTCAGGACACGCTCTTTGGTGTTCACGTCATCGAGATCGATCCACATCACGCTATAGAAAATGTGTCCGTAGACCTCACCTTTCTGGTAGAACTGACCGCACCATTGTTCGAATCTTTCAGGGCTTACCGCCTTGGCTTTTTCCTTCAGCACCAGCGAGTCGGTGAATTCCAGCTTACGAATCTTTTTCGCGATAGCCACGACAGCTAATTTTTTCTCTTCCTGGAAATCGATCAGACCACTTGGGTAGAGCGGGTAACCTTGATAGCTCAAAGCGGACTTAACCTGCTTGAGGGAAGACAGGGGCATGAGTGTATATTCTTCATGAGGGCGTGCGTCGCGCGTGACATCCATGGTGTCTATTGAAGGCTCCATGCAGTCGCCTCTGTAATTGGATTTGTTCACATCATAGCCCGTACCGCGGAAGTTGAGACCGTGGGTTGGAAGCTTGGTAAAGGGTTCATCGTTGGTCAGGTATTGCAGCTTTTCTTCAGCGGACAGTTCACTGGCGGCCGGTAAAGGTTGTTTCGGAGTCGGCTCGGGCGTCGAGCCCCCTTCGGGGGTTGGAACTGCGGTTGGTGTAACCACGGGCGTCGGGATCGCTTCAGGGGTTGGAATTGGAGTTGCGGTCGGTGCGACCTCAGGAGTCGAGCCCCCTTCAGGAGCTGGAGTCAAGGTTGGAGTTGAGGAGACCTCAGGGGTCGGGACCGCGGTCGGTTTGCCTTCAGTCGGACCGTGAAATTCCACGTGAGTTACACCCTGTGGGGATTTTTTCCGCGAATCGCCGCCACAGGCCGTGGCTAGAAGGTTAAGAGCAATCAGTGTTGTGGCGACATGTAACACTCTGGATTGACCGATATTAAGCATAATTCATCCTCTTGTTCAGCCGAGTTTGTGGCACCAAAGAGACGCAGCTGGCGGCCGTTTGTTGCAGAAAAACTTTACCGCAACCGGGGACTGGAATAGCCTGAAGCCCGCGTACCGCTTTACCCCTTATAGGAGCCGCTATGTCTCATCCTTATCAAGTGGAGCCGGCCCAGCCTGAGTGGCCTCGCCTCAGCGGAAATATTTACTGTATTGGGCGTAACTATGCCGATCATGCCAAGGAATTGGGCAACGAAGTTCCGGCTGAACCCGTGGTTTTTCTGAAAGCCCCCTCCGCCTTGCGCCGCCTTGCGGAAGGCCCTCTGGCTTTTCCAGATGAAACGTTTCATCACGAGCTGGAACTTGTGCTGTTGGTGGGACGCCATATGAAAGTGCAATCCGATGTGGGTCCGGATTCGATGGCCGCGGTGACTTTAGGCTTGGATTTGACTCGGCGCGCGGTCCAGGATCAGTTGAAAAAGAAAAGCCTACCCTGGACCATAGCCAAAAGTTTTTCAGGAGCCGCGGTGTTGGCTCCTTTTGTTTCGGCGCAGGACCTGGATCTCACCAAGATTGATCTTCA
This sequence comes from Oligoflexus sp., assembly GCF_035638955.1. Lineage (GTDB taxonomy): Bacteria > Bdellovibrionota_B > Oligoflexia > Oligoflexales > Oligoflexaceae > Oligoflexus. The sequence goes on along the minus strand of NZ_DASQYZ010000282.1, from coordinate 36,441 downwards.
GCTGGAAGTGAATGGTGAAGTGAAGCAGGTCGGGCATACAAGGGACATGCTGTTTCCCTGCTACACGATTCTGCATTATCTTTTGAGCCTGCAGAATCTGTTTCCAGGGGACCTGATTTTTACGGGAACACCATCAGGCGTGGGACCCGTTCGCCGAGGTGATCAGCTGCGGGTCTTCAGTGAGGCTTTGCAAATGAATGCTGAGGGCCGGCTTTAACGACGAGCCTGGCGATTGGCTGTAGGCACCGGCATGCGTAGGACAGCCAAGGAACTCGTTTCATCCATGAAGATTTCGCTGTGCACAATGCGCCCTTGGGATAGGACCAGGGCCTTGTGATTGCTGCCTGGATGTCCCCAGTATTCCCAGTGACCATCACCGACCGGAACAGCCTGGAAACCGGCGACAAACACTTCGGCATTTTTCGGCAGTCCACCCTGAATCCGCAGGCGACGCTGTTTCCAACCTAACAAGGGCGGCGCTTCTTTCAAGGATTGCGTGCTGACCATGCAGCGATTTTTTTGACGAACTGTGGCACAGGGCTGGCTGTTGCCCACATTGAGTTTCCAGCGCTTCGTGCCGTCGTGCTGCGAGGCCATGGCAATGGAAAATTTAAGACCATTGGTATCTGATAGAGACATGCCGGGTTTCAAGCGCCAGAAGGGTTTGACATCAGCCGACTCATCAATAAACCACTTGCCGTCCTCTTTGAAAGCCCAATAGGACTTCTTCATGTGCACACGTAATAGGGACGACATGGCCCGCACGGTTTCTTCGAAGGTCTTGGCATAACCCGCAACAAAGGCCGTTTTTTCCGGCTGTCCGAAGGGATTTTGCCAGGTGATCTGACTGCGAATATAACCCACCTGATCGCGCTTGGGGATATAACTCAGGTTCAGTTTCCAAGGCGCGCTTTTATCGACGCGAATGCCGAGCGCTTCAAGATCATTGGCCAGCATGGGCAGGATACGATCCTCCAACACTTCAGCCTGATGTTTTTCCAAAAGGTTGGCCGGCACACCGCGGAATGGTGAAACATGCAGGGCAATGGCCGCGAGCCCATCATCAAAATAAAGTCCCATCGAACTATCATTGGAATCACCCGGATCCGCGCGTTCCTCGACTTCGACTGTGGCTTTCTGTTTGATTTCAGGACGCCGCTGCTCATAATCCTCGTCCGGTGTTTCCGGATCGGTTTCATCGACAACCTGGGCGCGCTGCGGCGCTGGTGCCTTGGTCTTTCTCTTCGAAAGAGCTTTGGGCGTGACCATTTCGATACTGGCTTTCACTTCAAAGTCGTGATCACCGGTTCGATTCTTCGGCACCTTCAAAAGGCGCGTGCCGCGATAGGAGGGTTCACCCGCTTTATACAGCTCCACACTCAACTGCTCACCGGGATGCATGCGCAGATAGCGGCGCCATTCGCCAAAGCTATCGGTCACGCCCATGGTTTTATTGTTGATGGAAACCTTGGCGGCTGTCACCGGATGTCCGGTTTCCTCGATGGCCCGCAATTCCACCAGCACGAAAGGTGCCTGCATATGCGGACGACGAAGATACCCTAGAGCGGCAAAGCCGGCTAGAAAGGTTAACATGAAGAGCAGACCGAGGAGCAAGGGTCGCTTGCGCTTGGACCGCTTGGCACCAAAGCTCTGAGGCCTGTATACCCCGGGCTGAGGAAAGAGCTCATGAGCCGGTACACGACGATTGTTTGAAGGATGAGGTTTAGGCGGTGCTTTCGACTTCACGCAAATGCTCCGACTTCCATCAAAGGGAATTCCATCCTGAAAGACCTCAGGTGACTGGTTAATGAACCACTCTATTCCCAGTCTAGGACCGCCTTGTTCTGAAAAAAATGGGCAGGAATTTCCCGAGCCGCACTGGGCAAGACTTTGCCAGTCGAAATAACGTTCCTCGCTTCCCTTGGACGATGAGGCTATAATGAGGCTTATTGCCAAAAGGTTGAGGACCATGGGCCGAATTTATCTGGTCTGTCTCGGGCTACTTTTGCAGCCCATAAGCACGATTCAGGCACAAAATGCCCAGTCTCAGCCTATTGTGGGACCGGATGGCCGCAATCCGACGTCTCTGGCTCCGCGTCCTGCGCAACCCTCCTTGGAAGAACAGCTTCGTCGCAAAAAAGCCAAGGATTCTTCGGTGTTTCTGCCGGTTGCGGATCGACCTGCACTGTCGACTGATGAACTTTTGGAACCTCAGGAACGGCAGCAAATCGAACAGCTGCAGGACGACATGAATCTCAAAGATCCCGATCCCCGTCTGCGCATGCATCTCGGTCTGGCGCCGACGCATGCGAAAACCACCACGGGTCCGGTGGATAGCTGGCGCTTTGATCCGGGCATCGTGTGGCAAGCCGCTTACCGTCTGACCGATCCTCAGAAATCCTTTACGTTCTGGACCGGACTGCATCTCGCCTCATGGTATGGCACGGCCCGATCCGAGACGAGTTTTTCCCGTTTTTCAGTCCTCTATGCAGGGCCCCTTTTTGCCTTTGAATGGCGAGGGAAGCCGAGGCAGACTCTGGCTTTCGGCCTGGCTGGATTCAGTCGTCAGGCGGATCCCGAATTTCCAGGCCGCGACCATAATCTTGCGACTCGCCGTTTTGGTTTGGATGGCAGTGGCCTTTGGCTGAATTATGGACTTGGTTTTCGCATCGCTCAGGGTTTCGAATGGGAAACCAAAATTGGTTTGCAGAGTGGAGCCTCATACCTCCTGTCCTACGCAAGTCTAGGAGTGAGTCTATGGACCGATTGATCCTTGTCCTGATCCTGGTCGCCAGCTGTCGCACCACCAAACCCGCGACGCCAGCGGTCGAACCCGAGGCCCAGTCCGCAACGCTGCCCGCCCAGGAGGAGCCGCCCACCGCCAGTGAAGAGGACAATTTGCCTGAACCCACAGCCAGGGATTTGAATCGACTCTATACCTGGCTCGCAACACAGGAAACCGGCTTTGAACTGGATCGACTCGAAGACTGCGAAGCCCAGCTGCTGGTGCGGGCGGATCGGGTGCAGAATAAAGCGGATATTCAAAAGGCGGCCGACGAACTCCAGGCCGATGTGCGTGATGCCCTCCCCCTCTATCACTGGTGCTACTTTCACATGCTGAGTCGACTGGAATATCAGCTGGAACAGCAAAATCTGGGTCGATCCTATCAGGATAAACTGCAGCAGTTTTTACGGGAATCCAAAGCACTTTTTATCGTGGCTGAGTGCCTGGATCGCACGCGGAAGACCCGCCGCTATCGAACCAATCTGCAAAAGAAATATATTACCCTCTCGCAGTCCTGGTTCGGTCGCAGTCTGTCCCCAACAGAAGAAGGCAGCAGGCCCGAAACCAAAAAGCCGGCGGCACCGTATCAGGAAAAATAATATCAAGGCTCTTAACAAGACCAAGGAGGACGCGCATGGAAGCTGTCAAAATCAATGAGGTTGAGAAACTGCGCTTTCGCGTTCACCGTGATCATGGTGTGGTTACCTTTTATGGGTCGATCGGCGATACACCGGATACCGCCGCGCTGGATGGCATTCTCCTCAATGATTCCGTCTGTGATATGCGTCATCTCGCTTTTGCCTCCTGGATTGGTCTTGCCACTCTGGGCGACTATATCCAGCAGCGAAAATTGAAGCTCACCTTTCGAGCCCTTCCGTTTGCGATCTATGATGCTTTGCGCTTGAACAAGGCCTTTGAAGATCAAAACCTGGAAAGTGCCGAGCTCCCGCTGGTGAATGTCACGACGCAACGCGTGAGTTTCGAGATGATCGAGTTCAGTCTCCTGCGCAAGGATGCTGAGCAAGGTCAAGAATGGGTGTATCCCCGAGCCGGGTTTCTTCTTCTGCTGCCGACCCGCTATATATTTCCCGATCTGACGGCCCAGCGCTCCACGGGTTTTCTGCCGGTTCAAGTCCTGACTTCGCACAAGGACATTGCGAGCTTCTGGCTACAATACGGCTCGTTTTGCCAGACCACAGTGGAAATCAGCAACACCCTGGTTCATGCCGCCAAGCTCAACATGCTGCAGATCCTTTACGAAATCAAAGCCAAGACAACGGCAGGCGAGCAGGCGCTGAAGCTGGTCGACTCGACAACGAATTATACTCTCGTTCTTCGACTCGACGTTATGATGCGCGATATTGAAAAGGATCTGGATGGGCTGGCGGACCAGGTTGAGGCTCATTATGAAACTTGCGAACAGAAACTGGCCGATCTCAGCTTGCTCGCCCTCGACAAGGGCTGCGATCTGCCAAAGTTTGCAGCATCACTCCAGTCTTATGCCACAGCTATCGACAGTCTCAGGGCCATCGCCACCATCTGCGAGGACTGCGGCGCCCAGATTGGAACCCGATTGGGGACGCTACGGCCTTCCGAAGTGATTCAAAAGGGCTTGGCCGGCGTCGACAACCCGGAACCCGAAGTTCTGAACTCCATACGGGCCGCTTTTGCCATCATGGATATTATGTCGGAAGACGATTGGCCCGCTTCCCGCGACCTGATCATGGCCGAGATTACGGCTATCGACACGCTGTTTGGTCAATGCGTGGTGACCTTGCAGGTCTTTGATATGATGCGGCAGATCCTGGAACATCGGATTGGAGAAATGAATCTCGTCCTGGCTGCAAGCCAGACCCAGGGCATGGATCACCTGCTGGATCCAGACCTGCGCGAAGCCGTTCTGAATAAGATCGGAACGCATATGGTGACCGAACAGGAGAAGGCGGCGTTTGCCTTCTATCTGCCCGATGGTTTTCAGAAATTTGGTCAAACCGAACGCAAGGAACCCGGTGATGTGCTGCTGTTCTGATCAGCGGGAAAAACATGCCCAGCGCAGAGGAACTATAATGGGAGTGATAGACACCGTTCCATCACACCCGGAGGCCCTGCCGCATGGGTTTTGCTTTCAGACTTCTGCTGGGAAGTCTGCTCCTCATCACCAATCTCCTGGCCGCTGAGCCCCCAAAATCAGCAGGTCGCGGTCCCTATGCCGTCGACGATGAAGCGGCAGCCTTCCAAAAAAAGCAGCTGCAGGAAGCGGAGCGCCTCAAGGAAGCCAATCCCAAACAGATCCGACTCTTTCATGAAGTGCTCGATGAGCTTCTCAATGAGATGGCTTATGATGTGAAAAGCGGTCAGATTTCCGGCTTGAAGAATCTGTCCATTCGCAAGGTCTCGGTCAGCGAATCCCTGCCGCGCACCTACGAAGATTATGTGGAACTTTTGGTGGCCGAGCGCATCCGCGAAAATGCCAAAATCCGCATGATCAGCTGCCTGCCCTGCAAAACCAAAAACACCCGCATCGTCGACGACAAGTTGCTGATCAGCTCCCCGACCACCAATACGGATGATCTGAATCGAGCCGCCAATCAGCTGGGCATCGAAAATTTCATGGACGTCGTGCTGGTCTATCATACGACCCATATGGTGCTGGCCGTGCAGATCTTTGAGACCAGCAACAAGGAAATGGTCTGGACCCGCACCTATAATAGCGAAACTCTGAAGACCCGCTTCCAAAAACTGGCCATCGACTACAGTCAAATCGAGAAAGCGCGCACCAGTGACGAATACAAGCCCGACTTCCGTTACCTCGTAGGATTTGGTGGCGGCTCGATTCCCAATGTGGAAACATCGGCTCGGGAAAAAAGTGTTTTGACCCTTCACGTCCGCGGCACCGAAAAGTTCGACAATCGGCGCAATGAGTTTGGCCTGCTCCTGACGTTAAACATGGCGGCGAGTGCACTGCTCAGTGATTATCCTTCGGAAGGACCCACCACCGCGACCGAGACCACGACCCAAAGCACGGAATTGAAGGCCACGCCCTTTACGAATTCGCTGGGGCTCTTTGCGCTTTATGCTCATAACTTTTTGGGCACGCTCGAATCCTATAATGATGTCCGTTACGGTTTGAATGCTGGTCTCGGTCTTCATTTGGCGTCAGGCTACATGGCGCCGACGCTGCGCGCTGGGGTCGACACCTATCTGGGCCGCCGTTTTTCAGTGAATGCGTCAGTTATCGTTGTGGGCCAGGCGAATATTCTTTTGGACGGAAAATTTGTCAAAGTCCCTGGGGGAGTCGGTGCGGATGTGGCGGTTTGCTACAACATGTAAAGGAGCGTTACCGCTTCTCAGTCTTCTGCTTGGCAGCTGCTGGCAGACCACCGACCAGTATCAAACGCTGGTGGAAGGTACGATTTCGTATCCTTTCGCGGATCAGACGCGACCTATCGGTAAGGACGCCAAAGACGAGCGTTTTGTCATTCGGAGTGTCCGTGGTGGTGCGGAATACATTGTGGAGATACCGCACGGCGCCGACGATTATGACATCAGCATTCCCATGACGTCCTTGCCTGTCGATGAAGGCAAAGTGAAAGTTCAGAATCCGCAGCTGACCGATCGTGAATTGCTCTCGACCATGCCCGGACCCAGTCAGGATCAGGAGCGTGATCGTTCCATGCTGGAAGATGCGATGGGCGTCGGGTCTCCGGATGGACCGGAGCAGGGACCAAGTTATTCCCTCGGTCTGGCGAAGCTGATGCAGCTGTATAAAACCCGGGATTATGAATATGCCCTGATCGAAGTGAATCAGCTGCTGAGTTATTACCCTAATGCAGCGCGGCTCTATAAGATGAAGGGCACCATTCTTTTGAAAACCGGGGACCTGCAGCTGGCCGAGAAGGCCTGGCTGCGAGCCTCTGAGCTGGATCCCACCGATCGAGCTATTCAAAAAGGCATTGAACGTCTGCGGAAAAGGCTGGAATTGCAGCAGAAGACCGCCCCCATGAAACCCCAGTCCCGATTCAAGAGAAAGCGGAAATCAGCCGCCGGTTGAGTCTATAAACCAAACACCTGCGCACAATCCCGTTTCGGACGCAGCGCATCGCAGCGTTCACGCACGGGTGTTTTCCCTGCATCATCCAAAGAACGGGCGGCTTGAACCTGCACGCGAAACGTGCTGCGGCCTTCAGGCATGATCAGCGCTTCCACTTCATAAAGTTTCTTGCCCGGTTCCCAGGCATTTTCCCGTCCATACAGGCGAATTTTGAGCGGCTCGCTTTTGGCCGAAAATTTCTGCCAGTTCTGACTGATTGAGGTCGGTGTATAAAGTTCAGGCCGATACCCCACATCCTGCTCCGTGGAATCCACGAATTCCCAGTAGTCGACCGATAATGGATAATAAGCGATCAGATGCGACTCGGCCGGGATATTGAGTTTTTGCCGAACCAACGCTTCCACATCTTCCGGCCGACCAGGCTGCATGGGACATGAATTCTGCAGATGAAAGGTCACGACGCTGGGAACATTGTCGCTGCCTTTTTTATCGATGCGACCACGCCCCGCTGTACAGGGGAATCCCATCGCGGTCCAACTGCTGCCACGCTGATAGCCTTCCTGCCCATCCATAGTTTGGCACGTCTTAAGAAAACCAATCACGATCACGGATGAGCCGCTGATGTAATAGGGCAGCTTGATTCCTGAGGGCAAAGTCTGGCAATCAGCACTGGGAGCTGGAATCGGAGCCTCGCGCACTTTTTCAGGCGCTGCTGCCGGTTTCTGCTCAGCCACTGGCGCCGGGACCGGGCCTGGACTTTGCGGGGATGCAGGAATGTCTTCCAAAGGCTTATCATTCACACACGAGAAGGCCACACAGCATAACAGAACGAGCAACAACCTGGACATGTTTTCTCCGCCTCCTTCAGGCCAATCCACTGCTGGTTCATTCTATCACCCGGTCTGGATTCAGATGAAGCCGCAAATCGCAGGAAGGTGGCAGAGAGGAAACCCCCCTGCCACTCCACAAACATCACAACTGACTGTCGCAAGACAATCCAGCTATTGAACCTTACAGAAGTTTCAAAGCCAATTCGGGGATGGCGCTGGCCTGAGCCAAAACAGAGGCTCCAGCCTGACCCAGGATTCGGTTCTGAGTAAACTGAGCGGTGACCTCAGCAAAGTCCACATCACGGATGCGGCTTCGGCTGGTAGACATGTTCTCAATTTGAACACCCAGGTTGTTGATCGACGATGTCAGGCGGGACTGCTTCGCACCGAGTGTGGCTCGGTTACCAGCCACAGTCTTGATCGCGTTATCAATGGTGGTCAATTTATCAGCTGCGGTCTGGCGATCGAAATCACCATCGACTTCCATGGGGCCGATCTCGGATTCAGCATTCAGACCCAAAATTTCCTTGGCGTCGAGTTTCACGGAATCGATATCGATATTGATGGTGTCCGTGTTTTCGATCAGGCCATCACCGGCACCGACATGAATCGTCAGACTGCCGACACCGTTGTTTTTATCCGCGCCACCGAGCAGGTTCATACCGTTGAACGTGGTGGTGTTGGCAATCCGATCGATTTCGTTGACCAACTCGGTATATTCCTTGTTGGTGTACGAACGCTCCAGGTTACCAATGGTATCGGAAGCGGATTGGGTTGCCAGTTCACGCATACGGATCAGAATATTGCTGATCTCGTTCATGCTGCCTTCTGCCACCTGGATCAGAGAAATACCATCATTGGCGTTGCGCTGAGCTTGCGACATCGAACGGATATTAGCCGTCATGGTTTCCGAGATGGCAAGGCCGGCGGCATCATCAGCGGACTTGTTAATGCGTTGTCCACTGGCCAGCTTTTCCATGTTACTTTGCATGTCAGCTGTGGTATTGCCCATACGGCGTTGTGCGATCAGCGAAGGAACGTTGGTTTTAATGCGTAAACCCATGATAAAAACCTCCAGAAAGTCAGTGTGGATGATTGCGAAAGTTCATAACCCATCTATCGACTTCTGCCAAAACAGGTTAAGCATTTTCCCAAAAACGATCTTGGATTTTTTCAATATCATGGTTGGTGGTTCTGAAAAAACGCAAGAAGACAGCTGTGATGTTCACCAGCTGCAAAATGCTTGGGAACGTGAAAATTTTTTGAGGTTTATGTCAATAGGTTTGGGAAATTCATCAAAGGCGAGCCTGATGAATTCACAAGAGGATTTATTTGGATTGATAAAAAGTGAGACTTAAAGATCTTATTTCAGAGCTTTAAGGAAGCGGGTCAGACTGGGGATGCGATCGAGTCGGGCGAGCAGGCTTAACGTCATTTGATAGAAGGCCAGCATACCGAGGGTCATGAGCACAGGCTCCCAGAGGATAAGCAGGCGGGTTCCTTGCCAAAGACGTTCCGCAGGCGTAGGAAGATAGACAAGATCAAAAAAGCCAGCCCCCAAAGCACTCAGAATAATGGCAAATCCCACCAGGTTCACGAGCGGCCTAAGATAAGGCAACCAGCGGGAACGCCAGGTCAAAGCCAGCACCATCATCGAAATACCAAGGCCTGAATCCCGATCCAGGGGGCTGATAAATTCGCGAAACCATAGGCTGATGGCGGCTCCTGAAATGGGCTGCAGAGGCAGCGGCCCATATTTACGAGCCACGATCTGGACGAGAAGCGTCACAAAAAGAATGCAGGCGCCCATGATGGTAAATGTTTTCAGCGCATTCTCAAAACGCAGCGAACCCATCAAAGGGCGCACCCCATCGGGCAAGGGACGAAAGAGTCCACCCGAGTCAGGCGCATCGGGGGCGGGTCCGAGGGAAAGATTCAGCAGCTCACCCCAGCGTTTCCAAAGCTTGACGTCACGGCTGATCGGTTCCGCCGGCGCGGGCGCGCGTTCCATTTTACGCCGAAGGATGGGCCGCCACGCAGCCAACACCAAGGGCGGTGCGAATCCAAGCAGAGCCGTTCCAGGCTCCAACGTCATAAGCGCCGCAATCACTCCATAGGAACCGAGATAAACCCACCAGGATCCTGAGCGCAACCAATGTCCCAGACACATCACCCAGAGTGCAAACCCCACGGCAATCAAAGCATCACCCGATATCTGGCCATTGGCGGCGATGAGTCGACCCCGGCTTAACAGGGCCACTGCGACAATCAATCCCACGACCCAGGATCGCGCCATCACCCGTGTCAGCAGCACGCAAAAGACGAGACATGAAATCAGGAGACCCTGGTTGTACCGAACAAAGCCTGCATCATGGAAGACACCGTTTCGGCAGCTGGCCAGCACCAGACTCTGATAGAGCCGGGCGTCCGCCCAGCCTGGTCTTTCCCAGCTGCCTTGCGTAGGTTTATCAGGACCAAGCTGGCGCAAACTGAAGGAGCGACGGCAGCTGCCACTCGTCTCACTGCGGTCAAAGGCATAACGATTCTGGGGAGCATAGGTGATGACATAGGATCGCAAATCCATCCAGACCAGCCGCAAAAGGATCATGCTGAGCAGCGTAATGATAAGAGCGCTTTTTAATTCCGACGTACGCATGCAGTCATTCCTGCTGGAGTCTGAATCCCTCATCCTACCGGGGATTGCCGCCATCGTCCACGGGATCTTGGGATTTTCGTGGACCTTCACAAAGAGCCGAAGGTAACATGTGGAAAACAACTTCAATCCTGGCGGAGACTGAACGTGACCCGAGCCCTCGTTTCTCTCTTTGCGGCTATGCTGCCACTGGTGGCCATCATGATGGCCCAGAGTCCTCTTTTACAGATCCAAAGCCAATTTCAGCAGGCCCGCTTTCAATACGAACTGGCTCTGCAGACAACGCGGACGCAGCTTTCCGAATTGGGCCGTGAACTGAAAGGCAACCCGGTTCTGACTCAGGACCTGAATGAGCAGGCGTACAGTGCGGCCAGTCGCATTCTGGGTGGCTACGTGACTCCGGGCCGCGTGGATCAGCTGGCGATTCTGGATCAGGATTGCAAATACCTCGCCCATTCCGAACAAGGACTGTTGCTCAGCGCCGACTGTCCGCTTCAGAATCGGGCCCTCACCCAGGGTCAATTTCAGTGGCGCATGGTGGGCGAGCACCCGCATTTGGAATGGGTGATGCCGCTCGGTGCGTTTGGGGAACGACGCGCGTTTCTCCTTGTGTCCACCACTTTAAAGGACGCCTGGCTGTTCTCTTCGAATGGGCTGCGTGACATGTTCCGCAATCTCGAACTCAGCATCGGTGCCCCACCACCCGGACGTCCGGCCCGTATCGTCTTTGCGGCTCCGCCTGCTGATCTTTATTCGCAGCACTGGCTGCTCCGCTATTATCCAACCGTTTTGCGGCAGGAACCCGTCACTCTTCTCGTCCCACTTTTGGTGGTCCTGGCGCTTTTCCTTCTGGCTTTTCTGAACGTCATGCGCCAGATGCAAAGCCAGCAGCATAAGATTAAAAAGGATGTGGACAGCATGCGGCAATGGGCCAAGGATCTGCATGTGGAAGCCGAGAATGAAGAACAAAAACCTGATGCCGACCCCGTCTCTTCCATCCGCGAAAATCTGAATCGTATGGTCAAACGCAATTACGATCAGCTCCAAGCCTGTCGCCAGCATAGCCATGGTCTTTCCCAACAGATCGTCGGCCTCGAAGCCCGGCTCCTGGATCAGCAGGTGGAACAGGCCTGGCTGCAAAAGGCTCGCTCGCTGCATCAGCAAATGAATGGCTCGGCTCAGGCGCATCTGCAGAAACTTCAGGATATTCATAGTCTGGGTGAAGACGTGTCCCATCTGGCTGCGAAACAGCTGGTCCGACCGGCTCAGAAACTCTTCGAGCTGGGCAGCCGATGGGCCGAAGAATTGAAGAAGGTCCCCCCACGGAAACTGGTTCGTTCCATGGCCGAACGCGTCGATGCGCAGGGCGAGTCCGAGCTGGAGAAAACGGTCAGCATCCTGATTGAATCCAGTCATGAGCTCAGCAACAGTGCGATCAACGTCACGCTGCTGTCGCAAACCATGCTGCAGCAGCTCAAGGAAAACATCGAACTGGCCGCGCACTGGCATCGCCTCATGGGGGGCGCTGATAGAGGCACGAAGTCTTTGCAGCAGCTTATCATCGATAGTCAGGCTTTGATTGCGATGCAGGAAAAGGAACTGCAGCTGAATTATGAAAACCTGGCTGAAGATCATGAGATGCATCATCTTCAGATTCCGCAAAGCACTCTGCATTCGGTGCTCTATCATTGCCAGATGGCGTTGCTTGAACTGGCTCGTGATCGGGCCTGGGGCCATCCGACTCTGCATTATCAGTGTAAAAAACGTGATGATAAGATGATTCTGGTGCTGTCCCTCCGTGGACCCACCGATGATGACAGCATCACCCAGCAGTTGCCTCGTTCGGGGGAACAGCATCAGCATTTGGCCATGCAGCTTCTGCAAGGCTATGGCATGAAGATTACCCGCCTGCCGCCTCTGCAAGGCATCCAGGCGATGGCTTTGATTTGGGATGAAAAGCCTTTAGTGAAACAGGATCAATCAGGGGCGACCCGTGCTACGCACCAGATTTAAAAATTCCTGGCGTGTTTCATTCTTTTGAAAGACGCCCTGCATACAGCTGGTGGTGGTGAAACTCTCGCGTTTTTCCACCCCGCGCATCATCATGCAGAAGTGGAACGCTTCGATCACAACACCCACACCCTGGGGCTGCAGCACGGTTTGCATGGACTCCGCGATCTGCCTCGTCATGCGTTCCTGCACCTGAAGGCGACGCGCAAAGGCCTCGACCACCCGCGGAATTTTGGACAGCCCGACCACTTTTTTAGTGGGAATATAGCCCACGTGAACCTTGCCATAGAACGGCAAGAGATGGTGCTCACAGAGACTGTAGAATTCGATATTACGAACGATCACCATATCCTGGTAATCGACATCGAAGAGAGCCTGTTGCAGGATCTTCGGCACATCCTTTTCATACCCGCTGGTCAGAAACTGAAAGCTGCGCAGAAAACGATGTGGAGTTTTTTGCAGACCGTCGCGATCCGGATCCTCACCGAGATCCTTGAGCAGTGAACGCAACGCTTCCTGATGGTTCGCTTCGTTAAAATTTCGCGTCATAACTATCCCACTTTAACAATATCAGACAGTACATCATCGAGTTGTACTTCATCATCGTCCCCAGTGCCAACATCAATCATCGGCATGGTCGTGGTGAAGCGTTCCTCCAACCCGTCCAGCAGCTCGTGCTGCTCATCGACCACCTGCGAACGTGGCTGAGGACTTTGCGTCGCTGTTTTCAGAATCTTGATGTTATGCGACGCATCGGCAAAGTCGGGATCGGCTTCCGCGGACTTTTCAAAACATTTGAGGCCTTTTTCAGGCTTGCCGAATTTTACATAACCAATGCCCATGTTATAGAGAATGCGGGCCACCAGCTTGGGTTTTTTCGACAGGATTTGCAGGGCCTTTTGATACAGCTCAAAGCCGGCATCGTAACGTTTCTGGCGAATGGCAAGGATCGCGGCGGTATTGAAGACGGCACTCAGTTCGCGTGGGCTGGCAAATTCATTCAAGAGCGCCAGCGCGTCGTTGACTTCGCCCATCAGCATTTTGCTGGTACTCTTGCCGATTTTGGCCTCTTTTGAACCCGGAGCGAAATTCAGCACCTCGCCAAAGGCGGCTTCGGCTTCCTCAGGCTTATCCACCTTCAGAAAGATATTGCCGAGTTCAATCAGGCGTTCCACATTATAAGGACTAATGAGCTGGGCCCCTTTGAGCGAGGCAATGGCTCCAGCATGATCACCGTTTTTCAAGCGGCAGCGCGCGTACAGATGTTTAATCCGTGCGTAGCAGTCTTCCGTATTGATGAATCCCTTTAGCAACGTTTCCGCCCTGCCCCACTCATTTTGCAGGATGTAACATTCGGCAAGTTCCACCACCACGCGCTGATTGTCCGCCTGCTTTTCCAGCAAACGTTCCAACATTTCGGCAGCCTGGGGGATGTGATCGGACTGTCGCGCGGATTCCACGGCCAGCAGCATCTTGCGCACGGGTGAGACGTTCAGGTAATCCTTGACGAGACCTTTGATCTGGCTCCGTATGGTGTCCATGTTCACTTCACCGACGGCAATATACTGAATAAAAAATTCACGGGCCATGGACACGATATTGTCGTCTTCATGCGCAGCGATCAGGAATACCGGATGGGATTCCAAACGACTTTTTTTGCGATTGTTCGTCATGATCTGGCTGATCCTGTCAGGCCCATATTCCCAGTCGAGCACCACCATGCAGTAGCCGGTTTCCTCGAGCTTCTCGGTGAATTCCTTGTCATCGGTGGTGGAAACAAGGGCGGCCGGCTTGATGCCTTGAGCCTTGAACGCCTGGCGAACTGCATCGCGAATGTCAGCTCGCTTGGTCAGTATAATCGCGTTGACTTCCTGGTTGTTTTCCACGGGACTCTCCTTGCCGCTTCTTCGCCAACTTCAAAGTACGAGTATACCGGATTTGCCCTAAGCCGCAAAACGCCGCGTAACCTAAACGAATTCTCCGAGCAGAACCCGGGCTTTGGTCAGAATCTCCGCAAGCTCCTCGGCCGGCTCGCTATGGATCACGAGGCCACTGCCAGCAGCGAACTCCCAACGATGTTTGCGAACGGCGGTTCGGATCAATATCGAGGAATCGAGGCGGCCGGTCCAGGCGTCTTTATATAGGATATTACCCATAAATAATTCACGAGGGCGCAATTCCTTTTCACGAATCGCCTGCATCACCTCATGTTTAGGGGCTCCGGTGATGGATCCGCCGGGGCATAAGGCTCGCATGAGTGATCCCATGCTAACACCATTCTGTAAAAGGCCTTGGATCCGCGCAACGCGGTGATGCACGTTGGAGAAGCTTTGCAAGGATCCTGGGTCCAGGACCTTGACGCTGGAAGGACGACAGACCTTGTGGAGATCATTCCGAAGAAGATCGACGATCATATTAAGTTCAGCAGCATCCTTCTCACTGGCCAGGAGCGCAGCCTTTTGCTGACGGTCGAGCTCGGGATCGGTCGAAACCGGCCGCGTGCCTTTGATGGGTTCGGTTTCAATCCAGCTTCCCTTCGCATCGGTCGTGACTCGAAAAAAACGTTCCGGGCTAAAGGACACCATCTGCAGGTCCGGGATTTCTATATAGGCCGAAAAAGGGCCGCCCATTTTCGTCAGCTGCGCGAGCCATTGCCGGCGGCTGATGGGATCATCGGAAAACCAGTACCGCAGGAGGTTGATCTGATAATAACGGCCGCGGCGAATCTCCTCGAGAGCCCCGCGCACAGTGTCCTGATACATGGCATCGGTCCAGGTGCTTCGCCACTGCGGAAGCCGTTCCCAGACCGAATGGATCTGCGCACGGGTCGGCGGAAAGAGCACCTGCTGACGGCAGCTGGCCCAATCATAATCCTGACAAATCTCAGCACGGCGGTCCCTATGATCAATAATGAGGCTTCGCTTCACTCGAAAGGCCCGGGAGTGCAGCTGGCTTTCGACCTCATTTTCATCATAACAACCGATGGCCAGGTGGCCTGTGGTCCAACCTTCCCCAGAGGCACGCGGGACGACACTTGCCGATTGCTGTAGAAAATCGGGCCAGGGCACCTCATCCCAACTCAGGGCCAGCATGGACTGACGCGAGCCACGCCCACCCAGGACCAAAAGTCGCTGATCCGGCGCGAGGCGACCGATGGCCGTCCAGAAATCATCAAACCAGAGGTTATCGAGAGCGAGAACCTGTCTTTGCAAGGACATGCGAGATTCCTCCGCCACCGTTTCCAGCGAGGGAACTTTGCCCAACTGCGAGCGGGAAGTCGAGGGCGAAGTCGGCGTGAAGCGAAGCCGTCAGGCCCTGAAATTGGCCTTAGTGACGGGCTTCAGCTCAGCTTTGCATTTTCGTCCGCCGTGAGTATCATGAGGCCCTCGTGATTCCCCATTTTGGATAGGATTTTCTATGAGTATCGCAGGATTTGACAAGGTCGGCGTGATCGGCTCAGGCCAGATGGGCAGTGGTATCGCTCAGGTTTGCGCCATGAAGGGTCTGCAGGTGACCCTTATAGATATAAAGGATGCGCAGCTCGAAGGAGCAAAAAAAGGCATTTCCACCTCGCTGAGCAAACTGGAAAGCAAAGGCCTTCTCGGCAGCGAAACCGCATCCACCGTCCTGAGTCGTCTGCAGTTTTCGACACAGATGCGCGATCTCAGCCAGGCCGATCTTGTGATCGAAGCGGTGAGTGAAAATGAATCGCTCAAAATAAAAATCTTTCGCGAACTGGATGAAATCACGCAAAGCGCCTGCATTTTAGCCAGCAACACCTCATCGATTCCTATCACGAGGCTGGCGGCTGCCACCGGCCGTCCCGAGCAAGTGATCGGTATGCATTTTATGAACCCTGTGCCTTTGATGAAACTGGTTGAGATCATCCCTTCGATGACCAGTTCCGAAGCCACGATCGATCGGGTTGTCAAACTTGCTCAGGGCCTTGATAAGGAAGTGACCCGTTCCCAGGATTATCCTGGTTTTGTGATCAATCGCATTCTGATGCCGATGATCAATGAAGCTTTTACCGTCCTGATGGAAGGCGTGGCGAGCGCCGAGGATATCGATAAAGGTATGAAGCTCGGGACCAATCAGCCGATGGGTCCCCTGACTTTAGCGGATTTCATTGGCCTGGATACCTGCCTTGCGATTATTAAAGTTCTGCATGAGGGTCTGGGTGATCCTCGTTATCGACCCAGTCCGCTGCTGGTGAAATATGTGGAAGCCGGTTATCTGGGTCGCAAAACCGGCCGTGGTGTTTACAACTATTCGCAGAAATAAGGAGCAGACATGACTCAACCACAACTTGAGACTTTGCTATGGTCACGCGAAGGTAACATCGCCACAGTCACCATCAATCGTCCGAAAGTTTTGAATGCACTCAACGCACAGGTGCTTCGCGAACTGAATGTGATTCTGGACAACCGTGAGCTTACTGCCGGTCTGCGCGCTCTGGTTCTGACCGGGGCTGGGGATAAGGCGTTCGTAGCCGGTGCTGATATTGCCGCTATGCGCGAGATGACAACGCAGGAAGCCCTGCAATTCGGAAGACTGGGTCAGGATACAACCCGACGTTTGGAGTCCGCCCCTTATTTGACCATAGCCCGGGTCCAGGGTTTTGCTCTGGGTGGTGGCTGTGAACTGGCCATGGCTTGCGACATCATTGTCGCTTCTGAAAAAGCTTTGTTTGGCCAGCCAGAAGTCGACCTTGGTCTGATCCCCGGATTTGGCGGGACCCAGCGTCTGGCTCGTCGTGTGGGTCTGCCCCTGGCCATGGAAATCTTATGCGCAGGTCGTAAATTAAATGGGCGCGAAGCCTGGCAGTTGGGTTTAGTTTCCACTGTAGCTACGACTGAAGAGCTCGATGCAGCCCTTGCGCAAATCCTAAAAAATATCGGTCGCGCCGCGCCACAGCCTGTGGCTGAAACCAAGAAGCTGGCTCGGGCTTCGCTGGAAATTCCCTTGGAGCATGGGCTTGCAGCCGAGGTCACAGCCTTCGCGAGCTGTTTTACCGGCCAGGAAGCCAAAGAAGGACTGAGTGCTTTCTTGGAAAAGCGTAAGGCCAATTTTTCCAACTAAACGATGGAGCTACGCATGCATGAGCGCAGACTTTAACTGGAAATTTGCCGATTGCTCCTTTATGATACCGTGACTCCCGGATCTGAACTTCTGTATTCCTTGGCTGGATAGGCTGTACACGTGAAGCCAGATGCTGCGGGGCTCGTTTTCACAGGCTCTATTACAAGGACGATGGGTTATGAATGAGATACTCACTAAAGTACAGGTCGATTTGAATAAGCTGCAAAAAACCCTGGAACGCGAAGGAGAGGTCTTGATCGGCAAAATTAAAGATGCTGCCAACAAAGCCGCTAGCAACAAAAGTGTCGTTGAGAAAAAGAAGGAATTCGAAAAGCTGGTTGACACGCAGATTAAGAAGCTCGAACCAGCTTTCGATAAATTCTATAAGGATCTGAAAGTCGCCGCTGGCAAGTACGGTGTGAATTTGGAAAAGCTGGAAAAAAGTGTGAAGACGACGACGGAAAAAGCCGCCAGTCGCCTGAACATGCAACCGAAAGCGTCCAAGACCAAACCCAAGACGACCGCATCGACTTCGGAAAAATCCGCGGGTGGTGGGAGCACGAAAAAAAGCACCACGACCGGCGCTCGAAAAAAGAAGGCCAGTAAAAAGGCCTAAGGATTTTATTCATTGACAGTTTCGTCCCAATCGAGCCAGCACTTGATGCGGAACGTTCCCGATTCGTCAATCGGGAGCGTACTGGTCACCTGGTATCAAAAAAATAAACGAGCCCTTCCCTGGCGCCAGCGTTTTTTGGAATCAGCCGATCCTTATGTCATCTGGATCAGTGAGATCATGCTGCAACAGACGACGATTCAGGCTGTCCTTCCTGCCTATGAGCGTTTTCTCGGAGTCTTTCCCAATTTGAAAGCTCTGGCTGCGGCCAGCGAAGATCAAGTCCGCCTGGCCTGTCGCGGTCTGGGTTACTACCGGCGTTTTCGTCTCATGCATGAAGCCGCCCAGGTCCTGGCCGCACGTCAACCCTTTCATTGGCCTCGCACCTTCAAGGAATGGCGTGAATTGCCAGGCATAGGTGATTACACAGCCGCGGCGGTCAGCAGCATCGCCTTTCAGGAAGTGAAAGCGGTGGTGGATGGGAATGTCGAACGCGTCTTCTGTCGCTTGCTCGATCGACGTGTGGTGCCCGATCAAAAATTAAAAAAAGAATTTCAAGCGATCGGCGATCACCTGATCCCGAGAACAGCCCCAGGGGATTATAACCAGGCAGTGATGGAATTGGGGCAAACCATTTGCATCAAACAGAATCCACGTTGCCTTGTGTGTCCTGTGCAGAACTATTGTGCGGCCTATGCCGCCGGCAGCCAGAATCTGGCACCCGCCCCACGCAAGCCCATGGAATATGAAGATGTGCGCATGCATCTTTGGCTTTTGCTGCGGGATAATAAGATTGGATTGGTGAAGCGTTCCAAAGAGGCCAGATTTTTAGGCGGCACTCTGGGTTTGCCAACGGCTCTGGAAGCGGAAGGGCGACTGCGCTGGGAACAGGCCGGCCACTGGAATTTCGAACCCGATTCCTTCGGCAGTTTCAAGCACTCGATCACAAGGCATAAAATTCAAGCCTTCGTTCACCACAAAGAATGGCGAGGCGACGCGCGCGAAATGACCTGGATTCCCCTGGATCAGGCGGAAAGTCAACTCGTGAGCAACCTGGATCGCAAGGCCCTGCACCTCTTTCTAGGCAAATTTACTCAAACCAGCTAAGCTAAATCCCTGGGCCAGCTTCCGGCCGCTGACTGCAAGGGATTCCCATGGATTTGCTGTTCAATGCCAAGGTTGATTTTATACTCCTGCTCGGCCGCTCCCTCCACGGCTGTGGAGCCGCGGCTCACCACCTGGAGCGGGCGCTGACCAAAACCGGAATGAAACTCGATTTGCACTGTGAATTGCTCGCGTTTCCAACGGGCATCATTGCCAGCTTTTCCAAAGGGGAACAGCAAAGGACAGTGGTGATTCGCACCGAACCAGGACAGATCGATCTATCCAAACTCAGTCGCATCGATGAAGCCGCCGATCTGGTGATTGCCGGTAAGCGCAGTCTTCTGGAAGGCACCCAGACCATCGAAAGCATTCACCTCGGCGCCTTGGATTTCCCCAAGTGGCTCATGGTCGTGAGCTACGCTTTGGCCTCAGGTGGCATGATCACCGCCTTGCGAGGCACATGGACAGATCTCGCGCTGGCGACTCTGATCGGACTCCTGGTCGGCGTGTTGGATATCTTCGGGAGTCGCTGGCTGCCCATGCGGCAGCTTTTTGGTGCCCTCGCCTCTTTTATTTCGGTGCTGCTGGTCAGCGTGCTGGGCCCTTATCTTCCCGGTCTGTCACAGGATAAAGTTATCCTGGCTGGTGTGATTGTGCTGCTGCCCGGCCTGGCTTTGGTCGTTTCCTTTGTTGAGCTCTCCACGAAAAATCTTTTATCGGGAACCGCACGTCTCGCGGGTGCCACGGGCGAGCTTTTGAAGGTTGTGTTCACAGTGG
Organism: Oligoflexus sp.; assembly: GCF_035638955.1. GTDB lineage: Bacteria > Bdellovibrionota_B > Oligoflexia > Oligoflexales > Oligoflexaceae > Oligoflexus. The sequence goes on along the minus strand of NZ_DASQYZ010000282.1, from coordinate 16,536 downwards.
CTTTAACCAAAGCCATTCTCAAACCGACTGCACCCGCCGCCTTCGATCCGAATCTTGGGCTCCTGCCCGCCTGGACGGAACTCCCGGGTGTGGCTGGCCTGGCCTTTGGATTTCTGCTGCTCTTTCGTGTGCGTCCACGCAATATGCCTTCGGCTTTTCTGGTTTCGGTGGCCTCGTATTGCATCGCCCGTATTGGCACCAATCTGCTTGGAACCGAACTCACGTTTTTCGTAGCGGGGGCTTTTGTGGCGATGGTGAGTAATCTTCTGGCCCGTATTCTGCGGCGACCTGGATTGATTACGATGCTGCCGGGCATAATTTTGATCGTGCCTGGTTCGATTAACTACAATGGATTTATCGCGATGTTTGAGCGCGATGTGATGGATACCGTCACCGCGGTATTCACAGTGGTGATCATTGCCGTTTCCATAGTCGCTGGCATGTTCTTCGGCAACACTGTGATTCCCCCGCGGCGCAGTCTTTAAATCAGGATGGGCAGCGGCGCCAGACCAAGCCCAGGTCCAGCCCGGCAGAACTCCACTCCGAACCAATCAACATAGAACCGACGGCATTCATGTTCGGCTTGGGAGCAGGTCGGTCCGGAAACACTTTGATGGCAAAGTTAACGTTCAGTTTTCGCGGTGTCTCGCAGTTGGACCATTGCAAAGTCGTCAAAGGCCAAACATCCTGGGCCTCGAACTCAGTGCGAATAGGGCCTTTATAAACACGAGATACGGATTGGGATGGACTGCCATCGAAGAAAGAATACAGTTTGATTTCACTATTGACACCAGGATCGAGATCCACAAAGCCGCTTGTTTTAAAACGCGACAGAGCGTACTGCCAGCCTTCGGTCCCTCCCAGATCAATCGATAAAGTGCAGTTTCTGCGGGATTGAGCCAGGGAAATGCCTGCGCCCCACTCGGCTACGATCTGCGTCATCGTCATTTTAAGGCCGTGGCCCATGGGATCATAGGTCGCTTGAAAATCGGCATTTCCAGGTGGGCAGCCGATCCCGTTATAGGTGACAGAACGAAGATGAACGGCTGTGGGTTGATCTGGAGCAGGATCCGTCGGAGCCGGCTCTGAGGCCAGAGCCTGGGAGGTGAGCAGCACTGTCAGCCAGGCGAACGTTCCTTGGGTTATTCTATTCATGGCAATTTCCTTATCATCCTGATGGGTTCGAAATGAACCCTCGTCTTTCTAACTGGAACGTCGCAAGGGACCTTTTGCGTCCACCGCCGCAAAAAAGTGTTCTGTGTGAGTCCACCATCAGGCTGGAAAATGGTCCGAATCTGGCAAGCGAATACGCAGGAATACGAATAACAATCCGCTGCGTTGGAGCAGGGTGCCGGGATGACCGAAGAAAGGTCATAGCCGAATGCAATTCCCTTGGAGACCACCATGCCAGCTTCGTTGACACGAGTGTTTATGGCTTTGACGCTTTTTATGATGGCCTTTCAATGCCAGGGCCCTCGACGAACAGGCGGGTCCCGTGGAGGCATCCAGACTGGAACCGCAGAACAGGTTTCAAACGCGGGCCACCATTCGGCAGACGCGATCAGCCTGCCGTCCCGTCCCGCATCTGCCGACGAGATCGGCTCTCAGCCAGGCCCGGAATCCCCCAATGGCCGCACCTTGAACTGGCGGGATATCAATAAGAGTCCGCTCTCCACTGTTTCCATCGACGTGGACACGGCCTCGTATGCGCGCAGCCGTTTACGCATTCGCAAGAACGATGGCTATTTTCCCAAAGACACAGTGCGTCCCGAGGACTTTCTGAATTATTTTCCTTACGCTTACGCAGCTCCCACCGACGGCCGCATGGTGCAGATCCATCAGCAGCTGGTCGCTTCACCCTGGACCCCGGGTGCCCAGGTTTTGGCGATCGGTGTCAAAGCCAAGGATCTAGGCCGGGTGGATCCTGCTAAAAACTTGGTCTTTCTCGTCGATGTGTCAGGCTCCATGGCAGCCGAAGATAAATTGCCTTTGGTGAAAGCTTCACTCATCAAACTCACCGACACACTGAAACCTGAAGACCGGATGGCCATCGTAACGTATGCAGGTTATACCGAGGTCGTGCTGGACTCTACAGCGGGCGTGGAAAAGGATAAAATCAAACAAGCTATCAATCGTCTGGGCGCTGGCGGCGGTACCAATGGAGGTTCGGGCATTAGCCTGGCCTATGACATCGCCCAAAAACAGTTTGTCGCGCAGGCCGTGAATCGGGTCATTCTCGCCACTGATGGTGATTTCAATTTGGGCATCACCAATGCTGATGAGCTGGTGCAACTCATTCGCGCCAAGGCCGATTCTGGTATTTTCCTCAGCATCCTTGGTTTTGGTGATTCCAGCAACGACGCCTTAATGGAATCGGTCGCCCGTGATGGCAATGGCAACTACTTCTTTATCGATACCACGCGGGAAATCGATAAGGTGTTCGGCCATGATTTAAAGGGAAATATTGTCACCATCGCCAAGGACGTGAAAATTCAAATTGAATTCAATCCGCGCCTCGTGAAGACCTGGCGATTGATTGGCTATGCCGAGCGGCAGCTCCAGGATGACGAATTCAACAAGGATGAAAAGGACGCCGGGGATCTAGGCTCGGGCCAATCGGTAACCTACCTTTATGAAATTACGCCTCGTCCGGAAGGCGAACCTTTTGTCGGCAGTTACCAACCGGCGGCTGGTGTGGATCCTTTAATTTATCAAACCGAAGGTGCCTTGAACGCCGCAGCGGATCGCACAGAAATAGGAACCTTCAAATTGCGCTATAAAACACCAGAAGGCGCACTGAGTGAAAAGCTGGATGAACCTCTCGGCAGTGCCCTGGCCGTGTCGCCGTCGCTTGATGTGCAGTGGCAACTCGCGGTCGCGGAGACAGCCGTATTATTGGGCGGCATCCAAGGTCTCACCGGCAGCTACGATGCGGCCCGCGCAAGAGCGACCGCCGCCGTAGGGGATGATCCCCTCGGCTTGCGTCAGGAGTTTTTGGAACTCCTCAATGTGTTGCCGCTTCAGAAATAGACGTTCAGGTCCAGGCGCAGGCTGACAAATGATTCTCCCCAAGAGTGACGAAATCGCCCTTAAGCGAGCGAAATCGAATTTAGCGTCACATCGGTGAGATTTTTCTAAAACCCCCGCGGGGATCGGGGTTTAAGCCATTCTTAGGAAAGGAACATTTCCGCTGCACCCACCAGGAAGCGCACGCCGAAGGCACTGCCGCCGTTGGTATGATACCCGGTCGCGCCGCAGGTCCAGGCTGTTCCGGCGATATCAATATGCGCCCATTCGCAGTTGGAATCCTTGACGAATTCGCGCAGGAAAAGGCCGCCCATGATGGGTCCGGCTTTGACGCTCGGCTTGGCGATGTTTTTAAGATCCGCCAGCTGACTATTCACTTCCGATTCCAATTCAGGCCATAGCGGAAGCTGCCAGAGAGGTTCGCCCACGCGCTCGCTCACCTTTTTCAAAAAGTCGGCAGTCTTCTGTTCTTTGACCATAATGCCTGCACCGACATGCCCGAGCCCCATGATCACCGCACCGGTCAACGTTGCGATATCGAGCACGAGTTCCGGCTTCCATTTATCGACAACATACGACAGCACGTCGGCCAGCACGAGGCGGCCTTCAGCATCGGTATTCAGGATTTCAATCGTTCTGCCGTTGAAGGCCGTGACGACGTCACCGGGCTTGGTCGCTTTCGGTCCCAGCATATTTTCCACAGCGCCCAGAGCACAGATGACGTTCACCGGCGGTTGGATCGCGGTGAAATACATGGCCGAGCCCAGCACGGCGGCAGCGCCGGACATATCGAATTTCATTTCTTCCAGGCCAGCGGAAGGCTTGATATTGATGCCACCAGCATCAAACGTGACTCCCTTGCCCACCAGAGCCACAGTTTTCCCAGGGTTTTTGCCGGCGATTTTGATCGCCACCAGTTTCGGGTCGCTTTGCGCCCCATGGGCCACGCTCAGGAACGAACCCATGCCGAGCTGTTCCATTTCCTTGCGCCCGAGCAGCACGAGTTCCGCTGCTGATTTCTCGAACAGGTCTTTGGAGATGGCAGCGAACTGTTCGGGATTGATGAAATTGCTCGGCGCGTCCTGGAGCCATTTCGTGAAGAGGAGCGCTTTGGCCATTTCCAAACGCTTGGTCAGCTCCGCCGGATCCTTGCTGACGACCGATACTTTTTTGGGGAATTCAGCATTGGATTTGGACTTAAAGGCGGCGCCATCATCCTGCCCAATCAGGAAACCTTCCAGGACATCAAGGCCCTTCAGGTTATCCGTATCGGCAATGCACAGATCCTTGATTTTACTCTTGGACAACGCGGCCGCGCTATCCAAACCCAACTGCCGCGCTATCTGCACAGGATTGGTTTTGATGCCGGATTGGGCGACGAGCAGAAATTTTTTGCCGTCCAATTGAATGCGGATCTGCTTTTCCCCGGGAGTCCAGCCTTGGGCTTCCACTTCTTTTAAAAGGCGTTCCACGAGTGCGGAATCAAGCAAAGAATTGCTGAGATGCAGCTTGTCGTTTTCATTGCGGACGGCCACCAGGTTCCATGCGTCAGGCGCAAGGATCGTGGCGGTTTCGATTTTAAGTTGGCTCAACCACTGAAAAGATTTAGGTAAATAATCTTTCCAGGAGGAGTATTTTAGCATACGGAATCCTTTCTTGTCTCGACTCCAGCTTTTTGGCTGGACACTCGCGGAATTTGGAAGCAGATTTTTGCTTGCGTGCCTTGGAAAGGTCAGGAATAGCATAGTTTTGCGAAAGGTGTCCACGAGACAAAGCATGGGCACAGCGTGCATCCTGCTCGACGGCCGCATGGAATACGGTTGAGTCCATGGTCTTCCAAAGGGAACTTTCAAAGGCTTGCGTTTCAAATGGGGAAGGGCCAGAATACTCACCTCATAGGCCCCGCAAGGGTCGCAATTCAGGACCGCTCTTGATTTTCAAGGGATTCGCCTGTCCGCATCACAGGAGCTAAACCATGAGTGTTATTTCGTACGTAAACGCCCGTGAAATTATCGACTCACGCGGCAATCCGACCGTCGAAGTCGAAGTCATGACGGAATCAGGGTATTTTGGACGCGCAGCCGTACCCTCGGGCGCTTCGACCGGTCAGTATGAAGCTTGCGAATTGCGGGACGGTGATAAGCAGCGTTACGGCGGCAAGGGCGTTCTGAAAGCCATTGGCAACGTCAAGGATCGTATGGCCCCCAAGCTCCTGGGCATCGACGTTTGCTCGCAAACAGAAATTGATAATCTCCTGATCGAACTGGACGGGACTCCCAATAAAACCAATCTGGGCGCCAACGCGATCCTCGGCGTGTCCCTGGCCGTTGCGAAGGCCGCTGCAGAATCCGTGGGTCTGCCGCTTTACCGTTATCTGGGTGGGGTCCACGCCAACCGTCTGCCGGTGCCGATGATGAACGTCATCAACGGCGGCGCCCATGCCGATAACAATGTCGATTTTCAGGAATTCATGATCGTGCCCTTCGGCGCGCCCACCTTCCGTGAAAGTCTGCGCTATGGCGTGGAAGTCTTCCATGCTTTGAAATCCGTTTTGAAAGAGAAAAAACTCAACACCGCCGTTGGTGATGAAGGTGGCTTTGCTCCGGACCTGACCTCGAACAAAGCGGCTTTGGATATTCTGATGGAAGCCATTCAAAAAGCTGGTTTCAAGCCAGGTGAAGATATTGGCATTGCCCTGGACGTAGCCGCCTCGGAATTCTGGAAAAACGGCGAATACTATCTGGAAGGCGAAAAACGCGGTTTTGATCGCGAAGGCATGGTGAAGTTCCTAGCCGGTCTGGCCCGCGATTATCCCATCATGTCGATCGAAGATGGCCTCGATGAAAATGATTGGGAAGGCTTCCGCATGCTGACATCGGAAATCGGTGATCAGGTTCAGATCGTCGGCGATGACCTCTTTGTGACCAACTCGAATCGACTCCAGCAGGGCATCGAACAGAATGCAGCCAACGCCATCCTTATCAAATTGAATCAAATCGGAACGCTGACCGAAACGCTGGACGCGATCACGCTGGCCACACGTTCGGGTTATAACAGCATCATCTCGCACCGTTCCGGCGAAACAGAAGACGCGACCATCGCTGACCTGGCCGTCGCTGTGGGCTGCGGTCAAATCAAGACCGGATCCGCGTCGCGCACGGACCGTATTTGCAAGTACAACCAGCTCCTCCGCATCGAAGAGGAACTGGGTTCGACCGCACGCTTCGGTTGATCATAACAACACCAGAGCCCGCTTCGTTCTGAGGCGGGCTTTTGCATTTTTTGGAGAGCTGCTGTGAAACTGAAACCCGGAGTCTGGTTGATCCTCGCGGTCTTCCTGGGGGCCCTGGCCTGGATTGCTTATAAGTCCGCGCGTGACAAAAAGGCTGCAGCCTATGCGGCCGCTACCCCTTATGAACGAGGCTGGATGCTGATCGAGGACAAGGCCTGCACCAGCTGCCATCAGCCTGGGTCGAGCTTTCGTGCGCCTGTCCTTAATAACCTTTGGGGCAAAACGGTCAAACTTGCCGATGGATCTGAAATCGTGGCCGATGAAGCCTATATAAAAGAATCCATTATTGCGCCGATGACCCGAGTCGTGGCGGGCTATCAACCAGTTATGCCAAATTATCAGGGACAATTCTCGGATGATGAGCTGAACGCCTTGATCGCGGCGATGAAAACACCGGAGCCACACCCGCAATAGGTCTTGACCTCTTTGACTCCCGACGCTTAGGTTCAGGGTCTCACTCCCCATTCATTTACTCGATCAGGAGTCAATTATGGATCTTCGCTTCAGCACTCAAGGATTGCTGAGTCTTTGCCTGGCCTTCGGCCTGATGCCTCAGCACAGCCTTGCGGAAACCCAAGCACCTGCGGCCGTGAGCGAAACAAGCGACTGGAACCTGAAGGCCCTGTTTGCCGATCAGGCCGCCTGGGACGCTGCCGCACAAACCGTGGAAAAATCCCTGCCCCAACTTACGGCCTGCAAAGGGACGCTGAATCGCAGTGCCCAGCAATTGGCTCAATGTTTGAAAACAGCCTATGCCATCAACAAGCAGTTTGCCCGCGTGGCTGGCTATGCGCAGCGGATGAATGATGCGGATGGTAACGATCCCAAAGGCCAGGAACTGGTCGGGCGTGTGGCCAAAGTCAGCAGCAAACTGTCCGAAGCAGCCAGCTTTATGAATCCCGAGATCCTGGCCATTCCGCCCGCTCGCCTAAAAAAATTGCAGGCCGATCCGGCCCTTGCGCCTTATCGCTTTGCACTCGATAACGTTGTGCGTCTGCGCGATCACACCCTCAGCACCCGTGACGCAGAAATCGCCGCGCAGTCGAGTCAGATGGCAGCCGCCTCGAATAAAATCTACGGCACCTTCTCCACGTTGAACCATCCCTTTCCCAGAATTAAACTGAAAAGCGGCGAAGAGGTTGAGCTGACTCACGCCGCGTATACCAAGTATCGGACCCTGACCGATGCCGAAGATCGCGACAAGGTTTTCAAGGAATTCTTCGGCTCCTTTAAGAAAACCCGGGAAACCTATGCCGGGCTTTTTGAAGCCGCGATCAACCGCGATCATTTCTTCGCCCGCCTGCAAAAATACGACAGTGATATGGCCGCCTCGCTCAGCACGACCAACGTCCCACTGCCGGTGTACAGCACCATGCTGGAGCAGGTCAAAGGTCATAAGGAACTGCTCTGGCGTTACCTGAAGCTGAAACAGAAAATGCTGGGCCTGAAGGAACTGAGGTATTCCGATCTTTATCTGCCTTTGTCTCGCGCACAAACGCCTCAATATACCTTTGATGAAGCCAAAAAAATCGCTTACGCCACCATCCAGCCACTGGGCAGTGACTATGGGAAGATTTTGGATAAGGCGCTGGCCGAACGCTGGATGGATATTTATCCGAAAAAAGGCAAGCGCTCCGGGGCCTATATGGACGGCTCAGCCTATGACGTTCATCCTTATGTTCTGCTAAACTATAATAACGATTATGAAAGCGTTTCGACCTTCCTGCATGAGTTCGGTCACGCGGGTCACAGCTACCTCGCCAACACCACGCAGCCTTTCCAGTATGCGGACTATCCTATTTTCGTGGCTGAAGTGGCCTCGACCTTCAACGAAAATCTATTGCATCATCACCTCGTGAAAGAAGCCAAGGATGACAAGACCCGTCTCTTCCTCCTCGGTCAGTATCTGGAGAGCTGGAGGACAACCGTGTTCCGTCAGGCGCTCTTCGCTGATTTCGAAGCCCAGATTCATCGCCTGTCCTCGGAAGGCAGGACACTGACCGCTGATGTCCTGGAACAAACCTATCTGAAACTCTTGCGCGAATACTACGGCGAGGCCGAAGGCGTGGTGAAGGTGGATCCCATCTACGCTACAGAATGGGCTTACGTAGGCCACTTCTTCAATAGCTTCTATATGTTTCAGTATACGACCAGCTTTATCGCGTCCACGGCCCTGGCGGAAAAAGTTCAGAGCGGCGAAGCCAATGCCCGTGACAACTATCTGAAGATGCTCAAGGCCGGCGGCTCCCAGTATCCGATCGATCTTTTGAAAATGGGCGGTGTGGATATGAGCAGTGCCACGCCTTATAGCATCGCCTTCAAATCGATGAAGGAAGCCCTCGACGAGGCTGAAAAGCTGGTCCTCGGCATGCGAACCAGCTGAAAACAAGGGGGCCAGGGGCCCCTTTCTTCCTTTAAAGCGGCGCGTCCCCAATCGAGCTCTTCGAACAACCGCACTGTCCAAAGCAAAGTGCCGATCCAATCTGAAAATCCTTGCCATCACATCCCGGTAACGCACAAAGGTTGATGCCCCGTGCCAGAGGCCCGGGAATGCCATCGAAATGTTCAGCTGATTTCGTGCGCATCCATTCCGGAGCATCAGGCGTATCCTTCAGTTCGACCAGATGATTCCAGGTCTGCAGCTTAAGATCGCGGCTGCCAGGATTGCGAAAGTCCTCAAAATAAAGGCAACTGCCGGACCCACCCGAATCATGATAGGACCCATGCGAATTTTTTCCCACATAGGCCACGGGATGAGTGCCATCGAAAAACTCCAGCTCACTGCCCTGACGTGTGTAATGACCACCATGCTGATAAAACTGGACCCGTTCCACGCGGTTACTCCCAATCTTGACCGCCACGCGTTCCCAATCGGCATCATGCGAACCCCAACTGCCGGTACACGTGTCCTGGTAACCATAGAAGAACCAGTACATGATCACCGTCGTTTCGCGACTGCAATCCTGATAGGCGTAATAGATAGGAATCATGCCATTGTCCAGGGCCGACACATCGGTATAGCAGATCCGCTCCCGGGAACCTGATTTCCGCGCCTCATAGTATGGGCCGGCATCACTTGGCAGACATTTATCAGGGCCGCCTTGCACCTGATCAAAGCGCAGGACCGGGGCGAAGCGTCGAGCCTGCTCGGCGCGACAGGTCTCGTCGGTGCAGGCAGGTTTTTCCGTCTGGCAAATATAGGGTTGAACGTTGTCACAGTAACGTCCACTGCAGCGCAAGCCTTTCAAATACGTGCCCGATCCAAAGTCGATGGTGCCCGAATTCTCCTCGGAAAGACTCGGCGCCCAGTAGCAGCTGTTCGGCTGAAGATCCGGCGCTTCCGCACAGCGAACCGAAACATTATCGCAGAAACGACCCGTACATCGCACGCCATCGACAAAGCGCCCATCCGGACAAACAACCTCCGTACTGCCCTCATCTGAAATATACGATGACCAGGCGCGATGACCAGGACTCAGGCTATTATTGCACTTCAGCGCGATATTATCGCAGTAACGACCGGAACAACGCAGCCCCGACACCAGACCCGATGAACAGACCGCTGGCGACGCATCACCCTCTTCCTCGGATGTGGAGGCGGTCCAATCATCAGCCAACAGAGGCAGACTCTGGCCGCCCATGAAAAGAAAACTCAGTAAAAATGCACACAATCGCCGCCGCACGCGGTCCTGATTCAGGCCCAGGTTCATGTATTCCCCTTGTGTGAACGCAAGGGGATAACGTCAACCCGCGAGTTATCGCGGCTTTCGTGGGGCGCCCGGCGTTCTGAAATTTGTTCTTATCCACGCCTATAACAAAGTCGGTTACAAACGACAAGTTGATGTGGGCGAGATGGATGGCGGTATTTTCGCTGAAATCTGAAATTTCAAATTTTCAGCGAAAAAACACTAAATACGGGGCGAAGCAGGGCGGCAAAAACAACCTGGGAAGCTGTTTCGAATTTCGAAAGTGCCAATATGAGACCCTAATTTTGTCATACCTCATGCCCTGCTCAGGCTCCTGCTCCATTTCAAGGCGCCGTCTGCCGATTGAAGAAGCGTGTGGTAAAGAAAAATTTACCGAAGGGCAGACTCGGATGGGTGTGCCGGAAAAAAAAATCACGAGCTGGATCGCAAAGGCTGTTGGCACAGTGAATATCGCGGAAAAAACAGGGGCTGCATGCGGGAAGCTCGTGTCAGAGACTGACACAATCCGTCTAGTTGTGTCTGCTCAGTTCAAACCACTGCAATACAAAGGGCCTGGCAAACCTCCAAATCTGAGATATTAATATCTTTATGTTGGAGGCCATACATGAATACGACCGTGCATCATCTAGAGAGTACTCGCGAGATCCCCCCGTCCTGGCACCCTTTAGCCCAGGTCTGGTGGGACAATTGTGGTGAGGAGCACGCGCATGCCTGGTAAATGCATATGGGTTCTGGAAGATGATTTGCAAATGCAGGGCATCTATCAGGATATGCTGGGTCGAAACTATCAACTGACTTTTTTTTCCACCCTTCAGCAGTTTCGAACAGGTCTTCAAACACTGCCGGCTCCCGATCTGATGATCCTGGATTTGATGTGCCCGGACGGAAGCTTGCACACCGTCTTTGACGATTTCGCACCGAATCTGAAAGGCACGCCTTTTCTGATCGTTAGTGGTCTGGATGAACAGGATGCCATCCGTAATAGCTTCGACGTTGGCGCTTTGGATTTCATATCCAAGCCCTTCAGCAAGTCGGAAATTCAAGTCAAAATTGATATTTTCCTGAACCGCCATGCTACCCATGAGGCGGAGATTTCACCAGTAAAGCTTGACCCCTTGAGCATGACCCTTTATACAAGGAACGAAAGATCGAGCGAACTGACTGCCAAGGAATATCGCATTCTCAGCCTATTTCTTCAGGCACCTGAGCATATCGTCCCACGGCGACATTTGGTGCTGACGCTGTGGAAGGATATCAATGTCTCAGATAAAACTTTGGACGTGCATCTCAGTAACATTCGTCGAAAAATTGCCGCTCTGGGATTGACGATCGTGTGTACGGACGCTGGCTACGAATTGCAATCCAGCTCCAGCCAAACTGCACCCACGTAAAATCAGGACGCGGCCCTCCATGGGGTACCCGTCTTGCTCAAGAGTCTGGAAAAAGACCCGATTATCAGCGAAACAAGGATTTGGCTGTCCATGGCCCTAACCCTTGTCCCTATGCTTGTGCTCTTCTTTAAGCCCACCTGGCTCGAATTCCTTGCCTTCTATCTCATCGACATGGCGGCCTACCTGGTCTGTCAGCACACGGATATCAGAATTTTCCGCAGGTTCTGGCCCCGCAGCCGCCTGTTTTTTCCCACATTGGATCCCTCCCTCCTGCAGTTCAAATCACTGGACGAAAAGAAAACCATTTATCGGAATATGCTGTCCTTTCCTCGTGATCGCGCTCTCTTCATCGGCATGGTCAGTAGCATCAAGGTCATTCCCAGTTTCATCTTTGCTTTAACCGTATGGCGCGGCGAAGATCCCCTTTGGATGGCTTTTCTCAAGGGTCTTTGCATTTGCGCGTTTACCTTCTCCTTTCTGATCGGCATGTCCTATCTCGGCTATCACAACCGGATCTCGACCCTGCTCCAGGAAGTTCACGAGCAAGCGGACTGGTCTGATGTTTTCAAAGACATTGATCTGACCACCCATCATAAGCTTTTCCAACGTTTTGAAATCATGTCGGCGTGCAGCGTTTGGGCTTTTTGGACCTTTGTGATTGCTTTGATCATCACCACCCCGGATATTCCCAACTGGCAGGCCGTCCTGCAGACCATTATCATGTCCGGAGCCGGACTCTACTTCATGGCCCAGCTGGTGATGACCTCGCGCAGGCAAATTATGAAGGGTCTGCAGGACGTCGTGGTATTCCATGCTCAGGCATCCGAACTCAACCGATCCAAAGGGCTGGCGCTCAGCACCAACCCTACCCTGGCTTTTTACCAGCGTACCCTGAACGATCTGATTGATAAAAATGCGGAAAATGAAAAGGAAATTCACCGCTGGATCCTGCGCCAGGCCGAAGACTCACGTTACCTGCAGCTCGGTCGCCTGACAGGCCTTTTGGTCCACGATCTGCTGACGCCGCTCACGGTCATGCGCTACAGCCTTGCCGTTCTCGATGAACAGAATGCTTTCCAGCAGGAGCAAAACAAATCGTATGCCGAGCGTCTGCGATTCAGCCTGGATCAGACCACGGATTTTATTAAAAATATCCGCAGCTCCTTACGTGACCAGTCGAGCGGGAATCGCGAGGCCTCGTTGAGCCTGGCGCATCAATCCGCATTAAAGATGGTGTCGTACCTTTATGATAATCGGAAATTCTCGGCGATTGCCATGCACTGCGATCTGGATCCAGACCTGAAAGCCTCCATTCCCCAGCCGGAACTCAATCAGGTCCTCTTAAACCTTTATTCCAATGCCGCGAAAAACCTGATCGATCATCAGATTGCCGAGCCCCGGCTGTCCATTCAGGTCGTCGATGACGCCTCCGAACAATTCACGCTGGTTATCAAGGATAATGGAACCGGACTCTCAGCAGAAACCTTCCATTACATAACGGAAGAAGCCGAGCGTTTACCCGGGCAGGAAGGGATTGGCCTGAAGCTCACCAAACGCCTGATTGAACTCTACGGCGGCGCGCTGCAGTTGGTCCAGCCGACGAATCAGGTCGGTTGCGAGTTTCACCTGACGTTGCGCAAACCCCAAAAAATCGAGGCACGGCGCCCCCTGCTGTCAGGACGAACCCCAGCGCCTGTGTCATTGCCCAAGCCAGCTGTGGCTCTGCAGGATGATTTACATAATCGGATGAATTAAACGATCCGCCGGCAGATCAGGAAACTCAGGCGGCTGAAAGCGGCCGAATATCAAAGGCAGACAACCCGCTATAAAGACCTGAACCACCCTACCGGGGAATGAATGGTGCGGCGTCAGATCCAACCCATAAGCTGAACCTGACATGGGCAGAGCTTGGGCATAACGTGGCTCAAAATGATCACCAGACAGCCATCGACGGAGCAAGGCCTGCTGTTCTTTTTGCAGAAAGTAATCCTGATGGAAATCCGGCGTAGGCCGAAAGATAGGGGATCCGTCCGGCTCGTCCGCATCATGCAAGAAACAGAGCCGTTGTAACGCTTCGTTCCGGCTCTTTTCCAGGGCAGCACCTGGATCGCTGTGCGCGCCAAATCCATAAATTACAGATGGACCAGCCTGCTGGGGCCAAAGAAAAGTGCCGCTGGCATGTACGGTCAGACCATCACACGTAAATTGTCCCAAATCATAATGTTCCACCCGCCAGGCCTTTTTTAAGGGCAAAAGATGGGTCGGTCCCTCCGACATCACCGGGCGAGGTCGAATGGCCCCATACCAGGACGCCAGGACCAGGTGCCGTTCAATCAATTCAAAGAGCGCATGCTGGCCAGCCGCTGTCCAGGTGGGACCCATGGCCACACCGTTGGATTTCGCAGGGGTCCAAAGGTCTGGTGTTGGTGATCCGGCGAAGAGCTCCTGAGATGTCGCCAGCCTGGGGGCGTTAGTGTCGCTCCACGGGCGCAGACGCCAGCAGGTCGACGGCGGCAATGAACGTGCCGTCACCAGGCTGATGCGCTCCAAAAGTTCAAACCACGCCCGATTCCCTGGATCACTCTCACAGTCACATGCACTACCGGTGACAGTGACTTGATCCTGAATCCGTCGCGCGGTCAAGCCAGCCATTTGAAATGAAACACCAGAAATCGTGCAAGCTTCCTGAAAGGTATCGATTAATTCCCAGGGTTCTGGCAGTAGTTCCAGCAGCGAAAGAAAAGGACGATGGGGTTGGTTCATACCGATGGGTCCTTGGCATGCGTTCACATGATGCAAGTGGGCCCTTGCGAGCCCACTTTTGGAAACTTAGTAAGTGATCAAAGCATATTTCTTTTTCATAAGCACACTCCTTAACGTTTAAGCTTTGGAGGACAATCCTCAAAGCCTTTGACTCAAACGAACAAAGCCTATGTCGTATGCTTGGGCCTTGAAGTTGAGTTAAGAAAATTTTCCTGCTTTCTTACTCGCACGATATTTTGGTATTCACCGCAGGGCTTGAGATTACTTGCGTAAATGTTCAAGACTCATAAACTTAGGATAAGGGGTGGTGTTTCTTTTTAAATCAAAAGACCGTGGGTTGTATTCTGGAAAATGGATGCTCTCACTCACGCCGAGGGAATGGAACATGAAGGCAGCAGAACCAACCAAAGTCCTGGCTATTGATGATGACCCCGATATCTGCTTCTATATCCAGGAGATCCTGGAGCGGAATAACTGCGTTGTCGCCATAGCAGAAAGGGGCCGTGATGCGCTGCGGCTGCTGGCGACGGAAGAATTCGATGTGGTCATGGCCGATGTTCGCCTGCCAGATCTGGATGGCGTGAGTATCCTGGAACAGGTGCGCCTGTCAGGATCGGAAATTCCCTTTGTTCTGATCACCGGCTATTCTGAAAATGAGCCCATCATTTCGAGCATGAGGCTTGGCGCTGCGGATTATCTGACTAAACCTTTTACACCTTCTGATCTGGAAAAATCGCTACGCCGGGCTTTGGAGCAGAAAAAGCGCCTCAACTGGAGCCGCCATCTGTACAAAATCGCCGAGCATACGGAATATACCCTACATGATAAGGTTCAAAAAATTCTGGGACTGACGACTGATGTGTTGGATGTCCATTTTGGTTTTGTGGTGCGCAGCACCCCGGATGGGCAATCCATCACCTTTTGTTCGGATCCGACGGTGGGGGAACTGGATACCATTACGCACGCCTATCAGAATCATGTCGTGGGCGAGCTGCCTCATATTCTGCAGAGCGTCGAACCCAGCTTTTACCATCAGGACACTGTCGCCTGGGCTGCCATACCCTTGCGTATGAATCAGAAGGCTCAAGGCGCCCTCTGTTTTTTCCGTATGGAGCCTCGAAAAATCGGACCCCTGGAAGCCATGCGATCAGCCCTTCAGCTGACCGAATTGTGCATCAGCCGCCTTCTGGAGGCGGAAGAAAATGCGGTCATCATAGCCAATCAGCAGAGCCTTCTCATTGCGTCGCAGGGGCTTTCCAGTCTGGGTGCTTTGGCTACGAGCATTGTCCATGAAATCGCGGATCATCTGGCCATCATCGCCGGTCGCACGATCGTGGCGGAAAAGCTTTTGCAAGCCGATGCGGTCAGCAGTTCCTCACGCATCAAAGGAGCTTTGAATTCCATTGGCACGGACGTCAAACGCATCGATCGGATTGTCAAAGGCGTCAGGACCATGGTGCATAATAGGGACCCGTCCGAATCCCTTCAGCTGCTTCAGATCCAGGCTGTGCTGGACGAAGCCTTGGAACTTTTTCGCTGTAAAATCAAATCACGGTCCACGCGTTTGGACGTCGCCGATATTCCCTCACACCTTTTTATACGGGGCGACCCGACCCAGCTGCTGCAGGTCTTCCTGATCCTTCTCAACAACAGCTTTGATGCCATCGAGGGCACAGTGGAGGAGTGGATCCGAGTGGAAGCGCAGTGCAAGGATCAATCGCTTCACCTTGTGTTTGTCGACAGTGGTCCAGGGATTCCAGCGGAGTTACAGGAGCGCATTTTTGTGCCCTTTTTTATGACAAAGAGCGCGGGCAAAGGTCTGGGGGTGGGTCTGAGCCTGGCGCGCAAATTTGTGGAAGCGCATCAGGGTCGGCTCTGGATTGACACGCAGAGTCCGAACACCTGTTTCGTTGTGCAGTTCTTTTACCTGCTCAATGTTGAAGGTCAGGCCGTGGTGCTCTAATATCCTAAGGAATCAACTTGCCTCGCCGGCTGGCTCGGTTTACAAACCAACAAGATCAACCCTGCGGAGGCGCGCATGCGTTCCTTTTTAACTTTGCTTTGCCTGGGTGCTTTTTCGATGCCAAAAGCCTGGAGTTATGATCGCGTGACAGGCATGCCTCATGCCAGTCGATCCGAGGTGATCGCCCAGCATGGCATGGCCGCCACGAGCCAACCGCTTGCGACTCAGGTCGCCCTGGACATCTTAAAAGCCGAGGATGGGTCCAGCAGCCGGACAGCCTCCTGATACAATTGACGGTATTATTCGCTGGTGAATCTGCTCTTATTGACATGTAAAGTCATCCCAAATGTGCCTGGAAATTGGGGGGGTCGGCATGTCGGTTCGCCATTATAG
>NZ_DASQYZ010000281.1:0-3619 GCF_035638955.1 Oligoflexus sp. | reverse complement strand
CTTTTCCTGCTTTCTGAAAAATTTCTTGACCGCAAATCACGTCCCAGGGTACCCATTCATGCGTATGGTGATCGACTGATATACGCTTGGGAGGTCGGTATGAGTCAGCCTATTTTGAGCGAGAGCACGATTGCAGCATGCACAGAATGTGTATTTATTGCGGACAACATGCATGGATTTCTGCTTGCCGAAGCTTTGCAGGATGCTGGCGTCAGTCCTGAAAGTTTGAGTGATCCTTTTCGGGCTCGTATGGCTTTTGACGGGCTGCTTAAAGCAGTGGACTGGGCAAACCCGACATCGATTTCTGTCATCATTCCTGTTTTTGCCGCCGCCTATGCAGAAAGCCCAAAGAGCATGAGCAGTATACACGCCAGGATCGATGTCGCCATGGCTCGGGATGGGTTCAGGTTTAATGACCGACAACTTTTGCGCCTAACGGTGCAGGTATCATATGAATGACGTTTTATCGCCAGCGACTCTTGAAGCAATGAAGAACGTCATTTTTGAATCGTATGAGCGCTGGGCACTTCCGCTTGACTCTTTGCTGCTCGCAATCGGATTTTCGACAAGACTTCGTAATGCCGCGCCCCGATCAGATATCACCTATGCAGATTTTGACAGATTTTGGAATACCCGTGATTGAAAGAGCCGCAATTCGCTTGTCCCTTTAGTCAGGATGTTTGAGTAGGCGATAGCTCGGGGTGATATTGCAATTAAGCAAGGAAACAAGTTGCAAAATCTGTCGAATATCGACGGGTTTAAGATCAAGAATCCAAGAATATTTAAGTGATAGAATACGGGAGCAAGCGATCTGGAATCTGGCACAAGCTTTAGAATGATTTTTCCCCGCTAATGATGCTGGCCTAGAAAACTGACATTTCGCTACTGTGGAGCCAGCCTCAGCTGCTTTCAATCGAATAGATAAATTTTGGCTTAGCCACGCCTCATTGATTTATTCTCTTGGGTCATTCGGCACAGGTCAATCCAAACACAGCTTGCGATATGCCTTGTTTCATAGGTTCATGATTGAAAAGGATGGGGCATCTGCGTGCCGAATGACCCACTCTTTGTCCATATATTTTGCGCAAAATCTTCCAGACGATTATAATTGCTACGAATCTTGATAGGGGCAATTATGAGAATTCTCCGTAGCACCATTACTTCGCTGCTAACCTTAACCTTGCTCACAATGAATTTAGGATGTCAAACTAAAGAGGATGGTCAGCTTAAGCCTCTGTTGGCTAACCCAGAAGTTGCCATACCAGTTGCCGTAGCAAACGAGATCATGGGCAGAAGCCCAACTAAGTTGATGAAGGGTGAAATAAGCCAGGAGTCAGGCTGTATGAGGCATTACCCAATTTCAAGGCTTAGGATCGCCCTTCAAGCAATGGATTCTGGGGTCAAGGCCGGTCTTAGAGAGACGACATTCTACCCTAGTGATAGGGTCTTCCAAAAAGAGTTGGAACTGGATTCGAATAGCAAGTACACAATTCAGTTAATCTATGAACCAACTAATGCCGTTTTGTTCGAGACAAAAACAACTGTAAGAGAAAATTTCGACGTATTTTTTAGAATTAATTGTCCTGCGTAGGCTGAGGAAAAACCCTGCGGAGGTTAATTTTAGGCGGGCAATTTTTCTCGCCCTTGGCCCCACATCAAGCTTTTGAACGCTTCCCTCGCCTGGAGAGGAACCACACCGTTACCCAAGGCTGTAATTCGGTCCACCCGATTGGGACACCCATTAACCACTCGCAAAATACTGGATTCAGACTCCCACCAACCGCTTCGGAAAGGGGACGGCTGTTGCCCTTCGTCGCCAGTGATCCCGATTTCCAATCGCGGGCCAGGGGTGTCGGCCACATTCTGACTGCTGTCGCCAGTCCGATGAGATGCGATCCGCCTTGCATCTTGTTCTGGTTGTTCCCATAAACGGTCGGAGTCGGCCACAGGTTTGCTTTCGCCATCATTTCTAGGCTTGGACGTTTCGTCCCTATGCGTCCCGCTGCTCCTCCCTGGTTGTAGCCATAGGGCGAGGCTGTAGGAGTGGGAAACATCGCTGCTGCAGCTGGGAGACTCAGCGATCCATTGCCGAAGCGCTGCCCAGGTCCCCCCTTTTTCCCGTCCGTAGCTCGAATTGTAGGCCAGCAGAAACCATCTTTTTCGGATATGGGGGGCTCCGACATCCGCAGCGGATAGCACACGCCAGCGACAATCATACCCTCTGGCGGAAAGTTCCCCGACAACACGGTCCAAACCGCGCGTCCTGAGTCCAGGCACATTTTCGAGGAAAATGAACGGGGACCTGAGCTCTTGGGCCAGCCGCGGGATCTCGCCAAACAGGCCGCTTCGCTTCCCATCCAAGCCTTTCCCAGCTCCTGCAACACTAACATCCTGGCATGATTACGGAAAGCCCCCGTAGATGATATCGACGGACGAGCTTTCTTCTGCACCTCCTTTCCGCAGTGGCACGGGCTCATTGTGCTGGTGCCATTTGTGGTGGCATGGATAGCAGAGCCAGCGCACGGACAAGGGTTCGTTATAGTCGTCGTGGTGGGCATGGATTCCGGTTCGACCATCTTCAAAGACTCGGGATTGTCCACAGGTCTCACATTGTCCAGGATTAACCAGTCGTCCGGCCCGTATTGCTGTCTCGACAATATCATGGGCTCTTTCATCGGCTCGGCTTCCTCCACGGTAAAAATGGCTTTCACTTCCGTATCTCTGCTGGGGTCTCATCGCAGTTCGGCCCTTTAAAAGACCCCACATCGTTTGCCTCGTTACGCGGTAAACGTGAGCAAGGTCTGCGAGAGCAAACCCTGCCTCATAACCCTTGACTGCTTCCAGAACCTGATCATTTGAGAGCTTCCTTAATCTTCCTGCCATGAACTTCTCTTCCACATGAAACGACAACGCTGCTTCGATCGAATCAGCGTCAAGCTTTGTGATGTCGGTAAAAATCGGAGCTTCAGGAAGCTGACCAGATGCCATTCTTGTAAGAAGAATGCCCTGCGCGTAAGGCGCGATCTCGCAGTAGAGCAATGGTTTCACCCAAGGAGAGAGCGCGAGAGTGAGGCCGCCATATCCGCTAAACAGATCAACGCCGTTGATCATTCTTAGCCCCGCTATCGGATTCGCCAGGAACGACATGCTCCATCTCGTTTTCAATTTCGCGCCGCAATTTCTCGTAATCCCGGCCCTGCTCTTCAACGATCGAACGGCGGGAGGCGACACCTGATTTCAAGCGAATCTCGTCAGCCTTGGCGTCTTTGAGTGGATCGATGCTCTGCATGGTCGCACCGATCCATTCAGCTGATAGATAGATCTGTCTTTTGATTGGGTCATTGAATCCTGGGGCCGAAAGCAGGCCACGAACTATTGCTTCCTCGATGATCCATTCGTAAATCGGTTGGCAGTAGCTGCGAACGAGCCAGGAACGCCTGAGCTTGAAAAACTTCCAGGCTTCCAGGATCGCAGCCCTTGAAGCCGAGTAGGATGACTGGAAATGCTGGACCAACACTTCGTAGGGAAGGCCAATCGCAATGCCGACCTGCCTCAAAATCGCTTGTACAAAAGGATCAAAGCCCGAATTGGGACGGCCAGGGGTTACGGATTCCACCTT
>NZ_DASQYZ010000280.1:0-16475 GCF_035638955.1 Oligoflexus sp. | reverse complement strand
CAAATCCAGGATGTCATCGATAAGTCGCAAAAGAAGTTTCGCATGACGTTTGATGCGTTGGCTGTAATTTATCCGATCGGTCACGGTTTGATGAGGCAAACTCAGCAGTTCTGAGAATCCCATGATAGCATTTAGCGGAGTGCGGATTTCGTGGCTCATCGTGGCCACGAACTGACTTTTCATTTCGGTTGCGTTCTGTAACGCCATATTAAGATTCTCGGCCGTTTCCGTAAGTCCGTGCTGGCGGACCGATGAGACCAGGAGCGACTGATTCATTTCGGCAAGACGTTTCCGAAACGATACGTTCTCGGTTGCATCCGTCACCTGAATCATCACTCCCATTGGCTTTGCCTCGTGTCCGTAAATGGCCCAGCAGGAGTAGGTCCAGAAAACGCTTTTCAAGGACAAATGCTCCTGTTCAGCCAGAATCTCCGGCTGACCTGTCTGATACACTCTCTCGAGCATGGCAAGACAGGATTTATTGATGGCTTCTGGAATGGCTACACTGAAAGGCTGTCCAATCAGCCTAATGGACTCCTGGCCCATCAAATGACAAAAGGCGGGATTCAAATAACGTACAAGGTGAGTTGAACCTTCAACAGCCACCATGGGATGGGGTGAAAATTCCGAAAAATAACCGCAGAGATCAGATATCTCCAACCCGTCTTCCAAAAGGCTTGGAAGCGTATTCATACTTTCTCCTATCCGTCTGACGTTGGCTCCAGCGGGAGCTCCGTTTCTTCGGGCTGCGCATAGTCCCACGGTCCGGGAATGCCGGAAATCAGACCTCGATACCCTTCAAAGCGCCGTCCGACGATAAAACCTTGGGGCGTAATTCCGTACTCGTACATGTCGATACTATGGTGACTGCTACGCATTTTAACAACAACCAGCAACTTACGAAGCTGGCCCTGGATCGATACGTAGCGCAGACGAACGATATCATCCGATAAAAAAGAGATATCGTATGTGCTCAGGCCGAAACTTGTGAAGTTCTCTTGTGTTTCCACTGTACTCAGAATTGTGACGCCAAGCCTTTTGAGCACTGTGATCATGCGGTAGAGAGATTCCCGGAAATCCGTGCGAAAGCCAGGAGCCAGAGCCATCTCAAACCCTGCCAATGAATCAATCACCAGCCGCTTGGCTCCCGTCCTTTTAACCGCAGCGGCAATTTCGTGAACCGTTTCATCGACGGAAAGATCGAGAGGACGCAGATAGAGGATTTCCAGTAAACCAGCTTGAATGGGTTTTGTGAAATCCATCCCGAGTTTCCTGGCGCGACGAATGTACGCCTCTGGACGTTCTTTAAAGACCATGATGATGCCGGGTTCACCCTTGCCAAGTCCTTCATGGATAAACTGGGACCCGAGCACGGATTTACCTGAGCCGGATGGGCCTGATATGAGGAGACTGTCACCTTCGACGACACCGCCATTCATTAAGACGTCCAGGCTGGGGACGCCCATGGAGACCACCCGCTCGCTCGATGCCTGGTAACTATCTTCTGAAAAACCAAAAGTACGAGGGAATGCCTGCAAACCCGCGTTTGTAATGCGCACAGTATGCATTCCAGGTACAGACGCCTGCCCGCGCATCTTCATAACCTGCAGCTTCCGGACGATGGAATTTCTTTCCGCCTGTTGGTGGAGCCAAATAAGTCCATCCGCTACCGTAAAAACGGGGTGATTCTGAATTTCTTTTTCGCCGTATTCACCAATCAGGAAGGTGGTGGCTTGCCAACTGGCAAAGTAGAGGGCTAATCGCTGCACAAAAGCTTGAAGGTCGACGGTTGCGTCCCCGGATTGAATTTTCCACATGACCGTGCGAAAGGAATCGACGACTACGATGGCAGCGTTAACCGCAGTAACTTCCTTGATAATCTCATCCAGGACAGCTGTCAGGTCTGCCTCCAGAACCAGTTGGCTCAGGTTGACGAAGCGAACGGCTGTTTTCAACATGTCATGATCGAAGAATTCATACTGCTGATGATAACGCAGCATCTTGAGAGCGGGTTCTCCCAAGACCGTAAAATAAAGCGCAGGGCGCTCAGGAGTGGCATTGGCGAACACAATTTGATGGGCAAGGGTGGTTTTACCACAGCCAGGAGCGCCGCCAATGATGTTGAAAGAATATTCAGGCAGACCGCCTCCGAAGATCTCATCCAGACCACGCACGCCTGTTGGGAGTTGCCGAATAGTGACCTTATTCTGCTTGCTCATGACTTTACCTCGATTCTCTGGTCGACTGTGTCAAAGGTTTCGCTCGGCCAAGCGTCACTTAGGAGGGTGATCATGAGGGATTCTCCGATGAATGTATCCAAGAGTCCAAGCAGATGTGCCACAACGTTAGGACCAGCGTTCTCGCAGCGTTTCAGATCCTGCGGCAGCATGTTCTGCTCGAGCTCAGGCAGGTTGTTTAAACTCCCGTCTGCTTGAATAAAGAACATCTTGTGCTCGGACATGGCGGCCTGCGCCAATGCCAAAACCCTGGATAAAAGTGATGCATAACCGACCGACCTGCAAATCTTGTCAGCTGCAATCGCAGCTTCTCACAGACGCTCAAAACACCATTAGGTAGTGATTCATTGGAAATGGAGTGCTTTGACTCGATCTCAAACAGCTGTCGAGCAAGGTTATGCATGGCCTGTGAGGCCTTGCTCATGGATTGTGCCTCGATTGCATAGAATCCCCTTACTCGCCCTGAGTGCAATTCCGACCTGAACTAGTTGACTATGACTCCAGGGAGAGGAGAATGATATGGCTAATTTTGCGAATTAATAGCAAGCACCCAAGGCAGAAAGTGGTGTTTCATGCCACCTCCTCGCGAAACGAATGGTGTTGAATGCGACTCGATCGCGCGGCGGTTGAAGTATCGCTTAAGTAAGACTCTTAATCAGGCATCTTAGGAAGCGCGTATCATCCAAGCACGGATCTGCTTCTCCAGTAGATTGAACGCAAGCCCTACCATGACAAACAACGAGGCCACGATTTTCCACTGAGGCAGCTCCTCGCCTAAGAACAATGCTGAACCCAGGAACCCAAAGACCGGTACCAGAAGCGTGAAAGGAACCACGACTGCAGTGGGATAGGTGTTCAAGAGAAATCCCCAGGCCGAGTATCCCAGGTGAGTGGAAAGGTAGACCAGATAGAGCACGGCGCCAACAGTGGGGAATGATACGTTCTGAAACGAAGCCTGTATCAAAGCAGGACCTTCCATGAAGATCGAAAGAGCCGTCATGATCGGAAAGGCCACAAGACTTCCCCAGACAACCAGGGACAGGGATGAACGGGCATCAACTTTCTTCGAAAACATATTCCCTGATGCCCAGCAAAAAGCCGCGATGAGAGTCAGGCCAAGGCCCAGGAAGGATGTACTGCCACCCATATGAGCCGCCACGATCCCAATACCGAAGAATGAAATCAAAGCCCCAAAGATTTTCCAAAGACTTGGGCGATCATGAAAAAACAAGGCCGCCAGGCCCATGGAAAAGAAGGCTTGAACCTGAAGGACAAGTGAAGACAAACCTGGGGGCAGACCCAGATGGATGCCGCTAAATAAAAACGCAAACTGCAGCGTGAAAGTAAAAAGACCATAGCCGAAAATGAATTTGAACGGTGCCTGCGGCCTGGGAAGAAAGAAAACCCAGGGAAATGCCGCCAAAGCGAAGCGTACAGCGCCCAAGAGGAGTGGGGGAAACCCGTTTAAGCCGACTCGTATGATAACAAAGTTCAAACCCCAGATGAAAACTACGAAGATGGCAAGTAGGAAATGGCTTGGCTTCACGTTGGCATTCCTATGGGAGAGCTTACGCAGGAGGCTCTTCCGAATGTACTGTGCTCACTTCCGCAAGGTCAAGCAAGGAGGACGGTTTATCGCTGGTTCCGTGCCGGCTCTCCACCAGGCGTGCAATAAAGTCCCAATTTTCAAGTCCTTGATGTAACCTTATTCACGGAGGACCACGAACACTATGAGTCAAACGATAGCACTGGAATCCCATTCCTCTGCCAGCTCCCCGCTTCCAACACTCTACGCGCCAAGAACTATGAAGCTGTCCATCATGAGCTTCACAACCCTTGGCTTCTATCTCATCTACTGGGGATACAAGAACTGGAAAATCATGAAGGCGTCCGGGCGCACGGCGGCGTGGCCTCCGATCTGCGGACTCTTTCTGCCGTTCACTCTGTTCTCCTTACTGGACAAGGTTAAAGACGAAGCTCGGGCGGCTGGGGTTTCCACAACGAAACTTACGATTTCTGCGTTCGGCTTTCTCATGCTTGGCTTATTAAAAATGATCCCGGTCGTTGGAATCCTTTTCAATATGAGCAGTTTCCTGGCCTTGATTCCTATCAACAGAGCATTTGCAAACATCAATGCAGCCCATCAGCAATCCAAGCCAGAATACGAGAACTTTACATGGCTCAATTTCACTTGGTTCGCGGTCGTCGCAGCGTGGCTCGCGTTTCATATCGTTCGTGAGATCATGCGAGTGAGTTGAAATAGGGCTTTATCCAGGGCATTGAATCTGCTAACGGGCAGTAATCCTTTTCCCGAACTTGCAGTCCGTCGAAATTATTGAAACAATAGGGTCATCATCATGGTTTCCCAGACCACATGGAAATACGACCATTACTTTGGATGAGCCTATGCCCCGACTTGTGCGCTTGATCGTACTTTCCATTTTTATTCTTTTGGCTTTGCCTCTCCAGGCTGCACCTGTTGTGATCGATGCGAGAACGTTCGAAGGCGTATCAGTCGGTCGGCATCTCCTGCTGCTCGAAGACCGCGATGGGCAGCTTCAGCAAGAGGACGTCGCGAAACTGCCAGATTCCGCGTTCTTCGCCGTTGACGAAGAGGTCCCCAACCTGAAATTTTCGCAGTCCGCATATTGGGCCCGCCTCACGTTGGACAATAAACTGCCACGCACTGTGCCTTTGATTTTCGAATTCGGGTATCCCGTGGTTGACACCATTGATTTCTATAGCATGGATGATCAAGGTCAATGGATCAGGCTCGAGGCCGGCGACCGGCGCCCCATCACAGGGCGCAGCATCGCCCACCGACTCGCCGCCTTCCCGTCCGATGTCCGCACAGGCTCCTCATCCGTTCTGATCCGGATTCAAACGCAAGGGTCCGTGCAGTTCCCTGTCAAGATTTGGACTCCCTTGGCATTCCATAACCATCGCGTGTTATGCATACGATGAAGGGTGCGGCCCGCTCCCTCTATTTCAAGAAAATGACCCGCATCTTCCATGATGTGGAGCAGTACTATGCCGTGCTCCAGAAGGATCACGCCGCGAAATGGGATATCGCCCGCATGAATCGTGATATCAATGAGGTCGAGTCCATCGTCAACACGTATCTCAATATCAATCACCAGAAACTGGGCCGGAAATCCGACGAGGAAAGCAGTATCGAGCTCGCGGAATCCCAGCTCCTCGGCATCTATCATAAGCTCCTGACCGTCAGCGTTCGTATCAAGCACGTTCTGGACGACAAGACGCATCAAATTCTGCAGGAACTGCGGAGCTGGATCTTCCCCAAGATCTTTGCCTCGGCAGACGAAATCCTTGCTGACATCTCGCTGTGCCTCGTCGGCCTCGCCAAGGATCTCGACAAGATCAAACCCGATGTGGTCGTGTCCGCGCCTGATATCTTTCTGAACCGCAAGGGTGAGGAGCTGCTGCGCAAGATCTTTGTCCATGTCCTCCGCAATTCCATGGACCATGGCATCGAAACAGCAGCGGAGCGTCTGGCGGCCGGCAAGCTGGAAAAGGGCACGATCACCATGACGATGAATCGATGCCCTGAGGGGATCAGGCTGATTTATCAGGATGATGGAAGAGGTTTGAATATCAACCGGATTAAAAATAAAGCCCAGCATCATAAAATGATCGATGCCGGTAAGCCCTTGACGACTGTAGCTGCGGCGGAGCTGATCTTTTGCTCTGGACTGTCGACGGCAGGCCGAGTCAGCGACATCTCAGGACGCGGTGTGGGGATGGACGCAGTCAGGAAATTTTTGCTCGATGTGGACGGCAATATACGGGTTCACCTGCTGCATCCCGAGCGGGTTGACGCAAGCTTCCATCCCTTCTATTTTGAAATCCATCTTCCGGATGCACTCTTCGCTCATGCAGGCGGGGAGCTGCGACTGGAGGTGGCCTGACCCGCGGTGCCCATCACAGACTCAGCATCAACCGGCGAAAATAATCCTGATAGATCGGATTTTTCATCTTCGCTGCCTCGTACTTCCCAGGGGCAGGCAGAAATTTGCGAGGATCTGTTATATAGAAGCGGACATCTAGCCAAGGAGCTTTCACGCTGTAATTTTCATTGATTCGTCGCCATTCTTGAACCGGCAAGGGGGCAGGGTGCAAAGGATCCATGATCACATAGCCGGCCTGCGTTTTCAGAAGTACAGCCACATGGAATTGCCAAAAGGTGGCACCGACCTTGAGATCGCCGATGGTGAAAATCTTGGCCATGTGGTGTTGAGGCACGCCAGCTTTGAGAAGAAAATAATGCACCAGCAGCGCTCGTCCAAAGCAGAATCCTATTTCATCGGACCTTTGATAATCACGCGTTCGATCAAGGCTTGCCACCTGGTGCTGCCGAGCCGCGCTGAGAATCGAGGCTGCGGTGGATGCCGTGATCGTGCCCGGCTTAGTATCCGTGGCGAGAAAGGCCAGCGTCGCCTGGTTCATGCCCTGTAATCTGTCCTGGAAAAATTGGAGTCTGCGGGTGCGAATTTGTTTCTTATCGAGACCCTGTGCTTTGAGGGCTGCCTCCTGGGGCTGCCAGTCACGGGTGATGGCTTTCATTTCTGCTTGATGAATTTTGCTTAGATCAGCATCCAACGCCTGGCTATGGACAATAGCATGCGGTTCCTGGATCGACAGAGGCTGATTGAGCGTGACCAAGACCTCCTGCCAAGGCGATGCCGCCGGGGATGATGAGCTATGGAGAAGACAGGCATGGAGCAGCAGAGCCCATCCCATCCATTTAAGTGCCAGAAGATATCTCATGGAATAGTTTCCAGACGGAACCAGTGACGCTATTGGAGATGACGCTCACCAACTCGGCAAGGTGCATGGCTTCCAGCGCGTAGTCGGGGTTACAGGGGGCCATAAACTCAAGAAAGCTCGCGGCGATGTTTTCATGCCCACCCGCATCGTTGATTTCCTTGTGTCGATTCACAAGAGAAGCGGCCTTGTCGAACCCGCCTTTGGCCAGAAGGGATGCCAAAGGATCGATGGATTCATAGGAGCTGCGTTCAAACATCTCGATCACCATCGCAAAGGCGAGCAGGTTGCGTCCCGCTACAAACTTGAGAAGTTTCATCAGCGTGCGTGTCGACAAGCAAACAGGCAGACCGGATCGATCGTCGGTCATGGACTTCAGAGCTGACCCCAGGATCAGGTCATGACCTTTTTCAGCGGCCATGAAGCCAGCGACGTGGTCCTTGGCCTGGCCTGCTAAATCAAGGGCGGGGGCCAGGGACGCCTGGCATTGCTCCGTGACATAATGATTTTGTCGAACCAGGAGCATGACCATGCGTCGATACTGGTCTTCTGGCAAATCTTCGATTCTGCGAAAAATATCAGAACCTTGATCATTCTCCATGACCTCAAGCAGATGAAAGCGACGGCTCACCGATAAAAGGCTTTCCGGATCAATTCCCTGGCCCGTTTGAGAAAATGTTAGCGCCGCAGAAGCATCCCACTCCCAGTCCTGGCGACCGATAAGCTGAGTCATGCTGCTGACATCCGTTTCACTCAAGTCCACCGAACGCAGAAGCTCATGCGGGGAGAGATGGATCAGGTCCTGATCGTGCAGTAAAGGCTGGTCCAGGCCTGTCGTTGGTTCAGCTGACCCAGTATAGGGCAGTACATAACAAAATGGATAGGAACGCAATGCACGAAAGACGCTGGACATAAGGCCGGGATCCAGCTGCTGCAAGCTCTGGCTTTTGAATTTGGTGACCAACTCGACCGCAGCAGACAAATTCTCGTCCGAGACTGGCAAAGTGGCTTGAATCCAAGGGGCTTTGATGATGAGCTGCCGACGATCATCTGATAAATCCGCAGTGACTTCATCATAAGGCCAGTAAAAACGCGTCTTCATGGTTCGAATCCCGGCTAAGAAAAAAAAGCGGCAGCACCGGAAACCCAGGCCCGAGCCTGAGTTCCGAATGCCAATCCCAAGCGGTCAACTCAAATTAGAGTTGAACCACGTTGGGTGGGAGGCAGGCTTCGATCTTTGGCGTGAAGCCTTGTTGCGTAGTCCATTTGGTTACAGTCATGGCCGCCTGGCCTTCTGCACAGCCGTTTTCCAGACGAGGGCGACCTTCGGTCTTGTTATTCTTCGCTTCATCGCAGGTACCCAGCTCAAGCGAACCGTCGGCTCGTTCGTAGGTATTGAGACAAACTGTTTTCGTGCGCACAGGCTGGTCTGGCGCCATGAGGCCGAAAGCCGAAGATGACGCTGTAAGGCCAAGAGCTGCGATGGTTTTGGAGAGTTTCATCATTTTTCCTTCAAGTTTCCGTAGACGTAAGATTCTTCAAAATGAAAACATTCGAAGTCGTGCAGCGTTCCTTATCAATAGTCGTTTTCAACTGTCAACTTTTATTCGTAGACTGTCCAGCCAATTGATATCTTTGTAAACCTTACTGCATAAGGTTTGCAGAATTTTGAAGAGGTGTTGCCGATCTTTTTGCTAAAATAAAAATAGCCAAAGAAGTGAGGATTTATCATGACCAAACATCGGATCTATACAACGAGTTTCGCCAGCGTCTATCCACACTATGTGACGAAAGCCGAGAAGAAGGGACGTACGAAATCGGAGGTTGATGACATCATCCTTTGGTTGACTGGCTACAGCCATGAAGAGTTGAAATCGGTCTTGGAAAAAAAGATGGACTTTGAGACTTTCTTCGCGGAAGCTCCCCGACTGAATCCATCGCGGGCTCTGATTAAAGGTGTGGTTTGCGGCGTCCGAGTGGAAGACGTCGAAGAACCAACGATGCGCGAGATTCGCTATTTGGATAAGATGATCGATGAATTGGCCAAGGGCAAAGCGATGGATAAGATATTGCGGAAGTAAGCATGGGAGAGATTTGATATGACAAAATCTGCGACGCGACTTCGAATGATCATGAGCCTCTTGAGCGCTTTTTATCTCAACACAGCCTGCACCACCCCTCGTGATGACTCAGGCTCGACCGCAGTGCCAGCGAGCCCTTACGCGTACTGTGAAAAAGTCCGGACCATGGATTCACCCGAAGCCGTCATGCTCAATTCGGCCAATACGGAAGAGATTGTGCAGGCGCTCAAGCGAGGCAGGATATTGGACGCCAGTGCAAACTTTACAAGCACGGATGCCTGCCGGTGGCGCTGCATGGATGGATCTGTCTATGCCTGCTGCACAGGGGCCAATCTGCCATGCGATGTCAAAGCCGATACGAGCCGCACGCCGAGCCACGGCATGACGCAATACTGCACTGAAAATCCGAACACCCCCTCCATACCGGCTTACGCTACAGGACGGGCAACTGTGTACCTATGGAAATGTTCAGGAACAACTCCGGTTGCGGACAAGCAGGTTCTACAACTGGATAAACGCGGCTATCAGGTCGACTTCTGGCATCGTGTCGGGCCCGGTTGAAGAAACCATCTGTCGCTTTTTGCAACGGCCAGAGGCGTCACCAGCCGCGAAAAAGCCCCGTAAAAAGATAAGAAGGGTAGCGTAGGGCGAGAGAGAGGAAAAAATTGTGGAGGCTCATCACCAGGATTGCGCCGAGCAAAAGGCCTATGATGCCGGGCCGGGGACATGCGCCCCCGGAGATATTCAAATTTCAAAAAGTGGCTTAAAGCCGCCCCAAAACATCCGCTTGCCATCGAAGGGCATGGACTCGGGGGTCATACTCGTCATGCGCGGATCTTTCATCGCCACTTCCCACGCCTTGTCGCGAGTCTTTTTATCCGGCCATACGCAGTACGATGCGACCACGGTTTCATTGTCATCAGCATTCACCGCGCGATAGAAATCCGTGACCTTCCCGCGGGGTACATCGTCAGCTACCGCCTCACAATAGCGGAGCATTCCCTGCTCCTTCATGACTGCAGCAAAGGTCTCTGCTGTGGCTTTGTACTCGGCCTCTTTGCCTTTTGGGAGTGGCAAGCAGAAGAAATCTACATAGCTCATGATGTTCCTTTCTATCAAAACATAAGAGTGGCCTGGAAACACTTTGGAAACGTTCCTGGCGGAAATACGCTAACACAGCTGGATGAACATGGCGATACGAACGAATATGCAAAGTCTGTGGTTTCGGTCCTACGGGGTTGCCGGAAGAAAGATGAAAAGGGCGAGAGCTCGCCCTTGCCTCTGACTTACATGTATATTGTACGACTGAGGCGGACGCCGAAATCCGCAGATGGATTGGTTTTGCTGTCGCCCATCCGTTCCATCATGACCGCGACAGCAAGATCACGTCTTGTCGGTAATCTCGTTTGTTCGGCCTTCGCAAGCTCCAAAGGCAACTGACCTAAACTGAGGTCTGTGCAATAGGCAGGTGCTCCTGGTTGCTGTCTCCATGATTCCGCAAGAGGACCGGCATCATAAGCGTCGAAGCCCGTGTCTACAACCAGCTTCATTCCCACCTTGCGATCCTTTTCACGATCGGCCGCAACAGGAAGTGCAATACGATCTGGACTACCTGGGGCGGTTCCGAATCTTGCGAAGGAGTCTGAACCTATCGAATTCCACGCTTTGACGACCGGTCTCTGGAGCTGATCGACCACCCACAAACTTTCGATTTGACCAGCTTCAATGGCTTCGATTCGACCATCCCGTCCAGGATAGTAATTGGATGTATCGATAACGACTGTTTCTCTTGGCAAGTCGGCCATGAGTGGAGCGATCTCAGGAATACGATGCAGCGGGATTGATAAAATTATCACTTCGACATTCTTCAAGGCTTCAGCGGTAGTCACAGCCTGTGCTCCTGTCGCCAGCACGTCCGCTTCAATCGTTTCCGGACCACGGGAGTTGGCGACCTTCACCTGATGCCCAGTCCCGCTCAGCTTGCGTGCCAAGGTTTTTCCAATATGTCCGACACCTATTATCCCTATTTTCATATATGTCCTTTTGATGATAGTAAAGTACCAGGCGGTATTTTAATAGGCGTGGTTACGCTCGGCAAGGAAATAAAACACCACGTGGTCATTCATCCAAGACATCATGATTCCATACGGATGAAATTAAGGAAGTCAGTCACTCTTTTCTCTAGCTTTCGACGTGGCTGTGACAGGGCCAAAGCTGCAAGGCCGCAGTAGAACGTAAAAATAATTTCTGTCAGTATGTTTAACGTCTTCGTTTCCTCTCCGGCCGCTTTCAAGTTTCTCTCAATGGCCGTCATCATTTTTTCAGAATATTCATCAGATTTCAGATTCTCATTCAATACAGGGAAATCTCTCGTGGAGGCAGAAACTTCAAAGCAACCTCTGCCAAGCTTATCGGGAAGAACGGATTTAAGAAAAGCTTCAATGTTTTTCCAGCCGAAAGGTTCTTTCAAGAGGTGAAGTCGTCCTGAATAATGCTCCCGATAATATTGGATGCACTCAAGAAAGAGTCCTTCCTTATCGCCGAACTCTGAATAAAGTGCAGGTTTAAAGACGCCAGTCGCTTCTTCAATATCTTTTAAAGATGTATCGAGGTAACCCTTTCTCCAAAACACTTGAAGGGCTTTGTCTGTCACGTCTTTCCGGTCAAATAGTTTGGGTCGTCCCATGAGTCCCTCTCCGCGTTGTCTCAAGAGTCGCGAGTATAATACCGTTGGGTATTTTAAAATGCCAAGGGTTTGCAACCGAAGTCACTATGCAATGTCAGTTTGTCAGTGCTGGTTCATGATGACCTGCAACCCCGTATGTCGCATTGCTTTCACAAAAAAACAAAGTTCCCACGAGGAGGTGTGAAGATCGAAACATAGTCCGTTCGGATCAGGTTTCGGCTTGTATTTGTTCACTGCAGCCCTTAAAAAACGCGAATGCCATCTTAAAAAAAATTGGGGGGAATATCATGAATGTCTCAATGACAAAGGTCCTGGCTCTGGGTTGTGCGCTGATCGTGTCGTGTTCCAGCAAATCTGATGACACCAAGGAGACGACGCCGGCTGTTGTCATTCCATCACCGGTTCCTGCCGCGAATCCTACGCTTGGTGCTGAACCCGCGGTTCAAGGTTTTAAATTTGTCGATGCGACCGCAACTGAGTTGCCTGTTTACGTGCGTGGCGACATGAATGGATGGCTCGCTGAAAATGTGAGTGAAGAGCTGCTGGCCGCCTCGCGTTTGAATTATGACGAAGCCTCGGGCTGCTATGTCGGGATTTTGGCCTTGGAAGCAGGCGAAAAGCCCTTTCGTCTGGCCACTTATTTGAAAGATGTGGAAGGCGCGGGTTGGTCGCATTTGAAGGTCGGTTTGCTGGCTGCCGGACAGACGACTCCTTTGATGTTGGAAGTCGAGACCAAGGTGGACGTGTATTATTTCCCAGCCGGCGATGCCAACGGCAAGGACCTCGGCGGTGGCGGTAACTTTGCGGTGAATTTTCCCAAGAAAGGGACTTATGAATTTAAGTTCTGTACGCAGGTCGCAGATTATACCCAATCGTTTCTGACGGTCAGTGCGCAGTAACACACTTACCATAACCAGAAGGAGCCTACGATGAGATGTTTTCTTTCAATCCTGCTGTTGCTGGGCTTTTGGCTTCCGATGGCCTGCGATCAGCAGAGCGATGATAACGGGAACGGCACGGAGCCCGAGGCTTTTGTCATCCATCTCCGCATTCCGCCGACGGAACAGAATCTTGAATTCAGTCTGACGCAAGGCAGTCTTACAGCGCTGCCCGATGACGCCTTTGGTCGAAAATTCGCTGTGACCGGGGCCGCTGAAAATACAGCGCTGGTTGTCACACGTGCGGGAGAGGAAGTGGAACGCCTCGCCTTCCCAGTGGAAGGGCCAGGGGTTTGGTTTTTTGCTGGAAGTCCGACCGCCTTCACGACGGCGCCCCCGCTTTTGCCGCAAAACGATAAGGATCTGGTCGTTTATTTCGTGCCGGGTGCGGATCAGGCGACTCAAAGTTGGGGCCTTCATATCTGGGATGCGACGACGAATACCAGCTTTACCAAGTGGGAAGCGCCACTGAGTATGGATGCACCCGTGCCAGCTTACGGTTATGCGGCGCGCCTCGACGTGCCAGCGCAGACCGGGTACAGCGCGGCTCCAACGGGTTATGAATCGCTCCCGCAAAAAATGGGTCTGATCGTTCATAGCGGCGATCTGAAAGCCACGGAGGGAGATCTTTATTATGAGCCCGCACGCCACGGTCGCATTATTTTTCTGAATGGCGGCAAGATATACTGTAGTCCTGATCTTCGTCCCTGTGGTTGGCAGCCTGAAATCGAAGGCGCCTCGGCTCATTGGGTGAAGCGCGATGAAATGCTCTGGCAGGTGAATAGCCAGGCGGCACGCTATGTGCTCCTGAGCAGTGCTTCCGGTCAACTGGATCTTAATAATCTGAAGAATGTCCTGAATGATCCTGCGGTCGTCCAGGTTCCGCTGACGAAAAATACCAGCATCAGCCCGGAGACAAGGTCGCGATTTCCACATCTCAACCAGGGTTTTCTGAGCCTATCGGTGGATGCCGAGTCGCAGCTTGCGTCGCTGGTCAAATCAGAACTCGTGATGGTGGCCCTGAATGAAGCCTCCCGGATCATCGCCGCAACCCGGCCTCAACTCGGTGGAGTCCTGGATGACGGCTTTGCCTTTGATGGGAAACTCGGGCTCGTTCTGGGGGATTCCAATCAATTAAAACTTTGGGCCCCGACAGCCCAGGGGGTCAGCCTTAATCTCTATGGCCGTGATAAGAAGCTCAAACAAACAGTTGCCATGACCGAAGATCGTGGCGTCTGGTCGGTCGATATACCTTCGACCTGGGTGAAAGAACGCCTTTACTATCGTTTTGCGATGAAGGTGTATCATCCTTTCAGCGGTCGCATTGAATCGTACGAAGTTACCGATCCCTATGCGAACAGTGGCTCGTATAACGGGGAATTGAGCCAGTTGCTTGATCTCGATGATCCGGCTTTGAAACCAGCCGGCTGGGATGCCATGAAGCTGGCGCCACTTCAGAATTCCACCGACATGGTTTTTTATGAAATGCATATCCGTGATTTCAGTGCACGGGATCCGTCGGTTCCTCTTGAACTGCGTGGCACCTATGATGCGTTCACACGCAATGGACTTGAAGGCCGCCCCATATCCAACGGCATGCGTCACCTGAAAAAACTGCAGGCTGCGGGTCTCACCCATGTTCAGGTCCTGCCTGCGTATGACTTCGGTTCTGTGAATGAAGACCGCAGCCAGACCGTGAATCTCAATGATCCCATGTCCAAGCTCTGCGCAATTCTGCCTGCTGGGGAAGCCCTTTGCCAGGATCCGGGCATCGCTACTATATTTGATGTTATGGACTCGCTGCCACGTGATGGCCAACACATTGCCCAGTTGAACAGTGCTTTGATCGAGCGTGATTCTTTCAACTGGGGCTATGATCCTGTGCATTATGGAATGCCGGATGGCAGCTATGTAGCCGCTGCCGGTGGGGAAGGGGAGGCTCGCGTTCTGCAGTTCCGTAACATGGCCCAGAGCCTCGCAGAGATTGGGATCCATCTGGCCATGGACGTTGTCTATAACCATACCTATGCATCCGGCATGAATCCCAACTCGATCCTGGATAAGGTCGTTCCAGGCTATTATCACCGCCTGCATCCCATTACGGGTGCGGTGGAGCGTTCCAGTTGCTGCGAGAATACGGCCAGCGAACGCGTGATGATGGAAAAGCTTATGATTGATACTTTGCAGCGTTGGCACCAGGATTATAAAGTGGATGCCTTCCGCTTTGACCTCATGGGCCTGCACTTGAAAGAAAACATGTTGAACGTGCAGAAAGCTTTGGGACCGAATGTCTTCATCTTCGGGGAAGGATGGGCCATGGGCGAACTCAACAGCGACATTCGCAATCAAAGCAGTGCTCGTCAGGCGAACATGGCCGGTACCGGGATTGGTTCATTCAACGACCGTCTCAGGGATGCCGTTCGCGGTGGTGGTCCGATGGACTGCGGTGTCCTCCTCACCCAACAAAGTCCGGTCAATGGTCTTTTCTTCGATGACAATGGCCGTGGTGGTCTCTTGAAGGAACGGGTTCCCGGTGCGTCGTGTACGGATCCTTCGGCTTTTGTTGATGCAGCCTTGGATGTGAAAAAGCAAAACCTGCTTGGACTTCAGGATCGGCTGCGGCTTGGCCTCGCTGGAACGCTGCGTGACTACCCCCTGGTGACCAGCAGTGGCACGAAAATTTCGGGTCATCAACTTGATTATTTTGGGCAGGGCGCGGGTTATACGCAGGCTCCTGGCGAGACCATCAACTATATCGAGAATCACGACAATCAAACCTTTTGGGATATTTCGCAGGTAAAACTGCCTTATGATGTGACCATGGCGGAACGTGTGCGGGTGCATGGACTGGGCCTCGCGTTTAATATGCTGGCCATGGGAGTTCCATACTTTGAAATGGGCGCTGAATTTTTACGGTCCAAGTCCCTGGTGCGTGACAGCTATAACGCTGGTGATTGGTATAATCAGGTTGATTTCACATGGGAGCGCAGTATCTGGAATCGTGGATTGCCAGCCGCGGATAAGGACGGCAACAACCTGGCTGTGATTCGTGATGTTGTGAAGAATGTGCCGGAAGGCCCCGGCATCGCGGACACCCAGAAAGCGATTGGGATGTTCCTCGACCTTCTGGCGATTCGCAAGGATTCCCCGCTCTTCCGTTTGACGAAGGCGGCGGATGTGGAGCAGCGGGTTGATTTTATTGGTGGCACGGAAGCTGTGCCGGGTGTTATTGCTCTGCGAATTCACGATGAAGTGTGCGGTGCTACGGACCTGGATCCTCGGTATAGTGAAATCGTCGTGCTATTTAACCTGCAGCCGATGGACCTCACACTGCCTTACAGGAAAAAAATGAAGCTGCATCCTCTTCAGCTGGCTGGTTCTGATGACGTTGTCAAGCAAGCGCAATCGGATGGCCTGCAACTGAAGGTGCCTGCACGCACGGCTGCAGTCTTCGTGGCTCCGCCCACTGCAGGTGTTCCGCTCTGTCGTCCTGAGAGCCTGCGGTTGCCAAATCGTTAATCATTGTCGATGTTCCGCTGTCCGGAGGAAGTGCGCCTTCGAGGATCTCACGCTCCAGCTAAGCAGCCGGTGGAGATACCGGACTTCTCCCTTATAGGAGCATCATTGATCTGTTTCCAGCGAGACATCGACTGGGAGCCGATTATGCTGTATGTTAGCTATGCATTCGCACTTGATCAAAACCTGCCTGTGATGATCAGGGTGTCTGCAAATTCGCCGTTTACATCAC
>NZ_DASQYZ010000279.1:0-1858 GCF_035638955.1 Oligoflexus sp. | reverse complement strand
GCGCATACTCCATCAGGGCGCTGAAGGTTTCACCCTTCAACAAAGACGCCGGATATACGGAAGCATCTTATTCTCGTTCTTCCATCGCAACTGTTTCTCTTGCTTCGATCGGCGGGACCATATACAGGATAATGGACTTTTCGAAATGCCGTCCTTTGAAGCTCAGCGCCATAACCACTCCCTGGATACGGTGAATTGGTGAATATGACCAATCCCGTGTCGGGATGCTAGAGATTTTCTGCAACAGAGCCTTCATTTTTGTCTCCAAAAGGCTGAGAATTATTGTTCACAGTTATGCTGCCCCTGTTCCTAATGAAGCAGCTGACTGCTCTACTTTACGGCTAATGTAGTCAAAGTTTTAGATGGCTTATCCTTGACACACTGTTCGCTTTGGCGAACAATTGAGGAGTCCTCTATAAGGGGTTGAAAATGTTCCATTTGGATGACCTCATTCTCTTTGCCGAGATCGTCAAGCAGGGTAGCTTTACTTCGGCCGCCAGCCGCCTGGGAATTTCAAAGTCCTTTCTCAGCGAGAAATTATCGGAACTTGAATCTCATTTTGGTGTTAAGCTGCTGCGGCGCACTACCAGAAGGCTAAGCTTGACAGAGGAAGGAGAAACCGCTTTTGCGGAAGCGCTTGAAATGATAGAGCGAGCCGAAAAGCTTGAAAATCTGATCGCCGGCCATAACCTCTTCCCGAAGGGGCGTATTAGGATTACCGCCTCTATTGAAGTTGCCTCTGAAATCCTCGCTCCAGCGTTGGCGATATTTGCAAAACTGCATCCGCAGATTGCAGTCGATATTCTGGCAACTGATACTGTGCTTGACCATGTAAAAGATAAAATTGATATCGCGATAAGGATCGGAAAGATTCAGGACTCAAATCTGATACAAAAGAAAATTGGCAACACATT
The DNA here is from genome assembly GCF_035638955.1 of Oligoflexus sp. Lineage (GTDB taxonomy): Bacteria > Bdellovibrionota_B > Oligoflexia > Oligoflexales > Oligoflexaceae > Oligoflexus. Next base: position 944 of record NZ_DASQYZ010000279.1, on the reverse strand, counting down.
CCTTGGGATATTTGCCAGTGTTGGGTATTTGGCGTCGCTTGAAGCGGAGCCGCATCATCTTCAACAATTGCAGCGTCACTCGATTTACAGCTTCCATCGCCGACAAAGCCTTGTATTAAGCGGGAAGGAGGAAAAGGGGGAAGTCGCGATCTCCAATCGCATTCAAATCGATAGCATTACGGTTTTGAAGACCTTCTGCCTGTCTGGTGGTGGATTCTGCGTACTTCCGGTGGCCATTTGCGAGACAGCATTGCAGCAGGGTATACTCCGACGCATCTTGCCCGACTGGTCTTTCGCTCCCGTACCCTTATACTATATTTATGAAAAATCTCGTTCCCAGGCAGCTCGATTCATGACATTTATGAATTTCATGACTCCTGTTCTCGTCAAAGCTCTTGACGCGAAGTGACGAAGAATCAGTCGTGAATGGGGGATCACTGTGAATCTAGTTAAATCTGTCTTGAACATAAAAGAATTCAATGTGCATGAAGTAGCATCTTCATGCAGCTTCCTAAAATCCGTGCGTTGCATAGATTACACTGCTTTGGGTCCTTCCGGCATGGTGCCCCGCCATGGTTGACGATCAATCCCTCCCGTTTTGGCAGTGCCATGATATGGCACTGCATGCACTGTAGAGGCTAATTTGATTGACAGGCTGTTTTTTCAGGGCCCCGGAAAGAATGCTTAGAAATTAATCAAATCATCAATATGATTGACTAAAAGCCGCCTCCTGGGAGATGCCATCCTCCTCCTGAGGAGGTTTTTTCAATGCAATGTGACATACGGCTGGCCTTTTCCCTGGCCGATCAATTCGAGGCCAGTGCTGATGTCAGAAGCTCACGCGGAAAAAGATATTCGCATTCTTTTTTATCGCAACGGTGCATGGACCGAAACCGGCTCCGCGAATGCTGCGGTGGCGACAGACGTCAGCGGCGTGCCGAACG
>NZ_DASQYZ010000278.1:0-7792 GCF_035638955.1 Oligoflexus sp. | reverse complement strand
TGTGACAAGGTCGGGCCGGATGCAGGACCTCGACCTCGAAGTATGCTGGACCCGGTGGGAGACGATGCATCACGTTATTACGGGCGCTCGATCCGAGTCGTGAATGATGAATGAGGTTCCGTCCGACTTTAATATCAACTTTAAAGATCGATGCGGACAAGCCCCGTCGCAATGTGAAACCAAAGACGATCGTTGGCATCGATCCGAATGGCGAAGATAAGGAGAAACGTTCCTGGTATCTGCGGCAGGCTATTAAGATCTTTCTGGCTGAAAATCTCAGCATAGCTCACACCATCAGTCCGATAAATGCTGAAGTCGAGAGCCATGATGATCTCGCCCTTTGATGTTTTGCGCACGTCGTTAAAGGAATAAAACGTACCTCCGGCGGGCCAGAATTTCTTGGTTTGCGTGACCAGGTCCAGGACCCAGAAGCCCGTTATAGGCTTGGAGTCGGGACGAACGGACAGAATCAAGGTGTGATCATCGATCTGGTGAATGCGATCGATGGCGCCAAGACCCCAGTCCTGCCACGATCTGAGTGCCCATTCCGTGTCGGCGTCCTTCCGCTGCAAGAGACCTAGGTTGGTGGCGACCACCATCCCATCCTTGCGGCTAAAGATATTCAGGATTTTCGATCCTGCATCGGCGCGAAGCGGCACGCGTTGAAAACTGAAACCGTGGATCATGGCCAAATCCACAGTATCGTTCTGGAAAACCCAGAGCCTCCCGAGAGAATCCCGAACAGCGTTCAAATAGGAGCGGGGCTCAGCAAAGCTTGCGATCGGTGTCCATGCCGATTCCGGTGTCCAACGATAGATGCCAGTGGAGTTCCTTAGGACGGGCTCAAAGAATTCAGTTTGCAGGGGCGCTTCATCGGGCAAACCAGGGCTTTTTAAAGTTCGCACCCAACCGCTTGGTTCCAACGTGTACAGCCCATCCGATTGAATATAGACGCTGGGCTTGCTCTGAGCATCCACCCAAAGTCCCCAAATTCCCGTACTGGGCGAGACTCCGGGTTTAGGTAAATGGACCCAGTTTCGCATGGGGAACACCTACGGAACAGCATCGATTCCAGCAGGACTGGCCAGAATCATCGGCCTATCTTTTTCATCCTCGGCCAGGTGGAAACCGACTCGACCAAATAAAATGCCCTGCACGCGCAAATCCCAGTGGCGGAGGCCTTGGCCATCCCAAAGCATAAAACCTTGATGGGTCTCCCAGTAAAGTTTTCCGCTGGTCAGGAAATGAGGCACCATGCGCTGCTCTGCGCGCCGAGCGGTCAGATACGGGAACATCTGCCACGAGTTCCGGCTGTCATCCCAATAGGAATCGCCCATGATGATCTCTGAGGCCGGTCCGATGACGAAATCCTCGGCTCCGAGGTCGATCCCTTGGAGGGATGCTGGGATGGGCAGCGTTTGTGTTCCCTGGGTCGTCGTGACCTCAATGCTCATAGTCTGGCCGCTGCGACCGCGCACGACCCACAGTCTTTCCTGAGCGTCGACGCCGATTTTCAAGAGCGGCAGAGAATGATCGACCAAAGTCCAGGTGTTCTGACCGGAGGCGGATCGAAAAAGACTGGAATTGCAGGACAGCCAGAGATTCTGCTGTTGATCACGCACCAAAGCCTGGGTCTGCGGGAGAGTGTGACAACGGTCCCGTTCTGCAGGCCAAGGGATGAAGCTCCATTGGCCGTTTTGGTGAATCGCCATGGACTTATCGGTCGCGCACCAGAACCCGCCGCGATGAAAACTTTGCGGGCGCAAGCATTCCACAGCGTTTTGCGGGTCAAGAGGAGTGACCTTTTGCCAACCAGAGTCAACCCACTTGAACAGGTAAAAATCGATGCGGAAGGACTCCATCCGCCACACGCCCCATTGGGCATGAAGCTCACCCTCTTGGGAGAGCCAGATCTGAGACATTTGACCACCGATTGCTTCAGCAGGCACGGCCACCAACTGCCAGGCCTGTGCATCCTCGTCCCATCGGGAAATGTCATGGCCACGCACAACAAAGATGCGCCGCTGATGATCCTGCAGCATCTGGCGCGTATTATCCGTAATATCGGAGGCGGTGCTTAAGCGAAGAGGTTGCCAGCGCTGAGGCTGGATGCCGATGGATGTCATCTCCTCGTGCACATGTCCGGCCTGGTCATCAGCCTTAACAAAAATGCGCAGTCGACCGCCTTCAGCCTTGATGTGGGGCCAAAGTTCAAAAAGCTCGACCTGGAGATCCGCGTCACAGTCGGTGTAGAATTCCAGATTTTTTTTTTTGCAGCGACCGCTCGTGCACAGAACGGATCGTCCGGTTAGCAAGGATTGGTCTTCTCGCACGAAGTCAGCCTTACACTGAAACCTCGCCGTCAGCGAACCATCCTCCAATTGAGGATGACGTCCGACTATGCGCAAACGGGCAGTCGGCCTTGGAACACGCATTTGAGAGGAGGGCTTATTCCATTCGTCTTCCGACCATAACAACTGCAGACCAGGTTTTTGCTCGGTTACGGCCACGGTTTGGCAGCTCAAGGCAGAACGGTTGCCAGCCCGATCCTCGGCAAAGCCGTAATAATCGAACACACCAAGGTCCTCGGCTGTGATGGCTCCCGTTTTGTGAAAGTTTCCGCTCTCGCGACAGGCGCCACGAGGCTGACAATCCATGCTGGACTCGGTCGATGGGATGTCATCGAGGTCGTGACCTCGCGCTTCACGGCAGTAATGCAGATCGCTCTGGGGCGAGGGCGCTTTCCAGGGAAGAATAGCGCCCTTGGCAAAGACAGCGACGCGCTGGCCCAAACCATAGCCCTCAAGACCACCGACTTCAGGTCGCCGGTGCAGGATGGTCAGTGGGCAGGATTCAACCCGCGTTGGAATCGAACCCGGAATATCCCAACCTTCCATGCTGACCTGGAACGAGAGGCGGAGTTGGTACTGTCCTTCCGGTAGAGAGTCGGTTGTGAGGCTGTGCGGCAGATCATTCAAATGCATGCCATAAGGCTTTTCAAAAAACACAAAAGGTTTCTGCTGCTTTTCATCCACCGCGGTAAGTTCAAAACGAGCTGCATGCAATGGGCCGTCACCCGCCCAGCGCAGGGGGAATGTGAGAGTTTCGTGCGCAAAATAGCCTTGCTGTGGACATTGGAGTTCTGCACTGACGTGCGGTGAAGGCTGCATGGCGAGACGCAGGAGCTTCTGCTCGGATGAATCATTGGGTTCATGGGCCAGACTCCACCCCTGAGCGCTGCTGAAGGCTTGGATCACACCCGACTCGGCCGCAGTTCGCACACAGCCGCGTGAACTGATCTCAAGATTCTGGACGCCTCGCGAATGCGATAAGAATCGACTGCGGGTGGTCAAGAGCGTGGCCGATGAAAGTTCTTCACCCTGCGGATCTTCGAATTTTATAATGCGCCCTTCGGCATTAAAGCTGGAAGGATCGACTCCGCACAGTGCGCCCACAGCATCGAAATGCTTTTCAAAGCGTTGACAGCCCTGGATTAAGCTGAATAGCGCAATCAAGATTAAAGGCAGGCGTGATGTCATGATCCCCTCACGACTGGGGTCGGTGAATTAAAACCTAAGGAAATCATAAGCAGAAATGATGTTCGTTGGTGGAATCACAGAAAGACTCCTGGATAATAGCTGCCTTCGCAATCAAGTAAACCCTGTTCGAACCGATCCCATGATCAGGGTCATCTCGCATACCGTGCGTCCCCTTTTTACCAACTGAGCGTGAGAGCAACGACGCAAATGAAGGCATCGGAAGACCATCAGAAGACTGGATTGATGCACGTCCTTCTTCTCTTTTTCATACTTCTGCTGCCTTTCCATGATGCCCTGGGGGCTGTTCGCGAATATGCCCTCGACGATGATCCGAATGGCACAATGCTTGGGCCTTATCTGCAGATCATCGAGGATGGATCCCAGAGCCTAACGCTGCCGGAAGCCGTCCAAGCCTTCGATCAAGAATCAAAGTTTCGAGAGTGGGGTTCAAACGCCAACTTCGGCTTGAGCCGATCCGCTTACTGGATCCGGTTCGCCCTGGTCAATTCTCGCGACCAACCTCTGGACGTCGTCATCGAGAGTAGTTTTCCCATTACGGATTCGGCAAGGCTGCATGATTCTGCAACTCTGATCGGCGTTGCGGGTGACCAGGAGTCCTTCCGCGATCGAACGATTCGATCGAGACAGCCAGCTTTTCTCGTCAGGGTCCAGCCAGGAAAAACGGTCTACTTTCTGCGGGTCCAGACAACGGGAGGCAGCCAGGCGCCGCTCAAGGTTTGGTCGCCAGCCAATTTCCATCGTCACAACCTCTTCCAGTACTGCATCATCAGCTTTTTTCTGGGCTGTTTTGCTTTCGTCGGGCTCTACAACTTCTTTCTCTTCATCAACCTCAGGGATCGAACTTACCTGTATTACGTGATCTTCATCTTCTGGAACATCATGTACCAGCTGTCCTATTTTGGCCTTTCTCAGGAAGTATTCTTTATCCTTGGTCTGCAAAACCCCGTTCCTAATGAAATCATGGTAGCGTCCGTTGACATCATCTTACTCAGCCTTTTCCTGTTCAGCCAGGCGTTCCTGAAAATCGAACAGAGCCTACCCAAGTTGTCCTGGCCTTTAAAAATACTGGCCTTGATGAGCTTCGCCAACCTTTTAAATACACTGTTTGTATCCGTCTTCTGGGGTAATGTCTTTTGCCTCCTGACATCCTGCTTCAATATATCGGCCTACTTCCTTGCCGGGTTCCTTCTGGTTCGCAAGGGATCCAAATCGGCCTTCTGGTATACCATCGCATTCGCCAGCTATCTCGCTGGAGCCGGTTTTACAGTTATTAATATCGCCGGATTGATGCCGGCCAACATACTTTCGTATTGGGGACAGATCACCGGCGGCGTGGTCGAGGGCATCCTGCTTTCCCTCGCCTTGGCCGATCGCTTCAACGAATTCCGGAAGCAGAAGTACGAGGCCCAAAAGCGTCTGCTTGCGCTGTCAGCTCAGAAGGATCACAGCTATAATCAGCTTGCGAAAGTGGTCTATCCGCATCAGATCAAGTCCATTGAGATGGGAGAGGAGCTGGAGACCACCATGCCTACACAGTCTGGCGAAGGCATCGTGATCTGCTTTGACATCATTGGATCATCGAAGTTGAAACACATCAGGCTGAAAGACTTCCTGGAGGCCTCCATCCATTCGTGTCTCGGCCTTCTGCAGCACAATTATGATCCGACGCGAATGGAGGCGAATGGCTATCGGATTAAGGAATTAGGCGATGGTTTCCTCTGCTCCATTGGGTATCCCTTCAGTGCCCCACCCGATACCAATTCCGCGGATCTGGCGTTGGCCATGGCCAAAGGTTTTGTGAAAAAGCTCGAAGAAAATGCGCATGCCTTCCAATTCGATTTTCCGATTTACTGCGGCATCGGCATTGCCATGGGGCAGCTGCAGGGTTATTATCCCAAGACCAGTCCGAAGGAATATGATATTTTTGGACGGGGAATCGTCCTGGCAACGCGTTATGAATCGATCCGGAAGGAGATCTTCGGTCAGACGGGACAGCATTCCATTATCCTTCACACCGGTATATTCAACTCCCTGACCTTTGATCAAAAGAAGAAGTTCGCAAAATACAGACTCGATGGGGATTTCAAGATAAGGGATGATAGCGAAGCCACGGAATTTTATTATCAGCTGATTCCTTACGGCCAGAGTGGTGAAAAAAACCAGGAGGCTGCTTAGGAACGGGCCGACTCAATCCCCAGCACCACAGAATTGACATTTTCGGATTCTTCTGTATTCCAGGAGCCTTGGACGCGAGACTTTGATTTTCGATGAAAAGTCACGCTATCCAGTTCTTGTTCACCGGGATTTCGATCAGGAATAGCAGGGAGATGCCAAGGCGGAGTCGATTCGAAGGGTGTGATTTGAGGACAGGGGCTCCTCAGGAGCCCCTCGGATTCCAAGGCCTCACCTGCTGAGGAAGCAGGCATCGGTGATGGAGTCGCGATAATCACAGCGGCCGAGGCACCTTCCGTAACCGATGTCAAACATCGCTTCGCTTTGCAAGGCCGTGCATTCCGCTTCGGTGCGAATCGTCACACAGGTGCGGCTGGCGGCATCGAACGATGTCCCATAAGCAGCACAGGTTTCCTTGCTCGGCAAAAACCGGACGCCAACGCACTCCTGATAGCCGAGGTCGAAAACGGATCCGTTCGCCAGCTTGTCACACTCGGCCTGAGTGGTGATGGGCTTGCAGCTTTCCGAGGCCGCATCGTAGCTTCTTCCCTTAGCGGAGCAGTTCTTTTCATTGTTTTGTAGGTTAGGTCCGTGACATTCGCCAATGCCAAAGCGAAGGACGAACTTCGATCCATTGGCGAGCGCGTCGCATGCTTCTTTGGTCGCGATGCGGACGCAGTCCTTGGCCTCGGCATCATAGCCCAAACCCCAGACGCCGCAGTTCACCGCATTGAGGGTCCAGGGCGGGGTGGAAGTTGCTGAGGGGACAGCGGGATCGGTCGGGACTGTGGGCGCGGGATTCCCGCCAGGAGGTGTTGTCGACGGGATGGCGCCGGGCACCGTAGCCGAAGGTATGGTCGATGCCGGGGCATCATCATTCTTGTCTTTCTTTGAACAGGACAGGGACAGGCACAAAAACACGAGGAGGACAGCAGTTTTCATAAGGGGCTCCTTAAAGAGTTCAGCCGACCTCGCTAAGGCAACATTGATGCCAAACTGTCCTGGGCTCGATTGTTAGTTCGAACGGATTGTAGCCCGTCGAACGTTCTTACTCATGCCGTAAGTCCCACGAATTTAACTCAGCAACTTACGATCATAATCGTGAGCATCATATCCATGGTCAACGGTTGAACCGGAGATTAACAGCGAGCGATGCACCAACTCCAACAGCTTTTGCATCCCGATGGGTTTGGACAGATGGGCGTCGCATCCCGCGCGGCGGCATCTCTCAATTTCATCGCGCATCGCATGCGCTGTCAGAGCCAATATGGGGACTTTACAACCCAGTTTACGAAGTCTCAAGGTGGCCTGATAGCCATCAAGATGAGGCATTTGAATGTCCATTAGGATAATATCATAGTCATTCGCAGAGGCCATGCCCACCGCTTCGAGACCGTCACAGGCAACCTCGACGTGAGCCCCCGCCAGGGTCAAAAACTTGGTGACGAGAAACTGATTGTCGATGGCGTCCTCTGCAAGAAGCACACTGACCCCGTCCAGTCGAATGATTGGTTGATGGAGCGTCTTCTCTGTTGGCAAGGAACTCGCTTCATAACTCGCGCCTTCAAGAGCGATCAAAATTTCAAAGACGCTGCCCACCCCCGGCCTGCTTTCAACCAGCGTTACATCGCCGCCGAGAGCACGAGCCAGACGTCGCGAAAGCTCCAGTCCCAGACCGGTCCCTCCAAACTCCCGCGTTGTCGCAGAATCACCCTGGGTAAACGGCTTAAAGATTTTGGCAACATGGACAGGTGTCATGCCGCGTCCCGTATCCCGAACCAAAAACCGCAGCATTTGCAAGTCTTTATCCACCCGGGTGTTGAGCGTAACGGAACCTGCTCCAGTAAACTTGATGGCATTGCCGATGACGTTGGTCAAAACCTGCTTCAGTCTCGCCGCATCGCTAAAAATAGTCGCAGGAAGGTCATTGTCCGCAGTCATCGAAAAGACGATGCCCTTTTCTTCAGCAAAGTGACCCATAACCATCTGAATATCGGTCATGAGTTCAGGAAACTCCACCACGTTTTTTTCAATTTCCAGTTTCCCGGCTTCCACCTTGG
>NZ_DASQYZ010000277.1:0-7128 GCF_035638955.1 Oligoflexus sp. | reverse complement strand
CTGCAACAAAGCCTCCCGGGGGCCCTGCAACAAAGCCTCCCGGGGGCCCTGCAACAAAGCCTCCCGGGGGCCCTGCCATCCGCCACCAGTTTTACCCTGCTTCTCGCAAGTCTGTAGTGTTTTTACAGTCATAGGGAATTCCGATAGGCTGATTGGGGCAGATTAGCTTGCCTTTACGTGTAATGTGGTATGCGTCCTGTTCAAGGATTGGAGAAAATTCGTTCGTAACACACACACAGCTTCGATAATAATTAATTTTTGTCTTGTCATAGCAACCAATCAGCGTTGCAACACCGCCCAGGCCTGCTCCGACATAGCATGCAACGGATGCTACGCAGCTCTTGGCCCAGGCAGCCGAAGAACCAAGCGCCGCGAGGCAAGCGATATCCTGACTGCTTTGTGAAAGTTCACTTGAAACTGGTTTTTCTGATTTCTCATCCTTACCGCAGCCTGTCGCGATCATGCAAAAGGCGACGGATACCGACCAAATTATTCGCTTCATTAAAGAGCTCATACGCACGTCTCCATCAGTTGTTTAGGAAAAGTCTCTTCTTTCGCCTACAATGCCTTAATTTATAAACGGGTGCTACAAATTGTTGGGTTACTGGAATTAAAAATAATCGCTGTGCAATGTGAATTGCACATATCGATTTACTCGGGTTGGATCGGACTCGCCACAAGGAAACCAGACAAGTCAATTGATCGGACAGTGGTATGATGACAATAACGGTGCGATTATCGATGTTCGAGCCGATGGCGGAACTTCTCCTCATCTGTGCGGACAGCAGCTTTTTCCGGGAAGGTTCTGTTAAACTGCATCCTGAGAATTTTTCGCCGGCTTATTTGCACGTAGACGGTCGGCAATCCAAACATTGATTAACGCCTTGCGGGCTACATTCAAACGACGAGCCTTTATATCAAGTTCCGCGATCATCCAGGTTGGAAGATCGATCGTTAGAGTCTTTGTTGCAGAGGTCAGAACTGAAGCTCTCCGAAATTACGGGTTGTGTTGCGTTTGCAGAAGCTGAGCGAAGGGGAAGCAAGGATTGGCGAACGATCATGCAGCGACGGAATAGAAGATCTCTGCAGAGGTATTGCCCTCTGCTCTGACCTGCCGTTTTCGAATGATTCTCATCGACTCAAAGCCACCAATTGTAATCCTTGCAGTTCGAAACCTCCCAAAGCCCAAGGTGGCTCTGCATAGCTGCTTGATGGGCCTATGGTCCTGCTCGATAATGTTGTTCAAATATTTGTTCTGACGAATTTCGCTATCGGCTCCAGCGTCGTCGTTATAGTCATTGATCGCAGATGTGTTGGCTCCGCTTTTGTCGATAGTGATTTTCATCGGTTCGCCGTTTGACCTGATAGCCCTGGAGAGAAAGCGTTGTGCGGCTTTCCGGTCGCGCTTTGCCGTGAGCAAATAGTCCACAGTATCGCCTTCCTTACCCACGGCCCGGTAGAGGTATTTCCACTGGCCTTTGACCTTGATAGACGTCTCGTCCAGGCGCCAGCTTTTGCCCAAAGGCCGCTTAAGCCGGCGCACAGCCTTTTCCAGCCCTGGCGTGAACTTGATGACCCAGCGGTAGATGGTGGTGTGGTCAACTTCAAGCCCACGTTCCTCGGCCATCTCTTCAAGATCCCGGTAACTCAGCTTATAGGAAAGATACCAGCGGACATGAAGCATGATGATCTGGCGCTAAAATCAATGTCCTTTGGTGTCAAAAAGCATGAGCCGCCCTCTCAAGGTTTCCCGGACAATACCACGGGCTTACCCAGGCGCAACACAACCCACAAACATCAACCGGTGCAAGGTTTTCCGTGGCTGGCTGCTATCTGGTCTTTTTCGATCACAATCCATTCATAAGGAGATTGAATGAAGAGGTGGACAATGAAGGTACGTCGCGCGATTCTCAAAGAGTGGGAATCAAGCGAAATGACTCGCAAGGATTTTTGCAAGAGGCACGGAATGTCGATCTCATCGCTTCGGCATTGGAAAGAGATGGTTTCCGAAAACGACAATCCGCCTGAAATTGCGGACGTTATCAAAGTTGATTCTATAGCTGCAGTGTCGACGGCACCCCGCTCTGAAACATTCGCCTTCATCGAAGAAAGTTTTCAAAATCACGACGTCCTATGGAGCCGTCCATGCCATGCGTCAATTTCAGAACGCTATCTGAAAACCGAACTAAGTCGCTATAATCGAACCATATTCCATCTAACGCGGCATTAAAACCTGGGCTTGGTATTCAGTGCTCCACTTCATTCGAGCAGTTTTGCGCCCTCGCAGGATAACTGCGTCCGGGGAGTGATCCCTTCAAAAACTCACTTGAGCTTCGGAAATGTTTGCGAATTTTTGACTCCTGTCGTGACTGCGACCGATAAATTCGAACATTCATAGTCAGCGTGCGTGAGCTCAAGAGCTCATGAAGTAAGCGCGGGCCAATGATTTGAAGACGAACTCTTTATCAGCCCGTAATCTCGTTTTTACTCCATGACTCGCTTTCGCAGACCATCTTCTTTTCTTACTGGCCAGCCAGCCTAATATTGAAATATCACCTTTACAGCATAAAGGAGTTGCCCATGAAATTTATGTTTGGATCGAAAAGTTTGATTTCAGTATCCATGGCTGTGGCTGTGGCTGTGGCTGTCTTCCTGGTATCCTGCGGTTCAGGGAATAATCAGGAAAACAGCGACGTTAAGGTGACAAATGGCATCGCGATCAGCGAAAGTTCCTATCCTTCCGTCGTTCAAATCTTTCGGTTGGTTGGCGAGGATCAATACAAAGGGTGCACAGCAGCCTTCGTCAACAGCTACCAGGTGGTGACGGCTGCGCACTGTACGGAAGGACAGAATAGCCAGGATCCTAATATTTACTACGTAACTTATCAGAGCGGACAACCTGTTCTGGTCGCCAAGGCCACGCGTTTTAAGAAAAATCCAGATTACAGCGGCGGCGTGAGCGCGTCTGATCTTGCGGTCGTGAGTTTCCCGGCCGACACCGCTCCGGCAACGACAGCCATTACGGATGTTGTGCCGAAGGTGGGTGATGTCTTCACCATCGTCGGCTATGGACATAATCGTACTTTCAAGACGCCTCAGGGCGACAGCGGTTCAGGCAGTGGCACCAAACGCGTGGGTACGAACACGGTTGCAGCTGTGAGCGGTGGTTTCATCCGTTTCGCTGGAGTGCCCGGTAGCTCGTCCAATCTTGAGGCCGGTGAACTGGTGGCGAGCGGACCCGGTGATTCGGGTGGCCCGCTCCTTATCAACGGCAAGCTCGCAGGTGTGACCTCCGGCGGTAGCCTTGCTGACACGAGTACGGGAACGGTCAAAACATCGAACTATGTGAATTTGAAAAGCGAGGAAAGCGTCAAATTTTTGAAGACAGTCCTCAACAAATAAGAGGTCAGCTCACGATAGGGAAAAAATCGGGAAGGGTTGAGCAGAATGCTTTCCGCATTGCGGATCTCCAATTATTCCGTCTATGCCGTGATGCATAAACTATCGCTCAAAAATACTGGCAGTCATCATAGAAGGGGCCGGCAGGATCGTTTGATCCCGAGCCTTACCGCAAGGCGATGCACATTGATCCGATGCCGGCACCCTGAAGGCTTATTCGATCCGAAGACGAACAAATCGTTCTTTCCTTGGTTTGGCCTCGACGGCATGCTATGAAAGAGGGGGTTGACAGTCATGAATTCCTCCCACTTTCAGGCATCTTCTATGAGCAAATCCCTGGATTACTACGATAAAAATGCTAAGGCCTATCATGCCCGCGTGCACTCCTGGAACATGAGTACGCTCTACGGCGCCTTTCTCAAGCATTTTTCCGGCCAGACCATCCTCGATCTCGGCTGTGGCACAGGACGCGACGCGTGCTATTTTTCAGAGCGAGCCTTTCACGTCATAGCTGTCGATGGTTCGAAAGAGCTCCTGGCCATGGCGCAGAAGGAAAGTCCCGCCAGCGACTGCCGCCTGATCGATTTCCGCAATCCCTTCTCCATCGGTACGAAGGTCGATGGTGTTTGGGCCTGCGCTTCGCTGCTTCACTTTGATGATGATATGTTCGAAACCATAGTGCGGACGGTCTGCTACGATCTTCGAGACGGCGGTATCTTCTATATGGGCCTCAAGATTCGCGATGTGGGCGAGCTGCCTGATGATGAACGGCAATTTCATTACTGGACTCTCAAGAAGCTCGAACCCGTCGCCAAACGCTGTGGCTTGGCCTTGATAGAGCACAATGTGGATGAGAGTCCCAGGATCGCCTGGTTGAATGCTTATTTTGTCAAAGCGTGAGTCGAAGAAGCAAGATGTCTTGCGGGCTTTTTTATGTACGATCCCCAGGCTACATCGGAATCGATCGCTCCCAAACTCGGTTGCTCGGCTTCGACCGTCAACGTTCATCTTGGGGGATGGTCAGGATTTTTTCCAAATCCTACCAGATCGTCCCAGAAGCCTTGGGAATCAGGATATAGAGAGCGATGCAAACGAACTGAATATTGTCGGCTCTGTCGCAAGCATTTCCGAGGCCGAAGTGAATTTCTGAAGGAATCATTCCCGGTTCTGTTGCAAAAAATCTCTGGTATTTTGACCTGGGACTCGTCATATTCGCCAGTTCACAGTACTCAGGGGATTGGCTATGGGGTTGAGCTTCAAAAACCAAGCGCAGTGCTTCATTCGCAGAATGCTTCTAGTGCGTATATCACCGAATCACCGTGAATATAGCCGCGCAAATTAACCGGCACTTTTTCGTTTGAAAGAATATAAGCCTCAGCGATTTTACCAGCTCCCGGCTGGCTCAATCGAAACAAAACCCCTGCTGGTTCATTGTTGTCGAATAAACGTGTCGCCATAAAGCGGAGGCGGATAGGCGACTCTTCAAATGCGAAGTCGACAACTTTGAATAAATCATCATCGAAGTTAATTGAAACACTTGGCTCTGCAGGGCTCTGGAAAGAATTGATTCCGAGCTGGGGGTTGGCGTATGTCGAATACGTGAAGAAGCAGTTAATTGTTTTTGCGTATACGGATGTTGACAGTGTGGCGAAAAATACGAACATAATGGCTTTCATAATTCCTTCCATATCCTGATGAATGCCAAGTCTTACCGAAGTGACAATAACCTCCGTTAGGCGAAGTGCAAATAACCTTCGTTAATGGCAGAGGCAGTTTTTGCAACTCCTTGCTGGATCAAGCGCTTGATACGCTTCGAGACTATCGACCTTATCCCGCTCGTTCCAGAATTTGACGCCGTCCTGAAGTTTATGGGGCATCCAAACGCCCTCGCTGGCATGAAGAGCCGGAGCCATGGCAAACGGGGCGGATGGATGAGACGTTGAAACTTCGGTTTCAGGTAGTTTGACGAAGCATTCATGGGAGCACCTTGATGATAAAGGGTAGGGCACTGGACCCGTCGAAGGATCGAATGCGGCCGGAGGCATAAAGCAAAAACAGGACCGCAAAGTCAAGGCCTGGACTTGCGACGTAACATACTTTTTTTCTTAAGCTTCGATTGAGATGTTATTTTGGCCATCCTGCTTTTTGAGAATGTGCTTCCTGGATTCGAAGAAGTGAAGCTGATGCAGATCGCGGATTTCTCGTAGTGTCGATGTAAACGGAATCCTTCCGACTGGGGTCCTGCAAAACTCAACGGACAAAATTTCCTTCAACTTATACATTTTGTTCCATTGACGGAGCAAAATGCTCCCTGTAGTTTCAAGCCTTGAATAACAGTGGGGTTCATTCCATGACACCGCAAGAACTCATCGACGCCCGTAACAAACTCAAGCTCACACAGGCCCAGCTCGGCGCCAAACTCGGTCTTCACCCGAAGACCATCGGCCGCTACGAGAACGGCGGTACACCAATCGAACCCTGGCTGGTGCTGGCGATGGAATCACTCCAGCGTGATATCAAGGACATGCTCCCCGCGGCCCTGGTCCGCACGATTAGAAACGCCACGACCATCAAAGACCTCGCCCGGATTAAGGCCATGATGGGACTCGCCGAGCCTGAGATACCCTTCACGAGGGAGCAGCTGCAGAAGGCCGTCGATGAACTGATGGAGGGCCTTTATTTCAATGATGCCAACGAAGACGAGTGGTGGGAAGTGCTGGACGGTGAGGCCAACGATGACTGGCTGACACCATCGGAATACGCCCGGCGCTTCGTTGACAAATGGCTCGATGAAAATTTCCTGACTACTCGCGGCCGCCCTATTGAAATCCGGCACATGGTGCGAAGCGAGGTCCAGAGCTTTTTTTACGACATCATCTTTTATTCCCAGGACGACTTCCCCGACGAGGTCGACGAGGATTCGCGCGATCCGCCTATCGCGAACGTCGATTCCTGGCTGGATGGGCTATACGCGCCGTTCACAATTCAAACCGATGATGCCGAGTAGGCGTGACTTGGTTATAAATCCCGGCATGATGTAGCGAACCGCTACAAGCCCTTGGCCTTGTTTAAACCAAAACCTACAGCCACTCACGATTTCGACGCTGCGTTTTTCCAGGGCCCCGGAAAGAATGCCCAGGAATTACTCCAGGTGTTGAATGGGTTTGCTTCACGGGATCGTAATGCCGTTGAAATTCAGGATGGAAAGAAGAGCCAGGGTTAATCCTTTCCGCTTTTTCGTAGAAAGTTCATTTTCTGGCCGCAGCAGTGCCGTGAGAGATGACCCTCTCTTGTATGAATCGTCATCTCTTTGAATTCAAATTTTTGAGAAGAGGTATTCCAGATCGGTGTCTTTGCCATAAAGGCAGGAGCGGATGGTTTTTGCGATCTGAAACCGGCCTTTTTTCCTGAAGACCCATGATCACGTTAGGCTCTGTTGCGTTTGTGTTTTCCGATCACGCAACCAGCTAAAAACACTAATAGAGCCATAATTGCATACTCAATGGTTTCTTCAGGTTACATTTTATTGGAAAACAAACGCAACAGAACCAAAAATTTTCACCGCAAAAGGTGTTTACTTAAGTCAAGTTTAAGGCGTGTCCTCATTCCCAGGTAACCAACTGAATCATTTTAATTTTTTTAGTTTTGTGGAACTCTTCTCTCTCATGAGGAGGGTTCAAGGATGACCCGCAGAGTACTGAACGATTCCATCTGGCAGCAGTTGCATGC